>CAJTNL010000005.1 GCA_910577755.1 uncultured Eubacteriales bacterium | reverse complement strand
GTAACGATTCGATGTTGACTTTTTAAAAGATGAACCGCATTTAGTCTTTGTTTGAGTGTGGTGTGAAGATGGTAATCGCTTTTTTTAAGATCAGATTCTCCTCTTCTAAAAGAGCATTTTTCTTTTGGAGCTCACGAATTTGCTTTGCTGTCATAACAGTTTCTTCATCTACCCGTACTTGAGAGTAAAGTTTGATCCATTTAGCTAAAGGAGAATTGGATACTCCATATTCTCCTTACATAGTTCCGTTTGTGTTTTACCACCATGGTATAAATTTACTAGGCTTTGCTTAAAATCTTCATCATATTTTCGGTAATTCCCCATTGCTTTTTTCCTTTCTTTTATTTGTCGTCTTTATTCTATCTTTTTCTGTCCACTTTTTAGTATACATCCATTTTTAGTATACATCCACTTGCAGAAGCAGAGGCGGCGTATAATACTGCTACTAATAAAACAACAGTAGAGGATGCCCGTACAGCATTAACCGAGGCAAAAAATGCATTAGTAGCAAAACAGCAAGTAACAGTAACGACTTCTCCGAATAACGGAGGAACAGTTACACAAGACGGAACGCCAGTAACAAACCCGATAGCCTGCTTAGAAGAAGATCAAATTACATTAACAGCAACGCCGAATGCAGGTTATGCTTTTGTAAATTGGACAGATGCCACAGGAGCTGAAGTAAGTACTTCTGCTTCTTACACATTCCAGGCAAACAGCAATATCGTCTTACAAGCTAACTTTAAAGAAGACCTCAATAGCTTTGTGGAAGCGATTAAAGCGTCTATTGATAAGGCTCAGGCTGTATTATCTGGTAATGGTGCAGAAAAGTTATCTCCGACAAATCGTGCAAATCTGAATAATCAGATTTTAGTAGCTCAACAAATTGTTAATAAGTCGAATGTAACCAAAGAGGAATATCAAACGGTATTAAATAATTTGGAAACAGCGCGCCAAAGTGCAGAGCACGAAATCTCCAGAGCAATGTTAGCCCAGTTGATTACGGAATGTAAAGGAATTGATACAACGATATTTATAGAAGGTGTAGAGGCTTTTAATACCGCATTCGCTCAAGCGCTAGCTATTTATAATGACCCGACTTCTGATAAAGCAGAAATGGATTATATCTATACAGTATTAGTTAGTGCAAGAGCTGGTTTAAAAGTAAACGATGCATTAAACAATGTTGATAAGCGTGGTCTTGAGTCCATGATTCTAACAGCACAATCAGTGGTAGCAAATGCAGACAAATATCGAAATGATCCAAGTTGGGATGAAATGCTTACAGCTTTGGAAAATGCGAAAGCAATTTTAGCAAATCCAAATGCTACGCAGGCAGAAATTGTACAAGCCACTGAGGTGTTAAGATTGGTTCTGAATCGAATCTTAGCAAATGCAGAACAGGTTCAAAAACCAGGACAACAAAATGAAATGTACGTACAAAATCGTGATCAAGAAAACGTAAACTTTGTCCGGACAGGAGACGATGAAAATATAGCCGGACTATTGGCAGCAACAACGCTTGCAGGCACGGCAGCAATTATTGCATTAAAAAAACAGGCGGCAGATAGCTGCCTGTTTTTTAGATAGACCAGTATAAAATTACTGTTACCAGTACTTTGTCTATGAGCGTGTATTTGTGCAGAATAATAGTATACGCTTACTTTATTCGATATAGATTATTTTCTATAAAGAATATAGTCTAAAAATAGACTGTATTTTTGTTTTAATTGTACGTAGTTTTATGGCAAAATATCTTGTATAATAAATATGTTGAATTATCACTTTTATGGGTGCGTAATCGAAAATAAAAGGTGTTAGGAGAAACAAGCAGATGGATGAAAAAAAACGAAGCACAATTTTATCAGGTGCCTCTATCGGCGTGGCTGTAGGTGCAATTGGTGGTGGATTGATTGGTCATTACGTATTTGATAATCTGGCAATCGGTGTTGCTATTGGGGTATCTATCGGAGTAGTTTTAGGTACTGCAACAGATTTTTTGATTGTAAGGTTTGTCAGAAAAAAGACAAAAAATCAGAGACACCACATAGTGAATGATGGAAATAGAGAATAAGATGTGTTATTAAATAAAATATATTAATCCCAATAGTTAATATAGAGGGTTTTAAATGCTTGCTCACGTGTTTTTATTTTTACTTGACAAACTTGCAGAGTGTAAGTGCAGGAATTGTAATTAGTCCCCAAGCGATAGTAAAGGGCAGGCAAACCTGCCCTTTCATATTCATAGGAAGATTAGAATAGTCCCACACATTTTTTTTCATATAAACATTTACGATTAATCCTGTCACCAGTTCAACACTGGTAATGATGAAAGAACCTGCTATACATTTTACAGGTAACCTCTTTTGTTTTAATAATCCGTTGCATATTTTATCAATTATACATAAGCTGCTCCCGCCGGCCATTGCCATAGAAATATGCGTTTTTCTTCTGTAGAGCAATTCTATTGCCGGGTATATAGAACTTCCGGCAAAAAATAATCGGACAGTTCGGTACATAACGATCCCCTTATTTCAAGTAATAACAAAATTATGTGCAGAATAAAGAGGGTTATACAAAAACATAGTCTATATGAAATGGAAATTTTTACTTGCTATCAATCGGTGTAATGTGGATATATTGATTATTGCGTTAATAAATATGTCATAATTTTATGGTTTAATAGAGATAAATTGATTTTATTTGCACAATTTAAACAAAACATGTTGATGAGGTTGAGGGATTTTGCAGTCGACATTATGTAAGGATTATGATAAACTGAAATAGAAAATTTTGATAAACAAAGAGGTTCATGATATGAAAGTTTTAGTGACAGGCGGGGCCGGTTATATAGGCAGTCATACTTGTGTGGAATTACTGCAAACAGGTTATGAGGTTGTGGTAGTTGATAACTTTTATAACAGTAAGCCAGCGGTGCTGAATCGTATTAAGGAGCTTACACAAAAAACGTTTACTTTTTATGAAGCGGATGTTCGTGATAAAGAAACGCTGAACAAGATTTTTGAAAAAGAGCATATAGATGCGGTGATTCATTTTGCCGGCTTAAAAGCAGTCGGTGAGTCTGTACAAGTACCTTTAAAATATTATGATAATAATTTGATTTCTACTTTGGCGTTATTAGAGGTTATGAATGAGTTTGAAGTCAAAAATTTAGTGTTTAGTTCTTCTGCAACGGTATATGGTAACCCTGCCAAAATGCCTATTAAAGAAGATTTTCCATTGTCGACAACAAATCCTTATGGTACCACAAAGCTGATGTTGGAACAGATTTTACAAGATGTTGCCAAAGCAGATACTGCTTTAAACCCTGTAATTTTAAGATATTTTAATCCTGTTGGTGCGCATGAAAGCGGTAGAATTGGTGAGGATCCTAACGGAATTCCTAATAATTTGATGCCATATATTTCACAGGTTGCTATTGGGAAACTTGAAAAATTAAACGTATTCGGCAGTGATTATGATACCAAAGACGGTACAGGCGTACGTGATTTTATACATGTGGTAGATTTAGCCAAAGGTCACGTTGCTGCGTTAAAAAAGTTTGACACGCCATGCGGTTTGCAGATTTATAATTTGGGAACCGGACAGGGATATTCTGTATTTGAAATGCTCCACGCTTTTGAAAGAGTTGTTGGCAAAAAAATTCCTTACGAGGTTATTGCTCGTAGAGAAGGGGACGTTCCGGTTTGTTATGCCGACCCTGAAAAGGCAGTAATTGAGTTGGATTGGCGTGCAACAAAAAATATAGATGATATGTGTGCAGATACCTGGCGTTGGCAACAAATGAATCCCAACGGATATGATGATTAATGTAGCATATATGGCGGGCAAGTTGTATCAGTAAATTTTTTGTATGTGCAAATAAGATATCTGTGTTAAAGTTGTTCCTTTCATAAACTTATTCTGCTCCTGCGGATGAATACGCTCATTTATAGTGAATGCGTTATGTTCCGCAGGTTTTTCTATGTTCAAATAAAGTAGCAATTAAAATAATATGTGTTATATAGAAATGCAAGATGCTCACTAACATTTGGTAGTAGTAAAGAAGACTTCTACGTTTTTAAAAAAGATACCGGTCTATAAATAATGTGCCGTTATAAACAAAGGCTTTTGATAGAAAGAAAGTACTTTTTTAAGTTATGATTTTATGTATGAATTTGGGTAAAGTATGGTATAATTTTTCATAGAGAGGAGCGATGTACATGTATTTTGGTTCCCGTATTTACCAATATGAAAAAGAATTGATATATAATTTGGCAAAGCTGGTAGCCATTCCTTCTGTTTGTACTGTGGCAACAGAGGGGTATCCCTATGGAAAAGCCTCAGCTGATGCGCTACATTTTGTTTTAGCTTTAGCTGAAGAAATGGGCTTTGAAACTTGTAATGTAGAGAACTATGCTGGTCATGCAGAGTTTGGGGTAGGTGAAAAGATGTCTGCGGTGATGGCGCATGTGGATGTGGTACCTGCTGGCACAGGTTGGCACAGCGAGCCTTTTATGTTGACCCAAGAGGGTGACCTTTTATTTGGACGTGGGGTGTTAGACGACAAAGGTGCAGCGATGATGGCATTGTATTGTTTAAAAGCGTTAAAAGATGCTGGCATAGAGCCTAGACGCAGATTGAGGGTTATTTTTGGTGCAGGTGAAGAGGTAGGTATGGATGATTTACGCATGTATTTTCGTAGGGAACCGTTACCAGATCAAGGATTTACTCCGGATGCGGAATATGGTATTTGTAATAGAGAGAAGGGGATTCTACAATTTTCGCTCTGTGCGGCAGAAAATAATGGAACAATTATAGAACGATTTGAGGCTGGAACGGTCATCAATGCAGTACCAAACGGTGCACAAGCAGATATTTTTTGTACGGAAGAAGAGGCAATAAGACTGGAAAGATTGTGTGAGCAGACAGAGGGTAGTGTGACTGTTACTAAACATAAAGGCGGAGTATTGCTGCAATCCGTGGGTAAAGCAGCGCATGCAATGCAACCAGAGACAGGTATAAATGCGGCAACACATCTTATTGAATTATTGTTTCGTGTGTTTACGGCGCAACAGTTGGGCAATGTATTAACCTTTATTCATGAACAGATTCATATGCAGTTAGACGGTGAGACTCTTGGTATTAAACAAGAGGATTTACTTTCAGGTGCACTGACTTGTAATGTTGGTAAAGTACAAGTGTTCCAAAAAACAGCGAAAGTAAGTATTGATATTCGGTATCCGGTTACAGCGGATGGAAACGCAATTATGGAGCAAATTAGGTTGGAAGCGGAGCGGTATAATATGACGCTTGATTTGCACCATTTGAATTTACCATTGTATATGGATGAGGACACACCGTTTATTTTGTTATTGAAAAAAGCATATCAAACTGTAACAGGTCAGGAGGCGAAACTATACGCAACGGGAGGAGGCACTTATGCGCGTGCAGCAGAAGGTAAATGTGTGGCTTTTGGTCCTTTATTTCCAGATGAGCCTGACCGTAATATGCACAATGCCAATGAGCATATTGAGCTGAAACGGTTTATGAAGCATGGAGAAATTTGTTTACAGGCGATGTATTTAATGGTAACAGAGCCTTGATAGGGGATAGGATAGTGGAGCAACAGAGAAAAAATGTGATGACATTAAAAGATATTGAACAAAATGAAGAAATTCGAGAATATATTACTAAAGGAAATGAATACTTAGGTGTGATGCACTATACAGAGCATGGATTTGCACATTTAAAGAGAAGCGCAGTGCAGGCCCGTCAAATTTTATACGATTTGGGGTATGATAGGCGAACCTGTGAACTAGCAGCGATTGCAGGTTATATGCATGATATAGGTAATGTAATTAATCGTGTAGATCATGCCCATTCAGGAGCGCTTATGGCATTTGATATATTAACCAGGTTAGGTATGCCACCTAAAGAAATCAGTCAAATTATTGCAGCTATTGGTAACCATGATGAGGGAACTGCAACCGCTGTGAATCCTATTGCCGCGGCATTAATTTTAGCTGATAAAAGTGATGTGCGTCGTACTAGAGTACGCAATAAGGAAACGGTAGCTAATGATATCCATGATCGGGTGAATTATGCAGTAGAAAAATCAACGATACAAATTGATAAGGAACAAAAAGTAGCACGGTTGCTGTTAATGATTGATACAGAGATTTGTCCGGTGATTGAATATTTTGAAATTTTTTTAACGCGCATGGTTCTGTGTAGAAAAGCTGCTGATTTTTTAGAATTGAAATTTCAAATCGTGATAAATGACGCACGCATTTTATAAAAATTAAAATAAAATCCGCAGACTGTTTTTTTATCAGTCTGCGGATTTTATTTTAATTACAGTTTATTATTTTTTCGAGCTTCATCCTCGATTGCTCTCAGACACTCTTGGCAGATATTGCGACCCTTATATTGAACCATTCCATTGGTATTGTTGCAAAACATGCATGCTGGCTCATATTTTTGCAATACAATGGAAGAGTTATCCACAAATATTTCAATGGGGTCTCTCTCTCTGATGTTTAGGGTCTGTCTGAGTTCTTTGGGAAGAACAATTCGTCCCAATTCATCTACTTTTCTTACAATGCCTGTTGATTTCAAGTAAATTCCTCCTTATTAGTTATCGTTTTTCTTTTTACTACAATTATTTTATTGTACGTCGCAATTATACCTTTTTTTACAATAAATGTCAATAGCCCTTAATTTCTGTCGAACATAATTTAAAAAAAATTCATAAACTCGTCCTATAATACATACCTATTGTAGAGGTGTAAAGCATGTTAAATGTAATATGGGCAGGTTTAATTTTAATTAGCTTTGTATGTGCAATCTTTACTGGTAGAATGCCCGAGCTTTCGGAAGCGGTTATGAATGGAGCCGGCAATGCAGTAGAGCTAATAATCGGCACATTAGGTATGATGTGTGCATGGACCGGCTTTATGAAAATTGCAGACGCTGGAGGTTTAACAACTGTTTTGTGCAAAGCATTCTACCCGCTGTTAAAATGGCTATTTCCCGATTATGGTTCGGGCAGTAGTGCGTTAAAAGCGGTCTCTATGAACATGGCTGCTAACTTTTTAGGTTTAGGTAATGCGGCAACTCCATTGGGAATTGCGGCTATGAAAGAAATGCAAAAAAATAATCCTGACTCTGTTGTCGCCAATAACAGTATGATTATGTTCGTTGTTATCAATACAGCCTCCATACAGCTGATCCCCACTTTTATGGGGGCTCTGCGTGTACAGTATGGCGCTCAGTTTCCTTTTGATATTTTGCCGGCAGTTTGGGTAGCATCGGTTGTATCGCTAATTGTAGGCGTTCTTGTTGCAAAATTATTGCAAGGCCGTTATCAAAAGCGCAGATTGAGTTAAAGGAGCTGAAATATGGATAGGTTTAGTGTTTATATAGTACCAGTTGTGATTTGTATTATCGTTGTATTTGGACTGGTGAAACGGGTACCGTTGTTTGATACCTTTATTGCAGGAGCTAAAGAGGGTTTTCAATCATCTGTGTCTATTTTACCTTCTTTAGTTGGCCTGATTATGGCGGTCACGATGCTGAGCGCTTCCGGTGCGTTAGAACTATTCACAAATTGGGTTGCGCCTGTTGCAAATTTTTTAGGGTTTCCGGCGCAAGTATTGCCTCTTGCGCTGCTGCGGCCTGTTTCCGGAAGCGGTTCTACTGCCATTTTAACGGATATATTCCAAACCAACGGAGCAGACAGTTTTATTGGACGGGTGGCTTCTGTAATGATGGGTTCAACCGAGACCACTTTTTATGCCATTGCCGTTTATTTTGGTTCTGTTGGTATCAAAAAAACCCGTCATGCTATTCCGGCTGCATTAATGGCAGATACAACGGGTTATATTATGTCTGTTTTAACAGTACGCTTATTTTTTTGATTTTGCATCAGGGTTTAATATATCTGCATAGTCCCATTTTGGTATTAGACGTTATAATTCCTTGTTCCAATATTTGCGGTCGAGGCTGCGATATTGCACAGCCTCAGCAGCGTGGTGGGCTTGTATGCTCTCGCTGCTTTCTAAATCGGCGATGGTACGTGCTACTTTTAATACGCGGTCATATGCTCGTGCTGAAAGTCCCAGTTTTTCAAAAGCAGCTTTTAGTAGCTGACGGGCAGCATGATTTAATTGACAGTGTTTGTATAAAAAGGAGGGCGTCATTTTGGCATTACAGGTTATATCGGTGTTACGAAAGCGTTCATTCTGAATGGTGCGTGCTGCGTCTACACGTTTTTTGATATTAGCGGATGATTCTGATTTTTTCTCATAAGTTAGCTCGTCAAAATCCACGGCAGGCACTTCAATATGTAAGTCTAAGCGATCTAATAATGGGCCTGAAACCCGTGAAAGATATCGATTGACCATAGAGGAGGTACAAGTACAACGACGGTTTATATGTCCGAAATATCCGCAGGGACACGGATTCATAGCGGCTATAAACATAACAGAGCAAGGATAAGTATAGCTGCCGTTTATACGAGAGATTGTAACCGTGTTATCCTCCAACGGTTGTCTCAAGACCTCCATAGCATGCTTCGAAAATTCCGGAAGTTCATCTAAAAACAGTACGCCGTTATGCGCTAAAGAAATCTCGCCGGGACGAGGTATACTGCCTCCTCCAGATAGTCCTGCGGGAGATACGGTATGATGAGGAGCACGAAAAGGTCTTGTGTGAACCAAAGGAGTGTCAGGCGGCATAATGCCGGCAATAGAATGCAGTTTAGTTGTCTCAATGGTTTCTTCAAAGGTCATGGGCGGCAAAATGGAGGGAATTCGTTTTGCTAACATACTTTTACCAGAGCCGGGAGGACCGATTAAAAGCACGTTATGTCCGCCTCCGGCAGCAATTTCAAGGGCCCGTTTGGCTTCTGATTGTCCTCGTACATCAGCAAAATCAGGTAGAGCGTGTAGAGAGGGTATATGTGTATCCTGGGGTAGTTGGGGTGAGATTGTAGTATGACCTGTTAAGTGATTTATTAATTGCCGTACATCTGTGACTGGATATACTGTTAGTCCTTGCACAGCAGCGGCTTCTGCTCCGTTGGCGGCAGGCACGAACAGACGGCGATATCCTAATTCTTTTGCGTGGATAGCCATAGGGAGAACACCTCGGATAGGACGGGTGTTTCCCGACAGAGAAAGCTCCCCTATAATTGCGCAGTCAGAAAGGTTGCAGGAGATTTGTCCCGATGCCATTAAAATTGCAATCAACATAGGCAGGTCATAAATCGGACCTTCTTTTCGTTTATCTGCCGGAGCCAGGTTAATGGTAATACGGTTCATAGGAAAGGTGAAGTTGCAGTTTTTTAAAGCAGATCTTACACGATCACGGGATTCTTTTACGGCGGTGTCTGGCAAACCGACTAAATCGAATCCGGGTAAACCATTGGCGATGTCGGCTTCCACTTCCACACCGAAAGCGTCCATTCCATAAAGCCCCATGCTGTTTAAACGTGTGAACATATACCATTCTCCTCTTGTAATTTGTATATTGCTTTATTATAAGCTTTGCAAAGATTGTATGCAAGAAAATGTTGGTATTTTTCCACAGCTATTTACATGGAAACAGAAAAGGTGTATAATAGAACAAATGTTCGAATTCTTAGTGAGAGGGATAGAGGGAATATGGGACGCGTAATTTTGCATTGTGATTTGAATAATTTCTATGCGTCGGTAGAATGTAGAGATTATCCCCACTTAAATGGGAATCCGGTGGCGGTTTGTGGGAAACAGGAGGATCGGCATGGTATTGTACTAGCAAAAAATGAGTTGGCAAAGCAATATGGAGTCAAGACCGGTGACCCTGTGTTTCGTGCACAGAAAAAGTGCCCCGATTTAGTGGTTACGCTGCCGCACTACGACAGATATTTATATTTTTCTAATTTGGCAAAAAAAATTTATTCATCTTATACAGATCAAATTGAGCCGTTTGGTATTGATGAGTGTTGGCTGGATGTAACAGGGAGCCAGCGTTTATTTGGAACGCCTTATGAGATTGCAGAGAAGATTCGTAATCAACTGTACAGTCAACTAGGGTTAACGATTTCGGTAGGTGTAAGTTTTAATAAAGTATTTGCAAAGCTTGCCAGTGATCTAAAAAAGCCAAATGCCACAACGGTGATTGCAGAGAATAATTTTCAGGAAATCGTATGGAAGCTGCCGGTAGAGTGGATGTTGGGCATAGGACATGCAACTTTAAAAAAATTACGTAGTGTTGGCATTGTAACAATTGGCGATCTGGCATCTTCTAATCCCAATTATCTGTATGCTATGCTAGGAAAAAACGGCAGTATACTTTGGCAAAATGCTAATGGTAGAGACAAGTCAGTTGTAGCATTTTCTAATGCTAGTCAACCGCCAAAAAGTATTGGGAATAGTATTACTTGTCCGAAAGATTTGAAAAATGAAGAGCAGGTTAATAAAGTACTACTATATTTGTCAGAAAAAATCTCACACCGGATGTATCAGGAAGAGATGGTAGCATGTGGGATACGGATTATGGTCAAGGATGACTTGTTTCAATCAAGGCAGTACCAGCAAAACTTAGAGATTCCTTCCAGATGGGTCAAAGATATTTATGCAGCGGCAGTACGCTTATTTAAACAGCATTATAAGTGGAAGAATTCTGTACGTGCTTTGGGGGTCTGTGGTTTTTTGTTGCTGCCAAATGTGCAAAAAGCTCAGGTATCTTTTTATACAAGTGTATTAAAGGAGCAGGAACAGGAACGTTTAGAGGCAGGCATTATAAAATTGAAAGATAAATATGGTAAGCGAATCGTCACTTACGGAACGCTGCTGACTAAGGACTTTACTTCTTATATAGATGATAGAATTAATACGACGCCTTACCAGCCTTTTCAAAAATAAAATGTATCAAGTGATATGTGCTACTTGATTTTTGCATGTATTTTAGATACCATATCATTGTAAAATAAAGTAAATTTTTTACTCGTTGCACACAATGAATATGATAAAAAAAGAATGTTTTTTTATCATATTCCATAAATTTTATTGACTTTAACCCAAGAATAGAGTATGATGGAAACATATAAAAGTCATTGCAAGAGGTGTTTTGGGTTGCCGGAACAAATAAAAGATTATACAGACGATCAGCTTGTGGATTTTGTTCAAAAAGGTAATGCAGACGCTTTTGTGGAATTGACTTCTAGATATTTGTCTTTAATCAGAGCAAAAGCATATTCGTTTCGAGGTTGTGCATTGGAGTCAGATGATCTTTGTCAGGAGGGGTTATTGGGTTTGTTCGCAGCGGCAAAAACCTATAATCAGGCAGGCAAAGCCTGTTTTCAGACATATGCGGGTATTTGTATTCAAAACCGTATGGTAGCGGCTTATCGCACCTGCACCCGTCAAAAAAATATTCCTAGTAGTCAATTTGTATCTTTTCATGATCAAGAGGCTTTGGAATTTGGTACCAGAGAGGTACTCAGGAGGGAAACTAATCCTGAAGCTTTGTTAATAGACAGAGAAAATTTAGAAGCGGTTCATCAAAAAATCAGGCAGAGTTTGTCAAAGCTGGAGCAGCAGGTTCTCTTTCTTTATTTGAGTGGTCGGAGTTACAGTGAGATTGCCGCTAACTTAGCAGTTCCCACTAAAGCTGTAGATAATGCTATTCAGCGTGTGCGTAGAAAAATTACAATCATGCAGTCTCATATGCCCCGGTAGCTTAAGTTAGAGCGTTGATCCATCAAAGGCGGCGGTGCAAATCCGTCTAAGGGCAAAATATCTTTTATCCAAAGCGAGGTAAATTACATGTACGAAGACAAAACTCTCATCTGTAAAGACTGTGGCGCAGAATTTGAATTTACTGCCGGTGAGCAGGAATTCTATGCTTCTAAAGGCTTTGTAAACGAGCCCCAAAGATGCAAGGGATGCCGCGATGCACGAAAAAATGCTGCAAGACCGGAGCGCGAAATGTTTACTGCACAATGCGCTTCCTGTGGTTGTGAAGCAAAGGTTCCTTTTAAACCGCGTGAAGACCGTCCTGTATATTGCAGCGAGTGCTTTGCAAAAATGAGAGAAGAATAAGAATAAATTTCTTATTCAGCGGATGCTAAGGTTGGTAAAAAGTGATACTCTTAAGAGTATCACTTTTTTATTTTGTCAACAAAGCTTCATCTTGCATAATGACCATAGAAATGATATAATTTTTACAAAGAAAAATTAAAAAGGAGGAGGCTGTTATGCTAGGATTAAAGCGAGGAACTGTATCTTTTATAGAGCGCAGTGAAGAATGGGATCAGATTGCCCAAAGAGAAATTCAACATATCAAATCGCTGTTTGGCTCAATTGCGAAAGATGTGCAGCAAATAGGCAGCGGAGCTATTCGTAATCCCTCGTTTCGGGTTCAATTTACACCGATTTTGGATATTGCTGTTGCAGTATCATCGTTACAGGACGTTATAGAAATAGAAGATAAACTACAGGCACACCATATTTATCATGTATATAATAAAGATATAGATAATCAGCTGTTTTTTATTTGTGAAGATATGGATGCAGGGATATGTACAGCGCATATTTATGTGGTATTGCAAAATAGTGCACAATGGGATCGACTTATACAATTTAAGGATTATCTTTCGGTTAATACGGACAGGCTCAAAAAATACCATACATTAAAGAAGGATCTTGCAGAGAAATATGCCAATGATCGGAATGCATATCATCAGGGAAAGGTCAGGTTTATACAAAACATTATAATGGAAGCAGCAGATTATTTTACATTAGGTAGGGAACTGACGGTTGTATTGGATGAAAATCAAACAAAGGCTGATCAATACTTGCGTGGTTACTATAAAGAGCATTTTCAGAGGACAAATAAAAAGCAAACCGTTTATGTATTTGGTGTCGAAAAACAGGTCACAAAAGAATTTTGCGGTATGATTGCGGCTACGATTGAATATAAAGGAAGCGGCGCTATGAAATTGGTTGCTGCTCCCAGTGATGTTGTGATTTACGAGCCGCAAATTGCTCATAATTTGGCAAAGGCGGAAGAGGGTCGGTATCCAATTTATAAATGTTTGTATGAAAAATCTTGCGGCGCAGTGATTTATAACGAAGATAAACAAGAGCGCAGATATTTGCTGATTCGTAACCGGTCCCAAAACATAGGTTTTCCAAAAGGACATATCGAATATGGCGAAACTGAGTTGCAAACAGTACATCGTGAAATTTTAGAGGAAACCGGACTGCGTGTGGATGTACAGGAAAATTTTAGACGATTATATGATTATAAGGTTAAATTTTCGGTGAATAAGCGAGCAGTGTATTATTTGGCAAAATATACGAATCAATGTGTATTTCCACAGGCGGGCGAAGTATTGGAATATTGGTTGGTACCCTATGCAAAAGCGATGGATTTACTCACCTTTGACGCAGACCGCCGGATTTTGGAAGATGCACAAGCGTGTTTAGAGGTGTGTGATTAACCGTATATAAACATAAAAATGGCAGAAAAATTTTTACAACAAGAAATTTCTTTTGCTGTTTCGTATAAATGAAATGAGAAAAGCATTGTAATAAACCGTTTAAAAAAACATGTGTTCCACAAAAGTTTTAATGCCAATAGAAATTAAAATGATTCCACCAAAAGCGCAAGACTTATTTTGCAGCAGGCATCCAAACTTTTGCCCTAAAAAAATACCAAGTATGCACAGTACATATGTAATCAAAGCAATTATTAAAATTGCAAACAGCATTTGTGAATAAGTTTGTGCACCAATTGCTGATGGTAAAATCACACCGGTTGCCAAAGCATCAATACTGGTTGCTACAGCCATACTAAGTAGCGTTTTAATGGCAATATTGTCTTTTTTGCAATGGGAGTTTTCATTTTTTTTACGTGCATCCCAAAGCATTTTTATACCTAAATAGCATAGTAGAATTAATGCAATCCAATGATCGGCTGTATGTATTAAATTTTGACCAGCTTTACCGATGACCCAGCCGATTAGGGGCATAATACCTTGAAAGATGCCAAAATATGCAGCAGTTTTTAATGCAGTGCCTGCCGTTACTTTTTGTAAAACAGTGCCGTTTGTAACTGAAACGGCAAATGCGTCCATGGCTAAACCGATTGCGATGCCCACCAGTGATATGTAATCCATAATGTGCCCCCTTGGTTGTAAGTAATTGCTTTATTTGGAGAAACAGGAATTGCTGTATAATTGCAGCAATTCCTGTTTCTTTATTTTATATTGTGATCCACCCATTCTTTTGCACGCAGTACATTCTCATCAGAGGGAATAGCTGCATGTGTATCAACAGCACGTCGGTCAGGATAGGTAATAGGAATGGTTATGCCATTTGTGTCGTCAAATTTGTCTGGTTGCAGTTTTATATTTTGGGCATTTACTTTGTTTTTCATAAGATTCACGTCCCTGCTTTATAAAATAAGCGAAATTTTTCGCTTATTTTATTGTTACAGTTTTGTATAAAATCATGCAAAAATATATTTGCTATCATTGGGGAAAAATGATAAAATAGCAATGACTTTTACAAAACCTTTATAATATTGGTTTAAAAAATAAAAGCTTTATATATTTATATTTTAGTTGTGAAGGAAATATGTAGTATGATTGCGTTAATTGATTATGGTGCAGGGAACTTACACAGTGTAAAAAATGCTATGGAGTATATTGGATGTGAAATTTGTATTACCCATGATGCCGAAATATTACAGGCGGCCGATGCGGCCGTTTTACCGGGTGTTGGTTCTTTTGGTCATGCAATGGATTGTTTACATCGGTCAAAATTGATAAAACCGGTTTTAGATTTTATCAAAAGCGGCAAACCGTTTTTAGGTATTTGTTTAGGTCTGCAAATGCTGTTTGAAGAAAGCTCAGAAAGCCCTGGAGTCAAAGGCTTAGGGGTTTTTAAAGGTAAAATTGAAATGATTCCAAGCGGTTGGGATTTAAAGGTGCCGCATATTGGCTGGAATTCGCTGAATATTAAACAAACAGATGGTTTATTTCGCAATATTGAACCAGAATCATATGTGTATTTTGTACATTCTTATTATTTAAAAGCGGAAGATCGGGACATTGTATCTGCTACCACGACCTATGGCATAGAATTGGATGTTGCGGTACAAAAAGATAATATTTATGCGGTACAGTTTCATCCGGAAAAAAGCGGTATGAGAGGGATTGAAATACTCAAAAATTTTGTATCGTTAATATAGTTAAGAAAGAGGTGTTTATAAGTGCACGCAAAACGAATTATTCCATGTTTAGATGTGAATAACGGCAGAGTGGTAAAAGGTACAAGTTTTGTGAATTTACGGGATGCCGGGGATCCGGTAGAGGCGGCAATTGCCTATGATAAACAGGGTGCCGATGAATTGGTATTGCTGGATATTACAGCATCAGCTGAGGGCAGGGGAACGATTGTACATATTGTGCAGGAAGTGGCAAAGCATATTTTTATTCCCTTTACCGTAGGGGGTGGTATACGTACTGTTGCAGATATTCAAACTCTGCTGCGTGCCGGTGCGGACAAAATATCGCTGAATACGGCGGCGTGGAAGAACCCTGATTTGATACGTCAGGCAGCAGAGCAGTTTGGTAGTCAATGCGTAGTATGCGCCATTGATGCCAAGCGGAGAAAAGAGGGAGGCTGGACTGTTGTGATTAACGGAGGTCGCGATGACACGGGAAAAGATGCTGTAGCATGGGCTATAGAAGCTGCTAAGCTGGGTGCAGGAGAAATTTTGTTGACCAGTATGGACTGTGACGGTCAAAAAGCAGGCTACGATTTAGAATTAACAAGAGCTGTTTCCTGTAGGGTACAAATTCCAGTGATCGCTTCTGGCGGGGCAGGAACAATGGAGCACTTTTATGATGCTTTTGAATCAGGAGAGGCAGATGCGGTTTTGGCAGCGTCATTATTTCATTTTGGAGAGATTACCGTTCCTCAGTTGAAGACCTATTTACAAAGTAAACAAATTCCTGTGCGAACCGTATAAATATTTTTACTTCCGGACTGTAATTTGTCCGGAAGTTTTTGTTTTTACCTGTTATGCAAGGCTTGTAAGGGTTGTTCATATTTAGTATTCACTGTGCATATCCATTGGCATAGGTGAAAATTTGGAGGTGCAGTATTCAATGAGAGGGAAAATAAAGGGCATTGCAATGATTATGGTTATGATATTGACAGTTGTATTAGCAGTACCTGTATCGGCCATTTCAGATGAAGAGGTAGCGGCTCCCTCCGCAATTTTGATTGAGCCGAAAACAGGTAAAATTTTATATGAGAAAAATGCAAATGAAGTACGGCCGTGTGCATCCATTACTAAGGTTATGACATTACTGTTGGTTATGGAGGCAATTGACTCTGGCAAAATTTCTATGGGGGATCAGGTGGCGGCAAGCGCTCACGCGGCTTCTATGGGGGGATCAGATATTTGGCTGAAAGAAGGTGAGGTTATGTCAGTCAATGATTTGATTAAAGCTACGGTGATTATGAGCGCAAATGATGCGGCGGTGGTTTTGGCAGAGCATGTGTACGGTACGGAAGATGAGTTTGTAAAACAAATGAATATCAGGGCCAAGCAACTTGGTATGAACGATACTACATTTAAAAATTGTAACGGCTTAGATGAAGACGGTCATTTAACGACAGCCCATGACGTTGCATTGATGTCCGCAGCGTTAATTCAGCATGAAAAGATTTTTGATTATACTTTAACGTGGATTGATTATCTCAGAGACGGTGAAACGCAATTAGTAAATACTAATAAACTTATCCGCAGTTACAAAGGTATTACAGGTTTGAAAACAGGTACTACCAGTCAGGCGGGCAGCTGCATCAGTGCTACAGCCACAAGAGATAAATTAAGCCTGGTGGCGGTAGTACTGGGATGCGCTACAACAGATGAGCGCTTTGCTTCTGCATCTACATTGCTGGACTATGGGTTTGCAAATTTTTCATTTACGGCGTTGTCCATGCCGGAATTTGCAGCCGTTCCGGTATATAATGGTTTAGAGAGTGAGGTACAAGCAGAATGTGGCACGCAGGCAGAGGTTCTGGTGCCGAAAGGAAAGGAGTCGTCGATTCAAAGCCAGGTGGAGTTAAGTGAGGGTGTAGAGGCTCCGGTAGAACAGGGACAACTGCTGGGTAAGGTGAAGTATACACTGGACGGAGAACTGTTGGCAGAATATGATATTACAGCAAAAACACCAATAAATAAAATTGGCTTTGGGGCTGTTTTCATGATTTTATTCAAAAGTTTATTTTGTTGGTGATATATGGAGTTATAGTTGATAAGGTAAATATTTATAAAATCTGTTTTACTTCGCTTGCAAACAGAGGAGATTTATTGTAGAATCATAGCTAAAGAATGTGAAGTATTTAGGAGGAACTAGTATGTCCATTCAAGTTGATTTTAAGCATGCGGAAAGTTTTGTGCAAGACTGTGAGTTTGAGGCAATTGCTCCTCAAGTTGCGCTTGCCCATGAAATGCTTCACAACAGAACAGGAATTGGTAATGATTATATTGGTTGGCTTACTTTGCCGACAGATTATGATAGAGAGGAATTCCGGAGAATTGAGTCGGTTGCAAAACAGATTCAGAGTGATTCAGACGTATTAATTGTGATTGGGATCGGCGGTTCTTACCTTGGCGCAAGAGCAGCAATTGAATTTTTAAAGTCACAGCATTATAATGTGCTTCCCAAAGAAACGCCTGATATTTATTTTGCCGGAAATACAATCAGTCCAGCATCACTAAAAGAATTGCTTATGATTTGCAAAGGTAAACGTGTTTCTATTAATATCATTTCTAAATCAGGTACTACTATAGAGCCGGCAATTGCGTTTCGGGTATTGAAAGATTTTTTAGAGAAAGAATATGGAAAAGAAGAAGCAAGAAAAAGGATCTATTGTACAACTGATAAAGCCGAAGGTACACTTAAGCAGCTAGCGGACGCCGAGGGCTACGAGACATTTATAATCCCTGATAACATAGGTGGACGTTATTCAGTTTTAACAGCAGTAGGACTCCTTCCAATTGCAGTGTGTGGTGCAGATATTACAGCCATGATGCAGGGAGCGGCGGATGCACAGCAGGCTTACAATAATACTCAGTTAAAAGAAAATCCATGTTACCAATATGCAGCGTTACGTAATATTTTAAATCGCAAGGGTAAAGATATTGAACTTTTGGTAAGTTATGAGCCGTGCTATACCATGATGTGCGAGTGGTGGAAACAGCTTTATGGAGAAAGTGAGGGAAAAGAGCAAAAAGGGATTTTTCCTGCTAGCGCAATATTTTCTACAGACCTACACTCTATAGGGCAATATATACAAGAGGGCAAACGCACAATTTTTGAAACTGTTGTATTGTTTGAGAAGCCAAAGTATGATATATTAGTAAAGAATAGTCTCGATAATGCAGACGGGTTGAATTTTTTGCAGGGAAAACCTGTATCTTATATTAACCAAAAAGCTTTTGAGGGTACAGTATTGGCACATCATGACGGCGGTGTTCCAAATATTGTGATTCAGGTTTCAGATTTCTCAGAATATTCTCTGGGATATTTGATTTATTTCTTTGAAAAGGCCTGTGCGGTTTCAGGATATTTATTAGGGGTTAACCCATTTAACCAGCCGGGTGTAGAAAGTTACAAAAAAAATATGTTTGCTCTGTTAGATAAGCCAGGTTATGAAGATGCAAAACAGCAGCTTAAGGCTCGATTAAAGAAATAGGAATTGAAATATGCCGGTCGTACCACATCGGTGGAAAATATTTATATTTTTGGGGAGGAGTTTCAGTATGATAACTCTAATTATTGGTAAAAAAGGTTCAGGAAAAACAAAAAAGTTGATTGAAGCAGCAAATAGCGCCATTGAAAGCACAGATGGCAATGTAGTTGTTATTGAGAAAGAGTCTCACTTAACATTAGATATCTCACATCAAGCAAGATTGATTGCTCTTGAGCCATACGGTATTCAAGGTTGTTCTGCATTTTATGGCTTTGTAAGTGGTATCTGTGCAGGAAACTACGATGTAAAAGAAATTTTTATAGATTCTACTTTAAAAGCAATTGACATTGAGGATTTGGAATGCTTTATCAAAAAACTTGATGGATTATCTGGCTTTGCAGAGACAAAAATTACACTTTCTGTTTCTATGGATGAAGCTGAGCTTCCGTCCGGTTTGAAAGGTATTGTAACCTGTATCTAAATCGGATACATAAATTTGTAATAACTGTCGGGATACTTCCGGCAGTTATTTTATATGAATCGGCTTTTGTTCGTATGACCACAGTAGTGCCGGACATCCTATAAACTGAGAAAACAATGATTCTATGTAAATTTCTGTTGACAAAGTATGGACAAATAGATATAATATTTTAGTAAAGCGCAAGAGGTGTTACTATGCTGCTTGATGTAAAAAAGTTGTTTGAACAGGAAGGGGAGGAATTACCCTTTCAATTTGAGATGGATTTATCGGATATAGAAATTAGCCAAGTATATCCGTTTATATCTGCGATTCAAATTAGCGGTAAGGTGAAAAATATTGAACAAATCGTTTATTTAACTGCACAGGCTGATTTTGATTTTAACATTCCATGCGATCGTTGTGCAGATGATGTTCGAACGCAGTATCATAATACTTTTAGTCATCCTCTTATTATGCAAATGAATGAAGAAGATCAGGATACCTATATTCTTGTGCAAGACGGCAAATTGAATTTAACCGAGCTTTTACGGGCGGATATTCTATTGGCGTTACCTACAAAGTACTTGTGTAAAGAGGATTGCAAAGGTCTGTGTCCGATCTGCGGTGTGAATTTGAACAGTGAAAGCTGTCAATGTAAACAGCATCAGATTGACCCTCGTTTGGAGGTTTTGAAACAACTGATAGATTAGTCTTATTATATAAGGAGGTGCTGACGATGGCGGTACCAAAGCGTAAAGTATCAAGCGCAAGACAAAATAAGAGGCGTTCAAATGTTTGGAAAATAAGTGCTCCGACTCTTGTCCATTGCCCAAAATGCGGTGAGTACAAAACTCCTCACATTGTTTGTGGTAGTTGTGGTTTTTACAACGGCAGAGAAGTGATTAAAAAAGAAGCGTAATTCTTTTACTTCAAAAAAATAAGAGAGGGAGAAATCCCTCTCTTATTTTTTATAGAAAAACAGAATCATTGCTGCAGATGGAGGTGAAATAACATATCGGTAGTTATTACAGGAATTGAACCGAATAGTCCTGCGTGGCGTGCCGGAATTGAACCGGGGGAAACGTTGATATCTTTAAATGACCATGAGATTATAGATGTGCTGGATTATCGTTTCTACGAAACGAATGCACAGCTGCAAATCAAGCTTGCGGATTCTAAAGGACAAACGCGGGTCATATCTATGAGTAAAAGGCAGTATCAGGCGATTGGTTTACAATTTAATACTTACTTAATGGATAAACAACGTTCTTGCTGCTGTAAATGTATCTTTTGTTTTATTGACCAAATGCCAAAAGGAATGCGTGAAAGCCTGTATTTTAAAGATGACGATTCTCGCCTGTCTTTTTTATTTGGTAACTATGTGACGCTTACTAATTTAAAAGAAAATGATATACAGCGTATTATTGATATGAAAATCAGTCCTATTAATATTTCGGTACACACCACCAACCCGGAGTTAAGAGTGAAAATGATGGGTAACCGATTTGCAGGTAAAACGCTTGAGATATTGCCTAGATTTGCAGAGGCGGGTATTCAGATGAATACGCAATTGGTGTTGTGTCCCGGTATTAACGATGGCGCTGAATTGGAACGAAGCCTGACTGATTTGGGCAAGCTAGCGCCTGCCATGCAAAGTATTTCTCTTGTGCCGGTTGGTATTACAAAATTTCGACAAAAATTATTCGAGCTTCGTCCATATACTAAGGAAGAGGCTGCCGATACAATTGATTTGATTGACAGCTTTGGCGACAGATTTGAGAGGAAACTGGGAAACCGTATGGCATATGCCGCAGATGAATTCTACATTAAAGCGGAGCGACCCATTCCCCCGCCCGAATTTTATGGGGATTTTTCACAGTTAGAAAGCGGAGTTGGGTCCATTGCCTGTTTGAAAGAGGAATTTCTTTTTGCGTTGAAGAAGCGTTTGCACGGTAATGATACGGTCCAAATACCCAAGAGAAATATTACCATAGCAACGGGTGTCGCTGCGCAGCCTTTTATTGATGGATTGCTTGACGAAGTGCGGATAAAATGTAATAATTTAACTTGTAGGGTAATTCCAATCGTGAATCATTTTTTTGGAGAAAATATTACGGTAGCAGGATTAATAACTGGTAAAGACATGATTTCGCAATTAAAGGGAAAGCAATTGGGAGATGTATTATTAATACCGGCAGTTATGCTTCGCCATAATACAAATATATTATTAGACGATATAACTCTTGATGATATTAGCAGAGAACTGCAAATAACGATTAAGACGGTTATGAATGATGGAGAGCAGTTATTGAATGCTGTGTTAGGAGAGTGAAAACGATGTCCGAACCAATTGTTGCCATAGTAGGCAGACCAAATGTGGGAAAATCCACTTTGTTTAATAAACTGATAGGTAAGAGGCTTTCGATTGTAGATGATACACCGGGGGTTACAAGAGACCGCATATATGGTGAATGCGAGTGGGAGAATCGTGTGTTTTCTTTAGTGGATACCGGTGGTATCGAGCCTGCGTCTCAAGATGCGATTTTATCTCAAATGAGAACACAAGCTCAGGTTGCTATTGATGGAGCCGATGCGATTATTATGGTGACGGATGTGCGCAGCGGTATTGTGGCAACAGATCAGGAAGTTGCCGTTATGTTGAAAAAAAGCGGTAGACCGGTTGTCCTTGCGGTAAATAAATGTGATAATATAGGAGATCCACCACCAGATTTTTATGAATTCTATAATTTAGGCTTGGGAGATCCGATAGCAGTATCTTCTGTACATGGGCATGGAACAGGCGATTTGCTTGATAAGGTTCTACAGATAATTCCGCAGAAGCAAGAGGACGAGCAAGAAAACGATGAAATTAAGGTTGCGATTATTGGCAAGCCGAATGTAGGAAAATCGTCACTAGTCAATAAAATTTCAGGGCAAGAACGTTGTATTGTTTCTAATATTGCAGGTACGACACGTGATGCTATTGATACTGCTGTAGAAAATCAATATGGAAAATTTGTGTTGATTGATACGGCAGGTTTACGTCGTCAAAGCAAAGTATATAAAATGGATGACCAGATTGAACGCTACAGTATTATTCGCGCACAAATGGCAATTGAGCGCTCTGATGTATGCGTGATTATGATTGATGCAACTGAGGGCTTTACAGAGCAAGACTCTAAAGTGGCCGGTTTAGCTCATGAAGCGGGTAAGGGCTGTGTAATTGCAGTGAATAAATGGGATGCCGTTGAAAAAGATGACAAAACTATGCAGGAGTATCGTAAAAAGCTGGAAACGGATTTTGCTTTTATGTCTTATGTATCATTTGTATTTATTTCTGCCAATACCGGGCAGCGTATTGACCGACTGTTTGAGTTAATTAAACATGCGGCAAATTCTAATGCCATGCGTATTACAACAGGTACGCTCAATGATATTCTGGCACAAGCTACAGCTAGGGTGCAGCCACCTACAGATAAAGGAAAACGGCTAAAAATTTACTATATGACGCAGGCGAGTACAAAGCCTCCAACCTTTATCTGTTTTGTAAATGATGCAGAGTTGTTCCATTTTTCGTATCAGCGGTATTTAGAAAACAGAATTAGAGAGACCTTTGGTTTAGAGGGTACTCCGGTTCGGTTTATGATCCGTGAACGCGGAGAAAAATAGGAGGAGCCTGCATGTTGGTATTGTTTAAAATATTTGCACTGCCTACGCTGGCAATTATGATTGTTTCATATCTGCTAGGCAGTATCAATTTTTCTATTATCTTTACAAAAATGTTTAGTAAAGATGATATCCGCACTATGGGAAGCGGGAATGCAGGCACAACTAATGTTTTGCGTTCTGTTGGCAAGCGTGCGGCAATTTTAACTTTTATATTTGATATTATAAAATGTGTTGTATCGGTTATTTTAACCAAATATGTTTTAGCATATATGAGTGCTGCCAGCAATGCCCCTGCTTATATTGTTAATTATGGTATTTATTTATCAGGTTTTTGTTGTACCATTGGACATATGTACCCAATTTATTTTAAGTTTAAAGGCGGTAAGGGTGTTGTTACAGCTACTACAATGATGGCTTTGGCTGATTGGCGGGTTTTTCTTGCGGTAATCGGTTTGTTTATTATTGTATTTTCTATTTGGAAAATGGTATCGCTGGGTTCTGTTATTGGTGGGATTATTTATCCCATTGTCACGTTTGTAATTACATTTTTTGTTGATTATTATGGTAATGGGGTGGTTTCTCTTAAATATGTGTTGGTTGTTACAGCTGTTACCGCCATGGTAAGCGGTATTGTGATATACAAACATAGAGGGAATATACAACGGCTTATAAACGGTACGGAAAAAAAATTATTTGGAAACAAACAAAAGGACTAAACATAGAAAAAACATCCAATGTTTTAAACATTGGATGTTTTTTTTAACAAAATAAAAAAGAAGCACATAGACCTCTTTTACGGTTCTGCTTCAACTTAGTTTGTTTATGATTTATACTGCTGCGGAACCGGATACCGCACGAGTTACTTTGCCGGAACGCAAGCAACGGGTGCAGGCATAAATACGTTTATTAGAACCGTTCACAACGGCTCTTACGCGTTTAATATTGGGCTTCCATGTTCTGTTGGAACGTCTGTGCGAGTGGGAAACTTTAATACCGAAAGATACGTCTTTGCCGCAAATTTCACATTTTGCCATGTATCTGCACCTCCTTCAAAAAGGCTGTTTTTCATTACAATGTTAGTATTCTATCAAATTTGCGCAAAAATTGCAAGTGTTTTTCAGATATTCTTTCAAACAAGGCTTGTCATGACAGAAGTAAAGAAAAATATACATATTCTGTAAATAGTATAGGGTCTTAGTATTGTGTTTTTTTTTAAAGGATAGTATAATATAACAATAAAAAGGAGTGTGTGCCAATTTGATTATAAGGACATTGCTGAACGGTACCTTATCTTCAGCAGAAAAGCTTAGTATTATAGTACCGCAGCTGATTGCAGTTCTGATTATTTTGTTTGTAATTTTGCCTTTGCACGAACTGGCTCATGGATGGGTCGCCTATAAATTTGGCGATCGTACAGCTAAAAATGCAGGTAGATTAACGTTTAATCCACTAGTGAGTATTGATCCTTTGGGTGCTCTGATAATCCTTCTTGTTGGTTTTGGCTGGGCTAGACCGGTTCCTGTAAATCTAAATAATTTTAGACACCCTCGAGTGGGTATGGCGGTTACAGCAGCGGCAGGCCCTTTTTCCAACTTTTTGGCTGCTTTGATTGGTGCGTTTATTTATGTGGGTGTGAATGTTGGTATAGGTTCAAGTACTGTGGCGAATCATTTTGCAATGCAAATGCTTTCGGCCTTTATTATCATCAATATTTCTCTTGCAGTGTTTAATCTGTTGCCGATTCCTCCTTTAGATGGCTCGAAAATTGTAGCTTCGTTTTTGCCGCAAAAGGGTATGGAGGTATTTTATCGTTATCAGCATTTTTTTATAATCTTTTTGTACGTACTTCTGTTTACCGGCGCTTTGAGCGGTCCTCTCAGTTACGTCCAAAATGCCTGCGCTAATGGTATTCTATGGATTGCAGAATTGCCGTTTCGATTAGCTGGCGCATTATAACTGGAGATTCTATGGAAAAACTATCCTATAAACTACCTGATTTTGAAGGTCCGTTGGATTTACTTCTATATCTACTTTCTAAACATAAGCTGAATATCTGCGATATTCAAATTTCTAAATTGTTGGAGCAATATATGGAACACATTAATGCCATGCAGCAACAGGATATGGAAATTGCCAGCGAATTTTTAACCATGGCATCGAGGTTGGTTCATATGAAAACCATTTCCTTGCTGCCAAAGCACGAGGAAATAGAAGAACTGACAGAACAACTGGTTACGCAGTTGGTTGACTATCAGCAATGTAAGCTGATGGCGCAAATTTTAAAAGATCAGCTAAAAACAGGTATATTTATTCGGGAACAGATGAAATTAAAAAAGGATTTGACGTATCGCAGTGTCCATGAGACTCATGAACTGTTGGTAGCCTATCAAAATGCGGTAGGTAAGGGCAAGCGGTTTTTGCCGCCGCCTGCTGAATCTTTTTCTGGCATCGTAGCAACTCCAACAGTTTCGGTTACCTCGCAAATGATACATGTATTGCGGTATCTTTGGAAAAACGATAAGATCTCTTATACTTATTTGTTTGAAAGGGCCGAAAGTAAGTCGCAGATGGTAGCGATCTTTCTTGCGGTGTTGGAGCTGGTAAAAGGAAAGAGGGTACGTGTAGAGGATGATAACGGTGATCCAAAACTGGTATTAATAGATGGTGGTGAACAAGACTGGAAACACAGACGCACAAAGGTATAATAGAAGCGGTTTTATTTGCAAGCGGAGAACCGATTGGTTTGGATAAAATTGCAGTTGCCTTAGAATTGGAAAAATCACAGGCGGAGCTGGTAGTTGCCGCTGTTATGGAGGAGTTTAACCAGTCTCACAGCGGTATACGAATCATGCGGTTGAATGATAGCTATCAAATGTGTACAAAGTCAGAGTTTGAGCCGTATATTCGTTTGGTGCTAGAGCTTAGACATAATGCTCCCCTTTCACCGGCAGCGTTAGAGGTACTGGCAATTGTGGCTTATCATCAACCGGTAACAAAAGCATTTTTAGAGCAGGTACGCGGTGTGGACAGCTCAGGCGTATTAAACGGGTTATTTGCTAAAGGCTTAATAGAAGAACGGGGCAGGCTGGAATTACCAGGAAGACCCCTGCTATACGGTACAACGCAAAACTTTTTGAGGTGTATGGATATTACGTCTTTGGAAGAACTGCCTGAAGTGCCAGAATTTAACGCAGCAACCACAAAAACAGACAACGGTAAATTAGCTGAGTCTGGTATGGAAAAACAATTGCAGCTGGAAAATATTTAAAGGTAATACTGTAAAAATTATTGGGGGTGGTTGCATATGGATGCACGCATGATTTCTCTTTTGGTGATCGGAGGAGTTTTGCTGATTTTTGCAATTATATTAATTTGCCCCGTAATTTTGGATTTGCGGTTTCAGGATGACCTTCTTATAAGGGTTAGAATATTGGGTATTCCGTTTCGGGTATTTCAGGAAAAGGAAACAGATACCCTCCCAAGAAAGAAAAAAGAAAAAGAAAGAGAAAAAAAGGGTAAACTTTCTAAAATTAAGGTTATACTAGAACGTAAGGGCGTCTCAGGTTTGTTCGAGCTTATAATGGAGCTTAAAAGTATTGTAACAGGTATAGGTAGAAATCTGTTTTCTCATGTTGTTGTGTATCGTTTGTCATTAGACATTGCGGTTTCTAATGAGGATGCGGCGCAAACCGCTCTACAATATGGACAGGCTTGCGCAGTAATATATCCTGCTGTGAACGCAATACAAACCGTCACAAAATGTAAAATTACTCATGTCTGCGTAATTGCAGATTTTGAGGAGAAAGAATCGAAAGCGGATTTTCATTTAACAGCAGGTATTCGGCCTATTTTTGTTATTATAGCGGGAATCGGCAGCTTTTTAAAGTTGATAAAAGTATACCGCAAACATATTGCTAAATCATCTAATCATTAGCTTAAAGGAGTGTAATTATTATGGGTACTCGTCCAATTGACGGCATGCTGGAAACCACGATGGAAAAAATTAAAGAAATGGTGGATGTTAATTCGGTAATAGGTGAACCGATTACAGTACCGGATGGAACAACTGTTATTCCTATTTCGAGAGTCAGTTACGGTTTTGCTTCCGGTGGTTCTGATTTCCCTGCAAAATCGCAGCCGGCTAAAGACTTTTTTGGTGGTGGAGCGGGTGCTGGTATTACCATTACGCCAATTGCGTTTTTATCTATTAACAATGGTAATGTTAAGATGGTGCAGATAGAACCTTTTGAAGGTTCGGTTGACCGTATTGTGCAGATGGTACCCGATGTAGTGGATAAACTGTCGTCGGCTTTTAAAAAGAAAAAAGAAGAGAAAGCAGAGAAAAAGGACGCTAAAGAATTGGATAAATTGGAAGAATAATAAAATTAAATATCTAAGCATTACGGCAATTTTATATTACGTTAATAAAAACATGACTGAGTACCGAATTTAGGTATACAACAATTCATATTGCTTAGACTGCCTGCATATAGTGGTACTATTGGTAGGTGGTTTTCTTTGTATAAAATAATTGCTAGTATGATGTGTGTTGTATGTCTTATATTTGTAAGCTCGGTGCTGCCGGTTTACGGAGAGGAGCAATCTGGAGCTCTATCGGTTTCAGCCCAGTCCGCAGTTTTGATAAATGCGGATAACGGTGAGGTGCTTTATGCAAAAAATGCAGAGCAAAAGCGAGCTATGGCGAGCACAACCAAAATTATGACGGCTCTTTTAACTCTGGAAGCAGCGGAAAAAGAAAATCAAATTGTAACAATTAGTCAACAGGTTGCAGGAATTGAAGGTTCTTCTATGTATCTCAATGCCGGCGACCAGATTTCGCTGAAAGATTTGGCAATTGGTATGCTGACGGTTTCGGGTAATGATGCGGCTTATGGTGCGGCAGTTGCCATAGGTGGATCAGAAGAAATCTTTGCTGGTATGATGAATGCCAGAGCTCAAGAGCTTGATATGAACGATACGAATTTTGTAACAGCATCGGGGCTGGATGCCGAAGAGCATTATTCTACAGCGCTCGATATGGCAAAGTTGGGTGCGGCTGCTATTCAGAATCAGGTTTTTTTGGATATTTGTTCGCAAACAAAAGTTATGGCCACCTTTGTTCATCCACCTCATACTCAAAGTTATAGTAATCATAATAAACTGCTGCATTTATATGAGGGTTGTATTGGTATTAAAACGGGCTTTACAAAAAAAGCCGGCAGGTGTCTTGTGTCTGCGGCTGAAAGAGATGGCGTATGTTTGGTAGCGGTGACGCTTCATGCGCCGGACGATTGGAATGACCATATCAGCATGTTTGATTACGGATTTTCACAACTGACCAGTGTAAAAATGGACGATGCTAATACGCAATTTACGGTAGACGTTGTGGGCGGTGTAAATGAACAGATAAATGTGGTTGGTTGCGATATCAAAAGTGCTGTAGTTGCTGTAGGTGATGCAGATAAAATTAAGCGTGTGGTTATTTTGCCGAGTTTTGTATATGCTCCTGTTCCGGGAGGAACGCAGCTTGGTAGAATTTCTTACCAGTTAAACGGAGAAGAAATCGGTTCTGTTCCATTGATTACTGTCGGTCAAGTAGAGCAACAGACCGTTGAAAAAACTATATTTCAGAAAATAGGAGATTTTTTTCGAAATTTGTTTCGATAAGATGGAAAAAGGTGGATTAAAAAATGGCAAAAGATGTTAGGCTGCAAAAAATGCTTGCGGACTGCGGGGTTGCCTCACGCAGAAAAGCGGAAGAGTTAATTGCAAGTGGTCGTGTAAAGGTAAATGGCAAGGTTGCAAAAATAGGAGATAAAGTGGACTCTAAAAAGGATAGAGTGACAGTAGATAATAAAAATATTGTGAGCAATGTGCGGAATGTATATATTATGCTTTACAAGCCGAGAGGTTTTATTACAACGATGAACGATGAAATGGATCGTAAATGTGTAGCGGAGCTAGTAACAAATATACCGGAAAGGATTTATCCTGTTGGACGATTAGATCGTGATTCTGAAGGAATGTTGTTAATGACAAACGATGGTAGTTTTGCTAATGCAATGACCCACCCTTCTATGCATATTCCAAAAACCTATCGTGTGACAGTGCGTCCGTCCATTACAGAGGACCAGATTACTGCTCTGACAGCAGGGATGATCATTGACGGTAGAAAGACAGCGCCGGCTCAAGTTAATGTTGTGTTGCAGGAACCGGGTCGTGTGGTTTTGGAAATGGTTCTTTATGAAGGGCGCAATCGCCAGATTCGCAATATGTGCGAGCAATTAGGATTGGAGGTAGCGCGTCTTAAGCGTGTGGCTTGTGGACCTGTTAAGTTGGGTATGCTGCAACCAGGGGATTATCGTCGCTTAACTGTTGAAGAGGTTAAAAAGCTAAATGCTGCTGCAAAAGTTAATCAATGTTCAGCGACTAGTAAAGTTAGGGCAAATGTGTAGCTGTCCACTATGTAACTGATGATTGCTTTTATAAAAAATGATAGGTTTTTGGGTGTTAAATAAATAAAAATGACGCTATACGAAGACTGAAAGAGGATTCTTTTAGTCTTTTATTGTTTTTTAAGTGCTGTATAGTTGCAATTAAATTATAAAAATGATAGAATAATCACAACATTTTATTGTAAAATATTAGGATAGTTTTTGTATCTATCGTATTAGAATTGAGCTGATTATTTTGATAAAAAGTATGACAGGCTATGGACGGTACGAGAAAGTTATCAACGGAAGATTGATTGGAGCAGAAGTGAGGTCGGTCAATCACCGCTATTTTGAATATACCGCTCGGCTGCCCAAAGGTTATGGTTTTTTGGAGGGACAGTTAAAGTCTTTTGTACAAAGTAAAGTTTCAAGGGGTAAGCTAGACATTATCGTTACTATAGAACCTACCCGTGATGCACCGATATCTATTGAAATTAATGAATCGTTGGCGGATAGTTATATGCAGGCTTTAAAAAGGCTTGCACGGCAATTCGATTTGAAAGAAGAGGTGGATGTTTTTACCATTGCATCATATTCGGAGGTATTAAATGTACAAAGGGAACAGGAGAATGAAGAGCAGCTTTGGTTAGCTGTGAGTCAAGTGGTGGAGAAAGCCTTAGCAGATATGCTTGCTATGCGCGAGCAGGAGGGACAAAATTTAAAGCAAGATATTTTAAACCATGCTGCTAATATTGAGCAGCTAGTTAATGAAATTAAAGTACGTTCTCCTCAAACGGTGGAAGCATATAAGGAACGCCTAAAAGTACGAATGCAGGAGCTTACGAATGACCGCGAGTATAACGAGACCCGATTATATATGGAGATTACGCTGTTTGCCGATAAAATCTCTGTAGTAGAAGAAACGGTTCGTTTGTGCAGCCATGTAGATCAATTCAGAAATATGTTAGGGTCTGCCGAGGCTGTTGGCAGAAAGCTAGACTTTCTGGTGCAGGAGATGAATCGTGAAGCGAACACTATTGGGTCCAAGGCGCTGGATGCACAGATTGCCTATATGGTTGTAGATATGAAAGCAGAAATTGAAAAAATTAGAGAACAGATCCAGAACATAGAATAGCCTTTTAGGGCAGGAGGAATTAAAGCATGAAGCTAATTAATATTGGCTTTGGCAACATGGTTTCAGCCAATCGGTTGGTTGCCATTGTCAGTCCGGAGTCTGCGCCAATTAAACGAATTATACAGGATGCAAAGGAACGCAGTTCTCTGATTGATGCAACTTATGGACGGCGCACCAGAGCGGTAATTATAACAGATAGTGACCATGTGATTCTTTCTGCTGTACAGCCGGAGACTGTAGCGAATAGGCTAAATGACCGTGATGAAAATTTATCTGGTGATGAGGAGTTAGATGATAATGTGTAATAATGGATTGCTGTTGATTTTTTCGGGTCCATCAGGTGCCGGCAAGGGTACTGTGTTAAAGGAATTATTAAACAAAAACCATAATATGAAGCTATCGGTCTCTGCAACAACTCGCCAGCCTCGCGAGGGGGAATGTCATGGGGTGCATTATTTTTTTATGACTAATGAGGAGTTTGAAGAACAAATTGTAAATGATAAAATGTTGGAATATGCACAGTACTGTGGTAAATATTACGGAACACCAAGTGTTCCAATTATGAATTGGATTTCAGATGGTTTGGACGTAGTATTAGAAATTGAGGTGCAGGGTGCACGTCAAATTAAAGAAAAACTTCCGGAGTGCGTCAGTGTTTTTGTTCTTCCTCCTTCACTTGAAGAGTTGGAAAAACGTTTGCGGGCTCGTAATACAGAAGATGAAGAGACGATTCAGAAGCGTTTGACAATTGCACAGAAAGAAATGGAAACTGCGAAAGATTATGATTATGTTATTGTAAATGATACAGTTGCCCATACAATTGAACAAATCAATCAAATTATTGCTGCGGAAAAATTAAAGGTATGCTGCAGAGAGTCGGTTAAAGAAAGGATGCTGTAATATGATTAAACCAAATATTCAATTAAATGATAATGTAAGTATTAGCTATTATTCATTGGTAGTGGCAATTGCAAAGCGGGCAAGAGAGGTTGCAAATGAAGCTGAAATCAAAGGTGAAATTTTGGTAGAAAAACCGGTAGATATAGCGGTAGACGAATTTATTGACGGTAAGTTTCAAATTGTTGAATCAAGTGCGTGCTCCGGTAAAGCGGACTGTAAAAAAGATGACAGCTGTACAGATGCTGTCTTAGAGTCCATGTTAGAAAGAGAAATTCAGACGGATGAATTTATTCTATAGGGTATATTTAAGAGGTGTGTCCATGACAGTTGTAACTGTTGCAAAGGTTGCAGTAGAAAATACCACGTATCAATTTGATAAAGCTTTTGATTATCTTGTTCCGCCGTCGCTGATGCAAAAAGCGGTAGCAGGGTGCAGGATCATAGTCCCTTTTGGCCCAGGCAACAGCCGCCGTCAAGGTGTGATTCTAGCGTTGGAACAGGCAGAAGATGAGGAAAAACGAAAGTCTGTTGTAACGGTGCTTGATGAAGCACCGTTTTTCACATCTGAGCTTTTAAATATGGTGACATGGTTAAAGGAGCGTTATTTTTGTACCCTATATGATGCTGTCAAGCTATTACTGCCTACAGGACTGAGTATGAAGTGGAAAATAGTGTATGCGCTTGCATTACCATTGGAACAAATACAACCTGTCTGCACAGACGAGGAATTGCGACTGCTGACATTTTTATCTCAGGCAGGCCCGACAGATGCAAATATTATAAAAAAGACAGAGGGATTATTGCAAAACGCAAAATTACCCGAACAGCTGGTGAAAAAAGGATGGCTGTGTAAAACACAGGAGGTTATTCGTCACGTAAATGATGCTACGCAGAAAATGGTACGTTTAACAGAGCGTTACAGCCATGAAGAACAAGAACCTAAATTAACAATAAAACAAAAAAGTGTTTACCGCGCACTTCGAGATATTGGAGCTGTATCAGTAAAGGAACTTTGTTACTTTACTGGCGTTACAACGGCGGTAGTAAACAATTTAGTCAAAGGCGGTATTGCGGAATTTTATATAACCGAGATGTATCGCAATCCTTATGAGCAAATTTTGCAGCTAACAGAAACAGAGACAATTTCCTTATCCCATGAGCAGCAGCAGGCTTATGACGGTTTGCTGCAGCAGTATCACAGGGGCAATGGCGGTATTTCGTTACTGTATGGCATAACGGGCAGCGGTAAAACCTTAGTATTTATGAAACTGGTTGACGAAGTTTATCGTCAGGGGAAAGGTATTATTATAATGGTGCCGGAAATCTCGCTGACTCCGCAAACGCTTGCTCGCTTTCATAAGCGTTATGGAAACCGTGTGGCGGTATTTCATAGCGCATTATCAATGGGAGAACGACTGGATGAGTGGAAGCGTGTAAAAAGCGGACAAGCGTTAATAGCGATAGGTACCAGATCTGCTGTTTTTGCCCCATTCACACATCTCGGTCTTATTATTATGGACGAGGAGCAAGAGTATACGTATAAATCGGAAGCCTCTCCTCGTTATCATGCTAGAGAGGTTGCCAAGTATCGCTGTGCCCATCATAATGCTTTGTTGGTATTGGCATCTGCTACTCCGTCGTTAGAAAGTTACTTTATGGCGAAGAATGGTCGCTATTCTTTATATACTTTATCAAAGCGTTACGGTGGGGCGCAATTGCCGCAAGTTATTGTAGCTGATATGAATACACAGCTGTTATCCGGAAATATGACTGCTTTTAGCTATGAATTATTACAAGCGTTGGAAGAAAATTTGGTACGAAAAGAGCAATCTATTTTGCTGCTTAACCGAAGAGGTTACCACACCTTTGTTTCCTGTAAGCATTGTAAAGAAGTACTTACTTGTCCTAGTTGCAGTATTTCTTTAACCTATCATAGCGCCAATCACAGATTTATGTGCCATTATTGCGGTTATTCGATGTGTTTTACCAATGAGTGTCCCTATTGTCATGAGCAGGAGCTGCGGTATACTGGATCCGGTACGCAAAGGGCGGAGGAAGAGCTGTACTCATTGTTTCCAAATGCACGTATTTTAAGACTGGATACCGATTGTATTATGCGGCGCTATGCTTTTGAAAAAAAAATGAGCGCTTTTCAACGGGGAGAATATGATATTATGATTGGGACACAAATGGTGGCAAAAGGTCTTGATTTTGAAAATGTTACGCTGGTAGGCGTATTATCTGCGGATCAAGTGTTATATAGCGACGACTTTCGCAGCAATGAACGAGGATTTAATCTGCTAACACAGGTGATAGGACGTTCCGGACGCGGTATAAAAAAAGGCAAAGCTGTGGTGCAAACCTATACGCCTGAAAATCCTGTAATTGGGTTGGCTTCTCGCCAGGATTACGTACATTTTTATGAACAGGAAATCATGTTTCGTAAAGCGATGCTTTATCCCCCGTTTGCAGATATCGCTGTAATAGGGTTTATAGGGGAGGAAGAGTATAGAGTTGCAAATGCAAGCAGATTGTTTTTAGAAATTCTAGGTGAGCTGGCTATTGCAGAGTATGCTGATTTACCGCTTCGGGTGCTGCGTCCTACACCAGCGCAAGTGGCTAAGATAAACAATAAATATCGGTATAAATTGATTATAAAATGTAAAAATAATTTAAAATTTAGAGAGATGCTTTCGCGTTTGCTAATAACTTGTGGCAAGCAGAAAGATTTTGCAGGAGTTACCGTATATGCAGACAGTAATCCTGATATGATATAAAGAAGGTTAAGGTGAAAAAATGGCTATTAGACATATTATAACAGAAGGCGACGAGGCTCTAACAAAGGTTTGCAGGGCTGTGGAAAACTTCGACAATAGATTAGCGATGCTGCTGGACGATTTAAAGGAAACAATGATACATGCAGATGGAGTAGGACTTGCGGCGCCTCAGGTTGGTGTTCTGCGGCGTGTAGCAGTTGTAGACATTGGAGAAGGCTTGGTAGAGCTTGTAAACCCGGAAATCGTTTTTGAAGAGGGCGAACAGGAAATGCAGGAAGGTTGTTTATCATGTCCGGGTGTATACGGAACTACAAAGCGTCCCCAAAAGATTAAAGTGATTGCACAAAACCGTAAAGGAGAGCATATTGAATTTGAAGCAGAAGGCCTATTTGCAGTTGCCTGTTGTCATGAAATTGATCATTTAAGCGGTATTTTATTTCGTGAACATGTAGTGCGTATGGAATCAAAAGATGGGATTGAGGCATTATAATCAGCTCTTACAATGTGAAACAATAACATCTGCATAATTAAAAGTGGAAAAGGTGATTAAGATGCGTATGATATTTATGGGTACTCCAGATTTTGCAGTACCGTGCTTACAAGCCCTGGTCGATGAAGGTCATGATATAGGCGGTGTGTTTACGCAACCAGATAAGCCAAAAGGCAGAGGATATACTTTTACACCGCCGCCAATTAAAGAATTGGCTCTTAGACATGGATTGATGGTGTATCAGCCATCTACTTTGCGTGATGGAAAAGTACAAGAGATTATAAAAGATTTAGAGCCGGAATTAATTGTAGCGGTTGCCTATGGCAAAATTTTACCTAAAGAAATACTGGATATTCCAGTACGGGGGTGTATCAATGTGCACGGCTCTTTACTGCCTAAATATCGCGGTGCAGCGCCAATTCAATGGACTGTTTTAAATGGAGACTCGGTTGCAGGTGTTACGACTATGTTTATGGGAGAAGGGTTGGATACAGGCGATATGCTGCTGAAAACAGAAACACCGGTTGGTGAAAATGAAACCTCAGGAGAGCTATTTGAAAGGCTTTGTCATTTAGGAGCAGATTTGTTGATTCAAACCATTAACGAATTGCAAAAAGGTGCGTTAAGACCAATTCCGCAGGATGAATCTATGGCAAGTTATGCAGGTATGTTAAGTAAAAAAGATTCCCCGATTGACTGGAGTAAAACAGCCCAGCAAGTGCATAATCATGTGCGGGGGCTATCTCCGTGGCCGGTGGCAAATACTATATACCATAATAAACGGTTAAAAATATATCAAACATTGGTACACAGCGGTGAGAATGGAAAACCGGGAGATATAAAGGAGAAAAATGGGGCTGTTTTCGTTTATTGCGGAGGGGGCGCAGTCGAATTGGTGACGGTACAATACGAAGGCGGAAAAAAAATGTCGGCAAAAGACTTTTTTCGAGGGCATCCTGTTGAGAAGGATGAGAACTTATTGATATGCTGATAACGGGAGGAAGACTATCCGTTTATGAGATTTTATAATTTTAATTATAATTCTTTAATCTTTATGATACCGGCATTTGCATCGGTTATAATTGTACAACTGCGTATAAAATCTACATATAACAAATATTTCAACATATTAAACATAAATAAATTAACAGCAGCTGATTCTGCGCGGTGTGTTTTGGACGTAGAAATTGTGTGCTGACGCAGGTACAAATGACTGGCGATGACTTAATCAACCGTTTTGATCCTAAAGTCAATATCATTTATTTATTACAGAAGATATATCGTGGTGCAACTGTTACAGCAGTCGGTGTGGTCACTTGTGAAGCCGGTTATGCCATACGATACGCAATGGGTTATAGCCCAATTAAATTTTATATGTCTATTTATCCCGTTGTCAGGGTCGGTTCTAAATTATCTGTGTATATGATTTTCTTAGGTATAGTACTGCCGGTTGAATGTGGTTTGGTTGCTTATATTGGTATTGTCCTTTACAATTTGTCGGTATTGTGCAGTGTGGCTGCTTTGATCATTAAGTTTAATGCAAATGCCTGGGTATTGCGCTATTTAGAAGAAACACATGCTTTAACAGCCAACGAATTTCAAAGTGTTCAAAAGGTGTTGCGTGTGGTGGCTATGGCATATTTTGCATCTTTGTAGCATCGATATTTTTTAGATTGGGTCGGGAAAGATTGGCAGAAAAACAGAGTAGTTTTGCTGGTTGAACAAAGAGTGCAGTAGAATTGGTAACGGTGTCGTACAACGGAGAAAATAATGTGAAAAAAGATTTTTAGGAATATCTTGTGAAGAAATAGGAAAATTTATTCATATAATTATAATGGAAAGGCAGGCTATTATCTATGGGATTTTATTATTTTAATTATACTTATTTATTATTTATGATACCGGCAATTATAGTGACCATGATTGCACAAATTAGTGTAAAATCAACCTATAATAAATACTCGAAAGTATTGAACATGAAAGGTTTAACAGGAGCTGCTGCTGCACAAAGTGTTTTAGAGCATGGAGGTTCTTTGTTGACGCAGATACAAATGACAGGCGGTTACCTAACCGATCATTTTGATCCCAAAGTCAATATCATTCGTTTATCACAGGGGGTATATGGCAGTGCAACTGTTGCGGCAGTCGGCGTTGCGGCTCATGAAGCGGGTCATGCCGTACAATACGCAACCGGATATGGACCAATTAAATTTCGTACGGCTATTTATCCTGCTGTTAGTATCGGTTCTAATTTGGCTATGCCTTTGCTTATATTTGGTTTAGTGCTGCCAGTTCAATATGATTTTTTCGTGTATATTGGCATTGCCCTTTACAGCTTGTCGGTGTTGTTTAGTGTTGTCACTTTGCCGGTTGAATTTAATGCAAGCTTTCGGGCGTTGCGTTCTTTAGAAGAAACACATGCTTTGACTGCTGACGAACTACAAGGAGCTAAAAGGGTACTGCGTGCGGCCGCTATGACATATGTTGCATCGACTTTTGTAGCGTTAATGTCTTTTTTAAGATTGATTCTAATTTTCGGAAACAGACGAGGAAGATAGTGATGAAAGATGCCAGAACAGCCGCTTATTCTGCATTGTTGCAGGTGGATGTTAATGCAGGATATTCCAACATTGTTATAGATAAGGCAATTAAAGAGGCGGAGTTAGATAAACGGGACGCTTCTTTAGCGGCAGCTATTTTTTATGGTGTGTTGGAACGCAGGCTTACTTTGGATTATTATATCGGCCGGTTCTCAAAAATTCCGATTGCGGGTATTGCACCTGAAATATTGGAAATTTTAAGAATAGCATGCTATCAAATTTTGTATATGGAGAAAATTCCCCATTCCGCCGCAGTTAATGAAGCGGTCAATATGGTAAAAGGGATAAAAGGGGGAAAGTCTCCTGGTTTTGTCAACGGTGTACTGCGCAATTTGTTGCGCAAGTACAATAGTGTGAGAATGCCTGACATAAAGAAATATCCGTTAAAAGCTATGAGCATTATGTATTCTTGTCCGGAATGGATCATACAATTATGGCAGACGGCTTATGGAAATCATCATACCATGGGATTACTGGAGAGTTTTTTCAATAAACCACCGTTGTTTGTTAGAGTGAATACCACAAAAGTAACCGCCCAGCAGTTGATAGAGTGTTTGGAGGAGGAGCAGGTGACTGCAAAGATTGTTCCGTGGCTGTCAGATGCTGTTGAACTGCACAATACAGGTGCAGTGGCAAATTTGAAAGCGTATGAGCGGGGACTTTTCCATGTACAGGATTTATCTTCACAGCTATGCTGCCATATGTTGAACCCTAAATTGGGACAGACTATTGCTGATCTTTGTGCAGCTCCCGGAGGAAAAACATTTACTTTGGCGGAGCTGATGGATAATAAGGGCAAGCTGTTGTCATTTGATAAATACAAAGGTAAGGTTGGACTGATTCGTCAAGGTGCTCAAAGGTTGGGTTTATCAATAATTGAGGCATGTATTAGAGACAGCAGCAACCCCAAAGAAGCAGTTTTCCTTGCAGACAGCGTATTATGTGACGTTCCCTGCGCCGGCTTGGGCATTATTCGGAGAAAACCGGAGATTCGTTATAAACCGCAGGAAGACTTGAAAGAGTTACCCGCTATTCAGAAAGAAATTTTACAAGAAGCCGCAAAACAGGTAAAATCGGGGGGGACTTTAATATATTCTACTTGCAGCCTCAATCCAGCGGAAAACGGCAATGTTGCCGATTGGTTTATTCAAACACATCCTGATTTTCAGCCTAAGCAGCTGTGCTTACCTAAAAGAATAGAGCGGGTGGTTGATCATGAGCAAAATCAAATAACCTTATTACCTCATATTCATGGAACTGATGGCTTTTTTATAGCGGCATTTATCAAAAAATAAGATGTTTACGGTAAAGGAGTGAAATTATAATGGAGTTGCAAGATATAAAATCAATGACACTTTCCGAAATTGAAAAGGCTTTTACAGAGGAAAAATTACCAAAATTCCGAGGATTACAAGTTTATAAATGGTTGCACCGCGGTGTAGAATCTTTTGATGAAATGTCTGATTTGTCTAAGGATTTGCGCCAAAAATTAAACTATAAATATTACATATCAGTAGCAACTATTGAACAAAAACTGATTTCAAAGCAAGATGATACTGTAAAATATCTATTTTCTTTTCGGGATAATTGCTGCGTAGAGTCGGTGGTGATGAAATATAAGCATGGATACAGTATTTGTATTTCTACACAGGTAGGTTGTAAAATGGGCTGCACGTTTTGTGCTACGGGAAAAGGAGGTTTTTGCCGGAATTTAACAGCATCTGAAATGCTGGCACAAATACAAAGTGCCCAAAAAGATTTGAAAATTAAACTTTCAAATGTTGTGTTAATGGGAATGGGAGAACCCCTGGATAATTATGAGCAGGTGTTGCGTTTTTTAGAATTGGTATCGTCGGACTTGGGACTGAATATCGGTATGCGTCATATTTCTGTATCCACATGTGGTATTGTAGATAAAATTTATGATATGGCGGACAGAAAATTACAATGCACACTTTCAGTTTCACTCCATGCACCTAATGATGTGGACCGATCTAAAACAATGCCGATTAACAACAAGTGGGGGGTAGACGAACTGTTAAGAGCCTGTAGATATTACAGCTATACAACAAGGCGGCGTATATCGTTTGAGTATGCTATGATAAGCGGTGTAAACGACAACGATGCACAGGCTTTAGAGCTGGCAGGTAAACTAAAAGGTATTTTAAGTCATGTGAATTTAATTCCGGTCAATCATGTAACGGGTAATTCCTATTATAAAAGCTCAGCGCAACGGCTGGAGATGTTTTGCAGCATATTGGAATCAAAAGGAATTACAGCTACGGTGAGAAGAACGTTGGGAGCAGATATACAGGCTTCCTGTGGACAGCTGCAACGTAAATATAAAGAGGAGGTGAACAACATTGAAAGTACACAGTCAAACAGATGTAGGTCTTGTACGGACTGTAAATGAGGATGCGTGCAGCGCTGGTTTATTAGGCAAAAATGGTGCATGGGCAGTTGTGTGTGACGGTATGGGCGGAGCAAATGGAGGCGAAATTGCAAGTCAGACAGCGGTGAAAAGTATTGAGCGGCAAATTCTCTCTGCATATGAGGAAGATTTTAAAAAAGAAATTAAATTGCTGTTAAATACTTTAGTTTATCATGCTAATGCTGCAGTGTATGATATGGCGCAGGAAGATGAGTCTTTGAAAGGCATGGGAACAACGGTGATTGTAGCGATTGTACTGGATCATGTTGCTCATATCGCCCATGTTGGAGACAGCAGGGCATACTTGCTGCATAATGGTAATATTATGCAATTAACTACCGATCATTCTATGGTACAAGAGTTGATAAAAAACGGTGATTTAACGGTGGAACAGGCAAAGGTGCATCCACAAAAGAATATTATTACAAGAGCTTTAGGAGTAAATCCTGTAGTTGAGATTGATTATGTAACGGTAGCGCTCAAAGAGCAGGACCGTATTTTAATTTGCACAGATGGTTTAACCAATTATATAGAAGCGGATGAAATTAGAAAAATGGCAGATACTTTGGATTCCGTTACGTTGACCGATAGATTGGTGGCGTCGGCAAAAGAATACGGCGGTGGAGATAATATTACAGTTGCCATACTTGATAACTGATTGGAGTTGTGAATAAATGGATAAATATACAGGTAAAAGATTAGACAGCCGTTATGAGATTCAAGAACTGATTGGTGTAGGCGGTATGGCTGTTGTATATAAAGCGTATGATACTATCGACGACCGTACCGTAGCTATTAAGATTTTAAAGGATGAATTTTTGGGCAATCAGGAATTTATTCGCCGTTTTAAAAATGAATCAAAGGCCATTGCTGTTTTAGACCATCCTAATATTGTTAAAGTTTATGATGTCAGTTTTGGAGATCGTTTGCAGTATATAGTTATGGAATATATTGATGGTATTTCATTAAAAGAGTATTTAAATCAACAAAGCGAAATCAAATGGAAAGAAGCGCTGTATTTTACAATGCAGATTCTTAAAGCCTTGCAGCACGCTCATGATAAAGGTATTATTCATCGGGACATTAAACCACAGAATATTATGTTGCTGCAAGATGGTACCATTAAAGTAACCGATTTTGGTATCGCAAGATTTTCCCACAGTGAAACACGCACTATGACTGATAAAGCTATTGGATCGGTACATTATATTGCGCCGGAACAGGCAAGAGGTGATTTAACCGATGATAAAGCAGATATTTACTCTGTAGGTGTTATGCTTTACGAAATGCTGACAGGACAGTTGCCGTTTCAGGCAGATAATGCAGTATCTGTTGCAATTATGCAGCTTCAGACAAGCCCAAAACCTCTGCGTGACATTAACCCAACTATCCCCATTGGTTTAGAGGAAATTACGCTGCGAGCCATGCAAAAGACGCCGGCGCAGCGTTATCAGTCGGCTTATGAAATGATGCATGACATGGATGTATTTTGTAAAAATCCTCTTATTACATTTGATTATCAATATCATGCCGAAGATAATGCCTCTAAATATATGAATGCAACTTCAGTTAGCGCTGCAACAGGTGCTCTTCATTATGATGATGACTTTGAATACGAGGATATTAGCAGTAAGCACAGAGAACATAGAGGTACAGTCAGCCGCAATAAAATTCCAATTATAATTGTCAGCTGTTTAGTAGCTGCAATTGTTATTGCGGTAGGTATTGGGTGTTATTTTATTTTTTCGCCTCTGGGAAACGACAATTCCAGCAGTCAATCCAACCGTGACGAGGTAGACTTGCCAACTTTTACCGGTATGAAATGGTCTGATATTCAGGCAAATTCTAATTATCAAAATTTTATTTTTAAAGTGGAAACTAGAGAGGATAATACTGTAGAGGAAGGGATTGTTATTAGTCAGACGCCGAATGGCAATAAAAAAGTTAAAGCCAATGCCGAAATTACGCTGGTAGTTAGCAGTGGCAAAATGCAGGTAGAAATCATTGACGTAAGTAATTTGTCTGCTCAAAATGCTCAGTCAACACTTCAAAGACAGGGTTTTTCTGTAGATGTTATTCAGATAAATGACGATATGGTTTCGGAAGGTGAAGTGGTTAAAACGGAGCCGAAGTCAGGCTCGCAGGTAGCTTATGGCAGCAAAGTAAAATTATATATTAGCGCGGGTCCTGTCATCAAAACAGTTTCTGTTCCCACAGTAGCAGGATTGAATTTGGAAGCAGCTAAAGAGGCAATTGAAAAAGCTGGTCTCAAGGTGGGCAATGTAACGCAGCGTGATGATTCTGATAAAGATAAAGGTATTGTTTTGTCTGTCAGCCCTACCGCTGGTACAACCGTAACACAGGATACGGCTGTTGATTTAGTGGTAAGTTCCGGTGTCAGAGAAAGAACCATTAATATCCCTGTTGACTTACCTAAAGTCAGCCATGATATTACTATTTATGTTTATTTAGATGGCGCTCAATATCAATCTCCGGTTACGGTAAATCCCCAGTTGACCGGATCGTATAATTTATCGATTAAAGGAAAAACTGGTACGCAAACATTATCGATACGATTGGATAACACACAAAATTACAGAGTGTATACTGTGGATTTTGATACAGGCGTTGCTGCTCCGATTGCCTCAACCAATTATGTAGACCAGCAGACAAACGGTAATACGGGTAATTCGGGCTATACAGGTAATACAGCTAGGTGATATATGATAAAACAAGGACGTATACGAAAAGGGATTGGTGGCTTTTACTATGTGGAGGCCGAAGATGAGATTTATGAATGTAGAGCGAGAGGAGTATTTCGTAAGCGTGGAACTACGCCTCTTGCGGGAGACTGGGTACAAATTATGATTGCAGATAACGACAGCTGTACCATAGAGGAAGTTAAGCCCAGAAAAAATATGCTGATTCGTCCTCCATGCGCTAATATTGACCAGTTGTTTCTGGTGATTTCTGTTTGTAGTCCTGCGCCTAATTTGCTGATACTGGATAAAATGCTTGCGGTGGCAGAAGATCAGAGTATAGAGCCGATTTTAGTGATTTCTAAAACAGATTTGCAGTCTGCCTGTGCATTGTCAACTGTTTATGAAAAAGTAGGTTATCAGGTTATTTGTACTTCCTCTGTTAATGGAGCGGGTATTGCACAAATAAAATCATTATTAACCGATAAAATATCTGTATTTATTGGTAATTCAGGCGTGGGTAAATCGTCGCTGCTAAATTGCATTGCGCCTGATTTTCAACAAAAAACAGGAGATATTAGCCAAAAGTTAGGTAGGGGCAGACATACCACTCGTCAGGTAGAACTGCTTAAACTGCCCTGTGGCGGCTATGTAGCCGATACTCCGGGATTTTCTACAATGGATATGGAGCGGTATCATATAGCCAAAAAGGAACATCTGCAATACTGCTTTAGAGAAATGGAAGCTTACCGTAATCAGTGTAAGTTTACGTCTTGCTCGCATACTTGTGAGAAAGGATGTGCAGTTTTAGAGGCTGTGGCAAGGGGAGATATCGCACAGTCCCGCCACAACAGTTATGTGGCGATGTATGAACAAGTAAAGGATAAAAAAGAATGGGAACAGAAATAAAAACATGTGTGGTGGTTGGCGCATCACCAGCGGCAAGCAGTATCTTTATGAAGCCAATTTTAAAACAGGCAGACTATATTATTTGTGCGGACGGCGGTTGGAATCATGTGCATCAAACAGGCATATGTCCTGATCTAATTGTAGGTGATTTCGACTCTGTATTAGACGTAGTTCCAAAGGAAACGGAAACGATCACTCTGCCGGTGAATAAAGATGATACCGATATTTTAGTTGCCGTAAAGGAAGGCTTTCGAAGAGGATTTAGCCATTTTGTACTTTTAGGCGCTTTAGGAGGCAGATTGGATCACACCTACGGGAATTTATGTGTGCTGCAATATATTTTGCGTAACGGTGGATCAGGTATGCTTCAAGATAAAAACACACAGGTATATTTGCTGCTGGAAGGTGATGATACAATACTGACCAATGTACAGGGAAATACTATTTCTGTTTTTCCTTTTGGTTGCGATTCCTGTACTCTTACCTATAACGGATTAAAATATCCTTTAGAGAGGGGGACTTTAGTGAGCCATATGCCAACAGGGGTTAGTAATGTGGCACAACTTGATAGGGTTCATATTACTTGTCATACAGGCATAGCTGTGGTGATTGTCCTTGATGCACAGGGATTGGATCGGTAATCACCAATTGCTTCCTTAATGTATATACTATAGAAGAACTGTATACTGCCACAGTGTACATTAGGGGGGATTGTAATGAAAAAAAACTGCAAAAGATTTAAAAATCCTAGAAATTTTTGTTTTTATACGATTGCTTTTGGTCTGGGATTGACAATTTCATGCTTTTGCCCTAATGGACTGATTTTGTTTATAGCAGCAGTCATTATTGTTGCACTGGGTATTGCAGTTGTGAAATGCAATACATAATATGGAGGGCTGTTAGATGAAAGTTGTATTGTTGGATCATCCTAAAATTCTCGGTTTCTTTTTACGAAAATATTATCGTATCCCTAAAGTGAAAGAGGAGTAAATGTAAAAGAAAAGCGGCTGAATGTTCAGTCGCTTTTCTTTTATCATAGTTGAAAAAGTTTGCAGTGTGCTAATTGTGATTATAGTAAAATCTATTGCTTTGCTGTCATATAGGCTAGAGATGTGAAAAATATGAAAGGGTCATTGATAGAGGGATATATGTAAAAAATAAATACAAAATCTCTGCGTACAATAGTTATAAAGCAATTGTAGTAGTTGGAAGTTGGAATGGGTAAACTTTTTATTATCATTTTTTTAGATATTTATAGTTATTGTAATTCTATTCCAACAAAATGCAACGGAAATTGAAAAAATGTTAATATATCACTGTATGCAAAAAGTTGCTATATGGTATCATCAAAAATTATGCATTATATACATGTAAACGTACTGGCAAGAGATGATTGAGAGCGCTTTGATACAGAGGTTTAATATTATATATTATTATAAGATGGGGAAGACTTGCTGATAAATTAATGAAATCATCAATCATTTAAAATTATTATTGTTGACGTTTGGTTTCTTTGTTATTTACTGGATATGAAACAGTATGGAAAGAAGCGTATGAAGTGTTAACAGAAAGATTAAGCTTGAGTTCTGCAGTACAATCTTTGGTTAGTAATCAGTCCTTAGAGAGTAAGAGTAATTTATAAAGTCTGTACTTTTTTTAGGTGCAGACTTTATTTTGGTATAAATGGGACAGGATACGAATACAAATTAGCTAGTAACAAAAAAAGGAGAGACCTTTTATGGAATATCATTTAAGTACTGAGGTGTTACAAGGTGCTGAGGTTGTGTTTGACGGCTGTCAGGAGCAACCGTTGGATTTGGCGCTTTCACTGCCTGACTATTGCCCGGATATTCAACGTATTTTAAAGTGTCAGATATATCCTTGTATTACCAGTAAAAGCATTGTGGGAGATAGCCTGGAGGTAAATGGAAATACTTTGCTGCGTATTTTATATGTAGACGCCGCAGGCTTACCAATTCGTTGTTGTGAAAAAATTAATACATTCACTACTAATATTCCCATGAAAAAGACTTTGGAGAATCCCACCGCTTTTGTAAAAGCAAAGGTGGATTATGTCAATTGCCGCGCTACAAGTCCGCGGAAATTAGATATTCATGGGGCATTTTCTATTTGTGCAAAGGTGCTTGAGCATGTACAGCAGGATGTTTTGTGCAATATTGACGGTGATGATATTGAACAAAAGAAGTCAGAGATTGAAGCAAGTAACATTGTAGGTATGACTCAAGAAACTTTTTCTGTGAATGAGGTACTGGAAATCAGCGATGGAAAACCACCTGCGGAAACTATTATTCGTTCTGACTGCGCCATTACCATGGACGATATGAAAATTCTCGACCATAAACTAATTTTAAAAGGTGAAGTTGTTGTTAAGATATTGTATGCTGCAGGTATGGGTGAGGTCCCTCCGGAGCATATGGAATATACTATACCGTATAGTCAAATGGTGGATTGCGCTGGTATTTCAGAACAGTGCATGTGCGATGTGCGTGTAGATACTATGGGGGCCGATGTGCAGATTAAAAGCGATTCTTCCGGTGAAAATATGTTATTTGAGGCGGAGGTTCGGGCAATGGCTCATGTAACCGCTTATATGGATGAGCGATTTACAGTTGTCACAGATGCTTATTCCACTACGCAGAATTTAAAGTTGGAATATAAACAGCATACTGTACATAAGCTGATAGAGATTTTGCATGATACGAGCGTGCAAAAAAATCAGTTTGAGGTTGATGATATTGGTATAACACAGGTAATTGACGTCTGGAATGAAATGAAGTCTGTTACCGCTTGTTTAGAAGATGGTAACATTGTTTATACGGGAAAACTGAATATTTGTATTTTGGCTATAGGTGGTGAAGGAAAACCATTTTATTTTGAAAGAATGGTTGATTTTAAATGCAGCCATGATTGGTCGAACCGCCCGGAAGACATTAAATGTGATGCCATGGTGCATATTACAGGTATTAGTTACCGTATTACCGGTAACTCCGGAATTGAGGTAAAGGCGGAGCTTGCTTTAACAGTGGCGATATTGCAGGAGTTCTCTTACCAGGCAATTGTCAAAGCTTTTGCTGATGAAGAGCATCCGATTGAAAAAGATAAAAATGCAGCTTTGATTATTTATTATGCAGAAGCTGGGGAAAGTTTATGGAATATTGCGCGGCAGTATTATACCTCAGTGTCTGCTATTCAAGAAGAAAATGATATAGCTGATGAAAATATAATGACAAAAGGTATGTTGTTCATACCCGTGTAATTAAATAAAGCAAAACCCATTTTCCATAAAAAATGGGTTTTTATCAAAAAAGTTTTTGATGGAAAATGGGGGGTACGAAAATGGGAAATTCAATTTACCAAGATATTGCAGAGCGCACCAAAGGTAGTGTATATATTGGGGTGATTGGTCCGGTCAGAACGGGTAAATCAACCTTTATCAAACGATTTATGGACACCATTGTAATTCCGAATATGGATCAGGACTTTGAAAAGGAGCGTGCTATAGATGAGTTGCCCCAGTCGGCTGCGGGCAGAACCATTATGACAACAGAACCTAAATTTATTCCGGAGCAGGCAGTAGCGGTGCATTTGGACGACAATGCGTCTTTTCATGTTAGAATGATAGACTGTGTAGGATATATTGTACCAAGCTCATTGGGCTATGTTGAAAATGACACGCCACGTATGGTAATGACGCCATGGTTCGAAGAGCCAATTCCGTTTAATATGGCAGCTGAAATTGGTACTAAAAAAGTTATTACCGAACATTCGACCATTGGTCTTGTACTGACAACTGATGGAAGTATTAGTGATATTCCTAGAGAAGAATACGAGGAAGCAGAAGAACGGGTGATTACAGAATTAAAGGAAATTGATAAACCTTTTGTTGTATTGGTAAATTGCACGAGTCCATATAGTCAGGAGGCGCAAACACTTTGTAAGGAATTGCAGGAAAAATACAGTGTCCCGGTTTCTGCAATCAATTGTTTGGAGCTAACGGAATCAGAAATTAAAGATATTCTGCAAAACATTCTGTATCAATTTCCTGTAAAGGAGATCAAAGTGGATATGCCGCAGTGGCTTTGCAGTTTAGAAAAGGAACATTGGCTTCGCAGCGCTGTGTTTACTGCAATTAAAGAGTCCGCAGGTAATATAAACAGGATTGGACAGGTAAGCGGTATCAATGAGCAGGTGACGACTTGCGAATATGTGTCATTATCTCGTACCAGTGCGATTGATCTAGGTACTGGTCATGCAAGAATCACTATTGATTTAAGTCAGGAATTATTTTATCAGATTCTAGGCGAAAAAACTGGTATGCAAATTGAGAATGAGGGCGCATTACTGGAATGTATGATGCGGTTTATGGATATGAAAGCGCAGTATGATAAGTTGAAAGATGCTTATGATGACGTTTTGGAAACAGGGTATGGAATCGTTATGCCTGGTATTGACGAATTAACGTTGGAAGAACCTCAGATTATTAAACAAGGCGGTAGATACGGCATCCGTTTAAAAGCTGCTGCACCGTCTATTCAAATGATGAGAACCAATATTACAACTGAAATTACACCCATGGTTGGTTCTGAACAGCAGTCTGAAGATTTGATTTCTTATTTGATGAAAGAGTTTGACGAAAGTCCAGCTCAAATTTGGCAGTCTAATATTTTTGGAAAATCTTTGCATGAGTTGGTAAATGAAGGCCTCCATAACAAATTGCATCGTATGCCTGTAGAAGCACGAGGAAAGGTGCGCCAGACTATTGAGCGTATTATTAACGATGGATGTAATGGATTAATTTGTATTATTTTATAAATTTGCTTGGTCGGAGTGTGTGTAGACACTCCGATTTTTTTATCATGAAAATTATCCGTAATATGGATATAATTATAAAAAATTTATAAATTGAAAACACAGTACAGGCTCTACAAATTTACTATTTGTAAATGGTGAGAGCTTGTACTTTTTGTTGTAAAAATGTATGTATTTACAGGGAATGTCATATATATTAGAAAAATTCCAATTGTAAATGTATATTTGACAAGCATTTATCCAGATAGTATAATAATCAATTATGAAGAAAGTATGTACAAAATTATAGATTAAGACTTGGATTCAATGAGAGGTTGGGAGAAATAAGATGAAAATAAAAAAGAAGCATGTGTTAATTACTGCCCCTATTGTGGTGATTTTGTTATTAGCATCATTTGTGTTCTTTTATGGTATGAGCCGAAATTATGAGGAACCCGAAGATACAGTAGAGGGCGTGGGGCTTTCAGATATTATGGCAAAACCGGAGTCAGGTACGCCGGCAGATTATACACCGCAAGAAAATGCGGCGATTGCGCTTGGTGTAATACGTGATATTGGTAAATATAAAACGGAAATGTCTGGAGATATTGATGCTAATATCGGTTTTATGAATTATGTGCAGAATATGAAAGATACGAAAATCATCAACGGAGATGAGATGTATCAGGAATCAATCAGTTTGAGCTCTATGGCAAACGTTGCACAGCAAAAATATATTCAAGATCAAAATAAAATTTATTTGGTACGTAGCGCGGATCAAATTTCAGGTCAAACCGTTACATGGTCTAATGAAATTACTCCCATTTCTGAAGAAACCTATACCAATACATACGGTTTATTGCCCAATGGAATTTCCCCTTACGTTGTATCAAAGAAAACAATTTTATCCGCCCAAACAGTGGAGCAGAGCGACAATAGATTTGTTTATACCTACCAGCTTGATCCCGAAACAGCGCCGGCTTACTACCGTCGTCAAGTAAAAACTTTGTCCGGCTCTCAGAAAAATCCGTTGTTTCACTCAGTAACCCTTACGATTGAGATGGATCAAGACTGGAAACCGCTGAAAGTTATTATGCAGGAGAATTATGATATTTCTATTCCGGTTATGGGCAGTGCAAACTGTACTACCGAGTTTACAGAAATTTATCAGGATTACGGGCAGGAACAGCAAATTCCAGACAAAGAATTGTATGAAGCATATATTCGCGATAAATATGATCCGAATAATTTAAGTACGTTAGATGGCTCCGGTAAGATGGATATGAAATCATATCTAGGTAAAGTATTCGGTGCGGATGAACAGGGAATCTTCCATTTGGAGGCAGATTTATCTGTAAACAGCTCATTTTACAAAATGTATGTGCAAGGTGATTTACAAACAGATACCTATCAAATACAGCTTGGTGATATATATGCCTGTTTAAAAGATGATAAATTGTATTTCGATTATGCAAACTTAAAGTATCATCTGACGGTAGACGGTTTAATGGATGCTTTGCAGGATGTAGCATATGTTGCAGGCTTTGAAATTCCAGAATTGGACGCCGATTCAATGAATAGTTTCATGAATGATATGACTTTTCAGATAAAAGACGGTATGCAGGAAATGACCATGAATTTGGATGGCGTTGACCTGATGGTTCATCTGGAAAACAGTACTATGAAATTGATAGACGCCAATATCAATGGATATATAGGAGGTATGCAATTTCAAGCACTGGTAAAACCCACAAGCACGCCTCATATGTTCCCTGGTATTACTGGAAACTATGAAAACATGTTGCCGTTATTGGAATATGTGAACCCAATATTTCATTTAATAAACGCCGATAGCTGGGAGTTTGATACCACCTTTACCTTAACAGGTCAACCCACCTTGACACAAAATGCGTATGTTAAGATGATGCGCACTGCGAGAGGTGTAAATGTTCAAATAGATACTAATATTTTGGATCAGCACTTAACGGTACGGTTGGTAAACGGTATAGCATACATAGATTATGGGAATTTAAAGCTTTCTTTCCATACTGACTCTATTAGTCAAGTTTCCAGTGAACTGCAAAAAATCCTACCTGCGGTGGCAGGTACATTCTCCTTAACCGATATTTTGCCCGATGACTATATTCATTTATTTGCCAACCCTGATATATCTAATATTATGAAAAATATGCTTCCCGTTAGGGTAAAAGGAAATACCGTTTTCCTTGGTTTGAGGCTTGGTAATCATACTATTCGTCTTACAGCTATAAAAAAAGGTCAGATAATGACTAACTTTCAGATAGAAGGTGTTTCTATCAGGAATGCCGCATTGAGCGCAGATGTTCGGTTAACAGCGTTGAATAGACCGGGAATTTCCATTGCAACCAGTGGGGTTGGTTATACAAGATTGGAGGATGTGCTCACTTATCTTGACCCGCTGATGAATCTGTTACAAGGTAAAACTATAAACTTAACAGCAACTGTGATGCTGCGCGGTGAAATGAACTATAATCAGGATATTGAAATCTTATTAACAAAAAATGGCAATCGTTATGATGCATCGCTTTCTGCTAATGTTCTAGGTACGCAGATTAAACTGCAATTCATTAATCAGGTGGTTTATGTTGACACGGACAATATTCATTTAAGATTAGAAACGACCAATATACGTGAGATTGCACAGGAGCTTGGAAAATTTTTACCAATTAACGGGAGGTTTCCGGATATTGGAAGTTTATTCCCGCAAGAATATGTAGATTTGATTACAAACTTTGACGTTTCTAATCTGCTGCAAAGTATCCAACGTCTGGATATTGGGTCAAATCCATCCAAAATGTCGCTTGCGATTGGTAAAAATGGCTTGCGTTTAGAGCTTGGCCGAAGTGGAAATCAAATAAATTATGCCGGATTGTATCATTTGCCAGTACAGAACCACGATGTCAGCATACAGTTTCATTTGCATCAAGTAAGTGCACAGCAAACCTATCTTTCTGTTAATGAGAGCTTATATACAGACGTTGCTCACTTGGCTGAATTTGTAGAACCGATTCAAAATACAATGAATGCATCCAGTTATGTTTTTGACGTTAATTTTGATTTACAAGGTCAGAATTCATTGGAACAAAAGGCAACTGTAACGGTTGTCAAAAGGGACAATACCGTTCATGCGGAAGTTGTAGCTGACGTATTTGGGAATCCATTTAGTCTGAAATGGATTGATGAAAAAGCATACATACAATATGGAGCTGTAAAAGTAAGTGCCGATCAATATGATATAGGCGATGTGTTAGACCGTGTTCTTCCTGTTGAATTGCCGAGAGGGTTTACCGATATTTTTGCTAATGGGAATGTTACTTCGGTTTTAAAAGTTTTCAGCGCTATTCAGTCTGTTAGCGCTGATGAAAACAGCGCATCTATAAGGGTTAAATTAAATGATCAGGAATTTTCACTAGCATTAGGGCGTAATGATGAGTTTGTGACTTCGGGTCGTTTAGAGGGATTACAAATTGCAGATAGTCGGGCAAACATCACGATTCGAGCTTTGCATATAACATCAGAGCAGTTACCGATTACAGTAAACACCAAAGCATATACAACGGTAGATGATATGCTGCCTACTTTGCGTGCACTACGTAATACGCTCGAGGCTTCCAGTTATCAATTTGATGCGCAAATTAAGTTGAGTGGACAGGAAAATTTAACGCAGAATGCAAAGATAAAGTTAACACGTACCGCCAATGGCATCGATGCTGAAGTGAAAACAATGCTTATGAACGAGCTGGTTAGCCTAAAATATATTAACGGAGTGACTTATCTGCAATATGGCAATATAAAATTGCGCTTGCATATGACCGATATGGATGGAATTATACAGGAAATCAAAGAAGTTTTACCACCGGAAATGGTTAACTTTGATATTACCGCTATTTTACCGCAATCCTATATTGACGCATTCAAAAATTTAGGTTTTGAGGAAATGGTAGGTATCTTGCAGTCTGGAGATATTTCCATTAAGGGTCTTGAACCGATGTTTGCATGCATAGGACAGATTGAAACGCTGGATCTTGACTCACGTGGCGTAAATTTCTTGATGCGATTTGAAGGAGATACCATTGCTTTACAACTGGATCGAGAGTATGATTATATTACAAGAGCTTCTATAAAGGGTGTAACGCTGCAAAACAGCAGTGTGGAATGTGTTTTGGAAAATGGTGTGATTAATAGCCGTGTTTTGCCAATTGGACTGGAACAAGGACAATATATTGATGTAAACGATGCAATACAATTTATTGAGCCAATTCAGAATCTACTGAAGGCGAACAGTTATGATTTTGATGTAAATTTGCATTTAAAAGGTGATATGCAGTTTAAGCAAAAAGCTAATGTGAAGTTGGTACGTGACGGCTCGCACATCAAAGCAGTTATTTCTACTAAGCTTTATGGAGATATTCTGACCGTTACTTATATAGACGGCATGACTTATTTGTCATACGGTAATTTGAAATGTAAAGTTGAAGCTAATGATATTGATGAAATCAAACAAAAGTTGACTGAATTGCTGCCGTTCAATCAAGAGAGTCTTAATTTAGATAATTTAATACCGCAAGCGTATATAGAGTATTTCAGCAGTGAATGGACTTTCTCTAAAATACTGGATGCTATCCAACGTGTGGATACAGATGATATTGCCGTATATGCGGATTTGCAAATTGGTACTGATACGGTTTCTGTTACTGCAAAGAAGGATGGGGCGGATATTTCTGACGTTACAGTGACAGGTGTAACAGTCGCTGACGGTAAACTGGATATTCAGGCAAGTATGAACAGTATTAGCGCTGATGTTTGGGATATTACGGTTGATGATGATACATACTTTGCCGTTTCAGAGATACTTCCTGTATTAGATGTGACCCAAAATGCATTTAACGCAAACAGTTATGAATTTGACGTGCGTGTGGATATGACAGGAGAACAAGCGTTTAGTGAAATGGCAAAAGTGCGTCTGGTACGCAGTGGAGACGGTGTGAAAGCAGAAGTGAGGGTACAGCTGGAGGGAGAAACCCTGCTGCTTACCCAGCAAAATGGAGCAGTTTATATCAGTTACGGTAATTTGAGAGTAAAACTGCATCATACAGATATAGAGAACGTGTTGAAAACGCTCAAAGACATTCTGCCAAAGCAAATGTTAGAGATGAATCTATCTGCTCTTTTACCTCAAACCTATATAGATACATGGAATAATTTACAACTGCATACATTTGTTCAAAATATGCAAACGGGAAACATTAATCAAACCACTGCAGAACCGGTATTTAAACTGTTGCAGATGATTGAATCTATTACAGCTGACGGAACCTCCACAGCAATCACTGTCAAGGTGGGAGACGACTTAATTCCTATACGAGCTGTATATGACGGAGTCAGCTTTACCGAGATTTCTGTAGAGAATATAGCAGCAGGGAACAGCAGGCTCAGGGTAGAGATAAAACCGATACAAATTACAGCAGATTATCTGCCGCTGACAGAGCTTAATGAGAAAGAGTTTACAGATGTAAAACAAATTGTAGATTTTGTACCGGCTATTGCAAATACCATCAACGCCAATCGTTATGCTTTTACAACGAAAGTACAGCTTGGAGAAGATACGATAGACGCACATGTTACAATTGTGAAAAACGGAATCGGGTTTGACGCACAAGTAACCACTATGATTGGCGGAGCACAATTAATGGTGCAATATATAGATCAAATTGTTTACGTGCAGTATGGGAATATAAAATTGCAGCTGCATCAGGCGGATTTACAGACGGTGATAGATGAAGTGCAAGCCGTACTGTCTGATGATATTCCGGAGTTTGAAATTGGATCTATTTTGCCGCAGGCATATATAGATGAAATAGAAGCATTGGGTATTGGGCAATTGATTTCCAATATGCAGGCGGGTAATATTAACCGTGCGACAATTGCGCCGTTGTTAAAGGTGATGCAAAAGATAACGGTGGGAGCGCAAGAACAACAATTGACGATGTCGGCGGTATTTGCAGGGGAACAAATAGAGCTTGTTACAACGAGCAAAAATAATTTGCTGGCAACAGCGGAAATCAGCGGAATCACGGCAATGGAAAAACCAACGGTCCTTTATGCGGAGATGACGCAGGTCGACGGCAATATTGCAGATATATCTAATAACAGCGAAGAATTTGTAAACGCAGAGGAAGCCGTAGGTTTTGTAAAACCAATTACACAGCTGATGAAAGCCAATACAATTGAATTTACCGTAAACGGCATAGCAAATGGTAAATTCAATGGAGAACTGCAAAATGCAGTTGTGCGTATCCAGCGTACAGACAACGGCTTTAATGGAGAGGTCGTTGTGAATGACGTATACGGTCATTCATTGTTGGTGAAACTGGTTGACAATGTAACATATGTAGATTATGCAAATATCAAGCTGCGGCTGAATCTATCGGATATTCATGAGATTGCCGATGAAATTCGTGCCATTCTACCGGGGGAAACAAATTCTTTTGATTTAACAACATTTATACCGCAATCTTATCTAGATATCTTTCAAAATGCGGATATGTTTGAATTGGTGCAAAAATTTGACCATGTGACGGTCAGCGGCGAGCAAATTACATTTGACTTCCACATAAGCGATACAGATGTACTTCATGCCACAGTGCGTAAAGATGCAGATGAGAAACTTAGCGTACAAGTAAACGGATTGGATATTTACGAAAGCGACGTATCGGTTGACGCGACGGTGGTCAGCATAGACCATGCAATTAGCATAGCGCCGCAGGGTGAATATGCCGACACAAAGCAAATTGCATATTTTACCCGTCCTATTATGGATATTGCTAACGCAAACAGTCTCAACTTTGATGCAAATATAACATTTGGTGATATGTTCACAGATCAAACGGCACATGTAAAATTACTTCTCCACAGAGATGGTCAGGGTGCTGTACAAAGTGTAGATAGTTATGCAACAACAGAGATTGATGGAAGAACCTTAACCATTAAAATGTTTGGCAGCAAGACCTACATGCAGTATGGCGATATTCGGATTATGTTGGATACAAAGGATATTGAGGCGATTTTAACAAGACTACGTGATATTTTACCGGAAGGAAATTTAGATGAAAATGCGGATTTATCCGCAATGATCCCGATTGCATATACCGACTTACTAGGGAGCTTTGCAAACGGTGCAGAATTATTTGAGAAGCTTATCGGGGGTATTTCCCATGTATCGGTAAACAATGCAGATTTACATGCGAACCTGCAAATTGGTGATGATATTGTCAAATTAAAGCTTAACCGCAACGGTTCTGTATTGACCGGCGGTAGTGTGCACGGTATAACAGTAGCCGGCAGTCAGTCAAGTGTTGTAATTAGTAATATTACCATGGAATCAGTTACCATTGATCCTATAACGGATTCTGCAAATTATATCAATGCAGCTGACTTGGTTGATTTTGTTGAGGCTGGTATGAATTCTTACGAGCAGCTAAACAACCAAATCTTCGATGTAAAAGCGGATCTCAAAATCAATGGTCATGAAGTAAAAATGGTCATAATTAATAATCACTTATACCTGTATTATCATGATACAAACCAATTTAAAGTAGGCGGAGCGCCTTATACAGGCATAAAAATGCAAATGGATTACAACGCAATGCTTGATTTAACTGTTACAGGGGTAGACTTAATGGAGATTCCGTTACCTGAGGATGTGAAAGTACATATTTTAGGTAGCAGAGTACCTTTGGATACATCTGTGCTTAATGCTCTGCCGATTCCTACCGTAGATGAGCTGTTGGCAGATAACCATGTGAATGTAAATATAAATTTGTTTGCGCTTGTGAAAAATATACAGTGCCAAGGAGATACGTTCGTTGTAACTTTAAACAGCAAAGAGCTGTTTGGAGACGCAGCAATGCCTGATACGATTGTGACTGTTTCTAAAGCAGATAACGGTACACAGCAGGTGATCTCTAAAGTAGCTGTTACCAATACAAATAATCAAGACACAACGGTTGCGATACCATCTGATGCAAATAATTATATGGATTTTTCCTCTCTCAATACATTTGCAGACAGTTTAATGCAAACTGCAGATTTAAAGGAATACAGAATTACAGGTGATATCAGCGCAAATATGCGCATTATCGGTATCAATTTTAATGCAAGTATTCCAATGGATTTTCGATTACGGTTAAATGAAGATCATACTGTTCAAAAAGCGTTTATTGAATTAAACGTGCCGTATTATTTTATGGTATTACAACAGAATATGGTTGTACGTGTGTATTATGAAGATGGTATTTTGTACTTTGATAGGAGTTGGGAAACTAGTTCAGGTGCGCTATGGTGGAAAGAATATTACGATCATCATGAGTATATGAAGTGCACCATAGATGAATTTATGGCAGATCCGATGAAGTATATTTATTTTTGTACCAACTTTACCAGCATAGTGCAGGGCGCTATTGACGATGCTATTGCAAACAGCGATCAAAAAGCGGTGCGCACTGGCAATCCAGTATTTGAAGAATCTTTGACTGGATTTACATTTAATGGTATCAACTTGTGGCATTTAACTCTGGATGCAGCGCATTTATTTAACAATTCTGATTTTGCCGATAATATGCTGATTATGCTTGCAAGAGGTGACAATGGGCTGTTGAATCAAATTAGTTTTTCAACACAAGTGTTAAACTTGATCAATTTACAATTGCTCAATGGTCATCTTATTAATGCCGACAAATCGAATGTAGATATGAGCGTTGTACCTGGTAATTTAAGCGAAGATACTAACTATATATTCGGTCAGGTTCATTCTGTCGATTATAAAAAATAGGAGACCGATTGAAATGAACTTGGAGCAGGACGCTCTGCTTGTAAATGCAAAGTAAATTACAATTTGTAGCGGGTAGGAGAGTATATCCTTTGTATGATGTACGCAAGCGTTCTGCTTTTAACAACATATAAACAGCGTTCCTGATATTTTTAAATATCAGGAACGCTGTTTTGTTATTTTCATATATTTTCCGTAACATAAAAGAAAGAAACCAGAACAGATGACTGATAGCTTAGAAAAAACCATCATTTTTAATTACCGTAAATTTATATGTATATAGTATATTGTGACTAAAGTTAAAATCTTTTCAGTACTCTTTACTTTTCGTGTTGTATGAATGTATACTATATTAGTACACTACATATTAACGGAATTTACTATTTTGAACAGGTTATTTCTGTTCAACTTAACAGTATGTTTTGTCAGACAGATATTTCCGATTTATTTTTCTTGCTACTTTTGTTGATTTCCATTACAATAGAAACAATAGTATCAAGTGAAAAGGAGAAATCCACATGTTTCAAATCTTAAAAAAACGCCGCTTGAACGCCTCTATGACTTTGATGGTTGTTCAGGCTCCGTATATTGCAAAAAAGGCAAAGGCGGGTCAGTTTATTATATTGCGTGTTCATGATAAAGGGGAGCGTATTCCGCTTACTATTGCTGCATATGATAGAGAAGAGGGTACTATTACTATCATTTTTCAGTTGGTAGGAAAAACCACGATGATGCTTGATCAGCTCAATGAGGGCGATGCGATTTTAGATTTTACAGGCCCGTTAGGCAGACCTTCTGAATTGGAGGGCTATCGGCGTGTAGCGGTTATTGGCGGGGGTGCTGGTTGTGCCATTGCATATCCGCAGGCATATGCGCTTTATGAGATGGGGACTAAAGTTGATATTATTGCAGGTTTTCGTAATAAAGACTTAATTATCTTGGAAGAAGAAATGAGGGCGGCATCTGAGCATTTATATTTAATGACAGATGATGGTTCTAACGGTCATAAAGGTTTTGTAACCAATGCTTTACAAGAAAATTTAAATCAAGGTATTATTTATGATTTAGTAGTGGCCATTGGTCCGTTACCTATGATGCGCGCAGTTTGTGAGATAACAAAGAAAGTCGGTATTAAGACGATTATTAGTATGAACTCCATAATGATTGACGGAACAGGTATGTGTGGTTGTTGCCGCCTGACAGTTGGAGGTAAAATAAAGTTTGCATGTGTGGACGGTCCTGATTTTGACGGCCATGAGGTGGATTTTGATGAAGCAATAAAACGCAGTGTAACATATAAAAAACAAGAAAGAGAGGAAGCGGATCAGTATAAATGCCGCTTAATTGAGGGTGCTTGACAATGGCAACGAATATGAAACCGGAAAAAACACCAATGCCGGAACAGGATCCGATGGTGCGCAATCGTAATTTTGAAGAAGTGGCATACGGTTATACTCACGAAATGGCAATAGAAGAAGCGCAAAGATGTTTACAGTGTAAGCATGCACCATGTATTGACGGTTGCCCTGTACAGGTGAAAATTCCAAATTTTATTAAGTGTATTTTAGATGGTGATATGGATCTTGCTTATGATACGATTCGTGAAACTAGCTCATTACCGGCGGTATGCGGTCGTGTCTGTCCGCAGGAGCGCCAGTGCGAGGAAGTGTGTGTGAGAGGTATTAAGCATGAAGCAGTAGGTATTGGGAGGTTGGAGCGTTACGTTGCAGACTGGAAAATGCAAAACGGCTCTATAGAAATCAAAAAAGCAGCACCTAATGGGCATAAAGTTGCGGTTTTAGGCGCAGGACCGGCAGGTCTGACCTGTGCAGGTGATTTATGTGCCAAAGGTTATGATGTAACAATTTTTGAAGCATTACATACGGCGGGCGGCGTTTTGATGTATGGTATACCTGATTTCCGTCTACCCAAAGATATTGTACAAAAGGAAATTGATGGTTTGCGCAGAAGCGGTGTCAAGATTGAAACCAATATGGTGATTGGCCAAGTACTGTCTGTGGACGAATTGTTTGATATGGGGTTTGAGGCTGTTTTTATCGGAACCGGTGCAGGTTTGCCCCGTTTTATGAATATTCCGGGTGAAGGCTTAAACGGAGTTTACTCAGCCAACGAATTTTTGACCCGTATTAATTTGATGAAAGCTTATTCTAATGAATATGATACGCCGATCAATTGTCCAAAGCGTGTAGCGGTTATTGGCGGTGGTAATGTTTCTATGGATGCTGCCCGTAGTGCCAAACGTTTAGGTGCAGATGAGGTATATGTTGTATACCGCCGGGGAGAAGCAGAAATGCCGGCGCGTTTAGAAGAAATACACCATGCAAAGGCAGAAGGCATTGTGTTTAAATTGCTGCATAATCCTGTTGCGTTACATGGCGATGAAGATGGTAATGTTGTGGCAATTGAGTGTGTTAAAATGGAATTAGGAGAGCCGGATGCATCTGGTCGCCGTTCGCCTGTTGCAGTAGAAGGTTCTAATTTTAAAATAGAGGTAGACAGTGTCATTATGGCGATCGGAAATTCTCCCAATCCGTTAATTTTGCAAACAACCGAAGGGATAGAGGATCGCCGCGGCTGTATTGTGGTAGATGAAAATATGCGTACGACAAGAAAAGGCGTGTATGCGGGCGGTGATACCGTGACAGGTGCGGCAACAGTTATTTTAGCAATGGGGGCCGGTAGAGATGCCGCCGCTGCTATTGATTCATACTTGCAGCCTAAATTGGAAAATGAGGATTAAGATATAAATGGCTATGCAAACTTGTTCGAAAAAGACATATGAATTTGCAAACTATAGGCAAAAATAGTGGAACGCTTTGTAAGAAAATTTTCTTGCAGAGCGTTTTTTATATATGAATTCCTTTGTCCTACGAAAGCGGTATGAAATGGTAGGTAGGTTCATATCAATAGAGGAGGAGGGATTGTTCATGTTCAGGAAGAGAAGAGCGCCAAGTATGGCAGAATTAAAAGAGCTGGAGGAGATGGACCGGATAGCTAAACCGATGCGGAGAAACGAATTGATTGATGAGTCTGAGCTGCAAATGCTAAGGAAGCAGGAAGATGTTTTTACAGAAGAAGAGCAAGAGGAGGAGCAAAGAAGAAAGGAGTATAAAACACGTAAGCTGATGCGCAGCCGTTTTTTGCTTTCCATCCAAGTGGGGGCTTGTCTTATGATTTTGATAGCGGTTATGGGAATTCGTTTAGTAGGAGGTTCTATCTACGATACGGTAAGACGGTGGTATATCGGTTCGGTAAATGAATCTATTTTGGTAAATGTGACAAAGGAGGATTTATTAGAGATATTTTACAAGAATGCTTCATCTGCAGCTGATACAAATGTTATGGAAACAGCGGGTAGACCTCAGACGGATGTCTTGGCAGTAACATACGGTAAAAATCAGGAGGGACCTGTGACTTTGTCGGTGTTACTAAAATCGCCTGTGGAAAATGGAACGGTTACATCTACTTTTGGAGAGAGGGACGGAGAATTTCATCAAGGGCTGGATCTTGCCGTTTCAGCTGATACACCAATTACCGCCTCTTTGACAGGAACGGTAGCAAAAGTAGAAGAAGATGTATCTTATGGTAAATATGTGCTACTCAATCACGGCAACGGTATTGAAACAAGATATGCTCATTGCAGTGAGATAACAGTTCAACAGGGGGACTTTGTCAAGGTAGGGGATATGATTGCAAAGGTAGGGAGTACCGGAGAATCTACAGGTCCCCATGTTCATTTAGAATTGCTAATTCACGGTACACCTTACAATCCTCAAACGGTTTTGCAGCAGTAGATTATGTGTTTTACGATTAAAAGATGTCAAATTAAAATAGAATACATGTTTTTTGCCGTTATCACTTTTCTACTTTTTACAGATCAAAAAGGTGTGGCACTGCTTGGCATGACGGCAACTGTATTGCATGAGGGTGGGCATCTGATTATGATGCTGCTGTTAAAGACGCCTGTACAAGCAATTCGTTTTCATGCGTTCGGTGTAGATATTGTAGAGAGGAACGGAGCAAATAGAAGCTATCTTGAAGATATGTTAATTGCGTTGAGCGGACCTTTTGCCAATATGATTTTTTGTGTTGCTTCAGCTATTCTTTGTATTTTTTGGTATCATGCATTAGCATGGGAGTTTATGCTGGTGAACAGTACCATTGCGCTGTTTCATATGTTGCCTGTAGAATCTTTAGATGGCGGGCAGGCTCTTTATGCGCTATTGTGTCATAGGTTTTCACATAAGGCTTCCGAAATCATTGTGGTAATTGTTTCTTTCTTTTCATTGATGCCTGTGGCAATACTAGGATTTTTTTTGTTATTACAATCTAAATATAATTTTACGTTGTTGTTTCTCAGCATTTATTTAATGTGTCTGCTTGTACTCAAACGAGGTCGCTTTTTTTAGCTGTATTGCATTTACCAGACGTACAGAGTATAATAACAATCAGATACAATTTTGTGTTAGATTACAATAAAACTGGGTGAAAGGACTGTTTTCGACCTATAGTCGAATGTAAGTGAGTATGAATCAGAAGATTGAACATTTATTGGCAAAGGTGCAGAAACCGGGTAGATATGTGGGCGGTGAACTGAATGCAGTTATTAAGCATAAAGATCATATAGATGTTCGTTTTGCATTTTGCTTTCCTGATGTTTATGAAGTAGGCATGTCCCATTTGGGAATGAAAATTTTATATAGTTTGCTCAATGAACAATCAGATATTTGGTGTGAACGTGTATTTGCACCATGGATTGATATGGAAGAAGAAATGCGCAGACATGATATTCCACTGTTTGCTCTAGAGAGCGGGGACAGTGTTGCCGATTTTGATTTTATCGGTTTTACGCTGCAATATGAACTTAGCTATACCAATGTTTTAAATATGCTGAAATTGGCAGGAATTCCAATTAAAACTGTGGATCGAAAAGAATTATTTCAAATAGTGGTTGCAGGAGGACCTTGTACCTGTAATCCTGAACCGTTGGCAGATTTTGTGGATTTATTTTTTATTGGAGAAGGGGAACAGGTTGATTTAGAGGTCATCCGTTTATATCAGGCATGTAAAAAAGAGGGTAAAAGTAAAGCGGAATTTTTAAAAGCGGCTGCACAAATTCCGGGCGTATATGTGCCGTCGCTGTATACTGTTGTATACCATGAAGATGGTACAATTAAAGAAATGACTCCTCATCAGGGGGCTCCGGAGAAAGTTATAAAGCGTATAGAGCTTGATATGGATAAGGCATACTATCCGGACCGTTTTGTGGTGCCTAATATTGAAATTGTTCATGACAGAGCAGTTGCGGAAGTACAAAGAGGGTGTATTCGTGGATGCCGTTTTTGTCAGGCAGGATATATTTATCGTCCTGTAAGGGAAAAGTCCATTGACATGATTAATCATCAATGCCGTTCCATTTGTGAAAATACAGGCTATGATGAAATTTCGCTCTCTTCTTTAAGTACTAGCGATTACAGCCAGATTGAAGGGTTGCTGGAAACTTTATTAGATTGGACGGATGATGAAAAAGTCAGTGTTTCATTACCATCGTTGCGTGTGGACGGGTTTTCAAACGAATTGATGGACAAGCTCAAAACGGTGCGGCGGAGCGGTTTGACATTTGCGCCGGAGGCCGGTACGCAAAGATTGAGAAATGTAATCAATAAAAATGTAACGGACGAAGAATTGATGCAAACTGTTAGGACAGCGTTTGAAGGTGGCTGGACAACGGTCAAGTTGTATTTTATGATTGGACTACCTACCGAAACTTTAGATGATGTAGCCGGTATAGCTCATTTGGGGCAACAAGTGGTAGAGGAATATTATCGTAATCCTAACCGTTCCAAAGGTAGAACGGTAAAGGTGACGTGCAGTGCATCATCTTTTGTGCCTAAACCTTTTACACCGTTTCAATGGGAACCGCAGGATTCCATTGAAACGCTGCATAAAAAGCAAAAGCATTTGATTGCGTCGGTACACAGTAAAAAGCTTACTTGCAACTGGCATGATGCTAATACCAGCTTTTTGGAGGGGGTATTCGCACGGGGAGACAGAAAGCTTTGCAAAGTACTGGAGGCTGCATTGGAGTGCGGCTGTAAATTTGACGGTTGGTCAGAATGTTTTTCTTTGCCTAGATGGATAGAGGTTTTTAAGCAGTGTGAGATAGATCCGTTATTCTATAATCAAAGACGCAGAGCATATGATGAAATTCTGCCATGGGATCATTTAGACTATGGAATTAAAAAATCGTTTTTGATTGAGGAATGTGAAAAAGCATATGAAAACGACACCACGCCCAATTGTCAGGAAGCTTGTTCCTTTTGTGGCGCTACCTGCTTTAAAGGAGGCATTTGCGTTGAAAAACGTTAGAATCTGGTTTCGTAAATTTGGTACTGCAAAGTATATCTCACATTTAGACTTAAATCGCTGTGTTGCCCGTGCATTTCATAAAGCTAAGCTTCCTATGTGGTATACAGAGGGATTCAATCCTCATGCCTTTGTTACGTTTGCTTTGCCTCTTTCTTTGGGAGTAGAGGGAAGGCGTGAATCTATGGATATACGTCTGTTGGAGGACATGCCTAAACAGGAAATAATGAACCGATTAAATGAGGCGCTTCCTAAAGATATTCGTATATTTGATGTAACTGAGCCGCAGATGAAACCGGGTAAGATTGCATATGCCAGTTATGAAATTCGCTATAAGACTGAAAACGGCGATTTGCAATTGATAAAGGCAGAATTGGAGACTTTATTTGCTAAAGAGAGCATTCCTGTACAAAAGAAAACAAAATCTGGTATGAAAACTATCAATTTAAGTAGTTATTTGAACAGATACGAAATAACGGTAGAGGATAATCAGATTGTGTTAAATATTGTACTGCCAGCAGGCAGTACAGAGAATATCAATCCGTCGTTAATCGGAGATGCTGTTGAAGCAGAGCTTGGATATCGTCTATATGCTCATATTATACGTTCTAGCTTATATGATGATGCATTTCATGTTTTTGTATAGATTACAGCTTTTTTCAAGAAAGTTATTGCATAATTATTAGGAGTGTGGTATTATATACAAGCATCTTTGTGCCGTCAGACCGCTGACGGGAGTTGATGCCCGATGAAAATTGTGACATTAAAGCTGACAGTCCTCTATCTGTGCGATATGAATGTCTGAAAATTTTAGGAGGATTTTATTTATGGATGCACTTAAACTAATTGCACAAGACTCTATGAAAGCCGAATTGCCAAGTATTGAAATTGGTGATACCGTTAAAATTGACGTGAATATCCGAGAGGGCGAAAGAGAAAGAATTCAAGTATTTGAAGGGACTGTTATTGCGCGTAAAGGCAGTGGTATTTCTGAAACCTTTACTGTTAGGCGTGTTTCTTACGGTGTTGGCGTTGAAAGAGTATTCCCGATTCATAGCCCGAATGTAAAAGGTATAAAATTGGTACGTAAGGGTCATGTTCGCAGAGCAAAGCTGTATTATTTACGTAACAGAGTTGGTAAAGCGGCTAAGTTAAGAGAGAAAATTAAATAAATAAAAAAGAGACATATTGTATGTCTCTTTTTTATTTACAAGATAATAACAGTTACAGTACTTATATAATATTTTTAAGAACAATAGAAACCCGCTGTTTGTGTTGCAAACTAAAGAACAATGTGCTAAAATTGGGATATTAGCGCAGTATTGTGCTGCGATAGAAAATAATATACAGAATATGATAATAAAGCGCTTTTGTTTTATTGAATGGTTATAATAAGTAGGACAAAGGTTAATTTTTCAAGATTTTAGAAATAATGCTTGTAAATAAAAAGGTGGAGCATATTGTGGAAAAAATTTTAACTATATCTATTGCAGCATATAACGTAGAACAATTCTTAAAAGACACATTAAACTCTCTTGTAGCTTTGGAGATTCTGGATGATATTGAAGTGCTGATTGTGGATGATGGATCAAAAGATTGTACGGCTGAAATCGGCAGAGAGTTTACTCAGCAATATCCTGATTCCTTTTTTCTCATTTCCAAGACTAATGGCGGTTACGGTTCTACTATTAATGCGGCCATCGACGCTGCGTCTGGTAAATATTTTAAAACGTTAGACGGTGACGACTGGTTTGATACTCAAAATTTTGTAAAGTTTGTTAAAGCGCTAAAAGCCATTGATGCTGATTTGGTTGTGACTCCTTTTACAATCATTCATGAGAGTACCGGTGAAACTGAAGAGGTATCGTGCCATCAGACTTTTGGGGGCAAAACTGTTACATTTGATCAATTGCCAATGGAATTATATTATAAAATTAAGATGCACTCGGTTACTTATCGAACCGCTTTGCTGCAGGAGAATCATATTCAAATAGGAGAACATTGTTTTTATACGGATATTGAATATATTGCATTTCCAATTGTTTATGTAGATTATGTTTGCTTTTTGGATTATAGTGTTTATCAATATAGAGTCGGCTTGCAGGGGCAAAGTGTCAGTGCGGAAGGATTTAGAAAACATTATAAAGATCATTTAAAAGTTATTGATCGCGTATTAAAATTCTATGAGAGTCATACAAATAAAGGGATTTCGAAAGAAAAAGATGCATATTTGTTTCGCATTTTAAACGCCTTAGTGTATATGCAGTATCAAATTTTCATTATGATTGGTAATACCAATCAAATTAAGTCAGAGTTGATGGAGTTTGACCGCAAGTTAAAGAATGAAAATTTCACGTTATATGAGTCGGTACAGGGGCGGAAAATTGCATGGCTGCGTAAATCTAATTTTCAATTATTCGGTTTGATAGCGTTTTACTCTAAACTTAGAGATAAAATAGATCACGATTAAGAAACTAGGTGTATATATGGGTGGTGCTCCAACACTAAAAACGAGGTCTGTAAAATTTAACTTTATCATGAATATGATTTTAACAGTTTCTTCGTTTATATTTCCTTTAATTACATTTCCGTATGTATCAAGAGTTTTATTGGTAGAGGGTAATGGATATGTATCGTTTTCTACTTCTATTTTAACATATTTTACTTTGTTTGCGTCTTTAGGTATTCCATCTTACGGTATCAGAGCCTGTGCTCAGGTTCGTGATGACAGACAAAAACTAACAAAAATTACGCAAGAATTGTTAATACTTAATATTGTTACTACTTTACTGGTAACAGCAGTTTTTGTTATAACCCTATACACAGTACCTCAGTTCAAAGAACAGCAAACTTTGCTTTGGATTAATGGTTGTACTCTCATATTAAATGCAATTGGCGTAAACTGGCTATATTCTGCTTTGGAGCAATATTCGTATATTACAATTCGTGCTTTAGCATTTAAAGTTATTTCTATCATTTTGATGTTTATTTTCGTCAGGCAGCAAAGTGATTATATTATTTACGGTGCAATTTTGGTTTTTGCTGCCGGCGGTTCAAATATTTTAAACTTCATCAATATGCGTAAGTTTGTTGATATGAGGCTGGTAGGATGTTATAATTTTAAGCAGCACTTAAAACCTATTTTTGTTTTTTTTGCTGCAACGGCGGCATCAAGCGTTTATACAAATTTGGATACTGTGATGTTGGGGTTTATTCATTCTGTATCAGAAGTTGGTCTGTATAGCGCGGCGATAAAATTGCAAACCATATTAGTGACTGCAGTAACATCACTAGGCACAGTATTATTGCCACGTTTATCTTATTATATCGTGAATAAAATGGAGGACGCGTTTCGGGTTATCATTGTAAAATCATTTAATTTTGTCTTGATTTTTGCAGTACCTTTGTGCGCTTACTGTATGTTATTTGCCAAGGATGCCATTTTACTGCTTTCAGGCGAGGCTTTTTTAGGCGCTGTGATACCCATGCAGATTTTAATGCCTACTTTGGTGCTGATTGGTCTTTCTAATATCACGGGTATTCAGATTTTAGTACCGGAGAGCAAAGAAAATCTTTTGTTAGTTTCTATTGTAACAGGAGCTGTGATAAATTTAGTTTTCAATGCAATTTGGATTCCATACTGGGGAGCTATAGGTGCGGCGATATCTACAGTAATTGCAGAGGTACTTGTATTGTTGGTACAAATTTGGTTTTTGCGAAAAAGATTAAAGCCTATTTGGTCCAAAATTAGTTTTCGTCACTTACTGTTGAGTGTTGTGCCTGCACTGGGCGTTGGATTCGCCATTTATTATTTAGTTGATCTGCAACCTATTTTCAGATTGCTTATTTCGAGTGTTGCTTTTTTTAGTATTTACTTGATTGCTTTGCTGATTCAAAAGGAGCCATTTTTATTCAGTGTGCTTATGGCTGTTAAGAAAAAGTTATTGAGAAGAACGGTTGCCTCAATACAGGAGGAATCTATTTCTGAAGATGGACAAACAATGCCGGACGAATCAGAGTGTATAAAATATAGTGATAATCAGAGTGGACGGCAGGACGTGCAGCAAGAACAACTTCAGCAAGATTCTGCTGATACGAACAGTGACAGAAAACGTAATTAAAAATGGTTGGAGTGTTTGGCATTGTGTCAATTCAATGAGACGGAACAGGGAATAATTCAATCAGAGTTGGATTCAGTTCCGAAAAAGCAATGGATCAGGGTGAAAACCATAAGGCGTTTCATCTTGTCGGTTGTTTTGATATTGGTGATGGTATATATCGCTTATTTTATTACCTGTCAGTATGTTTTAGATGCTGTTCATATAACCGGTAGGTCTATGGAGCCTGCCATTTTAGACGGAGATAAAGTGATGTTGACTAATCGGGATTATGATCCGCAGCCCGGCGACATTGTAGTTGTGGCGGAGAATGGAACAGAATTAGATACCGCTATTATTAAACGGGTGATTGCAGTGGCGGGACAAACGGTGGATATTGATTTTACAACCGGCACAGTATATGTAGATCAGGTGGCTTTAGATGAATCGGCTTATACTGTTAATGGAAGTACTACAAAAAACGAAGGCGTACAATTTCCGCAAATTGTTCCAGAAAATTGCGTGTTTGTATTAGGTGATAACCGCAATGTTTCTGAAGACAGCAGAAATCCGAAAGTTGGCATGGTGAACAAGCATTTTGTTTTGGGAAAAGTAACAATGGTTGTATATCCGTTGCATCGTATGCGATCATTTTAACAGAAAGTAAGGAGCGTTACATTTGAATAATCAACATAAAGGTGGCAAATATGCTAAAATGAAAGATACAGAATTAACAAAGGACGGTATGGAGCCAAAGCGAAACGGCAGTATCAGAAGCAGCGGAACCGTTGCATGTTTTGATTGGGCAGAGTCACTGGTTGTGGCAGTGATAGTGGTTGGTTTAATTTTCACTTTTCTCTTACGAATTGTGACTGTAAGCGGTACATCTATGGATCCTAATTTGCATAATGCGGACCGTGTGGTGATTTCCAGCTGGATTTATGATCCGGAGCAGTTTGACGTGGTGGTATTAAAACGCACGGTTGGACTGGACGAACCAATTGTAAAACGCGTGATAGCTACGGAGGGACAACGCATTTATATTGATTATGATGAAGGCGTTGTTTATGTTGATGGAGAACAACTGGATGAAAGCGGTTATTTGCCTGGCGAGGTTAGAACAACTCGACCGCTTACGGGAGAAACGTTGATAGAGTTTCCTAAAGAGGGTTTGGTTGTCCCCGAAGGCCATATTTTTGTATTAGGCGATAACCGCAGTGTTTCGCTGGATAGTCGGTTTGAAAAAGTTGGTATGGTTGATAAACGATATGTACTGGGTAAAGCGTTGCTAAAGATATTTCCATTTCAAAACGTCGGTATTGTCCAAGGCTCTTAAAATAATAATAAGAAAGGACGTGGCGGCTGTGGCAGAGGCACAATCCATACAATGGTTTCCCGGTCACATGACCAAAACAAAACGGCAAATAGAAAAAACACTCAAGTTGGTAGATGCTGTGGCAGAGATTGTTGATGCGCGTATTCCAATTAGCAGTCGTAATCCAGTACTTGACCGTATTATTGAGCAAAAACCTCGTGTGATTTTACTGAATAAAGCGGATATGGCGGATCCAGTACAAACAAAACGGTGGATTGGATCTTATAAATCAAAAGGAATATTGGCAATTCCTATTGATTGTAAAAGTGGAAAAGGCATACAAAACTTTATTCCGTTGATTAAAGAGCTGCTCAAAAACCGTATTGCGATTTGGGAATCCAAAGGTATGGTGTGCAGAACGATTCGTGTAATGATAGTAGGCGTGCCAAATGTAGGAAAATCTTCTCTGATTAACCGTATGAGTAAACAAAGTAAAGCTAATGTTGAGGACCGCCCTGGGGTTACCAGAGATAACCGATGGTTTACGATTGGAAAGGGATTTGAACTGTTGGATACACCGGGGGTATTATGGCCGAAGTTTGAGGATCAAAAGGTGGGAGAGCATTTGGCGTTTACAGGCGCTATAAAAGATGATGTGTTGGATGTTGAGCATTTGGCATGTCGGTTAATACAAACCTTGCAGCCTCGTTATCCTACGGCTATTATGCAGCGTTATCAATTGGAGAAGACTGCGATTGCGGATATGGAATTTTATGAAATTTTACGAGCGATAGGGAAAAAACGGGGTATGTTAATGTCAGGCGGTGTTGTGAATACAGAGCGGGCGGCGATTGCAGTATTAGATGAATTCCGCAGTTCTAAACTAGGAAGATTTACGCTTGAGCAGGTGGAAGATCTATGATGGATTGGTATGCTTATGAAGCACAGGCTCAAAAAAAGGGTTATTACAATATATGTGGAGTTGATGAGGCAGGACGAGGACCTTTGGCTGGTCCTGTTTTTGCTGCCGCAGTGATATTACCACATGGACTGGTAATAGAGGGTTTAGATGATTCTAAAAAAATCAGCCCTCAAAAACGTGAGGCTTTATTTCAAGTAATACAAAAAGAAGCTACAGCTTATTCTATTGCTTTTGCTACGGAACAGGAGATTGATGAAATCAATATTTTGCAGGCGACGTTTTTGGCCATGCAACGTGCTGTTGAGGGGCTTGATATATCTGTAGATTACGCTTTAGTAGATGGAAACCGTATGCCGGATTTGGGCGCTATTTGCGGTGAATGCATCATAAAAGGCGATGGGAAAAGTGCTAGCATAGCGGCGGCCTCGATTTTGGCAAAAGTAAGTAGAGATCGCTTGATGCTGGAGGTGGATAAGCTTTATCCTGTGTATCAATTTGCCAAACATAAGGGATATGGAACTAAGCTACATAAGGAGCTGCTGCAAGTATATGGTGCATGCCCGGTACACAGAAAGAGCTTTATGAGAAAAATCTTAGGTGATATCTATGAATAACAGCTCCGGCAAAATAGGTGAAGAGTATGCTAGGCGTTTGATGCAGAAACAGGGCTATTTGATTTTAGATGCAAACTATTATAGTCGTTTTGGTGAAATTGACATAATCGCAACAGATCGCCAGTATATTGTTTTTGTTGAAGTTAAAACAAGAGACGCCAATTGTAAGGGAGAACCTGTCGAATTGGTAACAGCGGTAAAGCAGAAAAAAATTGTGCAAACAGCGTTGCTTTATTTGCAGGAGCACACAGAACTACAACATTTACAGCCGCGCTTTGATGTGGTAGGTTTGATTACGATTGGTCAGAATAAGCAAATAAAAGACGTACAATACATTACCAATGCCTTTGATGGAGGAGGATTGTTTTGAGGTACTTTGATTTGCATTGTGATACAATCAGCGAATGTTATTTACAAAAGCAGTCGTTATATTCCAATAATCTGCATGTATCCTTGGAGCGGGCAATGAAATTTTCTTCATGTACGCAATGCTTTGCCGTGTGGATACCCGATCAGATAAGAGGTAAGCAAGCGTTAGACTTTTTTCGAAAGGTATACGAATTCTTTTTGCACGAATGCGCTGCGAATCAAAACACAGTAATGCGATGTATTAGGAGCAGTGATTTTCAACAAGCAGAACGCGGCATTCGGTTGGGAGCAGTTTTAACAGTAGAGGGCGGAGCAGTACTGGCGGGAGAACTTGCCAATGTGCAGTATCTTGCTTCCTGTGGTGTGCGTATGCTGACTTTGACATGGAACGGTATCTGTGAATTGGGTGACGGCGCTATGACACAGCATCCGAAAGGTTTGACTGCTTTTGGCAAGTGCGTGATACCTGAGTTAGAAAGTCATGACATTGTAGTGGATATTTCACACGCCAGTCAATCGCTTTTCTATGATGTGGCTGAGATTGCAAAAAAGCCTATAGTGGCCAGTCATTCCAATGCCAAAGCAATTTGTAATCATCCTCGTAATTTAACGGATGAACAGTTTCTTATTATAAAGAAAAGCGGTGGATTGGTAGGTTTAAATTTCCATCCGCCGTTTTTAAAGGAGACAGGTACTGCAACAATTGATGATATTATACGTCATGCTGAGCATTTTCTTGGGCTAGATGGACAGAATGTACTTGCCATAGGCAGTGATTTTGACGGTGCAGATTTACCGGAAGGTATGACGGGGATGGGGGAAACAGGTAAAATTTTTAATCGTTTTTTGCAATTAGGGTATAGTGAAGATCTTTTAGAGAGAATTTTTTATAAAAATGCGTATAAATTCTTTGTTTCTCTTTGACATTGGCGTGGTTCTATTATAAAATAAGAGAGATTAAATGAGAAAAGTATTAAGATATCTATTCAGCTTACGGGGGGAAAAGCTTTGAAGTATAAATGCACAAGGAATACAAACACTCAAGTAACGGGAGCACAGGCAATTGTGCAAGGTATTGCCAAAGACGGCGGTTTGTTTGTTCCGGAGACACTGCCGCAATATACGCACAAAGATTTTGCAGAAATGCAAAACGGTACCTATATTGACAGGGCTGTAAAGGTTTTATCTGATTTTTTGCCGGAGTTTACAAAAGAAGAAATTACGCAATGTGTTGCTGCAGCATATAAACAAGAGAAATTTTCCGGCGGTCATCCTGCGCCGATTTCTGTTGTGCGTTCTGAAAAGGTTCATATGAACATCTTAGAATTATGGCATGGGCCGACTTGTGCCTTCAAAGATATGGCATTGCAGTTATTACCGCATCTGTTGACACACTCTTTAAAAATTACGAAATGTGACAAAACGGCTGTGATTTTGGTAGCAACGTCTGGGGATACCGGTAAAGCTGCTTTGGAAGGTTTTAAAGATGTGGATCAAACCAAAATGCTTGTATTTTATCCTGAAAATGGTGTAAGCCTGATGCAGAAACGTCAGATGAATACACAAGAGGGCAATAATGTAAGCGTATGTGCTATCAAAGGTAACTTTGATGATGCACAGACAGGTGTAAAAAACCTTTTCGTTAACAAACAAGTCTGTCAAATGCTGGAGGATAATGGTATGGTTTTTTCCAGCGCTAATTCCATTAACTGGGGCAGACTGTTACCCCAGATTGTATATTATTTTTCTGCTTACTGCGATTTGCTGAAAGCAGGGACTATAAAGACAGTGGGAGATAAAATCAATGTGGTAGTGCCTACCGGTAATTTTGGTAATATTTTAGCAGCGTATTATGCTATGAAAATGGGACTGCCAATTCATCGATTAATTTGTGCTTCCAATTCCAATAATGTTTTAACAGAATTCTTGAAAACAGGTATTTATGACCGTAATCGTGAGTTTTATACAACTATTTCTCCTTCTATGGATATTGTAATCTCCAGCAATTTAGAGCGTTTGCTGTTTGATGTAACTGAACATGATACAGAAAAAGTAGCAGGATGGATGTGGCAGTTGTCTCAAACCGGTCGCTATCAAGTAGATGAAAAAACTTTGGAGGCGATTCAGAGCATATTTTCTGCTGATTACTGCGATGATAAAGCAACGGAAGAAACCATTGCCAAGACATATAAAAATACTCACTATTTATGCGATACACATACTGCTGTCGCCGTGTATGTATACGAAAAGTATTTAAAAGAAACTAACGATAATACCCCAACAGTTGTGGTATCTACTGCAAGCCCTTATAAATTTACAGATTCGGTTTTAAAAGCAGTTTGTGCAAATTATGACGAAACAGCAGACGAATTTACAAAGGTACAGCAGTTATCAAAAGAAACCGAAACTGAAATTCCAGCTCCGATTTCAGCATTAGAAGAAAAACAAGTTCGTTTTCAAAATCTCTGCACACCAGATACGATGCTTGACGAGCTGCTGAATATGTTGCATTTAAAATAAAACAGGTATTGTAAAAGAGGTTTTCATGTCACTGTTTGTTATTGCTGATTTACATCTTTCCTTTGGATGTGATAAGCCTATGGATGTTTTCTCTGGTTGGAAAGACTATACACAACGGTTGGAGAGGAATTGGCGTAATATTGTTACTGAATCAGATACAGTTGTGATTGCAGGAGATATTTCATGGGCAATGAAGTTGGAAGAGGCTGAAAAGGATTTTCGTTTTATACATCAATTACCCGGCAAAAAAATTTTGATGAAAGGCAACCATGATTATTGGTGGTCAACAAAACATAAAATTGATACGTTTTTACAAAATAAAGGCTTTACTTCCATGCAAGTGCTGCATAACAATGCTTATATAGTAGACGGCGTGGCAATTTGCGGTACACGAGGGTGGTTGTATAATTCTCAAACAGAAGAAGATGTGAAAATTGTCAATAGAGAAGTAGGCCGCTTAACCGCATCTTTAAATGATGCAGAGAAGAAGAACGGTCAGGCTGAGCCAGTTGTATTTTTGCATTATCCCCCCGTATATGGATCGATGGCCTGTACTGAAATACTGAATGTGTTGGAACAAAGAAATATTCGGCAGTGTTATTTTGGCCACATACATGGTAATCAGGCTTCCAAACGAGCTGTGCGGGGACGTTATCATGGTATTAAAATGCACTTGATTTCTTGCGATTATGTTGAGTTTATGCCAATTTTGGTTAACTCAGCCTGTAATCAGAAACATAGTAACGATGGCAGTTTTAAAATTGCAAAGTAAATTCTTTTATGATATAATAAACCAGATATATGCTATTTTGCAGGAGGAAGTAAAAATTATGAACCTTAAGTCATGCAACAATGTGGAGACAAACCGTTATGAACTAGAAGTTCAGGTGGATGAAAAAACCTTTAACGATGCGTTGAATCGTACCTATCATAAAGAAATTAAAAAAATCTCTTTACCGGGTTTTCGTAAAGGGAAAGCTCCAAGAGCTTTTGTAGAAAAATATTATGGTGAACAGGTATTTTATGAAGGTGCAGTTAATGATGTTTTTCCAATTGCGTTGAATGAGGCCATTAAGGAATCTAAATTAGAGGTTATTACTGATAATAATGATTTTGAAATGGTTGAAATTAGTAAAAATGGTTTTATTTTCAAAATTTCTGTTACTACAAAGCCGGAGGTTAATATTGCAAATTACAAAGGGCTGAAAATTGAGCCGAAAAATCCGGAGGTAAAACAAGAGGATATAGATGCTGAAATTAAGAAAATTTTAGATCGGCATTCTCGTATGGTAACAATGGATAAAGCCGCTGAAAATGACGACATTGTTGTAATGGATTTTGAGGGTTCGATTGACGGCGTTCCGTTTGAGGGAGGCAAGGCTGAAAATTATAGTCTCACTCTTGGTACAAAAATGTTTATTCCGGGATTTGAGGATCAGCTCATTGGTCATAGGGCCGGCGATGATGTAGATGTAAACGTATCTTTTCCAGAAGATTATCACGCTGGCGATTTGGCAGGAAAACCGGCTTTATTTAAAGTGAAAATCCATGAAGTAAAAGGTAAAGAATATCCAGAGTTTGACGATGAATTTGTCAAAGATATTAGCGAGTTTGATACAGTTGATGAATTTAGAAAAGACGTACAGAAAAAGCTGGACGAAAAGGCTCATGCTGATGTTGCTGCTGACATTGACAATCAATTGATGGAGCAGGTGAATAATTTGCTTGAGGCAGATATTCCAGAAGCCATGATTGAAATTCAGATTGATGAAGAGCTACGTGCATTTAATTTTCGTTTGCAGTCTCAGGGTCTAAAATTGGAAACCTATATGCAATTGACCGGTTCCAATCCAAAGGCACTGCGCGAACAATTTAGGGAGCAGGCAGAGCGTCAAGTGAAAATTCGTTTAGCTTTGGAGAAAATTGGAGAATTGGAAAACTTGACAGCTTCAGAAGAAGAAATTGAAGAAGAGTACAAAAATCTTGCTGAAATTTATAAAACAGATATGGATAAGGTGAAATCTGTAATTTCTAGAGATGGTCAGACCAAAGATATTATTGCAAGAAAGGCGATGAATCTTGTACGGGACGAGGCTGTTGTTGAGACCAAAAAAGCAGTCAAAACAACCAAAACCACAAAGGCTAAAGCTGCAGAAAAAGTTTCAGATGAAACTGCTACAAATGCAGTAAAAGAAAAGAAAGAAACGACGTCAAAGAAAAAACCTGCTGCAAAAAAGACAACGATAGAAAAACCTGCTGTTAAAAAAACAACAAAAGCGAAAAAAACTGAAACAAAAGATGCTGAATAAGAACATTGATTTTTGTCAATGCTGAACTATTAGAGACTACATATCCATCTGTTTCTTGCCATGCAGAGAGGCAGATGGGTTCTTAATATGAAACCTATATAAATAATTGTATGAAGAAATGGTGGTAATTACATGAGTTTAGTTCCTTACGTTATTGAACAAACCAATCGCGGTGAGCGTTCATATGATATTTTTTCCCGATTACTTAATGATAGAATTATTATGTTAACTGATGAAGTGAATAATACCACAGCTAGCTTGGTTGTGGCACAGCTTCTATATTTAGAAGGGCAGGATCCTACCAAGGATATTCATTTGTATATTAACAGTCCAGGAGGTTCGGTGACAGCCGGTATGTCTATTTATGATACAATGCAATATATTAAATGCGATGTTTCTACTATTTGTATGGGTATGGCAGCTAGTATGGGTGCATTTTTACTTGCGGCAGGAGAAAAAGGAAAGCGTTTTACACTGCCCAACAGTACAATCATGATTCACCAGCCAAGCGGCGGTGCACAGGGTCAAGCAACTGATATTATGATTCATGCTGATTATATTATTAAAACAAAACAAAAATTAAATCAAATTCTGGCGGAGAAAACTGGTCAGCCTATTGATGTAATTGCAAAAGATACCGAGCGCGATAATTTTATGGATGCCGAGGCTTCACTTGCATACGGTTTAGTGGATAAAATTATTACAAAATAATAAGCTAGGTGGGTGAATTAAGATATGGCGAATAACGAAGAACTTAATCGCGAGATTTGCTGTTCTTTTTGCAGTAAAGCGCAGGATGAAGCACGTAGATTAATTGCAGGCCCAGGCGTATATATTTGCGATGAGTGTATTGAGCTGTGTATGTCTATTTTAGAGGATGAGGCAAACCTGTCTCAGCGTAAAACCGCTTATCATAATGAGCCGTCGGCAACGTTGCTTAAACCCAAAGAAATTAAAGCTCTTCTGGACGAATATGTTATTGGACAGGAAAATGCAAAAATTGCGTTGTCGGTTGCTGTATATAACCATTATAAGCGTATATATTACAGCGTAGAAGATGGAGAAATTGCAAAAAGCAATGTGTTATTATTGGGGCCAACTGGTGTAGGTAAAACCTTGCTGGCACAAACACTTGCAAAATTGCTGGATGTTCCGTTTGCAATTGCAGATGCTACAACCTTAACAGAAGCTGGTTACGTTGGAGAAGACGTGGAAAATATTTTACTTCGTTTAATTCAAGCCGCAGATTTTGATATTGAGCGGGCTGAACGTGGCATTATTTATGTTGATGAAATTGATAAAATTGCCCGTAAGTCTGAAAATCCATCTATAACCCGTGATGTAAGTGGTGAAGGTGTTCAGCAAGCTTTGTTAAAGATTTTAGAGGGAACTGTTTCTAATGTGCCGCCTCAAGGCGGCAGAAAACATCCACAGCAGGAATTTTTGCAGATTGATACTACGAATATTCTGTTTATCTGTGGCGGAGCTTTTGACGGTCTTGAAAAAATCATTGAAAAAAGAACTTCGAATACTTCGTTAGGTTTTCAGGCTAAATTGAAGGAAAATGCACATCAGATCAATGACCATGAGTGGTATCAAAAAGTTATTCCGCATGATCTTGTTGTATATGGTATTATTCCGGAATTGGTTGGTCGCTTACCGGTGATTGCTGCTTTAGACGGACTAAATGAACAGGCGTTGGTTCGCATTTTAACTGAACCTAAAAATTGTTTAGTCAATCAGTATAAGAAGCTTTTTGCATTAGATAAAGTTGATCTTGAGTTTGAACCGGAAGCTTTAAATGCTATTGCGAAAAAAACTATTGAGAGAAAAATTGGCGCAAGAGGGTTACGTTCTATTATGGAAGAGTATTTGAATCATCTGATGTATGAAATTCCTTCTGATTATACAGTAGAAAAAATTCTCATTACGCCGGATGTGATTAATAAAGATGCACAACCGGAAATTGTGTATAATAAAGATCGAAAGCCTGTGCAAATTCAATTGCCACAGCCTAAAAAAAGCGGTCATAAAAATACAGCATCTTAAACTATAACATTTGGCTGTTGCGCTGGGAGCAATCTGTATTCTCCTCTGCTTTGCAACAGCCATTTCTCTTTAAAAATACACGCATCTGTGTATTTTCTTAATATTATATCATGCACACAGATGCAGGAGGCGAAATTTATTATGACAATTCATTTAGATGAGGAAATTAAGGAAGATGAATCAAAGGAATTAATGAAGGAACAAGCTGTAATGCCAGTTCTTGCATTGCGTGGGCTCATTGTGTTTCCTGACATGTCGGTTCACTTTGATGTGGGAAGAAAAAAATCAATTTTAGCTGTGAATCAGGCAATGGAGATGGACCAGACGGTTTTTTTGGTATGTCAAAAGGATTTTGATACTAGTGAGCCGAAACAAGAGCATTTATATAAAACAGGTGTTGTTGCAAAAATTAAACAAGTATATCGCAATCCAGAAGATGGTTTGCGTTTATTTGTGGAGGGGATTTGTCGTGCACAATTACTGAATATGTTGCAGGATACACCTTTTATGTTAGGCAGTTTAGCTATGCCTAATGAAGTGGATTCAACGGACAGTCATCGCTCTCAAGCTTTAATGCGCCACATGAAAACAGTGTTTGAAAATTACATTCATAACTATAAAAATATACCGACTGATATTTTAATGGGTGTTACTAAGCAAAAGGAAAGCGGTGCGCTGGCAGATTATATTGCAGGCAATATTGCGCTGGGTCCCGAGATAAAGCAACAAATACTTGAAATTTTTAATGCAGATCAACGTTTAGAGTTTTTGATTGAGGTATTGCAAGAGGAAACAAAAATACTTGAAATTGAAAACTTAATTGCTTCAAAAGCAAAAGATCAAATGGACCAACATCAACGGGAATATTTTTTGCGTGAGCAAATTCGTGCCATATACCATGAGTTGGGTGAAGATGAATCTCCTGAAGAGGAGCATTATATACTGAAAGGTCGTATTTTTGCTTTAGATTTGCCTGAAAAACAAGAGGAAAAGCTGCTGAAAGAGTGCGACCGGTTGTCAAAAATGCCTCCTGGATCTCATGAAGGAAGCGTGCTGCGTAATTATTTAGAAACGTGTCTAGATCTACCTTGGAATCAATCTGGTAAATCTACAATTAATCTTAATAAAGTTGAAAGGGTGTTGAATAAAGAGCATTATGGTCTTACAAAAGTAAAGGAACGTATTTTAGAGTCTTTAGCTGTGCGTAAGCTGAATGCAAAGATGAATGGACAGATTATCTGTTTAGTAGGTCCTCCAGGTGTAGGAAAAAGTTCTATTGCCAAATCAATTGCTAAGGCTATAGGGTTGGATTTTGAAAGGATTTCACTAGGAGGAGTGCGGGATGAATCTGAAATTATGGGGCATCGCAGAACCTATGTAGGCTCAATGCCGGGACGAATTATTTCTGCAGTCAAACAGGCGGGGATTAATAATCCTGTAATTTTGTTGGATGAAATTGATAAGTTATGTAAGGATTTCCGAGGTGATCCGGCATCTGCTCTGTTAGAAGTATTAGATATAGAGCAAAACAGCACCTTTACAGATCATTACATAGATATCCCGTTTGATTTAAGTGGGGTGATGTTTATTACGACTGCTAATGATGCCGCTGCCATTCCGGCGCCGTTATTTGACCGTATGGATGTGATTACGTTATCGAGTTATACTCATGAAGAGAAATTTCAGATTGCCTCTAAACATTTGATTCCAAGGCAATTACAGAAGCATGGACTTACGACAAAACAGTTAAAAATTACGCCGGCGGCAATTCATATTATTATTGAACATTATACCAAAGAAGCCGGTGTGCGCGGTTTAGAGCGTAAAATTGCAGATGTTTGCCGAAAATGTGCTAAAAACATTGTAGAGAATCCGAATCAAAAAATTACAATAAACGAAAAACAACTAACACAGTATTTAGGCTCTAAAAAATATAAGAAAGATCAGAATACAGGGGTGGACGAAGTTGGTTTGGTCAATGGTCTTGCATGGACAAGTGTTGGTGGTGAGTTGTTGCCTATAGAGGCTGTGGTAATGGATGGTACAGGTAAAATTGAGCTGACAGGTAATTTGGGAGACGTAATGAAGGAGTCAGCAAAAACGGCAATTAGCTGTGTTCGTAGCCGTGTCGATAAGCTTGGGATTATGCGTGAATTTTATAAACGTAAGGATATTCATATTCATGCACCCGAGGGTGCGATTCCTAAGGATGGTCCTTCGGCTGGAATTGCCATGGCTACCGTTATGACCTCTGTATTGACCAGTATTCCCATTTGTCATGATGTTGCCATGACAGGTGAAATTACGTTGCAAGGACGTGTGCTGCCAATTGGAGGATTAAAAGAAAAAACTATGGCGGCTTATCGTGCAGGTGTGAAACGGGTAATTATTCCTGCTGATAATGTGGCAGATTTGGAAGATGTGGAACAAGTGGTAAAGGACTCAATTGAATTTTTTCCGGTACGCAAGATTGATGAGGTATTAGAACTGGCATTAACAAGAAAGCCAGTTCCAAGGGAAAGCTTGTTTGATCATGATATGGAGTATGCCTATGTGGAGCAAGATGCAAACCAGCTAACACTACCCAGTATCTGATAAGTAGGAGGTACGGCATGAAATTTGAGGACGCTTTTTTTGAATTTTCCGCAGGCAGACTAAATCAATTGCCACCGTCTGATTTACCTGAAATTGTGTTCTCCGGTAAATCTAATGTTGGTAAATCATCTTTGATTAATAAAATTTTAAATCGTAAATCTTTAGCCAGAGTCAGCGCTACACCGGGTAAAACTGGTACTATTAATTTTTATAATTTAAAAGAATGTCGTTTGGTTGATTTACCAGGATATGGATATGCTAAGGTTTCCCATGCTGAAAAATTGCGCTGGGCAGAGCTGGTTGAAGGGTATCTATCTTCTGACCGCAATATTGAGTTTGTATTACAGATTATTGATATTCGCCATAAATTAACGGAAAATGATTTGCATATGATTGAATTTCTAATGCAATCGCGTTTTTCTTTTGCGGTGGTAGTTACTAAAAGTGATAAGCTAAATAAAACGGAGCGTACAAGGCAATTGGTTTATTTTGATGAGCTGTTTCGTAATGAAAATGGAGAAAGTCTAGTGCATTATATTCCCTTTTCTTCTGTAAACGGAGAGGGTGTGGATATAATCAAGCAAATCATTCAGTCAATTGCACATGCTTATGCCGTACAGTTGACGGAGCGGGAGTAAAAGCTGAAAGGAGAAAACAATGTTTGTTTCGGATTGCTTAAGTGTTAATGAAAAAGGTCACCTGACCATTGGTGGATATGATACGGTATCGTTGGCACAAGAATTTTCTACCCCATTATTTGTCATGGACGAAGAGAAAATTCGTAAAACATGCCGTATGTATCAAAATTCTTTAAATACCTATTATCAGGGTCGTGGTATGGTTCTTTATGCTAGTAAGGCATTTAGTTGTAAAGAAATGTGCCGTATCATTGCCGAAGAGGGACTTGGACTGGATGTTGTTTCTGGAGGCGAGTTATACACGGCTTTACAGGCCGGCTTCCCGACGGAGCGTATTCATTTTCACGGTAACAATAAAACAGAAGAAGAACTGATTTTTGCATTGGAACATGATGTAGGACATTTTGTTGTAGATAATCTTACAGAATTAGAGACGCTGGATAGATTAGCGGCGGGACAAAATAAAACAGCCAATATTTCTTTGCGCATTAAGCCTGGCATTGAGGCCCATACCCATGAAGCTGTTATGACAGGTCAAATTGATTCTAAATTTGGTTTTGCTTTGGAAACCGGTGAAGCTATGGAAGCAGTCAATTTTGCTACCAGATTTCGGCATGTGAATTTAAAGGGTATGCACAACCATATTGGTTCTCAAATATTCGATATAGAACCGTTTCAAAACGCAGCGAAAATTATGTTGGAGTTTATGCATCAAATCCGTCAGGAAATAGGCATTGTAATTGAAGAGTTAAATTTAGGCGGGGGCTTTGGTATTAAATATGTTGAAAGTGATACGCCTGTTCCTTATGGCGATTATATGAAAGAGATCTCTCAAGTGGTGTATGATACTTGTGAGAAACTAAAATTCCCCGTTCCTTATATTTTGATGGAGCCAGGACGGTCTATTGTGGGTGAGGCGGGTATTACGCTATACCGTGTCGGCGGCATCAAAGAGATTCCCAATATACGTACATACGTATCAGTTGATGGAGGTATGACAGATAATCCACGTTATGCGCTATACCAATCTCCTTATAGTGTAGTGGTAGCCAATAAGGCAAGTCAGCCGGCTGCGAAAAAAGTAACGATTGCCGGAAAATGCTGTGAAAGCGGTGATTTAATTCAAGAGCATACCATGATTCAAGAAGTGGAGGTAGGCGATACATTGGCGGTATTATCGACCGGAGCTTATCATTATTCAATGGCATCACACTATAACCGTATTTGTAAACCGGCAGTTGTAATGATTCGTGACAGCGAACCAAGGGTGATTATTAAACGTGAAACTTATGCCGATTTAATTCGTAATGACCTTTGAGTAAAGTTGGAATATTTACTTTTTCACTTCTATTTGCTACAATATTATTTAATGAAAGTGAAAGGAAAGATTTCTATGAATTCAAAAGTAAAAAGCGATAGCGTAGATTTTTTATTTCGTTCTGTTCTTGCGCTAAAAACGGTGGAGGAATGCTACGATTTTTTTGAAGATTTATGTACGGTTCCTGAGATCAAAGCCATGTCGCAACGCTTAGAGGTTGCACATATGTTAAGTAACAACTGTGTATATAGCGATATTGTTGCAAAAACAGGTGCGTCTACTGCGACAATTAGTAGGGTAAACCGTTCGTTAAATTATGGCTGTGACGGATACGAGTTGGTATTTAGTAGATTACCAAAGGAAGATGAAACAAAATCATGAGCAGCTATACAGCATTTGCAGAGTTTTATGATCAACTGACAATTGACGCACAATATGCAGAACGTGCAGAGTACTTCTGTATATTGATGGAGCGCCATGGGCATACTATGGGTTTAACCCTGGATTTGGCTTGTGGAACAGGCAGTCTTACGGTTGAACTAGCAAAACGCGGTGTTGATGTTTATGGTATCGACGCTTCTTCCTCCATGCTGACTGTTGCACAAGAAAAAGCGGCGCAGGCCAATATACCGATTCTGTTTTTATGCCAGCGCATGGAGGAACTTGATTTATTTGGTACAATTGATACTGTGATTTGTACGCTGGACAGTATCAATCATTTAACAGAAGAGAAAGATGTATTACAAACTTTTCAAAGAATTGCTTTATTTTTAAATCCAGGTGGATATTTTGTGTTCGATGTTAATACGCCTTATAAGCATCGTCATGTATTAGCAAACAACACTTTTATTTACGATACTGAACAGGTATATTGTGTTTGGCAGAACGAATTGGAGGAAGACACTGGTGTTATTGCTATAACGCTGGATTTTTTTGCACAAAAAAAAGGACAGGAGTATACTCGTTTCAGAGAGACTTTTTGTGAACGGGCATATGGTATAGATAAAATTCAGTTTTTGCTGGAAAAAGCAGGTATGGAATATATTACGGTGTATGACGATATGACTTTTGTACCATCTACTGCCAACAGTGAACGCTGGATAGTTGTAGCTCGAAAAATGAAATAGAGGATAGAGTAATGGATAAAATAATAAGATGTATTACCTCTGACGGCAGTATTATGGCGGCTGCTATTGATTCCAGTGATATTGTGCACACAGCGCAGTGTATTCATAAAATGGGCGCTGTTGCAACCGCTGCACTAGGGCGTTTGTTAACGGCGTCTTCCATTATGGGGACAATGCTGAAACAGGAAATTGCTAGTATTACCTTAAAAATTAATGGCGAAGGACCATTGGGTACATTGGTTGCCATTGCAGACAGCAAGGGAAACTGTCGTGGCAGTATTACGAATCCCGATGTACAATTACCGCTTAAACCAAACGGAAAACTGGATGTAAGCGCCGGTGTGGGGAGAAACGGCTTATTGTTGGTGATTAGGGATTCAGGAGAAGCAGAGCCGTATATGGGACAAATTTCTCTGGTTTCAGGAGAAATTGCGGAGGATATTACCCATTACTTTGCAACCAGTGAGCAAATTCCAACTGTGTGCGCTTTGGGGGTTCTTTTAGATAAGGATGATCATAAAGTATTGTTGGCAGGTGGTTTGTTAATTCAAGCGCTTCCTGGAGCGGGTGAAGCAGCATTAGAGCGACTTGAGAAAAATGTTGCGGAGTTACCGTCTGTTACCACTATGCTTGCACAGGGCGTATCGATTGAAAATATGTGCAGGAAGGCTCTAAATGGTTTTGATGTGGAAGTGTTAGATGAATTAGGAGTTTCCTATGCTTGTCCATGTAATAAACAGAGAGTGAAACGCGCTGTTATTAGTTTACCCGTAGAGGAAATTTTAGAGATTGCTAATGAACATGGAAAATTAGAAGCTAAGTGCCATTATTGCGGCCGTACCCATGAAATTGGAAAAACAGAATTAGAAGAATTAGCAGATGCCATGATAAAATAAAAGCAGCCACAAATAAAAAATCTTCGTTAAAAATAAATGAAAAATTTTTTTGAAAAGTGTTGACATATTTTGCAATAGATGATATCATATAACACGTCGCTAATAAGTATTGAGCGACAAATTGGGAGCATAGCTCAGCTGGGAGAGCATCTGCCTTACAAGCAGAGGGTCACAGGTTCGAGCCCTGTTGTTCCCACCATATGGCCTAGTAGTTCAGTTGGTTAGAACGCCAGCCTGTCACGCTGGAGGTCGACGGTTCGAGCCCGTTCTAGGTCGCCATATGCCCCTGTAGCTCAGTTGGTAGAGCAGAGGACTGAAAATCCTCGTGTCGGTGGTTCGATTCCGCCCGGGGGCACCATGTGTGCGGATGTAGCTCATCTGGTAGAGCGCCACCTTGCCAAGGTGGAGGTAGCGAGTTCGAGCCTCGTCATCCGCTCCAGTTCTATCAAAATGACGCTTATTTAAAAATCTTTTAAATAAAGCGTCATTTTATCAATAGGTTTAGCATATAATAAACTTAGAGACGGTGCCATAGCCAAGCGGTAAGGCCAAGGTCTGCAAAACCTTTATTCCCCAGTTCAAATCTGGGTGGCACCTCCAGTCGTACCGGAATCACCGATGCAGTTAAATTTAAACTGTATCGGTGATTCCTATTTTTACTATTTTATTACGATTATTACCTTACAATGTTTCCATTATATTTCGCAGTTATGTTTTACACAATTATGCCTATGTATGATTGGAATTTTGGATGATATATTTTAATTATGGGATCTATTAAAAGTTTTGTTTTTGTGTTCGTTTTTTAGCAGATTTAACAGCATAGCTTGATAGGAAGCATATTTACTTATTCGCTCATATGATAAAGATGAGGTGAATGGCTTTGAAACAGAGATGCGATGCAGTTTTTGAAGGAGGAGGTATACGTGGAATTGGCTTAGCGGGCGGCGTTTATCAGATGGAGCGTAACGGTTATAGGTTTGGTAATGTAGCAGGTTCATCTGCTGGCGCGATTGTGGCCTCGCTTGTAGCCGCTGGGTACACAGGTCAGGAGATATACACCGAATTAAAACAAATGCAGTTTTTGCGTTTTAAAGAAAAGCATTTTCTTGATTATTTTGGATTTTTAGGAAAAACTTTGAGTGTTTTATTTCATTTTGGCATATATAGTACGAATTATTTTGAACAATGGCTCACAGAACTGTTGAGCAGAAAAGGCGTGCGGGTATTTGGAGATTTGCAATGTTCTGATGGCTACGGGGATTGTAAATATAAATTACAGGTAACAGCTTCGGATATTACAAATCAAACATTGTTGGTATTACCGGGGGATTTGAGTAACTTTGGACTAGACCCGGAGTCTTTTTCCATTGCAAAAGCTGTGAGGATGAGTATGAGTATTCCTGTTTTTTATGAACCTTATATTTTAAAGGATATCAACGGAAGAAAACATTATATTGTGGACGGGGGTATGCTGAGTAATTATCCAATGTGGATTTTAGACAATGGAAAGTCAGAGCCTGAGTACCCGATTTTTGGTTTTCGATTTCAGGAAACCAAGTTATGTACTGATATATGTAAATCCAGGGGCATCAATTTTATAGAATATATGAAACAATTAGCTGCAACTATGCTGGACTCCTATGATAATGCATATATTTCTGAATCAATGGGAGATTTTCAGCGTTGCATACAAATACCGGTCACCATTGAAAAAAACGGAAAAGCAATGGATATTCGTTCAACTGATTTTATGATTACAAAACAAGTCAGTGAAATGTTGTTTCAGCATGGTGTACACGCAACAGAAAAATTTTTGGATAATTGGAATTTTATTAAGTGGAAAAACGAATTTCGTGCGCAGAAAAACAAATAATAATCCCCGTCAGAACGAAACAAATAATTGTGACGTATCTGCCGGGGATTTTTGTTTTTAATGGTGATGGTGTGCATGCTCGCCTGCTTTAAAGCAGTGGGTAATGGTAAAGTTTCTGCCCTCATAACAGTTATCCTTTTTATCGTTTGTTACATGGCGAACAATAAGGCAATAGGTACCGGTTTTATTTGGTGTTACTGTAAAAATACCATTATCGTCAGAAGTAATTTCAGTTTCTTCCAGGTTTTCAGGAGTTTGATAAATCAGTGTTCCCTGATGAGCATTGGAGGGCATATCTTGAATTATCAGCTGCAGTTTTAATTGGTGACCTACTTGATAGTTGGGGTTTGAGATTGGACGCAGGTACATTTCTAAGCCTTTAATTGGCGAAACTTCTGTATCATGATGATGACCAACTGATACACATGTGGTCGCATATTGGCAATAGTCACGGACTTCAATGGCGTCAGGATATTGAGCCCTAGTACCTAGTTTATACTCTTCATTAGGGTATTGAGCCCAACATTCGTCATAGCTGGTTACAAGCATATAGAATCCTTCCTGATTTGTATCGGCGGTGATGTTGTACCATAAATCTCCGCTGGATTCTGCCACGGCTTTTGTGCATGTACCGTCAGGGGCATAAACATGATGCTTTAAATATTCACCGTTTGGTAAACCATCTACGACAAGATTATGACCCCATTGCATTTTTGCCATAATCGGGTCTCCGGCGTGATAATGGGACGGGTATTCTTCAAGCCATCCTTCATGTCCATATACTAATAGATGAGTTGTGTCTTTAATCTTGCGTTCCGCCATGTTCTCACTTTCCTTTTTCTTATTTTATATAACATTATTCATAATTTCTCACATTTTCTAGTAGTGTAATATTTACCGATGTATTTCTGTTTTTATAAACAGTGGTACAAAATATACTTGTGTATGTAAGAAATACCATTTTACTTTTCCATTATGTTCTTATTTTTATATCTTGTCAATAAAAACACAGTTATTGAGAAATTTTAATCATTAATGATTTTATCTAAATTTCAGTTATAATAAAATTGGTGAAATAGGCGTTATGGAGGTACTAAAATTTTTTTCTGCGGCATTTTACTTTACTTATATAAAAAATAAGACTTAAAGAATTTACATTTATCTTTTATCCGTTGTGTAATTTTATATTTGTGGCTAGTTTTTAAAATGTGGAAGATAATATTGTGGTAACGATTTTGTCATATTACTAGTTTTTATGTAGAGTTTTTGGTATGATAAGGAAGGTGAAAAATTTGAATCGAAAACTACTGACGCATACCATTGAACCAGTTTATAATCAAAACTCCAGGGTGTTAATACTGGGTACATTTCCGTCACCTAAATCAAGGGAGTCCAATTTTTATTATGGGCATCCTCAAAACCGTTTTTGGCCGGTGATTGCTTATGTGTGCAATCGGTCGGTACCGCAAACAAAAGATGATAAAATAAAGCTGCTTTTAGAACAAGGTATTGCGCTGTGGGATGTGCTGCATTCCTGCTCTATAGCGGGAGCTGATGACAGCAGTATCCGAAATCCTACGGTTAACGATTTAACATTGATTTTCAAAGTCGCATCCATCAAAGCAATATTTACAACAGGAAGAAAAGCAGAGATATTATATAAAAAATATTGTTTACCTCAAACAGGTAAAGAAGCCTTTGCGTTACCCTCTACCAGTCCGGCAAATTGCCGCATAAACATAGAAGAATTAAGGCAAGCTTATTGTAGCATTTTACCATATTTAAGGTAGTTGTAATTATGTATTAAAAAACAAAGAGGTTCTATATCACAAATAAGCTGTTAGGTATTGTATGTATTATGTTAATTTAAAATTACAATGCCTAAATTGAGATACGCTGCATAAATACACCATAATATATACGGGATTAATAAATAGGCGCTTATTTTATTCACTTTGGTAAATATTTTAATCATAAGTAAAATACATGCAATTAAAATTAGCAGCCAAATAAATGCAAATAAATATAGCTGTGATTTAAAGAAAATAATAGGCCAAAAAAAGTTTAGCGCTAGTTGAAATGAATATATCCAAAAGGATATACTGATAAAGTTTGATTGGGAAGTGAAAATGCCGTATGAGGAAATACCCATTAAAATATAAAGTGCGGTCCAGACAATTGGAAATACAAATCCTGGAGGAGAACCTGGCGGTAATGTCAATGTAGAGTAAATACCAATGTCAGGTAATATAATAATACCTGCAAGAAATCCAATAAAGATAGGGACTAGAATGCTTAATAAGAACGGTTTGCATTTTATGACAAACACTTGTATCCTCCTTTTTTATTTTAATGCAGTGGTTGTTACGGTTCTGTATTTTTATTTGTATGCGTTGATTGTAAGGTTAGAAGTAATATTTTTTTAAAATTTAAAAAAATATTCATAAACAATCTAAAATTTATCATATATCATGTCACGATTTGCAGAAGTTTATCACATTGTCACACTTTTAAGAGAAAATAAATTTTTTCTTAAAATTATTGGGAGGCTATAATGAGAAGTAATAGGTCACAAGATAAAAAAAATTTGTTTATTACGGTTATCATCATTGTTTTATTTGTAGCAATGGCGACAGGTATTTTTCTGTTTTTTACATTATATGACTGGAGTGGTTCTGGTTCTGCTGACCAACTGCTTTCACCCACAACTGTTTCTCAGAAAGAGTCTTCTCCGTCGTCAATGACGTCAACTGCCCCGGTCGTTTTTGAACAATTGGACGATCCGCTTCTTGTTTTGGTTAATGCAGAGCATAAAATGCCTGAGGGAACGGATAGTAAATTGGTAGAGCAGTTTGGTATTATGTTGGACGAGCGTGCAATGAATGCTTATGGTCGGATGTATGCGGCTGCAGCTGCTGACCATATAACGCTATGGATTTCTTCAGCTTACAGAGACGCTGCGTTTCAGGGGCGATTGTACCAGCAGGAAATTGATGACAATTTGAAAAAAGGTATGACGGAAAATCAAGCGGTTGAGGCGGCGGGAAGAGCTGTGCAACAGCCAGGTCATAGCGAACATAATACAGGTTTGGTTATTGATTTTAACGGTGCCTTAGATTCCTTTAAAAATACAAATGAATATGCATGGCTTATGCAAAATGCTGCTGATTATGGTTTTATACTGCGCTATCCTGAGGATAAACAGGATATTACAGGAATTATGTATGAGCCGTGGCATTTTCGTTATGTGGGGACTGAACATGCAAAAAATATAAAGCGTCTGAATATGTGTCTTGAAGAATATGTTGAATATATGCGTATACGGCAATAAAGTCAATGAAAAATATCCTGCTCAAGTCAAGCGGGGTGTTTTTCATTGATTGCTTTATTTATGAATGATAGTTGCGAAAGCAGAATTTTTTGGTATAATAAAAAAATAGTTATATATCAGCTAAGGTGGAGGAAAGGGGTTCTGTAAAATGAAGGACGTCAGAACAAGATTTGCACCAAGCCCTACCGGTTTTATGCATGTAGGAAATTTACGCACAGCATTATATGAATATTTAATTGCAAAGTCTTTCAATGGTAAATTTGTTTTGCGTATTGAAGATACAGATCAGGAGCGTTTGGTAGAAGGCGCTGTACAGGTGATTTACGATACTTTAAAACAAGTGGGAATTTTCCATGATGAAGGTCCCGACGTAGGAGGAGATTTTGGTCCGTATATTCAGAGTAAGCGAAAGAATTTATATTTGCCGTATGCACAGGAGCTTGTAAAAAGCGGCAAGGCATATTATTGCTTTTGCTCAAAAGAACGATTAGATAGCATGCATAAGGGTGAACATGTTTTTGAGGGATATGACCGTCATTGTCGTGATTTATCACAGGAGGAGGTAGACAAACAGCTTGCCGCAGGAACGCCTTATGTTATTCGTCAAAAGATGCCAATGACAGGATTTACGACGTTTACAGATGTGGTTTATGGAGAGATTACCATTGAGAATACAGAACTTGAGGACCAAATTTTAATAAAATCTGACGGTTACCCAACCTATAACTTTGCAAATGTAGTCGATGATCATTTAATGGGTATCACACATGTAGTTAGGGGTTGTGAGTACCTGACCTCTACCCCTAAATATAATTTATTGTATGAAGCATACGGATGGAAATTACCAACTTATGTGCATTTACCTATGATTATGGGAAAAAATGAAGATGGAAGCGTTTCTAAGTTATCAAAACGGCATGGTTCTACCGGTTTTGTAGATTTAGTAAACGAAGGTTATTTGCCGGAAGCAATTGTTAATTACATTGCCTTGCTTGGCTGGTGTCCTAAAGATAATAGGGAGATATTTACATTGTCGGAGTTGGCTGAGTATTTCTCTGTAGATGGAATTAGTAAATCTCCTGCTGTATTCGATTATGATAAGCTTACATGGATGAACGGCGAGTATTTACGTGCTATGACGCTGGATGGATTTACACAACTGGCTATGCCCTCTTATAAAAAGGTATTTCCTGATCAGGATTTGGATTGGGGTGTGTTGTCTTCTATTTTGCAGCCACGTGTTACAAAATTAAATCAAATTGCAGATATGATTCACTTTTTTAAAGAGCTGCCGGAATATTCTACGGAGTTGTTTATCAATAAGAAAAGTAAAACTAACACGACGAATTCCGTTACTATGTTGGAGGCGGCGATTCCGGTATTGGAGAGTTTGGATTACTGGACAACAGAAAGCATTCATGATGCGCTTTTGGCATTACCGGAAAAATTGGAGGTTAAAAATGGTACTTTACTGTGGCCGGTGAGAATTGCAGCAGCTGGTATGACCGTAACGCCGGGAGGCGCAATAGAGATTCTGACCATTTTAGGTAAAGCGGAAGCGATAAAAAGATTGAATATGGGGCTTAAAAAACTGAAAGACGAGAACAAGGAATGAGTGGAGAAACAGTATGAGTGAAGAAATGAAACATATTGAAGAAACGGAAGATGTTTGGAGCAATTTTATTCATGACTTTATTGAAGAGGATATTGCACCGGGAGGAAGATTTGCGGGTATGAAGGTTCATACGCGTTTTCCGCCCGAGCCTAATGGTTATTTGCATATTGGACATGCAAAGGCAATTTATATTGATTTTGCTACAGCGGAAAAATATAACGGATTATGCAATTTGCGCATGGATGATACCAATCCCACAAAAGAAGATGTTGAATATGTAAAGGCTATTCAAGAGGATATTGCATGGCTGGGATTTTCTTGGGGTGATCGTTTTTATTATGCATCAGATTATTTTGGTAAAATGTATGAGATTGCGGTTAATCTAATTAAAAAGGGGTTGGCTTATGTTTGTGAATGCACAGCGGAGGAAATGCGGGAGAATAGAGGTGATCTGACCAATCCTGCAATTAGTCCGTATCGTGACAGACCGATAGAGGAAAGTTTAGATTTATTTAAACGGATGAAAGCTGGTGAATTTTCTGACGGCGCAATGACACTTCGAGCCAAAATTGATCTGGCTTCCGGAAACTTTAATATGAGAGACCCTGTTTTGTATCGTATCAGCCATATGCACCATCATCGGACTGGGAATGAATGGTATATTTATCCAATGTATGACTATGCTCATCCAATTGAAGATGCACTAGAGGGAATAACTCATTCTTTATGTTCCTTGGAATTTGAAGATCATAGACCTCTTTATGAATGGGTTATTTTACATTCGGAGTTGCAGTGCCAACCACGTCAGATTGAGTTTGCAAGACTGAATATGAATCATATGGTTATGAGCAAGCGTAAATTGCGTTTATTGGTAGAAAATAACATTGTTTCTGGCTGGGATGATCCAAGAATGCCCACGTTAAGCGGTCTACGCCGCCGCGGATACACGCCGATTGCTATTCGTAATTTTTGTGAGAGGATCGGTGTTTCTAAAGTCAACAGCGTGGTGGAGTACAGTTTTTTAGAGCATTGTCTGCGTGAAGAGTTAAATATATCGGCTCAGCGGGTGATGGCGGTTTTGGATCCGGTTAAGCTGATTGTCACCAATTATCCAAAGGACTTAGTCGAAGAGTTTGAAATTGAGAATAATCCAAACCGTCCGGAGGATGGTACACGAACTATTACATTTTCGCGTGAATCTTGGATTGAAAGAAGTGACTTTACTGAGGAGCCTGTAAAGGGATATTTTCGTTTTTTCCCCGGTAATGAGGTACGTATGAAAACAACATATATTGTAAAATGTACTGGCTGTAAAAAAGATGAAAATGGTAATGTGATTGAAGTTTATGGAGAATATGATTCTGCAACCCGCGGAGGTACAACGCCAGATGGAAGAAAGGTGCGGGGTACGATCCATTGGGTGGATGCAAGAAATGCCTTGAATGCAGAAATTCGCTTGTATGACAACCTGTTTACAGAGGCTGATCCTGAATCTGGCGAATTATTGGACTTGATAAATGAAAAGTCGTTGCAGGTACTGGAAAATTGTAAGGTGGAAGCGTCTGTTAAAGAGTTGGATTCAAAGAGTTCCTTTCAATTCATGCGTCAGGGGTATTTCTGCTTTGATTCACAAGATAGTACGCAGGAGCATTTGGTTTTTAACAGAACAGTTTCGTTAAAAGACAGTTTTAAGAAAAAGTAGATACAAAAAAGCGGATAAGAGCTTATTATAAAGCCTTATCCGCTTTTTCATTTTATGGTGTGCTGTTTTGAGGGCACAGTAGATGATCTGTCATTGCAGCATTCTCTGTATATTAATATTTCTTAAACAAGTATTTTTATAGAAAAGTAAAAAAATAGCAGTTAAAAAGAATATTTAGATAAATACTTTAACATCAGAAAATTTTGTTCAGAATATGGAATCAAAAATGCTAGAGAATAAAAGAGTATAGGGCGATGTCATGTACAAGTATTTGGTTTAGATCCACCAAAACAAGATCACGATTATGTTTTCATTCCTTGCAGTTTTTTTTGATAGCGGTGTATAAATCCAACATAGATTTAGCTTGATTGACGGCGGTTAAACGCTGAGCTGTTTTACATACCAAATTGCGTACAGCTGTTTTTTGTCTGCTGTTTAAATCTGTAAAACTGCGCATCAGCTCATACATATCTTTGGGGTCGTCATAAGTAAATCCGTTTTTCCCTTCAATTACAATATCCGCATTAGCGCTTTCTTTGGGCAAAATAACTGGTACTCCGCATGCGATAGCTTCTAACGGTGACGCTTTCATTGTCATAGAACTGGCGGCGCTTACAAATACATCGCAAACGGCGAAACATGCGTTTAATTCTCTTTGAGATAATTCTCCGGTAAAGGTTACCTGCTGACAGATGCCGTATTCTAATGCCAAGTTTTTCAAATATTTCATTTGAGGTCCATCGCCGGCAATAATTAGCCGAAGTGGAACAGTAGGTTTAACACATTTTTTCCAATAGTAAAGCAGTTGATCAACATGATTATTTTTGTATAATTGGCCGGCAAAAATAACACCGGTATTCTCCGTGGATAAGCGTAAACGATCTCGCATTCTCCAACGAGTTTGTTCTGAGATACTGTCTATTCTGAATTTTATATCGTTTATACAATAAGGAATACGGATAATTTCAGCATTTGGTGCGTATTTTTTAATATGTGAAATCAATTGGCGTGAGGAGTAGGTTATCATTTGAGAAGAAGATAAAATTTTATGCGCCTGATGCTCTGCAAGCGGCTGGGTGAAAAGACTAATAATTTGATGGAGAGATTGCTCTTCTTCCAAATGCTGTGCATTGTGAAATTCATGAACCGTTGTGATAAGGGGTAAATTGTTTTTACGTGCAAAACGCAAACCAGCCATACCAATTTCAGACATGGTTAAAATATGGATAACATCCGGTTTAAATGCAGCAATATAATAATTGAGCATACGCACATGGAACTTATTTGCACTTTGTCTGTAAAAGTTATTAGACTTATTTGCCGGACAGCATAATACTCCTCTTGCCAAGGTAATTTCAGTTGCTTTTTTGTAGCCGGTCACAATCAGTACTTTGTGCCCCAGCTGTTTTAGGCCCTCAAGGAGAACAGCAGCTTGATTAGCTGCTGCTGTGTTTTTATTTATATATGTTTCTGTAAAGATTGCGATTTTCATAGATTCACCAATTGTTTGATAGTATATTTATTATAGCATGTTCATAGAAACATTGCAATTTTTATGGAGAACGACTGTTATAGATAATAAGTATGTTGTAGTGCTGATATGAGGAAATTAAAATAGGCGGATGTTTAAAAGAATTCAAAAATTTTTTGTGACTGTTAAAACGATGTTCATTAGCAGTTATAAATTGCTCTGCAGGTTGTTTTATGCTATAATAAATTAAAAATATATGCATTGCAAGACATTGCAAAGTAGGTGTAAAGAAATGGAGAAATTTACAATACCGCTTTCTGAAATTATCAATGAGTTTTCTTTAGAAACAATTTATATGCCCTCTAATCCGGAGCAGCTGTCGGTATGTTCACCGGATGTGAACCGTCCTGGTTTAGAGCTTCATGGATTTTTGAAGCATTTTGAAAAAGACCGTATACTGATTATAGGTAATGCCGAAACTGCGTTTTTAGCAGAAGAATGTAATTATCAAGAACGTATCAACGTATTAGACAAACTGCTTGCTAAACAACCGCCGGCTGTTATTTTTTGCCGAAATCTTGAACCGGCAAAAGAATTTGTCACGGTTGCAAAGCGCTATCGGATTCCGTTATTGAGCTCGGATGAAATGACCTGCGTGCTGATGGCTGCGTTGATTTCTTTTATGAATGTTCAACTTGCACCTCGTGTAACAAGGCATGGCGTATTGGTTGAAGTATACGGGGAGGGCATTTTAATTGTAGGTAACAGCGGCGTTGGAAAAAGTGAGACAGCCATAGAATTGATCAAACGGGGACATCGTTTGATTGCGGATGATGCTGTGGAAATTCGTCGTGTGTCTGCGAAAACTTTGGTAGGATCATCACCGGAAAATATTCGTCATTTTATTGAGCTGCGTGGTATCGGTATCATCAATGCACGTAGTTTATTTGGTATGGGTGCTATTAAAAATACTGAAAAGATTGACTTTATTGTAAATTTGGAGGTTTGGAATGACCAGAGTGTTTATGATCGCATGGGTATAGATAAAGAGTATACGGAAATTTTAGATATTAAAATTCCAGTTATGACGATACCGGTGCGCCAAGGTAGAAATTTGGCTGTAATTATTGAGGTGGCGGCAATGAATAACCGTCAAAAAACTATGGGTTATAATGCGGCAAAGGATTTAATGGTGCATATGGGAATGGACCCAGAAATTATGCAGCCGAAAGAAACAAAGATTGATCTTGAGATATAAAATTATACATATTGGAGGATAACATGAGTCAACTGGAAAAATTGGAGCAGGTTGCAGTTTCATTACACTGTGAAGTGCGTCATCAAGAGTCTATGCGCAATCACACCACGTTTAAAATAGGTGGTCCCGCTGATTTGTTTGTTGTAGTCAATCGACTGGAGGCGCTGAAAATAGTGTGCCAAACAGCCCAGGCTTTGGCAGTACCGTATTTGATTATCGGAAAAGGCTCCAATTTACTGGTAAAGGATAGTGGTATCAGAGGTGCCGTTATTCAACTTGGCGGTAGTTTTCAGAATATGCATTTAAAAGACAATAGTGTACTGCAGGCAGGTGCGGGGGCATCTTTGGCCAGTGTTTGCGGTTACGCATTGCAGCAATCTCTTTCCGGTTTGGAATTTGCATGGGGCATTCCCGGCTCTGTCGGTGGAGCGGTTTTTATGAATGCCGGTGCATATGGAGAAGAAATGAAAGATGTAATAGTAAGCTGTACCCATATGCGCCCTGACGGTGAAATTGAAACTTTACAAACTAATCAGCTTCAATTTGCATACCGCCGCAGTATTTATCAAAATACAAACTTGATTGTGCTTTCGGTTGATTTTCAGTTGCATTTAGCTGATAAACGGTTTATTAAAGAAAAAATGGATGATTTGTTCGGTAGACGGAAAGATAAGCAACCGTTGGATTTTCCTAGTGCAGGCAGTGTATTTAAACGTCCGACGGGTCACTTTGCAGGTACGTTGATTGAACAATGCGGATTAAAAGGCGCTGCGGTTGGAGGAGCTATGGTAAGTTTAAAGCATGCAGGGTTTATTGTGAATACAGGTAATGCAACTTGCAGAGATGTTTTGGCTTTAATAGCTTTTATTCAAACTACTGTTAAGGAGCAAACAGGTGTTGCTTTAGAATGTGAAATTCGCCCAATAGGCGGCGATTTATAATAAATAAGCTATATTTTCATTGAATTGACGGATTTTAAAAAGTAAAGGATGGAGGAATATGGAGTTTTTAATTGTAACAGGGTTATCCGGCGCTGGGAAGTCGGTAACCATTAATGCGCTGGAGGATATCGGTTTTTATTGTGTGGATAACATACCTTCTAAATTGGTAATTACATTTTATGATTTATGTCAGCGTGCCAAAGAAGATTTTTCACGGGTAGCAGTTGTAACAGATATTCGAGGAAACGGTTTATCTGAAAAAATGTGTGAATTTTTAGAGACCTTAAAAGAACGGAATGTACCATATAAGATTCTGTTTTTAGATGCGGGGGATATTGTGTTGGTACACCGCTATAAGGAAACCAGACGCAGACATCCGCTATCAGATGCAGCGTCTGGTTCTTTGAAACAAGCGGTTAAAATGGAAAGGGAGCTGCTAAGACCAATGCGTGAGGCTGCCGATTACATTATTGATACTTCGTATTTGGCGCCATCTCAACTCAAGCAACGGTTATCCAATCTATTTTTAGGTAACGTATTAGATGCTCTTACGATTCAAATTATGTCTTTTGGCTTTAAAAATGGAATCCCTACTGAGGCGGATATGATGTTTGATGTGCGCTGTTTGCCAAATCCTTTCTATGTGCCAGAGCTGAAAAAACTAACAGGTCTTGATGAGCCTGTACGGGAATATGTAATGAAATGGGATGAGACACAGGGCTTTCTAACGCGTTTTTTAGCGTTGGTTGATTATATGATACCGCTGTTTTGCAATGAGGGAAAAAGTCAATTGGTGATAGCTATTGGTTGTACGGGTGGCCAACACCGTTCCGTTGCGATTGTGGAATTATTGTACCAACATTTAATTACACAAAATAAGCGGGCCAGTGTCAATCATAGAGATATTCAGCGATAGGGAGAAATAGCGTATGTCTTTTGCAGCAGATACCAAAGGTGAATTATGCAGGCAGGAGTGTTCCAATGCCTGCTGTGCTAAAGCTGAGTATTATGGTATGATTTTATTTGCAAAGCGTTTTACACCGCAGGATATTGCTTTTTGTACAGAACATCGTGAGACGGTCTTACGCCTGGCAAACTTTATGATAGAGCAAACGCAAATAATCGTAAATGTTTCCACTAAAATGACAAGACGAAGCAATCATTCGGTTTCTAGTATGGTTACGGTATCGTCAGAGGACCAAAGACTGGCAGTGCTGCGGTATTTTGGGCATACCGGGGAAGAATTTAATTTACGGATCAACTATGATTTATTAAAAAATGATTGCTGTGTTTCATCATTTTTACGGGGCGTATTTTTATCTTGTGGGACTGTTACTAATCCGGAAAAAGAATATCATCTAGAATTTGTAGTGCCGTATATGTATTTGGCAAAAGATTTGATTTTAATATTAAAACGAGTACCGGAATTAGAGCTGCAGCCTGCTGTTACCAATCGTAAGGGTAGTTTTGTTGTGTATGTTAAAGGGAGCGGAGGTATTGAAAATTTGCTGACCTTTATGGGTGCGTCGAATGCTTCTATGGAATTAATGCAGGTAAAGATGCTCAAAGAAGTGCGCAATCAGGTAAACAGAAAAACCAATTTTGAAACCGCTAATATTGATAAAACGGTTTCTGCTTCCGCAAAACAAATAGCGGCAATTGAGCATATTATCCGTTCTGTTGGAATCAGACAATTACCGTTAGATTTACAGGAGCTTGCACAGCTGCGCTATGAACACCCGGAAATGTCGCTGAGAGAGTTGGGAGAGCATCTTTCAGCGCCCATTAGTCGTTCTGGTGTGAATCATCGCTTACAAAGACTGATGGCGTTTGCCGAGTCAGTGGGTAAAAAATAAATATTATACTGTAATATACGAAAAAGGAGGGATACCATGTCAGGTTTTGTACATTTACACTTACATACAGAATACAGTTTATTGGATGGCGCTTGTCGTATCAATCGTTTGATGCAGCATTTAAATCAAATAGGGCAAACTGCGGTGGCAATTACAGATCATGGCGTTATGTACGGCGCCATAGATTTTTATCGTGCTGCAAAAAAGCATGGCATTAAGCCAATTATTGGTTGCGAAGTTTATGTTGCACCGCGTACCCGGTTTAACAAGGTACATGAGCTGGACCGAGAACAAAATCATTTAATTTTGTTGTGTGAAAATAATAAGGGATATGAAAATTTAACAACATTGGTATCCAAGGCATGGACGGAGGGTTTTTACAGCAAACCAAGAGTCGATATGGATTTGTTGGCGCAACATAGTGAAGGCTTAATCGCCTCTTCAGCTTGTTTAGCGGGCGCTATTCCCCGGGCGTGCAAACGGGGTGATTATGAAGATGCAAAAAAAATTGCTTTGCAGTATAACGAAATTTTTGGAAAAAATAATTTCTACCTGGAATTGCAGGATCATGGTATTCAGGCACAGAAAGAAGTGAACCTGATGCTGATTCAGCTTGCACAGGAGACGGGGATTCCGCTGATTGCGACGAATGACAGCCATTATATAAAAAAAGAAGATCACTACATGCACAGCATTTTGATGTGCATTCAAATGAACCATACCATTGAGGACGATAAAAATTTAGAATTTGGTTCTGAGGAATTCTATGTAAAAAGTGAAGAGGAAATGCGGGCGTTGTTTCCTCATCAACCGCAGGCTTTTGACAATACAGTCAAAATTGCAGAGCGATGTAACGTGGAGTTTGCATTTGGTCATACAAAACTACCGCATTTTGACACTCCCAACGGACAAGATAATGTAGAGTATTTTAAAAATAAATGTTATGAGGGATTATATCGCCATTATGGAGAAAATCCGGCGCAGTCGTTGATAGACCGATTGGAATTTGAACTTGATACAATTATTTCTATGGGTTATGTAAATTATTATCTGATTGTATTTGATTTTGTAGACTACGCAAAATCAGTCGATATCCCGGTTGGGCCGGGTAGAGGCTCCGGTGCAGGCAGTTTAGCGGCCTATTGTCTTGGTATTACGGGGATTGATCCAATACGTTATCATTTGCTGTTCGAGCGTTTTTTAAATCCCGAACGTGTTAATATGCCAGACTTTGATATTGACTTTAGCGATGAGCGCAGACAGGAGATGATTGACTATGTGGTACGTCGTTATGGTGAAGATCATGTAGCGCAAATTATTACTTTTGGAACGATGGCGGCGCGTGGTTCGATTCGTGATGTGGGCAGGGCAATGGCAATTTCCTATGCAAAGGTTGATTCTGTTGCTAAATTGGTGCCAATGGAGCTCAATATTACTTTGGAGCGTGCGCTGCACGTTTCTCATGACCTCAAAAATTTATATGACTCCGATCCTCAGGTAAAACAGCTGATAGATATGGCACAGCAGTTGGAGGGAATGCCGAGAAATGCCTCAACACATGCTGCTGGCGTTGTAATTACGGACAAGCCTGTATTTTGCTATGTGCCTTTAGCCAAAAATAATGATGCGGTTGTTACTCAATTTACCATGATGACGCTGGAAGAGCTGGGATTGTTAAAAATGGATTTTTTAGGTCTCCGTAATCTTTCAGTAATTCAAAATGCCCAGCGACAGATTAGAAAAAAGCAGGAAGATTTTTGCATTGACCATATTTCAATAGATGATAAAGCAACCTTTTCTATGATTGCTTCTGGTGCAACAGAGGGTGTGTTTCAGTTTGAGTCTTCTGGTATGAAAAATATGATTATGCAGTTAAGACCTGTCAGCATAGAAGATTTGATTGCGGTGATTTCTCTGTATCGTCCAGGTCCGATGGATTCCATTCCGCGATATATAGAAAACAGACACCATCCTGATCGTGTACAGTATAAGCATCCACTGCTAAAGGATATTTTAGACGTGACATATGGGTGTATTGTATATCAGGAACAGGTTATGCAGATTTTCCGCACTCTGGCAGGTTATTCTCTCGGACGTGCAGATATTGTACGCCGCGCTATGTCTAAGAAAAAAGCGGATGTAATGGAGAAAGAGCGTCAAATATTTATTTACGGGTTACAAAATGATGATGGTACATGGGAGGTTGATGGTTGTATCAACCGTGGAGTAGATGAAAAAACTGCAGTTTCTATTTTTAGTGAAATGGAGAGTTTTGCCTCTTATGCGTTTAACAAGTCGCATGCAGCGGCATATGCGGTGCTTTCTTATCAAACAGCATGGTTAAAGTGTCATTATCCTAAGGAATATATGGCGGCATTATTAACCAGTGTATTGGATAACGCTCATAAAATAGCTGTTTATATTGCGGAATGCGTTCGTTTGGATATTCGAGTACTGCCCCCCCATATCAATGCCAGTGAAAACGGTTTTACTGTAGTAGGTAAAGATATTCGTTTCGGATTATTAGCAGTGAAAAATTTAGGTCGGGGGTTTATTGATCGTGTAATTGAGGAGCGTACCCAAAAAGGTAAATTTACTAGTTTTTATTCTTTTTGTAAACGTATGTATGGGCATGATTTCAATCGGCGTGCATTAGAGAGTTTAATTAAATGCGGCGCTTTAGATGATTTAGGTAGTAATCGCCGACAAATGTTGTCAACGGTTTCTATTGTGCTGGATACTTTAGAGGCGGATAAGCGCAAAAATGTTGAGGGGCAGATTGGCTTTTTTGATCTGACACAAACAGAAGGTTCATCTGTAGAAGAATTTGTGCTTGATACAATGCCGGATATTAGCCAAAGTGAAAAGCTTGCTATGGAAAAGGAGGTAACAGGCATGTATTTGTCCGGACATCCTATGGCTGAGTATTTGCCGATTTACGAACAAATTGACGCTTGCCAAATAAGAGATATTTTTGAAGATGTCAGAGAGCAAAACGGTAAATATCATGATAATGATACCGTAACGCTTTTAGGTGTGTTTGCATCGGTTAAAATGCAGGTTACCAAAAATAACAGTACGATGGCATTTGCTATGCTCGAGGATATGTTTGGTTCTATTGAGCTTATCATTTTTCCTAAAGTGTTGATGCAATATTCCCGTCTTATTACAGAGGGAACGATTGTCCGGGTAGTGGGCAGGCTGAATACTTCAGAAGAAAATGATGTAAAGTTAATTTGTGAGTGTGTGTTGGAAGCGCCTAACAAAAATGGGATTCTACAGCAGGCGGCAAAGGGCAAAAAGAATCCGCCGGGATTATATTTAAAAGTGCAAAGCAAAGAAGATGCAGCGTTCAAAAAGGCAATGCAGTATCTTACAATTTTTGATGGTAATATGCCGTTACATATTTATTTTAAAGATGAAAAAAAGCTGTTTCATGCACCGGTTTCCCAGCGAGTAGATATGAATCCATCACTAATGGGTGCATTGGAGGATGTATTGGGTTATGAAAATGTGACGGTGGTCAAATGAGCGTTGTTTTCATATAGTAGGATAGGTGTGCAAAGAAAAGAGGAATATTTATGGAACAGAAGACCATTGCAGTACTGACCAGCGGCGGCGATGCGCCAGGTATGAATGCTGCGGTACGGGCTGTTGTTCGTACAGCTATTGCCAATGATGTGCATGTTCTTGGTGTTCGCTGCGGATTTGATGGCTTGGTCAACGGAAATATTATGCCAATGGATTTGCGCAGCGTATCAGATACGATTCAAAACGGAGGTACCATTTTACAGACTGCCAGAAGTCCTGTTTTTATGACTGAAGCAGGGCAAATGCAGGCGGTAGAAATCTGCAAAAAATATCAAATCAGCGGTGTGGCAGTGATTGGTGGCGATGGTTCTTTTAAAGGAGCAGAGGCTTTATGCAAGCATGGTATTCCATGTGTTGCCATTCCGGGTACGATTGATAACGATATAGCTTGTACCGACTATACCATTGGTTTTGATACTGCGATGAACACGGCCGTGGAAATGGTTGACCGTCTGCGGGATACGACAGAATCGCATAATCGTTGCAGCGTTGTAGAAGTAATGGGTAGAAGATGTGGCGATATTGCGCTGGAAACAGGTATTGCGGTAGGCGCTACCTGTATTTTGGTGCCGGAGATCAAATATGAGTTTGAGCGTGATATTTTGAATCGTATGGAGTTTACGAAAAAAACAGGCAAGCATCACTTTATTGTAGTGGTTGCAGAGGGTGTCGGACGTGTATCGGAAATTGCGCAACAAATTGAAATGCATACGGGCATTGAAACACGGGCTACCGTACTGGGGCATGTACAGCGAGGAGGATCTCCCACTGTGCGAGACCGTGTAATTGCCAGTCAAATGGGTGTTCAGGCGGCAAAGCTGTTGCAAGAGGGTATTGGCAACCGTGCGGTGGTTATGCGTGATGCGAAAATTTTACATGTAGAGCTTACAGAAGCATTAAAAATGAAAAGAGCATTTAACCATAATTTGTATCAGATAGCTATGATGATTTCCATTTAGTACTTTGAATTTTGGTATAAATATAGCAAGACAGGTAAGACTTTTATGTAGCGTTGCTACGTAGGAGTTTTTTATTTTTCTACGAAAGGAATGGGTGCAGCATGGTTTACGTTTTGTTAGTTATAGGACTTATTTTACTGGTAAAAGGAGCTGATTGGTTTGTAAATGGAAGCTCTGCAATTGCACGTTTTTTTCATATTCCAAGTTTTATTATTGGTTTAACTATTATAGCGTTTGGTACCAGTGCCCCTGAAGCGGCTGTTAGTATTACGGCTGCCCTGAAAGGTCAGAATGATATAGCATTGGGGAATGTAATTGGGTCTAACATGTTTAATTTACTAGCAGTTACTGGTGTTTGTGCCATAATAAAACCAATTAGTGTTAAGACTTCTATTTTGGTAAAGGAAGTGCCCTTTTCTATATTATCAACAATTGTATTGCTATTTATGGGAGCGGATATTTTTTTGGACGGACAAACAGCAAATATGTTGTCTCGCAGTGAAGGTTGGGTATTGCTTCTTTTGTTCTGTGTATTTGTATTTATGTTGGTTATGTCAGCTTTATCGGCAAGAAAATCTGGTGGAGAACAAATAGTAGCGCAGAGTATGGATAAAATATTGTCAGAGGAAAAAAGGCGGCCTCTTTGGCAAAGTGCTTTGATTGTAATTATAGGATTAGCAGGTGTCATTGGCGGGGGTCAGTTGGTGGTTCATGCGGCAAGAGAGATTGCTCTTTCCTTTGGTATTAGCGAGTCTTTTGTAGGATTAACCGTTGTAGCGATTGGCACGTCTTTACCAGAATTTGTAACAGGAATAGTAGCTGCTGCAAAAGGTGAGAGCGATATGGCGGTCGGCAATGTAGTTGGATCCAATATTTTTAATATTTTATTTGTATTGGCAGCTTCTGCAGCAATTCGCCCAATTCAATTTGATATAAATGTTTTTATAGATTTGGGTATTTTAGTTGGTGTATCGCTGTTAATCTATTTGTTTGCCATTATGAGAAAGGAGATTAACCGTGTAGAAGGCGGTATATTGACTATACTGTATGTGGGATATATGACGTTTCTTGTGTTAAGGACATAAGCGATGTTAGTCATGTAATGTGATAAAAGAGTTAGGTAACGTACATTACATATTTTTGTTACATTTACAAATGATAATCGTGAGATTGAGAGGGGAGAATACGGCATGATTTCAATTTGTATTTTTGGAAATGATGACGACGATACCCTTGGTAATATGATGAAAAAAGCATTATCGCCGTATGGAAAGACGTTTTATTGCAAGGGAGATCATAAAATTTGTGATAAGCAACAACAGCACAATTATGATTTTTATATCAAGGAGTTGACAGAACTACCGCTTTATTTTGATACTGTAGGTATTGCAATTTTTAAAAAAAGCTTTTTATCACAAAAGCCATTGCAGTTGCCGGCAGGATGGGTTGCAGTTATGGGTTCTCACGATGAAAAATTAAAAGGGCATTTTTGTAAAACAGGTCAAGTAGTAATTACCTGTGGCACGCAGGCGACCGATACATTTAGTATAGCCAGCTTAAATGAAAATCAAACAGCAGTTAGTCTGCAGCGCATGTTAAAAACATTAAATGGTACTATATTAGAGCCGTGTGAAATTACAATGCATTTAACACAGTCCTACAATCCTCATAAAGTGCTACCTGTTGCTGCGACGCTTCTGTTGGCGGGTATACCGTGGGACTCAATTTTTGTAGTCTGATTAATGCCAAAAATTGTTTGTATAATAAAATTGGATATGTCTATAATAGTAAGGCAAACGCAAATAAACAAAAACATTAAGTTTAAATGATATAGAAAAGGAGTGCTTATACTATGTCTAAGAATTCTATTGTTGTACCTGAAGCAAGAGAGGCTATGGATCGTTTCAAAATGGAAGCTGCTGCTGAAGTTGGAGTAAATTTAAAACAAGGTTATAACGGTGATTTGACATCAAAGCAAGCAGGTTCTGTTGGGGGACAGATGGTTAAGAAAATGATTGAACAATATGAGCAAAGCGCAAAATAACATTTTAGCATTATAATAAAAGACGATATCCAGACGGATATCGTCTTTTATTAGTATTTAGTATTACAAACGACATTTAGCAATAGAAGCTGACAAGACTGTATTCTATTGAAAAAGTTAGTGATAAAATATTAAGGTGTAAACAAGGGGTTTACTATAACCTTTTTAATTGAAACAATGTACCGTATTAGCTAATATAATCCTCCAATATAATGCGTACCTCACCTTGCGAAGTGGCTTTAATGCCCTCTTTTAGTAATTCTTGGTCTTCTTTGGGTAAAGAATTAAGCGATACATTAAATTCTTTAAAGGGCTCTTTTTCGTTATTTATAAATACACCTATATGCCCTTGATAGGCTTTAATTGTATAAATATCAATTTGACTGGTCATGGTAGTAACATCGTTGCTATTATATGCTGATTGGTTGTTTTCTTGACTTGAATATGGATTTGAGTTAAAATATGATTGTTCTCCTGTAACATTTTCAGGTGTATTTCGAGGAATTGTAATTAGAAGTATTAGAGTAATAATACCGATTAAAAGTACAAATGCGGTACTTATTATAATTAGATGATTTTTTTTCAATGAAACCATACCTTTCATTATAATTTGGTATTTAAGTATATCTTTGGTGCTAGTATGGTCAGAAATTGGAAATCTATTCATAATTTAATGTAAATTCAAAGGCTGTCTGTTTTGATGACGACCTTGTAAAAGGTTATATGCAATTGAGGTGAATTGATTGAAAAAAACCGATATTAATCAGTATGTTGATCAGTATACACAGAGTGGAAATGCAACAGGTAAAGCAGTTGGTAAAGCAATTTCCCGTATTGTGATTACGATTATTAGTCTGTTTTTTATAACTCTGCTTATTGTGGGAATTTTTATGGTCTCATTTGTTATGAGTTTAAGAGATGAAAAAATTGACATTGATTTACATTCTTTAAAGTTAAATTATACCAGTTTTATTTATGTTGCCAATGAACAGGGGGATCAGCAAGAGTATAAACGGTTATATGGCGGCGAAAGCAATCGTGTTTGGGTGGATTATCAAGATATCCCGCAACATATGAAAAACGCTATGGTTGCCATTGAAGATAAGCGCTTTTGGGAGCATGGCGGTGTTGATTGGTGGAGAACCATAGGAGCTGCCGGTAATTTGCTTTCGAAGGGAGACAGCTATGGTGGTTCTACGATTACGCAGCAGTTAATTAAAAACTTAACAGGTGAAAATGATGTTAGCATTACCCGCAAGTTAAAAGAGATTTTTAGAGCGGAAAATTTGGAAAAAAATTACTCAAAAGAAGAAATTTTAGAGTGCTATTTGAACGTTGTTAATTTTGGCAGCGGTTGTAAAGGCGTACAAGCTGCGGCACATTTGTATTTTGGGAAAGATATTAAGAACTGCAGTTTAGCTGAATGTGCAGCTATTGCAGGTATTACGCAGAATCCTTATGCGTATACACCAATGATTTTTCCTGAGAAAAATAAAGAGCGTCAGCAAACAGTGTTGACAGCTATGTATGATCAAGGAAAAATTACGGAGCAGGAATATAACGAGGCAATGACCGAGTCTGAAAATATGCAGTTTGTATTTGCAGACAGACAGGATGCAAATTCCAATACATCTGTTCATAACTGGTATATTGATACTATGATACAGGATGTTGTTGCAGATTTACAGTCTGAACTAGGGTATGGTGAAAAAGAAGCCCAAGATATGATTTATTACGGTGGTCTAAAAATCTATTCGGCTATGGACGCTGATACACAGAACATGGCAGAACAGGCTGTTTTAAATAATCGTGATATAAAAAGCGACTCGGATATGCAATGCGGTGTTTATATGATGCAGTACGATGGTCGTGTATTAGCGATTGTTGGCAGCAGATCCGAAAAACAGGGTAATTTATGGTTTAATTATGCAACTGATGCACTGCGTTCTCCAGGTTCCAGTATGAAGCCGCTGGCGGCTTATGCGCCGGCAATTGACAGCGGGATTATTAGTTATTCCAGTTTGGTCCAAGATCAGCCTATTGAGGGATATTTTGCAGACGGTACTGCTGGTCCTAACAATTATGATAACAGGTTTAGAGGCACTATAACGGTACAAAATGCTATTCAGCAATCTTATAATCCACCGGCTGTTCGTGTGTTTCAGCAATTGGGACCGAAAAATGTCTATAATTTTTTAACGAAAAAATTAGGATTTATGAATTTGGTGAATGGCATTGACGATAGTAATTTGAGTGTTTCAATCGGCGGTGTTCATAATGGTGTTACCGTAAAAGAAATGACAGCTGGTTATCAAATATTTGGTAACGGTGGACAGTATAACAAGCCTTATACTTACTACTATGTAGAGGATCATAATGGTAATGTGATTTTAGATAACAGGAATCTTATTTCTGTTCAGGCAGTACAATCTTCAACTGCAACGGTTATGCAAAAATTGCTGACAACGGTTGTTACAAGTGGTACGGGTACATCGGCAGCTATTCCGGGATGGCAAATTTTTGGTAAGACGGGTACAACCGATATTGACGATAACAGTTATTTTGTAGGCGGTTCTCCGTATGCGGTTATGGGGGTTTGGACAGGCTACCAAAACCCAAGTAGGTTAAGAAATACCAATGCGTCTAAGTCAGTATTCAGAGATATTATGGCAGCGTATTTAAATACTAAGCAGCTGAAACAATTCGAAGCAGACTCTAGTGTGGTATCGTCCTTGTATTGTACTTCCACGGGTTCTTTAGCTGGCGCTAATTGTCCCTCTACTGCTACGGGATGGTATGCCAAAAATAATATGCCGAGCGTTTGTACGCTTCATCAGTATTATGAAAATTTTGACAATCAACAAGATACTCAGGAGAGTGAGAATAATCATAGCTCACAAGTCAGTGTTGAGGATGAGAGTCATAACTCACAAGCGAGTGCTGATGGCGACAGGAATTTATCATCGGTAGGCCAGACAGAATAACTATGGGAATCGGTTGTATGAGGGTATATTTTTTTATTATTTCGGTTATAACACAATAAAATATAAAAATGACATACTAAAGCCAAAGATTTACAGCAAAATGAACAAGTTAAAAAATGCAAATTAATATTGCTTTGATGAAGAAAATATGTTAAACTGTACATTGTAAATATACAGTTGTATTTAGGTGACGGACAATGAAAGATTCGACCTATTTATTAGTGAACCAAGTGGTATTACCTCAGGTTTTTATAAAAGTACTTGAAGCGAAAGAATATTTGCGGACGGCACAGGCTTCCAGCACAACAGAAGCTGTCCGCATGGCCGGTATTTCTCGTAGTGTTTTTTATAAATATAAGGATGCAGTATATCCGTATCATGGAAAAGCAGAGAATCAAATTATTACGGTACAGGTAGTTTTGTATGACAGACCTGGTGTGTTATTGTCTGTCATATCGGCGTTTTATAGCCAGAGAGCCAACATATTAACCATTAATCAGAATATTCCAGTAAATGGAACAGCATTGGTTTCTATATCCTGTCAAGTAGATAATTTGCAAGGCTCGATAAATGATTTATTACATTACTTAAAACAGGTAAACGGCGTACAACGTATTGAACACATTACCGGAGAATCAATGAAAGAGGTATAAGCAATGATAGAAATTGCAATTTTAGGCCACGGTGTAGTTGGCTCGGGTGTGGTTGAAGTACTGTCTGCCCATAAAGATAGTATTTTAAAACGTGCACAGAACGAAATTTATATCAAATATATTTTGGATCGGAGAGAATTTCCGGATAGTCCCTTTGCCGATCGCTTTACAAAGAGTTTTGATGATATTATTAATGATGATTCTGTTAAAATTGTGGTAGAGGTTATGGGGGGATTAAATCCCGCATTTGAGTTTGTAAAGCAATGTTTGGAAAAGGGAAAAAGTGTTGTAACTTCAAATAAAGAGCTAGTAGCTGCTAAAGGTGCCGAGTTACTGAAAATTGCAAAAGATAAAAATGTCAATTTTCTATTTGAGGCAAGTGTAGGCGGCGGTATTCCAATTATTCGTCCAATTCATCAATGTTTGGCAGCAAATGACGTGATTGAAATTGCAGGTATTTTAAACGGTACAACGAATTTTATTTTAACTAAAATGATCCGTGATCAGATGTCATTTCAAGATGCTTTGGTGTTGGCACAGGAATTAGGCTATGCGGAACGTAATCCGGAAGCCGATATTGAAGGTGGGGATGCTTGCCGTAAAATTTGTATTCTGGCATCTTTGGCATTTGGAAAGCATGTTTATCCCGAGCAGGTATATACAGAAGGTATTACTCAGATAAGCTTAAATGATATAGCCTATGCAGATGTGTGGGGAGGCGTCATAAAGCTGATTGGCAGAGTAAAAATGATGGAAAATCAAGGGATTCAGATTATTGTTTGCCCTATGTTGATTCCAAAAGAAAGTCAGCTTGCCAATGTGGATGATGTATTTAATGGTATTTTGGTACGGGGCGATGCTACCGGAGACGTTGTTTTTTATGGAAAGGGTGCTGGAAAACTACCAACAGCCAGCGCTGTAGTGGCTGATGTTATTGATTGTGCAAAGCATATGGGCGCTAGAAAATATTTGTTCTGGAGCGACAGTGTTTCTAATTATGTGCATGATTATCTGGATGATACGACATCAATGTTTGTACGCATCACTGCAGATGATGTTGCGGCTGCCAAAACAAAAGCCGAAGTGTTATTTGGCGAGGTTGAATCATTGGTGCGAAAGAATGCTTCTGCAAAAGAATGGGCATTTGTGACAAAGCCGATGCAAGAACGTGACTTGCAAAGAAAACTTGATGACTTGCGAAAGAGTGGTTTTACCGTTGCCTCCGCTATTCGCATTGGTGACTTATAATTTCATTAGATAGGAAGAACAGCATGATAGGTATTCAAGTTCCTGCAACGAGCGCTAATCTAGGTTCCGGGTTTGATTCTTTGGGTGTTGCACTGAACTGGTATAACCGCGTATGGATGGAAGAGTCGGACTATATGGAGATTTCATCCATAGACGGTATGGCAATTCCAATGGGAGAAGACAATTTGGTTTATCAAGCGGCCGGGGTAATATATCAGGCATGTAATAAATCTGTACCTCCTATGAAAATTGTGCAGGAAAATAATATTCCGATGGCAAGGGGTATAGGTAGTAGTTCTGCTTGTATTGTGGCTGGTATTATGGGTGCTAATCAATTATTGGGAAAACCTTTCAGACAAGATGAGTTGATAACATTTGCTTGTGAAATGGAAGGGCATCCTGATAATACAACGCCTGCTTTTTTAGGTGGGCTAACTATTGCGGCTATGGATGAAGATCGGGTGTTTAGTGTAAACATACAGGTTTCTGATGAGTTTCGGTTTGCATTACTCATACCACCTTTTCAGCTGAAAACGGAGCGTTCTCGTGCGGCATTGCCTGCACAATACAGTAAGCAAGATGCAGTGTATAATTTATCTCGCAGTGCACTAATGGTAGCGTCGTTATCCTCCGGTAAGGCGGAGAATATAAAAATTGCAGTACAGGATAAATTGCATCAGCCGTTTCGTACTGATTTGATTGAGCGTTGCGCTGAAATTTTCGATATGACGTATCAAAATGGTGCTTTAGGCACATATATCAGCGGTGCGGGTCCGTGTATTATGTCCATTATCGAAAGAAATAATACAGCATATTATAATGGTATGTTAACACAATTGCATAAGCAAGGCATGGTAGGTTGGAAGCTGAAAGTACTGGAGACTGATCGGGAAGGCGCTCAGATTCTCCCAAAGATATAGTATGTAATAAAGGAGAAAGTGTTATGAGCTTGATTGTCCAAAAGTTTGGCGGTACTTCGGTAGCAAATACAGAACGTTTACAAAATGTTGCAGATATTGTTACTAAAACATATGAAAAAGGCAATGATGTAGTGGTGGTTGTATCTGCTCAAGGCGATACAACAGACGAATTTATAGAAAAAGCATATGAGGTGAATCCAAAGCCTTCCAAGCGGGAAATGGATATGTTGTTGTGTGCCGGTGAACAAATTTCAGCCTCTTTATTAGCTATGGCTATTGAAAAACTTGGTTATCCTGTTATCTCTTTGTTGGGTTGGCAGGCGGGTTTTTTTACTAGCACTGCCAATGGTTCTGCACGGATTGAAAGTGTAGATCCAAATCGAATTAAAAGAGAGCTGGATCAAAAGCGCATTGTAATTGTCACGGGATTTCAAGGAATCAATCGTTATGAAGATATGACTACTTTGGGGCGTGGTGGATCGGATACAAGTGCGGTGGCGATTGCCGCTGTTATGCATGCAGATTTATGCCAAATTTATACTGATGTTGAGGGAGTTTTCACAGCAGATCCCAGAAAAATTGAGGATGCTAAAAAATTAAATGTGATTTCCTATGATGAAATGTTGGAGTTAGCTACTCTAGGTGCACAGGTTTTAAATAATCGCTCTGTAGAGATGGCAAAAAAATATGGTGTTGAATTGGAAGTGCTTTCAAGTTTGACAAGAAAACCCGGTACGATTGTTAAGGAGGCAAATAAAATGGAAGAAATGTTGATCAGTGGTATTGCTAAGGACAATGACGTAGCAAGGGTATCGATTATTGGTGTTCCAGACAGGCCGGGTCTTGCATTTAAAATTTTCACAAAGCTAGCTGCAAAAGAAATTAATATAGATATTATTTTGCAATCTATTGGTAGAGATAATACAAAAGATATTAGTTTTACAATACCCGAGTATCAACTGGAAGATACAATGGAAATTTTGAAATGTTATGTCGAGACTATAGGTGCTGCTAATGCAGTATATGATTCTAATGTATCAAAAGTATCAGTTGTAGGCGCAGGCATGGAAACCCATCCTGGTGTTGCGGCACAAATGTTTGAGGCATTGTTTGATGCTAATATCAATATTCAAATGATTTCTACTAGTGAAATCAAGATTTCTGTTTTAATTTCACGTCAAGATGCAGATCAAGCTGTGACTGCGATTCACAAAAAATTTTTTTCTAATAAGTAATTTTTTTATTATAAGACCGACAAACGAAAGTTTGCTGGTTATTTTCCGGGTGTGGCGCAGTTCGGTAGCGCACTTGACTGGGGGTCAAGGGGCCGCAGGTTCAAATCCTGTCACTCGGACCATAAAAAACCGTGTAATTTAGCCGTTTTAAGCTATTTTATGCGGTTTTATCTTTTCTTAAAAATGGTGTAAAATTATAGAAAGTCTTGTTCTATTGTAACGATTATTTGAGTAAGTTTATAGTGTTTTGCAAGGTGTCTATACTCTGATGTATATATGTGTTAGCTGTAGTATCATAATCAGTATGACCTAATATTTTTTGTATATCTTCTGGTCGTGCTCCTGCTGCTGACAAACAGGTAGCGCAAGTATGTCGTGTGCAATGTGGCGGTAATATTCTAATGCCAATTTCTTTTAATGTAGGATAGTAACATTTTTCTCGAAAATATTTTGTACTGTATTTTTCCCCGTTATCATTACAGAAAATTGTTTTACCGTTTTTAGCTATCCATTTGTCGATAATCGGCTGTATTTTGGCATGTATAGGTACGATCCGATTGATGTCTGCTTGTGTTTTATTTCCTCCTCGTAGTGTTTTATCTTTAGAATCATAAGAAAAAGGGGTTAATTCTAGAAATTCAGAGATACGAAATCCGGTATAACACATTGTCAAGATAATATCTGCAAACGGTATTGAGTGAATGGACTGTTCAATTTTGGCTAACTCTAAATCAGTAAAGCTATCCTTTTTTGCAGTAGTTTGTTTTGGCAAAACAGTAAATTTTGCATAATTTTTATTCACAATGTCGTTTTCTAAGGCATACTTATAAAGTTGCGTAAACAGTAACTTTATTTTTGATAAAGTGGAGGATGACATATTACTGTTATCGTCTATAATTTTCTGCATTTGACCAGTGCGTAATTCTCTAAATTTTATGTTATATATGGATGCTATTTTATGAAAACATGCGTTGTAATTATCTACCGTCTGCTTAGAGATATTACGATAAGCTATCTCGCTCCATTCGGTAAATAATTGCTTGACAGTTATATTATATTTTTCGGTAGGATTGATATTATAGTTATATAGTGCATTTTTAGCTTCTTTGGCCGTTTGAAATTTGCCTATTACAATTCGTTTGACTTTACCATCACTATCATATTTTGCAGGTGCTACAGCGACCCACGGTCTATTTTTGCTGTCTGAGCGTTTATAAACACTGCCCGTTCCGTTTTCAGGCTTTATTGTTTTTCTTTTTGCCACAAGCTGTACCTCCTAAATTAAATTGTTATTTTAATAAAGAGTGAGGACGAAAACGATGATAAAACCCTTCAATATATTCAAACAGAGCCAGTTTTAAAATAGAGATATTAGAAAAGGAACGTCGGTTTAACTCTTCATGCTTGAGATATTTGAAAAAGGATTCTATAACAGCATTATCCCAGGGGTGACCGGCCTTAGAAAAAGATTGTGTAATATGATTGGAGTCTAAGAAAGAACGGAAGAGTTTAGAAGTAAATTGAGCGCCCCGATCAAAATGAAATAACAGACCGGAAGAAGGATTTCTTTTTCTAATCGCATCAGAGACAGTGTTTATGACCAAAGCAGTATCGGCTTTATTTGCAACGCGAAAGGAGACAACCTTTCGGGCAAACAAATCCAAAACAACTCAAAGATAAGAAAAAGCAGATCCGGTCTTAATATAAGTAATATCGCTAACCCAGACTTGGTTTGGTTTTTCAGGGTTAAATTGTTGGTTTAAAAGATTAGAGCATGGCAGATTCTCTTGTGATTTCATAGAGATCAATTTAGGTTTTATAGTGGACATTTTAGGTAATTGCATTGTTTTCATCAGCCGGTACGCTCTGCCGACACTGATGGAAATGCCATAATCACGACGGAGAACAAAACAGATTGTATTTGCACCAAGCCTTTTCTTAGAGATTGCATAAACTTCTAAAATC
>CAJTNL010000004.1 GCA_910577755.1 uncultured Eubacteriales bacterium | reverse complement strand
TGCTGTTTCATCTCTCTCAAAACAGCTTTATTATCTTACCATACTCTTTTCAGTCTGTCAAGATCTTTTTTTCGGGCTCTTCCCTCTCGAAAGCTTTTCAAGTCTACCACATCTTTTTCTCTTTGTCAACTCTTTTCGCTATTTTTTTTATATTTTAATATATTTCAACGTAATAATGCCCGTAAAAAGCTCACACGTGTTTTTCCATAGGTAAATTTCATGTAATTATACGATCCATAGTTTTGTACATGCTCTTCATAAATTTCACATATAAATGTACAGAAATACTCTAATACAAATATTTTTCTAAAAATTTGGAACACTATTTACAAATGCCTATAAAAAAGGAGTTTTGTGATGAAACGTATTAGTATAAAATATATGCTCTCTATTTTAGCTGTTTTGCTTGTAAATATACTAGTGATTTTTCTATTATCTCAATATACAGGCGCAAAAACTAACCATCAAAGTGTTTATGCAGCGGCTGCCGATGATGATTCTTTAGCAGTTTTCTCTAATTTAGGCTCCCGTGGTGAGGAGGTACGACAAATACAGACAAAATTAAAAGAACTTGGTTATTTACAGGGAAATATTGACGGTATTTATGGCAGCCAAACCAAATCAGCTGTTACTGCTTTTCAACGAGACCGCGGACTTTCTCCAGACGGCATTGCAGGTGAAAAAACCTTAGCCGCTCTTGGAGTCGGCTCTACTGCAACCACCGGTGGAACAAGCGCCGGCGGCAACGGATCTTTTACCGAAAGCGAAGTAAATCTGATGGCCCGTATTATCTCTGCAGAAGCACGCGGTGAAGAATATGTAGGACAAGTTGCGGTTGGCGCTGTAATTTTAAGCCGCATTGAGCACCCTAGTTTTCCCAATACATTAGCAGGTGTCATTTACCAGCCGGGCGCATTTTCCTGTCTATATGACGGCGGTATCAACGCACCTGTAGCAGAGTCTGCCTACCGTGCCGCCAGAGATGCAATCAACGGCTGGGACCCTACTTCCGGTGCAATTTATTATTATAACCCTGCAAAAACCACCAATCAATGGATACTCTCCAGACCTGTGATTACAGTAATCGGTCAGCATCGTTTTTGTTCTTAATTAGCTTATGCTTTTCTATTCTGCAATGTGCAACCGTACTTTGCTAAAAAATTAGCCATTTTTCATTTCCTTTCATACAAATTAATTTTTTATTTTGTATATTGCTTTATTTTTGATTGAAAACCTGTTACTATAAAAATAATTATACAATCTATAAGGAGATATTTTATGGAGTTAAAAACCGAAACCTGCTTTATTAACTCGAAGGTCGACGGCCTACCGTTGAGTGTTATGACCATTACACCTTCTTCAGCGCCCATTGGTATTGTACAAATCGCTCACGGAATGCGAGAGCATAAAGAAAGATATATTCCTGTAATGAAATTTCTTGCCGGTAAAGGCTTTGCGTGTATCATTCACGATCATCGTGGGCACGGTGGAAGTGTAAAATCTGAAAAAGATTATGGCTACTTCTATGAAAGCGGAGAAAAAGGAATGATTGCCGATGTTGCACTTGTGGGGACTCACATGAAAAAACAACATCCCGGACTTCCCTTTTATCTACTTGGCCATAGTATGGGCTCTTTAATTGTACGAGCCTATTTAAAAAAGTTAGACTTTACCTTGGACGGTCTAATTATTTCCGGATGTCCCGTGTATGTTTCGGGATGTAAATGGGGAATTGCACTTGTAAAAGCAATGGAGATTTTTAAAGGTGAACGCAGTCATAGCCCACTACTCAACCGTCTGACAAAATATAAAGATAACGGCCGTTATACCGCAGAAACCTCTGAAAGCGCTTGGATATGCAGCGATCCCGCTATTATTGAACAATATGACAACGACCCTCTTTCTCAATTCTATTTTACGTTAAACGGATATCATGCGCTTTTCAAACTAATGGAAATGGTGTATAGCTCGAAAGGCTGGAACATTACAAACCCAGAGTTGCCTATCTGGTTTATCTCCGGCGAAGACGACCCTTGCATGGGCAGCGAAGAAAAATTTTTGAATGCCATTAATATTTTGCGTCAAGCAGGGTATGGAAATATTTCGTATCAAATCTATCCGCAGATGCGCCATGAGGTTTTGAACGAAAAAGAGAAAGAATTAGTTTGGAGTGATTTAGAAGAAAAACTGTTGACTTGGAACAAAAAGTCTTACGCCTGCATTAACGAAGCAGATGCAAAATAAACAATAACATAAAAGGGCACAGGAAAAAATAGAATGTTTTTCCTGTGCCCTTTTATACAGTAGTGTTACAACATTGAAATTGTAACAGCTACCAAATCTGTACCAAGTGCATGAGATAATCCAATCGGATAAATCCATTATGCCTTTAAATAGTTTTGATTATTTTTGCGGGAACGCCTCCAACAACCGTATCTTTTGGTACGTTCCGATTAACTACCGCTCCCGCAGCAATAATTGCTCCGTCTCCCACCATTACACCTGGCAAAATAACAGCATTAGCTCCAATCCATACATTTTTACCTATATGTATCGGTTCAGGTGTCATGTTAGGACGTGATACAGGTTCAAAATCGTGATTTAGCGTAGCCAGAACAACATTGTGCCCGATCAACGCGCCGTCATCAATAAAAATACCGCCCTGATCCTGAAATTTACAGCCCATATTGATAAACACATGTTTACCAACAGTTATATTTTTTCCGCAGTCGGTATAAAACGGCGGAAAAAGTCCGAAAGACTCATCGACGGGTTTGCCAATAATTTTTTCAAAAATACTCCGAACTTCTTTTGGCGTATGATAACTGCCGTTAAGCTCTGCTGTCAGTTTCAACGCTTGTTGCGAAGCAACATGCATATATTGATGAACCTGCGAACCAGCCCGGATGTGTTTTCCTTGATTTAAAAAATCTAAATACTGTTGTAGGTCCATATATGCAGCCTCCTTATCTGTAAAGTTTATCAAAAAAACCCAGTGCAAGCCTAAGCAATCATCTGGCAGAGATTGTCCACTCCCTGCATCAAACATGCCTTTTTATAAACGTTATGCGTTAGGAATAAATTTATTTGTTTTAATCAATCGTTTATGAATAGCTTTTGGTCTCAAACCTCTGAAGTTTCATCTGCAACAGAGTCCGTCAACTCACTCTTTGTCATATTTTATGTATCCGAAGATACTTTTTCACTGCTCGCCGCACTTCCTGTTTCTGTACTACCTGTATCAGAGGAGTCCGTAATCGTTGGAGAAAATTCTTTAAACAATTTTAAAATACGCTCTTGAACCGGTCTATTCGTATCATCGGTAAATATATCTTTATACAACATTAAAAATCTTCCATTGTCTGATACAGCCGCAACTAGCTCACCGTCTAACGATACAAATTTGCTCTCATCTTTTGCCTGTTTTAATACTTGTGTCGCTTGCTCACTGAGAGCACTCAGATCAAACTCATAAATTTCAATCAAAACAGAATTACTGCCATAAATAGCTTGAACCATTTGCCCTGCAGTCGCACCAATCATTTCGGCTTTCATTTCCCTTGTTTCTTCTTTAATTACGCCATTTCCTTTTAAATAAGTCAGCAAACCATTGAGGTTATCTTCATTGATCTCAGACAGAGCCATAGAAGAAACCGACTGATAATCGGAAACAGAGGTATCATTCGGGTTAGAAACGCTAGTACCGCCACAACCTGTTAAACCGACTGCGACCAATAAAGTCATTGCCGCAACTGTAAGTAAGACTCTTTTCTTCATATTGTTTGAAACCTCTTTCTTTAATAAGCGTTCATATGAATGGTGTTATTATAACGCATGCAACCAAAAAATTCAAGTTAAAACATAGGAACAAATACCACAAAGCATCTCCTATATTACTCTCTGGAAAACAAGTAACTGCTTACTTCTCATTTTACAAAACAACCTATTGCAAAACATTTAACTTTTTTACAATATAGCCCTATTACAGCCAAAAAACAGATAAACTAATAAAATAAGATAACGAAAATTTTAATTTATGAATAAAACTTAACACCATAAAACATCGTAACACGGCTGCGTATTTTACTAAATAGTATTTACTGTTCATAAAACTACATACCTATCGGTACGATGAAAAGGCTTATCTATAAACACTATAAAATCAACCGCATTTATTAGGTATAAGAGCATACATTTTTACTGCCAAATGAACCTTACCAATCAATTTTTCACAATTAAACAGCAAAATTTATAGAAAAAATTCAAAAACACCTGAAGTATATAATAAAACTAATAATACAAGAACGCCAATATTACAATAAAAATAAACAGTTCGTACGCAAATTGCGTACGAACTGTTTATTTTGGTGACCCGTACGGGATTCGAACCCGTGAACCCGCCGTGAAAGGGCGGTGTCTTAACCTCTTGACGAACGGGCCAAATGGTAGCGGCAAATGGACTTGAACCATCGACACTCCGGGTATGAACCGAATGCTCTAGCCAGCTGAGCTATGCCGCCATATGCCTCGCTTTACAAATGTATTACCAAATGAAGCGAGTTTTATTATATTACAGAAATTTTATTTTGTCAACAAGTTTTTAAAAGAAAAATGATAAAAATACAACTGTTGCAAACGCCGTCAATAATTAGAATGAAAAGAGTAATTAGGAGCCTCCTTGGTAATTTGTATATCATGCGGATGGCTTTCTTTTAGACCAGCGCCAGTAATTCGAATAAACTGTGCCTTTTGATGAAGCTGTTCAATCGTAGCACAACCAGTATACCCCATACCTGCGCGCAAACCACCCATAAGCTGATACACAGTATCTGATAAAGGACCGCGATACGGCAAACGACCCTCTACACCCTCAGGCACCAGTTTTTTCTCATCCTCCTGAAAATAACGGTCAGTACTGCCCTTACCCATAGCGCCCATACTCCCCATACCACGGTATACTTTAAACTGACGCCCTTGGAACAATTCTGTCTCACCCGGCGATTCTTTACAGCCTGCCACAAGAGAACCAACCATAACAACACTAGCTCCGGCTGCCAAAGCCTTTACAATATCACCAGAATATTGAATACCCCCATCAGCAATAATCGGAACGCCGTACTTTGCACCCACACAAGCCGCATCATAAATAGCGGTAATTTGCGGAACACCAATTCCAGCAACTACACGAGTGGTACAAATAGACCCCGGACCGATACCTACCTTAACACAATCTGCACCGGCCTGAATCAACGCCTCAGTAGCTTGTGCAGTAGCTACATTGCCTGCAATTAGCTGTACCTGTGGGAATGCTTCCTTAATTTTGTGCACTGCTTTGATAATACCACTATTATGTCCGTGTGCTGAATCAAGGGCAATCACATCTACCTGTGCCTCTATTAAGGCCTCTACACGCTCCAGTACATTATCGGTAGCGCCCACAGCCGCACCACAAAGCAAACGTCCATTATCATCTCTGGAAGAACGGGGATACTGCACAGCTTTTTCAATATCTTTAATGGTAATTAGACCTTTTAATTTACCCTGCTCATCTACCAAAGGAAGTTTTTCAATGCGGTGCTGACGCAGAATTTCCTGAGCTTGTTCCAAAGTAGTGCCCACCGGGGCTGTAATTAGTTTTCCATGGGTCATAACAGCGGAAATCGGCTGCTCAAAATCAATGCCCGACATAAAACGTAAGTCACGGTTTGTAATAATACCCACCAGCTTGTCCCCCTCGCAAATGGGAACACCTGAAATTTTATAACGAGCCATAATTGCATTGGCATCATATACCGAATGCTGCGGAGAAAGAAAAAACGGATTGACAATAACGCCATTTTCAGAACGCTTTACACGATCTACAAGGTCAGCCTGCGCCTCTATTGACATATTTTTGTGAATAATGCCAATACCGCCTTCACGAGCAATAGCAATCGCCATATCGTCTTCAGTGACTGTATCCATAGCGGCGGTCATCAGCGGCGTGTTGAGCTTAATTTTTTTTGTCAAATGAGTAGAAAAATCCACTTCTTTTGGTAAAACATCAGACTGCGCAGGTATTAACAGCACATCGTCAAATGTAAGCCCCTCTTTTACAAACTTTTCATTATAATTAGAATTTAACATCCCTCTTCCTCCTTTTTCATTATTCACATTACAGCATATCTTTATTCTTATTATTATAACATTGACCACATATATTTACAATACAAAAATTTCACGATATATGATCTGTTCAAAATACCGATACAGGCAATTTTATCTAACCTTTGTCCCTCCCAGTTTAAAAGACCAGTACAAGTAAAAATAAATTTTGCATCATTCCTCTAATATAAAGCAAATATTTAAAACAGGTTTGTTTAAACTTTACTAACTAGTCTTCCGTATAATATGTACCAATACAATTTGAATCTACGCTGACCGTTCACAATCCCCTCCATTGCAAACCCCTGCTCTGTTTCCACTTTATGTATAAATATGGTATATTTTAATTTTATTTCCCTTATATGGTAAATTTGGAAGCTTGATAATGTTTTTTCTCTATTTTAAAATGATTGTTTGTGTAATTATGAGGCAAAAAGTCTTCTATAATATCGCCATAAATGCTATTGCTTAAATGACCGTTAAAATCCAAATCTGAAAAGCGAATTTGCCTGATCCCCCATTGCTCCAACTTCTGCGGCATTTTCAGTTTACACAGCTTTCTTTTAGGTGAACGCATCTTTTGAACATCAGTTTCCATAAAATCCAACCGGCTGGGAGATATCAGTTTATGAGTTCGGCTGTCTACCAGCACATTGGCATATAGAATATCCATCCATTTATCTCCACCACATCTTATTTCATAGGAACGATAAAACTGTACTCCTGCGTTACCCTCCGGTCGGGTGCGTATAGTAATCGTTTCGCCATCCTTTGGCATACGACTAATTTGCATACCAACCCGTAAAATTAAAAAAGCCAAATTTTCTTTTTCCATTAATGTCAAATGATCCATATTATAAGACATTAAATGTGTTTCAGCCGCCTCTTGACAAATACGTAAGATTGCCGATAACCGTATTTGTCCAAACAAATTCACCTCATAGCTTGCAATTTTTCTGGTTGTGGAATAATTCGTCATAACCTTCATATAAATATCCGCTTATTGCTATATATGAAAGAGAAAAGAGAAACAAACTGTTGTTTCTCTTTCATGCAATGCTTTTTTTGAACATACTGAATATGATGTTGCGGTAACATTTTACCTAATTACATCCACACCCAAATATGGGCGCAACACCTCCGGTACTGTAACGCTTCCGTCGGTATTTTGATAGTTTTCTAGAATTGCTGCTACTGTTCTACCTACCGCAACCCCCGAACCGTTTAATGTATGCACAAATTGAGCTTTATCCCGCGGATGATTCTTAAAGCGAATACCCGCACGGCGAGCCTGAAAATCCTCAAAGTTAGAGCAAGAAGAAATCTCTACATAACGTCCATAAGAAGGCATCCAAACCTCAATATCATAAGTTTTTGCAGACGAAAATCCAATATCACCTGTTACCAAATTAATTACACGATGAGGTAGTCCCAACGCTTGCAATACACGTTCTGCATCGTTTGTTAATTGTTCAAGTTCATCATACGAGGTTTCAGGATCAACAAATTTTACAAGCTCTACTTTATTAAATTGATGTTGACGAATTAGCCCTCGTGTATCTCTGCCTGCAGAACCAGCTTCTGCACGAAAACAAGCCGAATAAGCACAATGCTTAATGGGCAATTTTGCGCCGTCTAAAATTTCGTTACGATACATATTCGTTACAGGAACTTCCGCCGTAGGAATTAAAAAATAATCTTCTTCTGACACCTTGGTAGCCAAACGGAATGCATCCTCCTCAAATTTCGGAAGCTGACCGGTTCCCATCATGGAAGAACGGTTTACAATAAACGGAGGCAATATTTCCTCATAACCATTTGCGCTGTGAGTATTCAAATAATAATTGATTACTGCACGCTCTAATTTTGCACCCAAATTACGATAAAAATGAAATCTGGCGCCAGTTACCTTTGCTGCTGTTTCTGAATCAAGTATATGTAAATCTTTTCCAATATCCCAATGTGCTTTTATCTCAAAATCAAACTGTTTTGGTTCTCCCCAACGACGAACCTCTACATTTTCGCTGTCATCTTTTCCCACGGGTGTTGTTGGGCTTGGTATATTGGGTAAAGACAGCAAAATATTCATTTGTTTCTTCTCCAGTTCTGAAAGCGCACTGTCCAGCACTTTAATTTCATCAGATAAATTTTTAAGCTGCTCCATTAAGGCTGTTGTATCTTCACCTGCTTTTTTCAGTAGTGGAATCTGTTTAGTATTCGCATTTTGCTCCGCTTTTTTTGCTTCTGTTTCTCCCGTAATTTTTCTTCTCTGCTGATCAATTTCCAGAATTTCATCAAGCATCTGGTCTGCATTCATATTTCGGTTTCTCATGGCCTGCTTAACTGCATCAGGATTACTTCTAATTACTTTTATATCTAGCATATACTTTCCCCTTTTTTATCAATCATTTGTTTTAACACATAGCTAAATATGTTTCACGTGAAACATATTTCATATTAATACTACTCATGCATAGCACCTATCTTTATTTATGTATCAAATTGTATCGTTTTAATCAATTCCGCTAAATCTTCTTCACCGTAAAACTCAATTTGCAGTACGCCACGCTTTTTAGTACCTTCTACTGTTACTTTTCTGCCTAAATAATCATGTAATGCCAACTCAACCTCTTGATAATACTGCATTTTAGATTTAGTTCGTATAGCTATGTTTTCTGGTTTTTGTTTAATAGCAAGTTTTACAAGACGTTCCAGTTCACGCACAGAAAGTGTATCTTTCTCAATTTTTTTTGCCAAACGTACCATTGATTTCTCATCATTCAAAGCTAATAAAGCACGAGCATGTCCTGCCGAAATTACGCCGTTTTTTAAAAACTCCAACACCTCATGCGGCAATTGCAGTAAACGCAAACTGTTGGTAATCGCAGGGCGAGATTTACCCATAGATTTTGCCACTGCCTCCTGTGTAAAACCATAACTATCAATCAATGTTTGATAACCTAACGCTTCTTCAATTGGTGTTAAATCTTCTCTTTGTAAATTTTCAATTAACGCCAGCTCCATAACCTGATTGTCAGTCAATTCTTTAACAATTACAGGTATCTCCGACAAACCTGCACGTCTGGAAGCCCTCCATCTGCGCTCACCCGCAACAATTTGATAGCCTCCATCCATCAGAGGACGCACCAGTAACGGCTGTATTATACCATGCTGTGCAATGGAATCAGCTAATTCTGTTAACGCTTCTTCACTAAATTCTTTTCTAGGTTGAGCTCTGTTCGGTTCAATCTCATCTAAACGCAGCATAATTGTAGAACTTAAACCTGTTTCAGTATCATTTTCTGCAAAAATTGCATCTAATCCTTTCCCCAAACCACTTTTCTTTTTTACTGCCATACGTTTTCACCTTCTTATTTATTAGCTCGGATTACTTCTAACGCTAAATCACAATACGCTTTTGCGCCCTTCGAGTTTTTATCATAATATTGAATTGGCATACCAAAACTAGGCGCTTCTGAAAGACGCACAGAACGCGGTATTACCGTACTATATACTTTTTTAGGAAAATACTTCTTTACCTCTTCCACCACTTGTTGTGTTAAATTCAACCTTCCGTCATACATTGTGAGCAATACGCCTTCTAAATCAATATCCTTATTGTACTGGCGTTTTACACGACGAACCGAATTCATCAGCTGCGAAAGTCCCTCCAAAGCATAATATTCACACTGTATAGGTACCAATAAAGTATTCGCTGCGCATAATGCGTTCGTAGTAATTAACCCCAGCGACGGCGGACAATCAATAAATATATAATCATACTCTTGAGTCAATTGTGAGAGCACCTGCTTTAGTCTCATTTCCCTTTGATCAATAACAGCCAGCTCCAGCTCTGCACCAGCTAAATCAATGCTAGACGGTATAATATCCAAGTACTCAAATTCAGTCGATTTTAGGACTTCCCCAACCTTTTTTTGTCCTAGCAGCACCTCATATACAGAGTTTTCAAGCTTACGGCGATCAATACCAACTCCACTAGAAGAGTTTCCTTGAGGATCTAAGTCAACCAGCAGCGTCTTTTTATGATTAACCCCCATTGCTGCTGCCAAATTTACTGCTGTAGTTGTTTTTCCGACTCCACCTTTTTGGTTTGCAACGGCAATGATTTTACCCATTTTAATCTTTTCCTCCCAAAAATATCAATTACCTGTTGCAATTGATTTATATTATTTATTATAGCATTTTTTCTATAGAAGTAAAAGATATTTTCTTAAAAAAAGATGAAATGTTTCACGTGAAACATTTCATCTTTTTGATTCGCAGCTAATTAAATTTATAAAGCTAATTAACTAATAAAAATTGTATAAATATCTTTTTAAAAATTTTATAATCAATTTATTATATCAATGCAAATAAATAAGCAACGCTGGTCATGAAGCAACACTGGAAGATCTAATTTTAGGTATTCTCACAACACACTCAATATAATCCTCCGTTTCATTTTTATGAGTAACCGCATCAATACCAGAAAGCTTCATTGCCTCAATTGCATGATTAATAGTATTCATAAAAATACGAATATCTTTTACAATAAACTTACGTTTACCCTTCTGTTGAGGCTTTTTCTCTGCTTCTTTTAAAGTCAGTAGTTGTTCGATATACGCATCAGTTTGCTGTACATTAAATCGGTTGGCAACAATCGCATCCAATACCTTAGCCCTCATCAACTCATTAGGAATGCGTAATAACGCTCTGGCATGCCGTTCAGTCAGTCCAGCCTGTGTGATAATTACTCTCTCCTGTGTATTCAGTTTTAAAAGCCTCAATTTATTTGCAATTGCTGATTGACTTTTACCCAATCGTAATGCGGCTTCTTCTTGCGTTACATTCCATTGAGCAATCAAACGGGCAATTCCCTCAGCTTCCTCAAATAATTGTAAGTCTTGCCGTTGTAAGTTCTCCAACATTGCATAAATTGCTGATTGTCTTTCATCACAATCATGTATAAGGCATGGTGCCGTATTTAATCCGGCAATACGACAAGCCCGTAGACGACGCTCTCCTGCTATTAATTCATATTGCTGCATACCAATTCTCCGTACTGTAAGAGGCTGTAGTAATCCACTTTCTTTAATGCTTTTTGATAGGTTGTCCAACTCAGTTTGTTTAAAAATTTTCCTTGGCTGCGACGGATTGGGTACAATCTTTTCTAATGGTATTTCAACGACTTTTCTCTTTTCTTGTGATAAAATCAACAAAACGCACCACCTCCAACGTGAATACAAATTTAAATTCCAAATTATAACAATTATTTGATTTGTATTCAGATTATCACGGATGCGATGCATTTTATGTAAAAATATGAAATGGAGAAAAAAATATTTGTGTAGCTTACTTTACAAAAGTGTCAGTTATAAAGGATTTTTTGCGATTTTTGAACCGTGTCTCGGAAATTCTCCTGAAAATGACTTTTGTCGTCTAATAACCAAAATTGATCGACAGCTTCCATCAGGCAACACAAAAGTTTGAACCTCCTCTAGCTCACATCCCAAAACCTGAATAGCATTTTGCGCCTCCTTTATTTCCTGCTGTGCGTTCGGACCTTTCATTGCGACAAAGACACCGTCAAAACGGACAAACGGTAGACAATACTCACATAAAATGCGCAGTGGAGCCACCGCTCTTGCAGTTACAATATCAAACTTCATACGTAGACTAAAATCTCTGCCAGCCTGCTCGGCTCTAGCATGAATTCGTTTAGTCTCTAAGTGTAACTGGCTGCATACTTCCTCTAAAAAGATTAAACGCTTATTTAGACTATCCAGTAAAGTTAATTGAATATCTTCGCGGTAAATTTTCATTGGAATTCCGGGAAACCCAGCTCCTGTTCCTACATCAATAACCTTTGCTTCTTTTTTCAGTTCAATGCAAGAAAAAATTGTAAGGCTGTCTATAAAATGTTTCATAGCAATTTCACCAGGCTCTTTAATTGCCGTTAAATTCATTTTTTCGTTCCATTGCATTAACAGCTCTGCGTATGTCTGAAATGCGCAGAGCTGCTCTTTTGTCAAATATATCCCTATTTTTTCTGCATAATCCGACAGTAATAGTGTAATATCCCGCATGATAACTCCTTTATTTTTTACGGTTTTTATCATTAAATATTTGCGAATTCTCTGAACGAAATCTTTTGAAAGACCGTACCAGCTTACCTTTTGATTGAACCAATAGATTATTCATAGCACGAGGCTGAGGCACTTTATCTTTCCATTCAAACAATAGTGCATTTAGCTCGCCGCCCATAACAAAAATAATACCAATTATATAAAACCACAACATTAATACAATTATTGCACCCAATGAACCGTACAGTACAGAATATCTACCCATAGTTGAAACATATAAAGAGAAAATTGCCGAAACAACCATCCAAGCAATTAGGCTAAACAGAGCACCGGGAATTGCGTCGCGAAAAGTAACTTTATGATTAGGTACAAACATAAAGAGTAATATAAGCAAAAACAACATGGGAACCGTAGGCAAAGCAAAACGCAGCACATTTGTTACCAGTTCAAAACCCGCATATTCAGGGAACACGTAAACAATCAGCTCGATAATTTTACCGCCAGCCACTAAAACCACCATGCTCAAAGAAATCATAACCAACAATATGATGGCAAAAAAAATTGACATTAACAGTTTACTTAAAAAAGACCGATTTTTATCCACATGATAAGCCACATCTAGCCCACGCATTAAAGAACGCACTGCCGATGAAGAAAAATAAACGCTTAAAGTCAAACCTGAAATCATAATACCAGTGTTTTGCGTGCCAAAAATATAGTGGTAATAATCCGATATAATTTTTAGCACATCCTCAGGAATCAGCCGTTCCAAACCGGAAAATGAGGAAATATCAATTTTCATAGCAGAAATAAGCGCAGCAACAAATATAATCAGCGGCAAAAAAGAAAATAAAAAATAATAAGCAAGCTCTGCTCCTCTGCTCATAATGCCATGTGCAAAAACTCTTTTTACAAATAATTTACAGAACTGGAAAAACCTTTGAAAGGTTAATCGCTTTCCCAAGGACATCCCTCCCCCTGCAAATCTTATTTTATCATGTACCGACAAATGCACTTCTATGCATGACTGCATTTGCTAAGCCAAATAAGCAAAACAGAAATATCTGCCGGACTAACCCCTGAAATACGGGATGCCTGCCCAATATTGGATGGTTTTACCTGATCCAGTTTTTCTTGCGCTTCTTTACGCAATCCAAGTAGAGTACGATAATCAATATTTTGGGGCAACATTTTTTTCTCCAAACGGCGCATTTCATCAATATCGGCTTTCTGCCTTTTAATATAGCCCTCATATTTAATTTCAATTTGTACGCCCTCAAACACCGCCTTATCATATTGGGGACGATTCGGATCAATCGGTGCTAAAACCTCATAATTTAGCTGTGGACGCCGAATTAGCTCAATCAGCCGTGTACCCGTCTGAATCATCGTTGTTCCTCTTGCAACTAAAATATTGTTAACCGACTCAGTGGGCGGAATTACAGTTTTCTTGGCACGCATATATTCCAGCTCTTTCTGACGTTGCTTTTCGGTAAATCTACGCCAGCGTTCATCACTAATTAAGCCAATATCCCTACCCATAGGCGTCAGCCGCTCATCCGCATTATCCTGCCGCAGTACCAGGCGGTACTCTGAGCGAGAAGTCATCATACGGTAAGGATCTGTTACACCCTTTGTGATTAAATCGTCAATCAATGTACCAATATAAGAGGAGGCGCGGTCTAAAATAAAAGGAGCCTTTCCCTGTACCTGACGAGCAGCATTAATGCCTGCTACAAGCCCCTGTGCCGCCGCTTCCTCATAACCGGAGCTTCCGTTAAACTGCCCGGCTCCATATAAACCGCAATGATCTTTAAACTCTAAAGTTGCCTTCATTTGTAAAGGGTCTACACAATCATATTCAATGGCATAAGCACAGCGCATAATTTGCACATGCTCCATACCTTTTACCGTACGGTAAAAGGCCACCTGCACTTCTTCCGGCAACGAAGACGACATACCCTGCAAATACATTTCTTCAGTATCCAATCCGCACGGCTCAATAAATACCTGATGACGTTCTTTATCAGCAAAACGTACAATTTTATCCTCAAGACTGGGACAATACCGCGGTCCTACTCCCTCAATCTCGCCGCTGTACATAGGCGAACGGTAAATATTGTCTAAAATCACCTGTTTTGTTTTTTCATTTGTCCATGCAACATGACAACACACCTGATTTTTGCCTGGCACAAGCGTATCATATGAAAACGGTACAACCGGCTCGTCTCCATACTGTACCTCCAGCTCGGTAAAATCAATACTTGAGCGGAGTACGCGCGCCGGCGTACCCGTTTTAAATCTCCGTAAACGCAGCCCTAATTCTTTCAACGATTTACTCAGCTTATTTGCCGGAAATAATCCATCGGGTCCGCTCTCATAGTTAACATCTCCTACGTAAATTCTACCGCCCAAAAACGTACCGGTAGCTATAATTACTGACTTTGCCTGATACACAGCGTTCATTTGGGTAATTGCCTGCCAAATATGATCTTTTGTTTTTGCTATAGATATAATCTCGGCCTGTTTTAAATGCAAATTTTCTTGTAACTCCAGCTTGTGCTTCATAATTTTACTATATTCTCTGCGGTCAATCTGTGCACGCAAGGAATGAACTGCCGGACCTTTACCTAAATTCAGCATACGGCTCTGAATAAAGGAGGCATCTGCAGTGCGGCCCATTTCACCGCCTAAAGCATCTATTTCCCGCACCAGATGTCCTTTTGCCGTTCCTCCTATTGATGGATTGCACGGGCAATTACCTACCGCATCCATATTAATCGTAAAAATCGCAGTCTTACAGCCAAGCCTCGCGCTGGCAAGCGCCGCTTCAATGCCTGCGTGTCCCGCCCCTATTACAATAACATCGTAAGTTCCTGCGTGGTAATTCAAATGGATATGCCTCCTCTAAAAGCAATTCTTTCAAAATTATAGCATAAATAAAATTGCAACGCAATTTTTAACTATTGAAAATCTCACGTTTTTCGTTTTCAACATAAACTCATAAAAATTGTGCAAAATAATAAAATAATAACTATGCGCAAAAGCGCTATTTTAAACCTTTTTTATGTCGGCAAACTCATTTTAAAGGAGATAAATTTATTACACGTTTTTCTCTTTTTTCAGCTAACCCTTTAAACTGTACGGCTCTGCCTATTGTATGAGTAACAAAAGGTTGCGTTTATAGATTGCATAACGGCAGCGTGTGTTTACTAGCTCCCTCAAAAATAGCGTATCAGTATCATTGAGGCAATCCTGTTTTCTGCACTTTGCAGACATGCAGGCTGACACAACGGCATAACGAATGTGTGGATAATCCTGCTTTAATTGTTCCAGTGTTTTTCTCACCATACTATCGAATCTACCTTGATCGCCTACATAAAATACATCCGCACCGTCATATTTGATTAAATTTTGTAATTCGGTTTTTAAAAGTGGCTGCACACTTTTTGATAGATATCTGTGGCCAAAAAAGAAATTATCATAAATATTTGCCCTCTTTTTTATAAAAATATTATCATATATTCTATTTACGATATATACGATATTTTACCATATCCCAATAGGATATACACTAATATTGACTAAATTTTTATAATTTGAGGAAGAAATATGGAAATTGACTATGTGACAATTGGCAACCGTATCCGCAAAATTAGAACAGCAAAAAATGGACACAGGCAAAATTAGCTGAGGAATCCGGTGTTGAGCCCTCCAATATTTCGCATATTGAGCGCGCCGCAACAAAATTAAGTCTTCCCACTCTAATTCGCATTGCCAATGCCCTTGAAGTAACGCTTGATAAATTAGTTTATAGTAACCTTATAAAATGTCTCCATGTTTCGATTACATTAATTGATAACCTGCTTTCCGATTGCTCACCCGATGAATTAAAAGCGTTAACAGAAGTTATTAAAGCAATAAAACATCTTTTACACAGTAAACACTAAAACTACATATAAGTACAACGCTATACTTTAAATTGTTCAATAGTTTGAAATTAAAAGAAAAACAGATGCGCAAAAGAAATTCTTTTGCGCATCTGTTTTTTTCATTCTACTCTATCGGCATTTTGCTCTGTTCAAAACATGCCTTATATTGTAAATATTTTTCCTTTTGGTTTATTCGGTCATTTCAATATTGTATCCATCCTGTGCCTGTAAAAAAAGCTGCTCTCTTTGCCACATGGACTTTTTGCATGAATAAGCAACAAATATCATACCTGCACATACACCGATGGCCCCCAACAGTAATACAAGCACCGGCACATAACTATGAAATGCACTATACAAAAAACCAAATAATGGCGTGCCCACCATACTGCCTATCGCTAATCCCATAGCAACAATCGAATAAATTGCAGCATATTGTTTTCTGCCAAAGATATCAATTACTAAAAGTGGACCCATAGTACCCATAGAAGCAATCATGAAGCCAAAAAGAACCATGGCAATCATAACAACAATAGAATGAGCAGGAGCAATCAACAGTAAAGCGAAAGCTGCTATTCCAAAAGAAAGAGCAATTAAAACCGATACTTTAGCGCCTATTTTATCACTAAGAGCGCCAAAGAATAATGCGCCGGCCAACGAACCAATCATTTGCAGACTCATAGATAAACCTCCAAAAGAGAGGTCAAATCCGTTGGAATACACAAAGGAAGGAATCAATTGAGAAAAACTTGCAACAGCAGTAAGTAGCAACATAAATACAGCAAGCGCATACAGAGAAACCGACTTTCTAGCAAATTTTATACTAATACCTTCTTCTACATGTACCGGCTGATCTTGCGCTGCATTTTGTTCGCCTTTGGCCGCAACAACTTCCATACCATAAGGCATTGCACCTTTTTTACCCGGCAGGCGTACAAACAGTAATACAATTGCACATACCACAGCGGCGCTGATTAAGCCGGTAATCCAGTAGGCATTTCTCCAGCCCACATGTATAATTAAAGAAGAAATCTGCGGCTGAATGATGGCGGCAATACCACCGGAAATCGCCATCATAATACCCATAGCCAGACCGGTATTTTTCTTAAACCAGCTATTTACAATAACTGGTCCTAAAATTTGGCAGGGAATTGTCGAACCAATTGCCATAGGTACTGAAAGCAAATAAAAACCCCAAACATGATTTAAAAAACCGAAGCAAGCAAACATACCGCCCTGCAAAATAATTGAGAATATAACTAACAATTTAATATTGATTTTACCAATTAACCTGCCCAGCAACGGTAAAAATATCATAAGCACAATACTGGAAACACTAAAATATAGGGTTAAAACACCCATATTGATACCAAGATCTTCTGTTACAGACGTTAAAAACAAACCGCCGCTGTTCATAATACCGCCTCTGGCAAATCCCAGAGTAATACCCGTCATAATAAGAATAAAAAAGGCGTAGTGCCATTTAAACTTTTTCATGTAAATTCTTTCACCTCAACAAAATATAAACGCAATTATTTGTGCGAATAAACTGACATATCAGGCGCTGTGGGATTGTTAATATAATGGCCGCCCTCAACCTCAATCGTTTGACCTGTAATAAATTTTGATTCGTCGCTTGCCAAAAATAACACGGTGTAGGCAATATCTTTTGGCTCGCCGTGGTAAGGCAGTACATTAAATTTTATAAACAGATCTTTCATAAAATCTGGAACATGCTTTTGTGCTGCCGGAGTCATAATCAAACCGGGAGCCACTGCATTACATCGAATATTCTGTTTACCATACTGTACCGCAACATACTGTGTTAAATTAACCACTGCCGCTTTTGCAGAACCGTAAACCGTTCGCATAAAATCTCCTTTAAAGGCAGCCATGGAAGCGGTATTGACAATAGAACCGCCGCCATTTTTTTGCATATAAGGAATAGCATATCTGCACCCATACATTACGCTGTCTAAATTTCGTGTTATACCCTTGTGCCATTCTTCCTCATCCATGTTTACAATGTCCAAATCTGCCTGCGGATTCGTTCCTCCCACGTTATTATGGAGCACATCCAGCTTACCGTATATTTCAACAGTTTTTTCTATCAGCTCTTTAATAGATTCTTTTTCCATGGCGTTTAAGAACATTGCCTCTGCCCTGCCGCCGTTTATCTTAATATCCTCTGCAACTGCCTGCGCTTGTTCTAAATTATAATCACCTATCATCACGTTGGCGCCTTGCTGTGCCATTAATATGGCTGTAGCTTCCCCAATTCCAGATGCACCTCCCGTTACAATAGCCGTTTTATTTTTCAATCTCATACAATATTTCACCTACTAAAATAAAATGTCTACTTTTAAAATAATATTAATAGTCATAATTGTCAATTATAATTTAAAAGTTAACAATATTTGATAAAAAATATACAGATATTTTTTTTATTTACATTATCTTTTTACTCTAAATTTAGACAATTCTACAAATTAAATTCAGCAATAAACAACATTATACCCATATTTAAAGAAAAAATACGCCGATATCTCCCACGATATCGGCGTATTTTCTTATATTTATCAAAACGTGTACTTCTTTCCAAATCTGAGTTTTACAGGTCAAATTTGCACAATCTACACATTATCATGCATGTGTAAATTGTTGCCTCATATGGGCGGGAGTAAAAAACATGCTCCCGTCTAAGCACTGATACAGTTTATATAAAAACATAAAAGTTTTAGTAAATTTTTTACAAAAAAATTGCGGATTCCAAAGGCAGCTCCTTTTTTAGGTGTTCGTCGCAACGAGCAAAACACTTTATACACAATAAAATCAGGAGAGAAAGATTCAATGTCCAGTGGACATTGAATCTTTAGAGAACTCCTTAATAGGGTTCTCTGGTCGGGCATATGCCCGACGGACAAGGTTAAACTTTCACGCCTCCACCACCAAATGCAGTGTAACGGGCAGAAGTAAAAAAAAAGCTCCCTGCAGAATGCTATTAACAGATTTTCCTATTTCAACATCTAATGAACCAACGTCTTTTTTGTTGCATTTATAGCACATATCACATATTAAAAATGTAGATACATCCTAAATAAGGATCAAAAACCAATTCACAGCATCCCTTACAGTGTAGCATAGCCCTTGGAGAGTGGCTCTAATAACTACTACTCTATCATACAAGGAGTAAATAATATGTTATATTATTTATTTTTACTTTTACTAACGCTTTTAAAAACTAATCTTTTGATTACACCAGCTTCTAACATACACATGGAGAAGTTTATAAAAATATTTGAATTTTTATTAAACTTATTAACTCTATTAATAGAATTTTTAAATTTATTTAAGTAACTGCTTTCATGGATAAGCACAACATCTTAAGGTGAAAGACTTTACTTACATATTACCAAAGAAAAATAAATATTTTATTTTCCCACGCAAAACTGTGCAAAAACAGAATCAACCACTGCCTCTGTTGCTCTTTCCCCTGTTAACTCTAATAAAGCAGACACTGCTCCTTCTATCGATACTGTCACAGCGTCTAATGTCATACCGCTTTCCAATGCATAAATAGCTTCCTTTAATGCCTGCTTTGCTTGTTGCGCTGCATCCCGCTGGCGTTCTGTTGTTAAAATACCGTCTGCCGGATTCAGCTGGGCCGTTTGCAGTACATCGGCAACAGCCTGTTCTAACTGTTTTAAGCCGTCCCCTGACAATGCTGAAATCGACACTACATGGTAAAACTTTTTCTTAATATAATCTAAATCTGCCACAGCAGGCAAATCACTTTTATTTACAACAGCAACAGCAGGAATTTGCTGTATATTCTCTATTAAATTCTTATCTTCATCGCTTAATTCCCGAGATGAATCAAACACCGCAAAAACCAACTCCGCTGTTTTAATTCTATTTTTTGCTTTGTCTACACCAATACTTTCCACTGGATCATTCGTAATATGAATACCTGCCGTATCGGCTAAACAAAGAGGTACATCTCCCAGTAATACGGTTTCTTCCACCACATCTCTTGTAGTACCCGCAAACTGTGTTACAATAGAACGCTCACAGCCGGACAGTAAATTCATCAAAGTAGATTTACCCACATTTGGTTTGCCCGCAATTACAGTATTAACTCCTTCTCTAATTGCTTTACCGGCGTCAAATTGCGACAGCAATTCTTCTATCTGGCAGTTTGCCTCATATAAATTATTTTTTAACACTTCGGGATTTAATTGTGGAATATCATCCTCGGGATAATCTGCCCATGCCGACAAATGCGCCGCCGCTGTAATTAACATGGTACGAATTGCATTAATTTTTTTTTCCAGCGCGCCTTGATGAACAGCTAATGCCATTTTCATTGCCTGTTCTCCCTGCGCCGAAATCAACTGCATAACAGCTTCAGCTTCGGTAAGACCTAGTTTTCCATTTAAAAATGCACGTTTTGTAAATTCACCTGGCTGTGCCGGTACTGCTCCTGCTGCAAATACTGCACGCAAGACATTTTTCATAACAGTAAGCCCACCATGACAGGACAATTCTACCACATCTTCCCCAGTAAAACTTGCGGGACATGCAAATACCAATGCAATAGCCTGATCTAAAACCTCACAAATTTCCCCTTCTTTAAAGGGTTTATGTACCTTTCCGTACAATGCTGTGTAACCCTGCGCCTGCTTTATTTTTTTACCATGAGGAGATGTAAATACACGGTCTGCTATTTCTCTAGCAGAATCCCCGGAAATACGAATCATACCAACACCGGCTGCGCCTTGTGCAGTGGAAATTGCCGCTATCGTAGCGCCTACCTTTCTTCTTTGCATTTCTTCCTCCTTTATATATTTTAATTAAAAAATTCGGGTACCAATTGGGTTCCCGAATTTTTTAGCGAACTATTTTGTGATACATATATTACTTTTAATTATGTTCTGATGTTCTACGAATATTCGTTTGATGTATTTTTAAATGCGTATTTTTTTCCTTATGACGATTATTTTTCTTTCTATAATAAAAATGTTGATTTCTTTCAGGTCCAATAATAACGTGGCGATATATATCTTCTCCTTTAGACCACGATTTCACACCCGGAACATTTTGAACCGCTGCATGAATGATTCTCCGTTCATAGGGATTCATCGGTTCTAAAGAAAAATTACGACCATATTTTAAAACTTTGCGTGCAATTTTTACTCCAAGAGCCGTTAAAGTTTCATGTCTTTTTTCACGGTAATTACCAATATTCATAGTAATTCTGTAATACTCATTATGTATTTGATTTGCAATAAGGCCGGCTAAATATTCAAGTGCATGTAACGTTTCCCCTCTGTAACCGATCATAGTACCTGCATCTCCGCCAACAATACAGAGCATTGCAGCGTTTTTTTCCTCTTTAATTTCTATCATAATATCGCGATAACCCATTTGATTAAAAATACTAATCAAGTAATCAGCTGCAGCTTTTGCAGGATGCACTTCAACAAACACCCGTACTTTTGCAGGACTTCCTCCAAAAAAACCTAAGGTTTTTTTTATGGGCATTTCAATAATTTCAAAATTTTCTCCACACGATTCAATTTCCAACTGGGAACAGGCATTTGCAATTGCTTGTTCTACAGTTTCTCCTATCGCAATAATTTCTTTTAACACAGTTTCTCCATCCTTAAGAACACACCTAAAAATATACTATTTTTTCTTCTTATTACTATGCTTTTGATTTGATTCTTTATTGGTATACAGTTGTTTTCTTTGTTCTATGGGTATTTCTTTTATAGCAGCTTCTGTTAATTCCATTTTAGCAATATGCCTTGCTTCTTCCTTTGCAGCCATATGACCGGAGCTGAAACAATAATTGAGAACCACCGTTTGTACAAATGTGGTAACGGTGTTGCAAATCCAATAAAAACCAATAGCGCCCGGCATAGTCCAAGCAAGCCACGCTGTAAACAGCGGTAGAATCAGCATGGTAATCTTCATACAGCCCTGCTGATTTTTCATAGTGTCGTTTGTATACATCATAAAGACTTGCGAACCGATAGATGTCAACAAACAAATAAGGGGAATCAAAAAAAGCATAGACGACCAGCTTGAAGAAGACGGCGTTCCAAGCAAATCAAGACCTAAAAAATTACAGCTATTGCTGAATTGTTCAACTCTGCCAAAATCATCTCCTAAAATATCTTTAAGGTAAGGCGAAAGCTGATTAAAATTTTTAATAATAGCCAATTCATTAATTTGACCGCCTGTACTCAAACTGGCACCGGGAATTTGATTAAGTAAATTAGAGGCATTGGCAATAACCTCATTTGATAAATGCAGCGCATTTTGCAGCGGATTTAAAATGGTATAATAAAGACCAATCATAATCGGAAAAGGCAAAAGCGTTGTTAAACAACCTCCACCGGGACGCGCGCCCTCTTTGGCATATAGCTTTTGTACCTCTTCTTGATATTTTGCTTTATCGTTTGCGTATTTTTTTGACAGTTCCTTTTGTTTTTCAGCTATTCTGGAGGTGACTGTCATGGACTTCTGTTGTTTGACAGAAAGAGGAAACAGAATCAGTTTAAACAATACTGTAAATAAAATAATTGCTACACCATAATTTCTGACAATCAAATAGAAAAACCACAAAATATAACCGAGAATGCTACCAAAAAAATTAAATATATCCATTCCCATTACTCCTCAATGTGACAATGCTTCTCTTTTTTTTCAGGAACGGGGTCATACCCGCCTTTACTTAAGGGATTACAACGCAGTATACGGTAAATAGCCATAAAAAAACCTTTAAAAGCTCCAAATTTTTCAATTGCCTCAATAGCATAGTTTGAACATGTAGGTTCGTATTTACAACAGGGTGTTTTAAGTGGAGAAATACTTGTTTGATAAAATTTTATAAATTTAATAAACAGATTTTTCAAATAAAACACCTGCCTCTTTCAGCTGTTTTTTCATAGAACGCTGTACAGCTTGACATTTAACAAAAGGTGTTTTTGCTCTTGCAACAAAAACAAAATCATACCCCTGCTTAATATGGGGCGTCATAAAACGAAAAGATTCCTTTATCAATCTGCGAGCCCTGTTCCTCTGCACGGAATTTCCAATTTTTTTACTAGTGGTAATGCCAATTCTAATTTGATTTAAACGATTTTTTGAAACATAAGAGATTATAGACGAAGATACATAGCATTTTCCCTTTGCATACATACGCCTAAAATCTTTATTTTCATTTAATGGCACAAACTTGTCCATAAAATAAACCATTCCAATTACAAAAAATAAAAAGAAAGGCCCTGTGCGGCCTTTTATCTTTTAGTAGGACAAGCGCTTTCTGCCCTTAGCTCTACGACGTGCCAAAACCTTACGGCCATTACGGTCAGACATTCTTTTTCTAAAACCGTGCTCTTTCTTTCTGTGAAGCTTTTTTGGCTGATATGTTCTCAGCATCTTGAACCCTCCTTTCGGGTATAAACCTTGTAATTTAATATTATATTCTAATTTATATCTTTCTGTCAACTAAAAAGCTGCTATTTTATGTAAAAAGATAAAATTGTTAGAACATGGCTGCACATTATTTTATATATTACTTAAAATATTTATTTTCTTTTTACACATAGAATTTTAAATAAATTAACAAAATTCTATTAATCTATATTTTATTATTTAAAATTTTCTATTTTTACCTAAATAATAAAAATATTTATACCCACATAAATATTTAATTTGACCTTTTTAACTTATCAAAATGCTTATTTGTTCTTTTTGTTCTATTTATACCTATTATAATATAAAGAGAATCATGAAAATAATTTGAAAAAATATGTATTTTATGATAAGATGAATAAAAATATAAAGAAAAGAAAGAATTGATTTTTACATGAAATATAAGATTTTAAATAATCAAATTTCCCGGAGGTAACCATGGAAACTTTTATTGAAACTTGGGATTTAATTTCAGATTATTTAAAAAAGCAGACTTCTGAAATATCTTATAATTTATGGCTTAGTAAAATAAAGCCAATACATTTAAATTTCTCTAATGGATTTGTTACATTAAAAGTGCCTACAGCATTTCATAAAGATATCATTCTAAAATCTTATGAAACACTTTTAACAGAAGCTTTTCACAATGTACTAGGTTCAGCTTTTTCAATTGAAATAGTAACGGAAGATCAATCAGAACAAGAAGCACCTCATAATCAAACAATAAAAAATGACAATTATGAATTTACTTTTGATACTTTTATTGTAGGTTCATCCAATAAATTTGCCCATGCAGCGGCATTGGCAGTGTCAACAAAGCCTGCCATTTTATATAATCCGCTTTTTATATACGGAAACTCCGGTTTAGGAAAAACCCACCTGCTTTATGCAATCCGCAGAGAAATTGAAATAAACAATCCTAATATGAATATTGTATACATTAAATGTGAACAATTTGCAAATGAATTAATTGAATCCATCCGTCAGGGAACTACAGCTGAATTTAGACAAAGATATAGAAAATCAGACGTGCTGTTGGTAGACGATATTCAGTTTATTGCCGGTAAAGAATCTACGCAAGAAGAATTTTTTCATACCTTTAATACTTTGTATGAAGCAAAAAAACAGATTGTTTTAACCTCCGACCGACCCCCAAAAGATATTGCGACGTTAGAAGAACGGCTTTTAACCCGCTTTGAATGGGGTTTAACCGCCGACATTCAACCGCCGGACTTTGAAACGCGCATTGCAATTATTAAACGAAAGGCAGAGCTTTTAGAATTTAAATTACCTGATTCTGTTTCGGAATATATAGCCAATAATTTAAAAAACAATATTCGGCAGCTAGAAGGTGCAGTAAAAAAAATACAGGCTCACTGTATATTAGAAAAAATACAACCAACAATTAAAACAGCACAAGATGCTATTAGCGATATTATAAATAATGATATGCCAGCGCCCGTAACTATAGAAAAAATTATTGAAGAAGTTGCGCGTACTTTCGGCACTACAGCTAATGATATTCGTTCTTCTAAACGTTCGGCCAATATTTCAAACGCACGGCAAACAGCCATCTATGTTGTTAGAGAAATTACACAGCTGCCTTATGATGCAATTGGAAAAGAATTTGGTAATCGTGATCATTCCACCATTGTATACGCTATGCAGCAAATAGATAAAAAAATTGCAAAAGATTCTAAAAGAAAAGCAATCGTTGACGATATTATAAAAAATATTCGTGACCGATAAACAGTGAAAAAGTTTTCAACATTACACAAAATCTGTTAAAAAGTGAAAAAATAAATCGTTAAAATTTTAAACTTATTTTTAACATTCAACAAAAATTTTTCAAACATATTGTTTAAAAAATTTTTTTCACAATGTTTTCCATAATTTTTTAACTACTATTCCAACTCAGAAAAAAATTAAAAATACCGCTTATTTTCTGTATTTTTTTATTTTTTCAACTTATTAACAGTCCCTACTACTAATGCTAAATATAATACATATCTTTCTATACTTATAGAAACGAAAAAAGGTGATACCATGAAATTTTCCTGTAACAAACAAATTTTAGTAGAATCCGTCTCTATTATTCAACGAGCAGTCTCCACTAAATCATCTATTGCCGCCTTAGAAGGAATACTGATTAAAACAACGCAAAAGGGTATTGAACTTTGCGGTTATAATTTAGAGCTAGGTATGAAAACAACCATCAATGCCAATATTACTGAATCGGGAAAAACTATCCTAAATGCCAAACTATTGGGAGAAATTGTACGCAGACTACCTGCAGACGACGTTTATTTTACTACTGATTCATCCAATATTACATTCATTCAAAGTGGACCCAGCGAATTTTCACTGGTAAGTATTCCTTCAGAAGAATATCCTGAATTACCGGGAATTCCTGAAGATCAAGTGATTGAAATTACACAAAGTTTACTAAAAAGTATGATTAAACAAACTATTTTCGCAGTAGCAGATAATGATTCTAGACCAATTCATACAGGTACTTTATTTGAACTGACAAAAAATAAATTAAATCTTGTATCGGTAGATGGTTATCGTTTGGCATATAGAGAAGAAATTATTCAGAATAATTTAGAAACCAACTTTGTAGTACCCGGCAAGACTCTTTCAGAGATTTTAAAGCTATTAAATGATGATGACAGTAAAATAAATATTCATATTGGCAGAAGGCATATTATGTTTCAAATCAACGGCTATGATATTACCTCTCGTTTACTTGAAGGACAATTTCTTGATTATCACGCAGCGATTCCAAAGCATCATGAAACTGAGTTGGTTGTAAAAACCCGGACTATTATTGAAAGTATTGAAAGAGTTTCTCTATTAATTATTGATAGATTAAAAAGTCCTGTCCGCTGCCTAATTGAAAATGACGAAATTAAATTATCTTGTACAACGCAAATTGGAAGGGCAAATGACCAATTTGATATTAAAATGGAGGGAGATGCTTTGGAAATTGGTTTTAACAGCCGTTTTTTATTAGATGCTTTACGTAATGCTGAAGGTGATGAAATTAAAATTCTATTAAATGGTCCTACAAATCCAATGGTAGTTCGTCCTATAGAAGGAAGTTCTTATTTATTTCTTGTATTGCCGGTTCGTTTAAAATCAGAATCGTAGAAACAAAAAAGGCGAGATAACTATGGAAAAAATACAAATTGAAATTGATACTGAGTTTATTCGGTTAGACGCACTTTTAAAATTAAGCGGTACTGTGGGAACAGGAGGGCAGGCAAAATTGGAAATTCAAAACGGACTTGTTAGAGTGAACGGAGAAATTTGCATGATGCGGGGTAAAAAAATGAGATCCGGCGATATTGCAGAATATAAAAACAAATACTATGAGGTTTGTTCACGTTGATTATAAAAAAAATTGAAATTTGCGGTTATCGGAATCTTTGCGACATAATATTTACTCCAGTGTCAGATATCAATGTAATTTATGGAGAAAATGCCCAAGGTAAAACTAATTTACTGGAAGCTATGTGGCTTTTTACTGGAGGACATTCCTTTCGAGGAGCAAAAGATAATGAATTAATTGCATTTGGGGCATCTTCCTTTAAAATGAATATGAAATTTTTCAGCGAACAAAGAGAACAATTTGCAAAAATCAACATGACGAACGGTAAAAGAAATGTTACAATAAATAATATACAAAAAAAATCAGCTTCTGTGCTGGTTGGAAAATTTTGTGCAGTTATTTTTTCTCCGGAGCATTTGTCGCTTATAAAGGAGGGACCTTCAAATCGTAGAAATTTTGTCGATGGAGGTTTATGTCAGAGTAAACCTGCATATGCCAGACTACTCATGCATTATAATCGCACTTTATCACAAAGAAACTCTCTTTTAAAAGAAATCACTAAAAATGCTCAATTGCAAGATACCTTAGAAATTTGGAATGAGAAGCTGGTTAAATATGGTGTTTTAATTGTCCAAGAAAGACTTGCTTATTTAAATATGCTTGAACCTATTGCAAGAGATATTTATTTTGGAATATCTTCTCAAAAAGAACAATTATCGCTTAGTTATGATTGTTCTTTTATAAAAGATCGTCAAGTAAAACTGGAGACTGCTTTTATAGAGAAGCTCAAGTCATCTCAAAAATCTGATTTATTGGTGGGATATACTACTATTGGACCTCATAGAGACGATATTTCATTTTATATTAACAGTATTTCTGCGAGAATGTATGGTTCACAGGGACAGCAGCGCTCAGTGGCGTTAGCTTTAAAATTAGCGGAGGCAAAAGTAATGGAGTCAATTATAGGAGATAAGCCTGTAGTATTTTTAGATGATGTGATGAGTGAATTAGATAAATACAGACAGGATTATATTTTAAATCATTTAAAAAATCGTCAGGTATTTATCACTTGCTGCGATCCTAATGCCATTAAACAGCTTCGTCAAGGAGCTTTATTTAATATGAAGCAGGGTAAATTATGTGAAAAAATAATATTATCATAAATATGTATTAAATCAAAAAGGAGGCAGCTTTATGTATTTGCATTTGGGACAGGATACTGTTGTAAAAATAAGTGAGGTTGTTGGAATTTTTGATTTAGAAACCTCAACAATATCAAAAATCACTAGAGATTATTTGGCAAAAGCTGAAAAATTGGGAAAAGTAATAAATGTTTCCATGGAGATGCCCAAAACGTTTATTTTGTGTAAAGATCATAATAATAAAATTCAGGTTTATATTTCTCAAATATCTTCTTCTACATTACGAAAAAGAACAAATTATATTAGTAATATTGCAAATGTATAGAAAGAACAAATCATTTAAAATAAGAAGGAATAGTGCATATGAGCAGTGAAAAAAAACAAAATACGCAAAATAATCATGAGAAACCGGTATATTATAATTTATTTGATTCATTAGTAAAAGAGCATGAAAAAAAACAAAATTTGAAAAAAAATTTTTGTGAAAATAAAAATGATAAAATTCCAAATAAAAAAATCAAATCATCTTCTGTATCACATCATGAAAAGAATAAAAATTCTACCGTTCCTTTAAAATTTTTGCAAAAAAAACCATTATCCCATATTTATAATAAGTCCCGTACAATACAGCCGAAAACAAGAAAAAATTTAGACAGAAATGAAGCTAATCTTTGTTATACAGTATGTCCTTATTGCGGAAAAAAAATTGTTTTTTTAAAAATATGGATGCTTAAAAATAAAGGCGATTATTCTTGTGATGTGTGCGGCAGTTATTCTATTATTGTAATTCACAAAATAGTTGTCCCAATGGCAATTGCTACAGTTTTGATTAGTATTTTACTGGTTTTAATTTTTACATTTTTAGTTGATATGCAAATTTGGTCTATTATTTTAATTTTTATTCCTTTTCTTATTTTTTTCTGCGTATCAATGTTTACTGTTCGTCTTAAAAAAGTTTTTCCTTCTGGCAAAAAGCAGAAAAGCAAGTCTTTTAATTATGATGAATCGCATACGCGTATACTTTGATTAATTGAATGTTTTTGTTGAAAGGAGAAAATTTTTATGAAAAAATTCCCTTTAGCTTTACCTGTTTGTCCATATTGTACACAGAAATTTGGTTATAAAGAGGTTATGAAAAGTAAAGGAAAAGAAGATATTATCTGCCCGAAATGTAATCAAAATTTTAAAGTAGCGCTGGAAACCACTTTTAGTATATTAATTGCTTGTATTGTTGTAATTGTAATGGTAATTAATGTTTGTTTGGGATTGTTTTTACCGGGTATGAATGTATTTTATATGATGGGTGTAATGGCTGTTGGTATTATAGCCGGTGTAACGATGCTTCCATTGGTAATTCGTTATATAAAGCCTGAAAATATGAAATATTCTACCCGAACTACCAGATTTAAACGATAATAATAAAATGCATTTTGTGTAAAATGGAGGGTTAAACTTGGAGTTTACCGAATTAAATCAGCCTGCAGAACATTATGAAGCAGATCAAATACAAGTTTTAGAAGGTCTGGAAGCTGTAAGAAAACGACCTGGTATGTACATAGGATCAACAGGTCCACGGGGATTACATCATCTTGTTTATGAAATAGTGGATAATGGAATTGATGAAGCGCTTGCAGGTTTTTGTAATAAAATTAAAGTAGAAATTTTACCGGATAATGTTATTTGCGTTACTGATAATGGTCGTGGTATTCCTGTAGGTACACATCCTAAAATGGGAATTCCGGCTGCGACTGTTGTATATACAGTGTTACATGCCGGCGGAAAATTTGGAGGAGGAGGATATAAAGTATCAGGTGGATTGCATGGTGTAGGAGCTTCAGTTGTTAATGCGCTTTCTCAATGGCTGGAAATTGAAATTTACAAAGAAGGCTGTATTTATACTCAACGTTTTGAACGGGGTGCAATTATAACAAACCTGAAAATTACCGGTAAAACCAGAAAAACAGGTACTTTAGTTCGATTTAAACCCGATTGTGAAATTTTTAAAGAATCAATAGAATTTGATTATGAAACATTAAAAACCAGGTTACGTGAACAAGCTTTTTTGAATGCAGGTGTTGAAATTGAAATTAGAGACGAAAGGGATCCATATAACATTGTCAGTGAAATTTTCTGTTATGAGGGTGGTATCAGCAGCTTTGTTGAATATTTAAATAAAAAGAAAGCTGTTGAGTTAATTCATCCGGATATTATGCACTTTTCAGTGGTTTCTGACGACGATCAATCGACTGCGGAAATTGCAATGCAGTATAACGACAGCTATAATGAATTGATTTTATCTTTTGCCAATAATATTCATACTACCGACGGAGGTACTCATGAGGATGGTTTTAAGAGAAGTCTTACTCGTGTTATGAATGATTATGCAAGAAAATATAATTTGCTTAAAGAAAGCGATAAAAATTTATCAGGAGACGATGTGCGCGAGGGTCTGACTGTTGTTATTAGCATTAAAGTTAAGGACGCACAGTTTGAGGGACAGACTAAATCAAAATTGGGCAATACAGAAATTAGCAGTTTAGTTAGTAATTTAATTAGTGATAAATTATCAACTTATTTAGAAGAAAATCCGGCAACTGCCCGTGCAATTTTTGATAAGGCGCTGGCAGCTTCCAGAGCTAGAGAAGCCGCCAGAAAAGCTAGAGATATGGTACGGCGTAAATCTGCATTGGAATCGGCAGCGCTGCCCGGTAAACTAGCAGACTGTCAATCAAAAAATCCCGATGAGTCAGAACTGTATATTGTAGAGGGTGACTCTGCAGGAGGATCGGCAAAAGGTGGCCGTGACCGTAAAATTCAGGCTATTTTACCGTTGTGGGGTAAAATGCTCAATGTTGAAAAGGCAAGATTAGATAAAGTGTACGGCAATGAAAAATTGATGCCGGTGGTAACTGCACTGGGCTGTGGCATAGGTGAAGAATTTGACATGGAAAAACTGCGGTACGGTAAGGTAATTATTATGGCGGATGCTGATGTTGACGGTTCTCATATTCGTACGCTGTTGCTTACATTTTTCTTTCGGTTTATGCGTCCATTATTAGAAAATGGAAATATTTATATTGCTCAGCCTCCGTTATATCGTTTAACAAAAGGTAAAGTGCATTATTATGCGTACTCTGATAAAGAACGAGATGCAATTATAGCGGAGCAGAATGGAAATTTAGATATTCAACGGTATAAGGGTTTGGGTGAAATGGATTCAGAGCAATTGTGGGAAACAACCATGAATCCTGATACGCGCACTATGCTGCGTGTTGAAATGGAGGATGCTGCTATAGCAGATGAAGTGTTTACAATTTTAATGGGTGATAAGGTAGAACCAAGAAGAGATTTTATAGAAAAAAATGCAAAATATGTACAAAATTTAGATGTATAAATGAGCTGAAAGGTAAGGAACGGATCAATGAACAGTCATAAGGGTGATACACCTGAAGACAATAACCTGTTTGAGGATTATGATTTAGAAGAATCAGAAGAATTGGTAGAATGGGATGGGTCAGAAGCTGAGCTTGTGCTGGACGAAGACGCACAGGAGTTTGAAGATAGTTTTGCAGGAATAAAAATTAGCTATATGCTGAAAAAAGAAGAAATTTACGATGCTCTTAAAACTTTAAAAAAATATAGAAGAGCAAAAAAGAGACTAATAGCAGAAAGTATAATTTCTTGTATTGTTGCGGGCATATTTTTTGTCATGTTTGGTTTAGAACTAAATAGCATGTATAGTGTTGGTATAAATTGGATGACCCTTGCATTTGGAATTGTTTGTCTTGCATTGGCTGTTATCATTTGGCCGGCGGCAAGATATAGTTTGAATAAAAATGCCAAAAGATTGACTGATGACGAAGAAATACAAATGGAAATTTATCCGTCAATGATTGAAATGGGTAAACATAATAATAAATGGATAATTCCTTTGGATGGAACGGTTACATGTAAAAAAATAAATAATATGTTTGTGTTGCAAACAGATAAGTCTCATATCACAATTTTACCCCTACGTTGTATTGAGCCCTCTGTTTTGCCGGATGTAGAAGCTATGATTTTATCCGGTACAAATCAAGTATAGTAAGGGGGAAATAATTTGCAAACCAATGACAGTACGCCATATATTACATTTGAGCATTTATTTATCACCCGCAGTCTATATGCAAATGCGTATTTTATTGCCCGCAGTACGGCTTCTCCAATTAATTTGCCCTTTGTACGTGCAGGTATTTGTATGTCTCTGGCTATATTAACAGCGTCTGTATTGCCGCTTTATCTAACATTATTTTCAAGTTTTATTATACCGATGGTTGGTATTTGCTTTTTTATATTGCTTACTATATTTTTTATGTTTATATTACCCTGTGTGGTTAAAGGTCAAGGCGCAAAGATATTTGATTCCAATAAATTAATAGAACTGCCGTTTACTATTTCATTGTTCAAGAGTTTTTTTGAAATTTCTAATGAAAAAGAAACTATTAGACAGTACTGGACAGAGGTAGACCGCAGTTTGGAAACAAGCGATATGTTTGTCATTTTAGGAGGAAAACAACGGCCGCTATTATTAATTGAAAAACAGCAGCTCACCAATGAGCAGCAAAATAGCTTATCATCGTTTTTACAAAAGATGTTGGCATATAAGCATAAAAAAATAACGTAGTTTTATATTTTGGGTAAATTGTGAAAAAGGGGGATTGTACCGATATGCACAACAACCCGATAGTTATCAATTATTTGGTTACAAAGGATGATTTATACCAATTTGCATCTGCATGGATAAAAGAGCGCGAGAATAAAGTGGAACGATGGTGCTGTAGAATAATAGGACTGGCTGTGGTTATATTCGGTTTAATTGGCGCTATATTTTTAACAAGTTTTACATTACAGAGAACCATTTACTTACTTTTAATATTTGTAGGTCTTGCTATAGGATTGTTTTATGATACACTGCATCTTTATTTAATGAAAAAGAAAACAGCGGCTTATGTAAATCATCAAAAATGTGAATCTGAAACGCTGTTTTTTAATGAAACAGAGATGCAGATACAATTAGAAAATTATCAGGCAATTATACCATACAAAATGTTATATTTAGTTAAGGAAACCGAACATTTATATATCATTAAAATAGGTATGGATCATATTCGGTATGTACCTAAGCGTGCGCTGACTTTACAGGAGCGTGAAAGAATCAACCAATATTTTAAAACAGAGTTAAAGGAAAATTTTAAGCGGGAAGGTGTCGGATAAATGGAAGATAATCAGGAATTACAAGGACAGGAGAAAATCATAAACGTTGACATTGAGCGTGAAATGAAAAAATCTTTTTTAGACTACTCCATGTCGGTAATTGTATCCCGTGCCCTGCCGGACGTTCGGGATGGATTAAAGCCGGTTCACAGAAGAATATTATATACCATGTTTGAAAATAATCTGTATCCAGATAGAGCGTATCGCAAATGTGCCGATACAGTTGGGTCGGTGCTAGGTAGGTATCATCCCCATGGAGATGCTTCTGTGTATGATGCATTGGTGCGTTTGGCACAGGATTTTTCTACCCGATATCTTTTGGTAGACGGTCACGGAAATTTTGGTTCGATTGACGGCGATCCTGCTGCTGCCTATCGTTATACTGAGGCAAGAATGAGTAAAATCTCTCTGGATATGGTAGCCGATATTGAAAAAGAAACGGTTGATTTTCGTCCAAATTACGATGATCGTTTACAAGAACCGGAGGTATTGCCTTCCCGTTTTCCAAATTTATTGGTAAATGGATCTACAGGAATTGCCGTTGGTATGGCAACCAATATACCACCTCATAATATGGGTGAAGTTGTAGACGGCATGTGCGCTATGATAGATAATCCTGATATTACCCTGGAAGGATTAATGGAACATATTAAAGGACCTGATTTTCCTACAGGGGGAATTATTATGGGTCGCAGCGGTATACGGGCAGCTTATGGAACCGGCAGGGGAAAAGTTGTGGTACGAGCCTGTGCCGAAATTATAGAAAAAGATAACGGCAGGTATAAAATCATTGTAACGGAGCTGCCTTATCAAGTAAATAAAGCAAGGCTTATTGAACATATAGCCGAGCTTGTAAAAGAGAAAAGAATAGAAGGTATTTCTAATATAGAAGATCATTCAGATAGAAATGGAATGCATATAGTAATTGATGTGAAACGAGACGCCTCACCGCAAATTGTACTCAATCAACTGTATTCCTATACACAAATGCAAACAACTTTCGGCGTAATTATGCTTGCCATTGTAAACGGAGAACCAAAAACACTTAATTTATCCGAAATGCTTGGCGAATATATCCAATTTCAAAAAGATGTTGTTACAAGACGCACCCGCTTTGATTTAAGAAAAGCAGAAGAAAGGGCGCATATTTTAAAAGGTTTGAGAATTGCTTTGGACTTTATCGATGAAGTCATTGCAATACTACGTTCTGCAAAATCAGTTTCCGAGGGAAAATCTGCCTTAATGGAACGGTTTGAACTGGATGAGATACAGGCAAATGCCATTGTACAAATGCGTTTAGGACAATTAACAGGATTAGAACGGCAGAAGATAGAGGATGAACTGGCTGCGCTAGCGATTAAAATTGCGGAGTTTAAAGAAATTTTAGAAAATGAATTTCGTTTGCTCAGTTTAGTAAAAGAAGAAGCTATGGCGGTTAGAGCAAAGTTTGCCGACGAACGCCGTACAGAAATTGCGGCGGTTAGCGGTGAAGTAGATATAGAGGATTTAATCCCCAGAGAAGAATGTATTTTTACTATGACTAATTTTGGTTATGTAAAACGTCAAAAGATGGATACCTATAAAACACAAAACCGCGGCGGCAGGGGTGTAACAGGTATGACCACCCGTGACGAAGACGTGCCTACTGAGATGTTTGTAATTAACAGCCATGATTATGTTATGTTTTTTACCAATTTAGGGCGTGTTTATCGCCTTAAGTGTTACGAGGTTCCCGAAGGCTCTCGCACCAGTAAGGGGATGAATATTGCAAATTTGCTTCCTATTGGATCGGACGAGCGTGTAACTTCCATTATACGTGTGCCGGAATTTGATAAAGAGAGTTATCTGGTCATGGTAACCAGGGGCGGTATTATAAAACGAACAGATTTATTATCATATAATACAGCCAGAAAAGGGGGCGTAATTGCCATTGACCTTGATGAAGGGGACGAGCTAGCTTGGGTAAATGTAACAGACGGTAAACAGGAGTTGCTGGTTGCAACTAAAAAGGGTATGAGTATTCGCTTTAAGGAAACCAATGTCAGAGCAATGGGGAGAACAGCTAGAGGTGTAAAAGCGTTGACTCTTAAAGAAGAAGATGCAGTAGCAGGTATGTGCGTATTACATGAAGGTTGTTTGGTATTAACCGTATCGGAAACAGGGTATGGCAGATTATCGCCTGCGAGTGATTACCGAACTCAAACAAGAGGAGGTAAAGGACTAATCAACTATCATGTAGAAAAATACGGTGATGTTGCGTCTGTAAAGGCCATAAATTTAGATGAGGATATTATTATGATTTCATCTGACGGAATCATAATCCGTATTCAGGCAAGTTCTATTCGCGAATGTGCCAGACCCAGCAAAGGTGTGCGGGTTATGCGGGTAGACGGTGTTGAAAATAAAGTTGTAACCCTTGCAAGAGCTCCTCACGATGAATCTGAAACCAGTACTGATGTAGAAATAGAGGACGATGGTCAGGATGAAGTGCCTGATGAAATGGAAGAACTCAAGTCGGTTGCCGAGCAGGCAGATTCTCAAATAGAGAATATGGAAGAATAGCTTATATAGATTAAATCTGTTTCAATTACTTTTTATCAATAGTTGTTTTATGAGTGTTTCTTATCGTCAATATGTTAAATAAAATATTATTTTTGCAGAGGGCATACTAAAATTTTGTAAACGAAATATACTATATATTTTGAAAGTAATCTATTATTTGATAATTAAGTATTAATTATTCCTTTTTTAAATATACACAACATATTTTGATTAATTAGTTAGTGTACTGATTCATTTAACAAAAAATTTGATTTACTTTTATAATTTGACGATAAATAGAAAAAGCGATGAGAAACTCTCATCGCTTTTATTTAGCAGTTGATTTATATACAGTTTGTAAAGCAGGATAAGTTTAAAGGTATTACACTGCCATTAAATTTAAAACAAATTACAATTTTTTCGTAAAAAATTTCCAAAGTTTCCGCCGGATTGTATTTGTATGTATGATTTGTAAAGTCAATATATTAGGGTAAAAAGGTTTTACTCACTAAAAAATTGCTCAATTTAAAGATAACGGCTTTGGGTGTCCGCTTCAGCTAGCAAATATTTTGCTATTATCTTTTTGTTCAGATTAAAGGTTTTGGTGTTTTATATTATTTAAATTTAACTGCGGTACCGTATGCTATCACCTCAGCTGCGCCTGCGGAAATACTACTGGTTGAAAGACGCATTGCAACAATGGCGTCGGCGCCTAAATTGATTGCTTCCTGTACCATACGCTCACAAGCAATTTCTCTGGCTTGATTCATCATTTCTACATAGGCTTTCATTTCTCCGCCTACCAAGTTTCGAAAAGAGCTCCCGATATCTCTGCCAATATTTTTACATTGGATAGTACTTCCCTTTACAATACCGAGTTCCTCAAATATTTTTCCCTGTATTTGATCAGTTGTTACAACCAGCATAAATCATTCTCCTTTTTGAGCAGTATCATTATTATTGTTTTTTATGGTTTAATTTTATTATATCATAGATATGATTGATTTGTCAGTTAGCATGAGTATAAAGCTTCTATGAGCATAGGTTCTATTTTTTCATATATTTCATCAAATTGAGAAATAGATAGAGGGTTAGTTCCTTTGCCTATTTCAATCGTAAAACCGGGTCTTCTAAAACGGCATATAAACCAGTCTTTATAGCCACCGTAAGAAGCAAGACCTTCAGGTTTTGATAACAGGTAACCGCTTGCGTTTGCCAATTTTTGAGCTATTTTATGGGATTCCGGCGGCACATAATCGTCAAATCCGTAATATATTTCTTCTCCCTGACTATGAAATGCTAGTACGCACCTAAATTGATATTTTTCAGTAAGGGTTACCAAATATTTACTTTCTGGTTCGCTTTGTGGGTACATACCGCCAAATCTTGTCATGGCAGGACCATTTATACCGTCACATATCTCCATTGCCCTAAGTTTGTGCCAATAGGCGTTAAAGTTATGATTGATGTCTACTCCTCTTGCGTTAGACTGCCAGTGAATAGTGTCTCCCTTACTTATTTTTTGCACTAGATCAGCATATGTACCGGCAGATTGCGCACCGTTTATTTGTATTTCTACACCATCGGGATTCACACATGGAACAATTACAAGTCCGCTGTGCTCCAGCGCTTTTTGAGCGTCTTTTCCCTGTAATGGTTTATTGCGGTGGGCGGCGGCGCATAAGCGTTGTACAAAATGAAGCAGAATAAGTGTGGTGATCCATTCCATACCGTGAAAAGCGCCGGCAAATAATATGCGCTGACGATTGGGTTCAATTTTTCCTGTGTATGAAAGCATCAATAAATTGCGTCCGCACAGACTTTTACCGTAGCTGCTGCATTGAAAAAAAGGATAAGTATTAACAATTTGATTTATAATGCGGCAAACGGTTTCATAATCACCGGACTGTTGATTCCATAACTGCAATGAAATTCCCCCTTGCTATATGGTTTTGTTTGCTATACAATAATAAGAAATATAAAATCAAATTATGCAAACTTTGTGTTGTATATCATTTAAGAGGCATATTTTTAATAAAAGGGTGGTATAGTATGGGGTTAGAAGAGAAAACCTTGCGGAAGAATAAAATATATGAGGGTAAAATTTTAACCTTGCGTATAGATGATGTAGAGTTGCCTAATGGAAATATAGCAACAAGAGAAATAATAGAGCATCCGGGAGGCGTTACTGTAGCGGCAGTTACATCTTGTAATGAGCTGGTGTTTGTCAAACAATACCGCCATCCTTATGAGAGTGTATTGCTGGAGCTTCCTGCGGGAAAATTAGATAAGGGAGAACCGCCTTTTGAAGCTGCAAAACGGGAGCTAAGAGAAGAAACCGGCGTAATAGGAAAAGACTATGTCAGTTTAGGTCAATTTTATCCGAGCGCCGGCTTTTGCGACGAAGTACTGCATTTATATTTTTGCACAGTAGAAGAAATGGGAGCAGCTCATCCTGATGAGGATGAATTTATTGAACCGGTTTTAATACCTATAGATCAGGCTGTAAAAATGGTTTTAAACAATGAAATTCCTGACGGTAAAACACAGGTAACCGTACTAAAAACCGCAATGATTCTGCAGAAAAAACGGTTTTAGTATTCTGTTTATACCATACATGAGTATATGTAGTAGACATTTCTAACAGTAAAATTATGATATAAGAAATATGCTTGACAAATAAAGATATTATTTATAAAATATAAATATACTGTATAAATTTAATATAATTATACCTATAATTATATTTTTTGTTTTAAATATTATATAACTTTACAATAAATTTTAGATATAATAAGTATAATATATGGTGAAAGGAACATGGTTATGAAAAAGAAAATTTTATTAGCAGCAGCGGCAGCATTCGGTATTATTGCTGTGGCCACGGGCTGTACTGCTCAAGATACACAAATTCTCTCGCAATATCTTGCACAACTGCAAAATAGTTCGTCACAATCTCAATCACAAGATAATTCAAATACCGTAACTTCATCTCAAGCGCCTGTTCAAGATAATAACAATAACCAGACGCAGCAAACAGCTCCGTCCTCTCAAGCGCCGGTACAAAACTATACTCCTCAAATTACAACTAATTTTGACTTAACGGCTATAACTCAAGAGGTAGCCGCTATGGAGCAAAAGGCAAATGCGGCGCAACGCTCGGCAAGTTATCAGCAAAACTGGAATACTTATAACCAAATTAAGCTTGAAATTAAACAAGTAGAGTATAAAATTGAGGCAATGGAAAATCAGGCTGAAATGGCGGCCCGTACAGGAGCTCTTAGCTATGCACAATATCAGCAGATTGATTATGAACTTGATCGCTTAGATGACCGTTTGGACTGGGCAGAGGATTCTTTGGAATATCGTTTAGGCGTAGACGACTAATAAAGATAAACAGTGAAACCTGCATTGTATATCAATGCAGGTTTTTATATTTGAATATTATTTATAGAGCAATTACAAAGCCTTTCAGACAGTTTTTTACCAAAACTAGGGTGTAGAGGCGTGTGGACACATATGATTATAGAAAAGGTTACAGTAATTTTTAGATATGCAAAAATCAATCAGAATCTTCACTTAGGCAAGTACAACAGTGTTCTGTTTTAGAGATTGTTTTACGTCAATGATACGCTGATTCCGGCTGCCGCGAAAGGGAAACGATAAGTCTTTTTGCTCCAGTATAAATTTTCCATCAATTAAAATATCGGTTTGTTTTAATAAAGCTTGCATATCAGGGGTATTTATTGTACATAATTGTTCTAACGTGTAGCCTGTGTATGTAGTAACGTTGAGCCCCTTTTTATGAACCATTTCCGCTAGCTTTGCTAGAGGAGTCGGTTGGCAGAATGGTTCGCCTCCGCTGAATGTAATGCCGCTGAGCAGTGGGTTTTGACAAATTTCTTGATATATGGCTTGAATTTCTCGTTCTGTACCGCTGTGAAAATTGTGGGTTTGCGGGTTGTGACAACCTTTACAGCGGTGCGGGCAGCCCTGTGTAAAAATAGTGTAGCGCAAGCCTTTTCCGTCTACAATAGACTCCTGTACAATGCCGCTGATACGTACTGTGTTTTTCATAGAGCTTTCTCCTGTTGTATATATTGATTATATAAATTTATACTTGTCAAAAACATAAATAATGATGATAATGCAGTTAACAGCCGCTGTGTTTAACACGATCTCTTTCTTCGGTGCGCTTTGCGTTGTTCCAACGGTCGGTGGTACCTACCAGATAGCCGGTAATCCTGCGAATACGTTCAAACTTAGGACCATCTTGCTCAGTACGGTGGCATTTGGGACATTCATTGTCGATGATGCCGTTATAACCGCAACATGGGTCGCGGTCAACCGGATGGTTAATGGAGCCGTAGCCAATACCAGCTTGCTTCATACAGCGAATTACTGCTTCAAATGCTTCTAAATTTTTACAGGTATCGCCGTCTAGTTCCACATAGCTGATGTGCCCGGCATTTGTTAGGTTGTGGTAAGGCGCTTCCAGCATAATTTTTTCATAGACTTTGATGGGATAATATACAGGGATGTGAAAGCTGTTGGTGTAGTAGTCACGGTCTGTAACACCCTCTATGACGCCGTAGCGTTTGCGATCCAATTGTACAAATCGACCGCTTAGTCCCTCTGCCGGTGTTGCAAGGAGTGAAAAATTCAAACTGGTTTCTTTTGCCTTGTCGTCCATACGTTTTCTCATATGTGCAATGATTTCTAAACCAAGTTTTTGACTGTCTGCGTTTTCGCCATGATGTTTGCCGCAAAGCGCTTTGAGAGTTTCTGCAAGACCGATAAATCCAACGCTTAACGAACCGTGTTTGAGTACTTGTGCAATGCTGTCCTGCGCTTGTAATTGCTCAGAGTCCATCCATATGCCTTGTCCCATTAAAAAAGGATAATTGTATACTTTTTTCGAGCACTGAATGTGAAATCTGTGCAGCAGTTGTGCAATCATTAAATCTATTTTTTCGTCCAACATTTGATAGAATTTTTGTAAATCTCTGTTCGCTTTTATGGCGATACGGGGAAGATTCACAGAAGTAAAGCTTAAATTACCTCTGCCATTTATAATTTCTCTGTTTGGGTCGTGTACATTGCTGATTACACGAGTACGGCAACCCATATAAGAGATTTCTGTTTCGGGTCGGCCTTTCTTATAATATTTGCGGTTAAAAGGTGCGTCAATAAAACTGAAGTTGGGGAATAACCGTTTTGCTGATACGCGGATGGCAAGCTGAAATAGGTCGTAGTTAGGATCTTTGGGGTTATAATTTACATCTTCTTTTACTTTAAAAATTTGAATGGGGAATATAGCGGTTTCACCATCTCCCAGCCCTTTTTCGGTAGCCAGCAGTATGTTTTTTATCACCATACGACCTTCGGGAGAGGTATCGGTACCGTAATTTAACGAGCTAAACGGTACCTGTGCGCCCGCGCGGGAATTCATAGTATTGAGATTATGTATTAAGGCTTCCATTGCCTGGTAGGTTGCGTCGTTGGTATCATCCCATGCGGTTTGCGCAGCATAAGCATGCATGGTATTAGCTTCTTGCGGGGTAATCCAAAGCGTTGGTTTGTCTGCAATATGTGCCATGAGAGTCTTGCAAAACGTATCTCCGTTGCTCATAGTAATGTCTATACCGGTTTCTCGCATCATAGCTTCTGTTACAGCGGCAGCGTGTGCTTTAGGAAACTGTTTTTGCAGCTGCAAAGCTTGAGAAAAAGCTTTTGTGTAACACTTACGAAATGTTTTTGCTACGCCTAAAGCCATGGCATAGTCAAAGTTAGGAATACTTTGTCCACCGTGCATTTCGTTTTGATTTGCCTGTATGGCAATGCAGGCAAGCGCTGCATAACTGCGAATATCATTGGGTTCTCGCAGAAAACCGTGACCGGTTGAAAAGCCGCCTTTAAATAATTGAATCAGGTCAATCTGACAGCAGGTTTCAGTAAGAGCATAAAAATCTTTATCATGAATGTGGATGTCGCCGTTTTGGTGGGCTATTGCCATTTCGGAAGGAATCACGTAAGTATCATAAAAGCATTTTGCACCTTCTGACCCGTATTTAAGCATGGTACCCATCGCAGTATCGGCGTCAATGTTTGCGTTTTCACGTTTTACATCGGAGGCTGCACTTGAATGAAAAGTGAGATCCTGATAGGTTTCCATTAAATTTTGATATATTTCATGCCGTTTTGCATGTTCTGCACAATGCATATAGACTTTTTCCATTTTGTCATAACAGTTTTGTATGGAATGTTGATTGACGGTGTTTTGCATTTTTTCTTCATTTTGCAAAGCGATTACAATTTCCTGGGTCAGTGTATTTAGCTGATTTTCTGTCAGTTTTTGGTTTGCTATACAAATATTTGCTTTACAAATTGCATCGTAAATTTTGGTGGGATTAAATGCTGTTACCGCACCATTTTGATTTTTCATCGTGGTTATCATAGTCCTATACCTCTTATTGTCACTGCTAAAATATCAAAGATTATTTTTAATACATCCTAGCATTAGTTTACATTATATTGTGTATAATGTCAATTACAATACTATATATCGTGTATTTATTCTATCAAAGGGTGCAGTCTTTTGTTTGACCGTAACCAGGCAGATACAGAAATTGCGGTTATGGTCTAAAATATAACTGGATTGTACAGTTATAAAATTGCAACAAAATTTTATTTATGTTATACTTAGCATAACTTTACAGCATATCAGGCAAATATAAAGGAGAGAACCAAATGGCTGCATGGATACAAGCGCCGAAAGGCACAAAAGATATTCTGCCTAAAGACAGCGAAAATTGGCGGTTGATAGAAGATATTATGCGTGACGAAGCGGCAATTCACGGATTTCAGGAGATACGTACGCCGGTGTTTGAACGCACCGAGCTGTTTGAGCGGTCGGTTGGAGATACCACAGATGTGGTGCAAAAGGAAATGTATACATTTTTAGATAAAGGCAACCGTTCTATCAGCCTTCGTCCAGAGGGAACAGCGGGGGCAGTGCGCGCCTTACTGGAAAACGCTTTGCTTAATGAAGGTATACCGCAGAAATTGTACTATTTAATTTCTTGTTACCGATATGAAAATACGCAGGAGGGCAGACAGCGTGAATTTCACCAGTTTGGATGCGAGGCATTTGGTACGGAGAAACCTATAGCCGATGCAGAGATAATTGCGCTGGCGCACGGAATTTTTGAACGCTTGGGAATCCGGGGTCTTTCTTTAGAGATTAATTCCATAGGCTGTCCACAGTGCCGTTCAAAATACCATGAGACGTTAAGAACTTTTTTAGAGGAATCGAAAGAAGCGTTGTGTCATACTTGTTTAGAACGTTTGGATAAAAATCCAATGCGAATTTTGGACTGTAAAACGCCGTCCTGTGGAGAGATTACGAAGGATGCGCCGATTATGAAAGATTATTTGTGCAATGATTGTGCTGAGCATTTTTTTGCTGTGCAAAGCTATTTGGACGCCGCCGATATACCTTACAAAGTAAATACTCGTATTGTAAGGGGGCTGGACTACTATACACGCACGGTATTTGAGTTTATTTCAGGAGATTTAGGAGCGCAAAGCACCGTATGCGGCGGTGGACGCTACGATGGTTTGGTAAAGCAAATGGGAGGAGCGCAAACACCGGCTCTGGGGTTTGCAATGGGTATGGAACGCCTGCTGCTGGTTATGAAAGCACAGCAGATACAACTACCACAGCCCGCCGTTTGCAGGCTATATATTGCATCGTTAGGTAAAGCGGCGCAAATGAAAGGATTTGCGTTAAGTAATATGCTGCATCATGCCGCTATAAAAGCGGAATGTGATATTTGTGACCGCAGTTTGAAAGCGCAAATGAAATATGCCGATAAAATTGGGGCTATGTTCACGCTTGTGTTAGGTGATAATGAATTACAGCAGAATAAAGCAGAGCTGAAATATATGAGAACAGGAGAAACAATGCCAATTACGCTGGGCAACGACTTTTTAACAGAATTTTTAGCGGCAATCACACAGGCGGAGAGTCTTGCGCTGGGTTCACAAAGCTGATAATAAACAGAGATGAGAATAGAAAAACGGGGGACTGGTTATGGCAGAGTTTATGACGGGGCTGACGCGAACTCATTATTGTGGAGAACTGCGTATGTCCGATATTGATAAAGAGGTTACGGTATGCGGCTGGGTACAGCGGCAGCGTGATTTGGGGCAGCTGATTTTTATTGATTTGAGAGACCGCAGCGGCATATTACAGCTGGCCTTTGACGACAGTACTGACCGCACTATATTTGAAAAGGCATTTGCTGTCCGTGGAGAGTTTGTACTAGCTGCAAAGGGAATTGTAAAAGAGCGTTCTGCAAAAAATACAGAGATTCCCACAGGAGAAGTGGAAATTGCTGTAACAGAGTTGCGTATATTGGCAAAAAGTGAAACACCGCCCTTTGAGATTGTTGAAAACTCAAAGGTAAAGGAAGAGTTAAGGCTAAAACATCGGTATTTGGATTTACGCCGACCTGATGTACAGGCCAAAATTATAGGACGGCATAAAATTGTAAAAGTGGCAAGGGATTACTTCGATAACCATGGTTTTATTGAAATCGAAACGCCTAATTTGATTAAATCAACACCGGAGGGCGCACGTGATTATTTAGTGCCTTCCCGCGTATTTCCCGGGAATTTTTTTGCGTTGCCCCAATCTCCGCAGCTATATAAACAGTTGCTGATGCTTTCGGGATTTGACCGTTATATGCAGGTAGCACGCTGTTTTCGTGATGAAGACTTACGTGCCGACCGCCAGCCGGAATTTACACAAATTGATCTTGAAATGTCCTTTGTTGATGAAGAACAGGTTATGGCAATGGGAGAGGGCTTTATCAAAGATGTGTATCAAAAAGTTTTAAATATTGACATTGAAACACCGTTTCCGCGCATTACCTGGCATGAGGCTATGGAACGCTTCGGTTCGGATAAACCGGATTTGCGCTTTGGGTTGGAGCTGGTAGATTTAAGTGCAGCTTTAGCCGGAACAGAATTTCGGGTATTCGGCGGAGCGTTGTCTGCGGGCGGCAGTGTGCGTGGAATTAATTTAAAAAACCATGCGGACGATTTGAGCCGCAAAGAAATTGACAAGCTAACTGAATGGATTAAGGCTTACGGCGCAATGGGACTTGCATGGACAAGGCTAACTGCACAAGGGGAGACTTCCAGTTATGAGAAGTTTTTAGCGCCGCAAGAGGTGGCTGCCGTACGTAAAGCGCTAAATGCTGAAACAGGAGACGTATTACTGTTGGTTGCAAGTCCTAAGTCAAGAGTGGTATTTGATTCTTTAGGCGCATTGCGCTGTGAACTGGCAGCACGCTTTCATTTAATTGATACATCTGCGCCGAATCTGTTGTGGGTAACAGATTTTCCGTTGTTTGAGTTTGATGACGAGCAAAATCGGTATGTAGCTATGCACCATCCTTTTACAGCGCCAAAAGAAAATGGTTTGGAGTTGTTGGAAACGGAGCCGGATAAAGTATGTGCAAGAGCATATGATATGGTGCTTAACGGTAATGAAATTGGAGGCGGATCTATTCGTATCAGCAATCCACAATTGCAGCAGAGGATGTTTGCGGCTCTCGGCTTTACGCAGCAGGAAGCGCAGGAACGTTTCGGCTTTTTAATTGATGCATTTCGTTACGGTGCTCCTCCTCATGGTGGAATGGCATTCGGTCTTGATCGTTTGGTTATGGTTATGCTGGATTGCGAGAGTATACGTGATGTTATTGCTTTTCCGAAGGTTGCAAATTCGGGCGAGCTTATGACTAATTCGCCCTCTACCGTAGAAAGCAGCCAGTTGGAGGAACTGGGTATTGCTGTTTTGCAGACTGATTAGACTAATTGGGTATAGCCCTATAGTGTATAGATGAGTTGTTAGTTTGGCGTTTTGCTTGATATTTGTTACGGGTTTTTCATATGGTACAATGCAAACAAGCTTGTGTTAAATTTATATCTAGATCATGTGCGTAAATGTGAAGTGTAAATTTTGGTTTAGTACAGGAGAGAGTATCGTCACATGTTTCCGTTTGTTTATTGTATAAAACTTTCAATACCATTTTACAAAAAACTATAGCCTTTAAATGTCTGCTATAACGGGTAAAATATTTTAAAATAATAAGTGGAGGAATTCGAATGGTAATAATTGAATCGTTAAAAACAGAGGATATACCAGCATTACTCAAGCTTTATAAACAGCTGGCTCCGCCTTATATAGAATTTAATACCTCGTTGGATCATGGTCGTACTGCCTATGAGCACATGCTGCGAGAACAGAACAGCATGATTGCGGTAGCCAAAGAAAACGGAGAAATTGTAGGATCGGCATTGGGGATTTGCTGTCAGTGTCTAATGGGTACATTTTTGGTAGTGGAAGATGTAATTGTGCGGGAAGATCAAAGAGGAAAAGGAGTAGGCCATATGCTTATGGACGCGCTTGATACATTTGCAAAGGAGCAGGAATGTGCTTATGCTTTTTTGGTTTCCTCCAATTTTAGAACACAGGCTCACCGTTTTTATGAAAAAATTGGTTATACAGATGGCGTTGTAGGTTTCCGTAAGCTTTATACAAAGCATACTGATGAAAGCACACAAAAATAAATATGCCGTGCGTATTGACATTGCTTGCCTGCAATCAATATCTCAATTATTTAGATTTTAGGTAAATATAAAAAAGCAGATGAACTTCAGTTGCTACATAAAAAGGTATAAAAAAAACTCCCAAATGGGAGTTTTTTTATCATTGATACGATTCTCTTAATAATTCACGCCATTCTAAGTCCCCGCGGTCTAAGCCGTGAATCAATACTTCTGCGGTTGCAATATTGGTTGCAAACGGTATGCTGTGCGCGTCGCATAAACGCAGCAAATGCATATCGCTAGGTTCATGTGGTTTAGGTGTTAAAGAATCACGGAAAAACAGCAGCATGTCTATTTCGTTACATGCAATGCGGGAAGCAACCTGTTGATCGCCTCCTTGAGCGCCTGACAGAAAGCGTTGAATATTAAGCCCTGTTGCTTCGGTAACCATTTTGCCGGTAGTACCTGTAGCACATAAAGTATGACGGCTGAGAACACCGCAATACGCAATGCAGAATTGAACCATTAATTCTTTTTTCGCATCGTGTGCAATTAAAGCAATATTCATCAAAGACACTCCTTTTCATTATTATAAAAAAGCTATTATATGTTAAAGTTTTTCCAGTGGAAATAAAGGAACAGACTCTCCTTCCAAACGTACAGCTAAACGCTGCAGCGCCATAGGTCCACTGGCTCTCGGATTATCCATTACCGCTTTTGCCGGATTAATTTGTAAATGCAGATCATCTGGTAATACCGCAATTAAACGAACTCCTGTTTCATCAATAATGGTATCAATGTCCTGATAATGCTTCATTTTACGAAATGTATGATAGTTAAAGCGATTGATAATCAGACGTTGTTGTGTAATGCCATATTCGTTCAGCAACTGACGCACCTTACCGCTGTCGCGAATACATACATGGTCGGGTGTACTAACTATTAGCGCACGGTTTGCCGCTGCCACAGCTGATACAAATCCTTTACCAATACCTGCCGGACAGTCAATCAACACATGGTCATAATATCTAGATAAAATTGGAATTAACTGCTTCATAATACCCGGGTTTATAGTGTGTTTTTCTAAAGCTGGTGCAGGAAGCATAAATAAATTTTCTAGACCGGTATACTCTTTACAGGAATAAATTGCTTTTATTGGCTCGCAGTTTCCATTTACAATATCGGCAATATCAAATACCAACTCTTTATCAATACCCAACATAGAGTCTAAACTGCGTAGTCCTGCATCACCGTCAATTAACAGGACTCTTTTCTTATTTTTAGCAAGGGTACAGCCTAAGCCTACACTTACAGTTGACTTTCCTACGCCGCCCTTACCCGATGTAATAACCGTTATCAATCCCATATTATAAACCTCATGAATATTTTACCATAGTTCCATATGGTAGTCAAAATATTTTTGTTTGATGTAGCAGCCAGATTATCAATGAGCTCATTATACCATAAAAGAAAATGCAACGCAATTTATAACTTGATAAAATATTACAATTTTATTCATATTTATAAAAATATGGTATTTTAAGGTTTTGTAAAACAATCCATAAACCTTTTTATTGCATATACATACTGATTTTAACCCTAACCTGTAATTATTCTAATTTATATTATATACTTACAGAGGGGGTATACAGTTTACATTAAAGAAAGAGCAGGCATATACCTGCTCTTTCTTTTGCAATAGGTTTTATTTATACTATGTTTTATAATAAGCACAAAGCAAATTGAGTCAAGGTTTGCTTTGTGCTTATTATTATGTGTTTTTGGGCATAACCATATTACCGTTTTCATCTACGGTTTTACCATAGAAATATGCATCAAAAATGTCTTTTGCAACTTCCATGGAGTATGCGCCTCTAGATCCATATTCCAATACTACTGCTACAGCAATCTCGGGATTTTCGTAAGGTGCATAGGCAATAAATACTGTATTATCTGAATGACCGGGATTTTCGGCAGTACCTGTTTTACTGGCAATGGTAATTCCGTAATTTCCGAATATAGAGTTTGCTGTGCCGCCTGATTCTGCTACCAATTTCATGCTTTCTTGTACAATCTTCAAATTTTCCTGAGAAACAGCTACTTGTTCTTCTATTTTCGGTTGTGTTTCCAAAATAATCTGATTACGGTTGTAATTGGTGACTTGTTTTACAAGATGGGTTTTGTAACGAGTGCCATTATTGGCAATGGTGGCGCAAAAAGTGGCAAGCTGTAAAGGGGTAAAGGCGTTATCAGACTGACCGATAGCAGCTTGAATGACATCACCAGGCTGCCATACCCCACCGTTTGCAGTGCGTAAATCCGGACTTGCTAATGTACCTGTACTTTCTCCAATTTCAACGCCGGTTTCTTCTCCCAAACCAAATTGTCTGGCATACAAATCAATATTTTGAATACCCAGCATACGGCCTGTGTCGTAGAAAAAAACATTACAAGAAGCCTGAAGAGCGCGGTTTAAATTGATACTGCCATGGTAACCCAGGCAGGTAGGCGTATAGCTAGGCGCATAAAAGCCGTAAACATGGTTACAGGTAATATGTGTGCCGGTAGTAATTGTACCCTCCTGCAGAGCGGCAGAAGCAACCAGCGGTTTAAATACCGAACCCGGCACATAATTTCCGTCAAATGCACGGTTTAAAAGAGGCAGGGTGTTATTGGAGGAAAGCGCATTGTAATAGTTAGCGTCCTCTAAATATTGGGTCAAATCATAATTAGGGTAGGAGGCTGCTGCCAAAATAGAAAAATCTTTGACATCTAGTACAACAGCGGCGCCTGCTACGCAATCTTCACCATCTAATTTTGCAGCAGTAGATAGTCCTGCACGCTGTGCTGCAGTTACATTTTTTTCTAGTGATACGTTCGCTATTTTTTGCAGGTTGCTGTCAAGCGTTGTGTATACAGTATTTCCAGGAGTCGGCTGCTGCGTAATTTTATCTGAGCTTACTGTTCCATCCGGATTGATTTCTACCACTTTTGTTCCGTCTTTGCCGCGCAGGTGTTGTTCAAAGGCATACTCAATTCCGCTTTTGCCTATTTTATCATTGTAAGCATAGCCGCTGTCTTTTAGCGTATCATATTCCTCCTGTGTTAAAGCGCCTATGGTACCAATGAGTTGAGGGGCTAATGTGCCGTCGTTATATTGCCGTACCGTAGCAATTTCAACGGTTACGCCGGCAAGATCTGCTGAGCGCTCCTGTATTATGGCGGCTGTGTCCTTTGATATATTTTCTGCAAAGGTATAGGGGTTAGAAATACTGAATATCATACGGGTCATATTATAACGTACCGAGCATATGTTGCGGGTGTCTTCCTGCGAGTAACCTGTTATATCATACAGTTCCGTAAGCTGCTGCATACACATATCTGCTGTAGCATAAGTGTTTAAATTTAAAAAATTCTTGCCTTTAAGTTCGCTGATTTCTGCTTCTTTGTCTGCAATAAATTCATATTGACCGTTTTGATTTATGGTAATAGGTAATTCATCTACCCATGGTTCATTGCGCTGCTTCATCAACTGAATAAGTTTATCAATTACTTCGCTGCGATTGGCACTGTTCAAATAAGTTGCGTCTAATACAATATTATATTCAGTTTTGTTAGCAGCTAAGGGCTTTCCGTTTGTGTCAACAATTTCTCCTCGAGCGGCGGTTAAATTTACCGTTGAGACATAGGTTTTGTCGGCAGCTTCCAAATAGGTTTGACCGTTGATGAGCTGCCAATCAACTAATCGGTAAGTGAATACACCCATGCACACCAAAAGAATACCACCTAATATACCATAGCGTATTTTCGTGCTGTTTTTCAAAGAGTCTTTTTTTCTATTTTTGTTTTTTTGAAGTTTCAACAGAATTACTCCTTTCTGTATATTATAAATATATATTACAAAATGTATTGTATAAGATGATGAATCTATCAATGAAAGAAAAGGTTTTTAGGATTTTTCCCGCAGCAGATAGGCAAATCCACGGTTAAAATAATACAGTAAAGGTACTGGTATAAAAGTGTAAAGGATGGCAGGTAAATAGTGACGATACAAGGCGTAACCTACTGAACTGTAGCCTTTGAGAACGTAAAAAAATAACCATTGAAGAGACAAAACAAGGGTAATGGTTATCAGTGACATAAGCAATGCTGTCAGAAAACTGTTACGGAATACATCTTGCACCAAAAAAGAGACGGTAAAATAAATCAAACCGCATATCAGCGCATGAAAGCCAAAGATACAGTTTTTACTGTAATCAAGCAAAAAGCCGACTAAAACGCCGTAAAATAGAGAGCATAAAGGACTTTCAAACATAGCCACGCAGCAAATAGCGGGAATTAGCAGAGTTGGCAGAATACCGTAAATAGAGGGAATGATTCCGGGGGTTTGCTGTAGAATAAACAGTACCAAAATTTCTATGGTATAAGCAATATACCGTAATATTTTAAAATGGTTCATGGTTTATCCTCCGCTGCTGGTATCTGTATTTGTAGAAGTGTTTTCCATCACCTCTCCCTGTCCGTTAAAACCTGTGATAATGACAACGTCGCGTACGTCTTTTATATCAACAAAAGGTTCTACCGTAGCATACAAAGAAACGTCGTTTTCTTCTCCCTTCACCTCTACGGCCTTTCCAATTAATAAATCTTTAGGAAATCTGCCGCCGATACCGCTGGTCACAATGGTGTCGCCAGTTTGCACGGTTGTGCCGGCTTCTAAAAGTCCTAACTTAATCTGTCCTATGTCAGCAAGTTGTATTTCACTGTTAATGACACCGCTCTCGCGATTCATTTTATCTACAGCGGCAATATTTGTGTCAGGGGACAGAATGGTTGTAATCTCGCAATACATGTAACTAACTTTGGAAACCCAGCCTACAACGCCTTGGTCAGTAATCACAGGGTCGTTCACTTTAACGCCAGATTTACTGCCTTGGTCTGCAGTAAAAGTATAAAATAGATGGTTAGGATCGCGCCCTACAACGGCAGCTGAAACCAGTTGATAATCAGGATTGTCGCGTTTAAGTCCCAAATAATTACGTAGTTGTTGATTTTCTTGCTTGTAGTCATAAAAATTTATTAATTTTTGGTTCAATTCATTAATTTGTTCTTTTAGCTGCTGGTTTTCAGCAGCTAAATCATCATAGGAGCGTACCGTATCAGTAAAACCTGTCTGTGCATTATTGGCAATAACTGTCGTTACCTTTTGCATAGGAGTTGCAACAGAGCCAAATAAATGGGTAATACCGACGCCGCCGGTGCAGTAGGAGTAAACCATAACAGCGGACAAAAGAATTGTTACAATGGTAAGCACAATAAAATTTCTACTGCAAAAAAAGGTTTTCATATACAGTCCTCCTTTGAGAAAGAGATATGACAGGGCAGACTGAATTGGACGACTCATTGCGGTTCAGCCTGCTCTGTTATAGCGGGATCATATAGGTTTTTTGCTTATTATGGGGAAAGTCCAAAGGTAATGTTTTGGGATAGAGCTGTTTTTTAAAAGTGGGGCAAAACTTTTATATTTTGACTATATTTTTATTACAGGTTGTTTATAAACTGGTCTCTGTTTATAAACAACCTGTAATAAATTTTTGTTTATATTGTGTGAATGGTAGGGCGCGCCTATCATCAGTTTGCCCTGCCATTATTTACGACGTCCTCTATAATAAGACGGTAAATTTATTTCAAGACGCTTTCCAGTACCTTCAGCAACACAGTCAATTGCATTTTCTGCAACAAAAACAGGCATACCGGTTTCCTGTGTAATTAAACGATCCAGTCCTCGTACCAATGCGCCGCCGCCGGTTAACGTAATACCATTATCAATAATATCTGCAGCCAGTTCAGGCGGCGTCTGCTCCAGAGTGTTTTTAATGGCGTCAATGATATAAGAAAACGGTTCTGATAAAGCGTCGCGTACTTCTGGTCCTGTAATGGTTACGTTTTTAGGCAAACCGTCAGTCATGTCGCGCCCCTTGATGTCTAGTCCGGCAGTTTCCATGTCCTCACAGGTATATGCCGAGCCTAATGAGATTTTAATTGCCTCGGCAGTACGTTCTCCAATTAATAAATTATACTTGCGTTTAACGTAGTTTATAATGGCTTCATCAAATTTGTCCCCCGCAATACGAACAGAGCGAGAGGTAACAATATCGCCCAGAGAAATGACAGCTACCTCAGTAGAGCCGCCGCCAATGTCCACCACCATACTGCCGCGGGGGTCGCCTACCGGCAAACCTGCTCCAATGGCGGCCGCCATTGGCTCCTCAATCAATTCTACGTTGTTAGCGCCAGCTTGCCGCGCTGCATCTTCAACGGCACGGCGTTCAACCTCGGTAACTCCCGATGGAATACATACTACGATATGTGGTCGACCGAGGGAGTTGGATTTGGTTGCCTGACGGATAAAATGCTTGAGCATAGTTGCGGTAATATCGAAGTCGGCAATTACGCCGTCTTTAAGCGGACGTATCGCTACGATAGAGCCGGGTGTACGTCCAATCATACTTTTAGCTTCAGAACCAACTGCTAGTACGGTATCTGAACGTACGTCTACCGCCACAACGGAAGGCTCCCGCATTACAATACCTTTACCTTTCATATATACAAGGGTATTTGCCGTACCCAAGTCAATTCCAATATCTTTAGAAAACATTGATTTTCCCCTTTCATCCGCCATTAAGACGGTGTACCGTTCCAGACATTATAAGTAAGCTGTGTCTTGTTTTTATTATGGTATTGATTAAAAAATTCTATTCGAATTTATTATAACCGTTTGTTGTTTTTTTCTCAATTACAATTTTGTAAATAAATAAGAGGTGTTTGTTTTTTTATTTTTATAAAATTTTCAGCTTATTTTATATTGATTAGGACTTTTATAAGTAGGGTGGTCGCCGCCAGTTTCTATTCAGAGTCAAAGCTGTGCAGTAGCCGGCTGACAGGCGCAATAGGCAAACCCACTACATTATAAAAGTCACCGTCAATTTTGCGTACTAAAAGTGCGCCTAAACCCTGTATGCCGTATCCGCCGGCTTTGTCAAAGGGTTCTCCTGTTGAAATGTAATGTTGTATGTCAGAATCTGAAAGAGGATAAAACTCAACAGATGTGCGGCAAACGCCAAGCTCAAGGCGGTTCTGCTTTAAGATGCAGTAACCGGTATATACTTGATGAATTCGGTTAGACAGCATACGCAGCATTTGTTCGGCCTGCGTAGAAGATATTGGTTTACCCAATATCTGGTTGTCTAAAGCCACGGTGGTATCTGCAGCTAACACAATGTCATTAGGGTGGCGAGCTGCAACTGCACGAGCCTTTTTTAATGCAAGATTTTGCACCAGACATGCAGGATCCTCTTGTTCCATATGCTCGTCTATTTGAGCCGGATCTACCTGAAAGTAAAAGCCGGCTAATTTCAGCAGATCACTGCGTCGGGGTGAAGCAGATGCCAAATACAACATAATACTCTCCTTTTTTCTAGCTTTCAACATTTCAACAAAAAGTGATTTTTTATGGAATTAATAAATTCCTTTTTCATATAAACCGCGTGTATAATGACCCATCGGCATTTTTTGCTCAAAAAATTGCTGAAAAGTTTCCTCAATTTCAACAGAGTTTTCAACAGTGAACCGTAATACACCAAAATCTATATTTGAAATCTCTGCAATTTTATCTGACATAGTTAGAGGTATACAATTCAGTATATCGCTACAGCCGTGGTCGCACTGCACAGGAAATTCCAAGCCCTTACGGTCTTTCAGATAAGTCGTTCCGCTGCAAGAGCCGCATCCATTTTTTTCATTTTTCCCGGGACAATTGCGGCACAGCATTAGCGGCAGTCTACCGTAAAGTAATATACCCCGGGGAAGCTCACCGCCCATTTGCGCACTCTGTTTTAACGTAAGCTCATAGCTTAATTCCATGTCGTGCAGGCCTAGTTTTTGGTACCACATTAACGCCGTAGTGTTCACAGCATTTAAAGAATAGCCGCCGTGAATGGCGCATCCCATTTTTTTAGCGGCTGCCACACTGTTTATCGTGCCCGCCCAAACATCTGCAATACCCATTTTTAAAAATTGTTCCAGCTTTTTTTCAATCAAACGCTCTGTGCCGAACATGCCTCTTGGCATTGTAATTGCCAGTGGCAAACCGCGGTTTTGCAGTTCTTTTACAATTGTGGCTTTTGTGCCGATAGGAATAAAAATTAGCTCGCATTGACTTACACAGGCTGGAATATGTGCAGCATTGGGTACGCTGGTAAATACGGCTCTTAACGGTAGCGGATTCTTTTTTGAGAGATGCGTATCCGCAGGAGGCTTTGTGGGTGTAAATGCAATGGCTGCATGTCGGCTGCGAATTGCCAGTAATTGATCCAGCGCATCACGGCGCAGTTGGTTTAGCATGGAAATGGGTATAGAGAGCTCGTTTTCGATTGAACAGGTAACAGCGGTGCAGAGAAAGGGTGTGCCTCCTGTTTTTTTCAGTTGTTCAGAGCATCTCTGTACATCTATGGGGCGGTTGATCGCTTGAGAGGGAATATCTCCCGTAACCGTTACGCAATTGCCGTTGCAATCGGTGATGCTTAACGTAACGGGTTGTTCTTTTTTTATGGTAATGGCGCAGGTAATCGGAACCGATTGCCGTTCATTTTTATAATAGCCGTGCAATTCTGCAAAAACGGAGCTGGTTGCGCCGGTGACATCTTGTTTGGTGCGAATACCAAACATATTACGTCCCAGCTTGCCGTCTAAATAACCGGAGGTGAAGCCGGAGCGTGAAAATACCGCACCCAGATTTTCTATTAGATTTTCGGGAATAGTTTGATGGTCAAGAGCCAGACGACCGGCGGTTGTAGCTGCTGCAATGTATTCGGGGCGTTTCATACGACCTTCAATTTTAAAAGAGGTGACGCCGGCCTCTGCCAGTTCCGATATACGGTCAATAACGGATAAATCTTTTAGACTGAGATCGTGTCCGGTTCCGCCCTGCACCGAAAAGGGCAACCGGCAAGTTTGCGCACATTGTCCTCGATTGCCGCTGCGTGAGCCCAGCAGAGAGCTGAAATAGCATTGTCCTGAAACGGACATGCACAGTGCGCCGTGAACAAAATGCTCTAGTTCCATGTGGGCAAGACCACTGCGTTTTAACGTATCAGAAATTTCTTTTATTTCCGGTAGAGAAAGTTCCCGAGACAACACGACCCGTGCTATACCCTGTTCTGCCAGCAGTTTTACCCCCTCCGGTGCATGTATTGACATTTGGGTAGAAGCATGCAGCGGTAAATGGGGCGCCGCCTTTTGCAGAAGATACAGCAATCCCGGATCTTGTATAATAATAGCGTCTACTGGTAAACTGCAAGCATATTCCGCAAAGTCTAATGCCTGTTGCAACTCGTGATTGAGCAACAGGGTGTTAATGGCCAGATATACTTTTACACCGCGGCCGTGACAGTAAATAACCGCTTCTTTTAAAGTGTCGTTGTCAAAGTTTTTTGCGGCCGCTCTGGCGCTGAATAAATTTCCCCCTAAATATACGGCGTTTGCACCGCTGCGTACAGCGGCTTGCAATGAGTCCCACGACCCGGCAGGCGCTAGTAGTTCCAGTTCTTGTTGTTTCATGTATCGTCCTTTCTTTGTTCCGTACAAGTATTTGCATTGTAAAATACACTCCCTTTTAGGGAGTGTTTAAAAATAACGCTGTTTATGTTGGGCTCTCATGTTCTTGAAAATAGCCGATAAATGTGTCGTCGGAGACAGGCTCGGGCTCAATGGGTGACTTTGGTCTTGTAAAATGACCGGTTAGCACCTCTGAAGCAGGCGGTTCTGCGCGCTGTGTTGGAGAAGCGTGCGGAATCTGGTGTGCATCTTGCTTACGGCGTTCTTTTTGCGCCATTTTTTGCTGTTTCTTTTTGTGGCGACTTTGTTTGCCGTGTTTTTCTGTTAGCTGTGATTGCAGCATTGCTTCAGGTTGTGATAAATGCTGCGCTGCTTTGTTCTCCGAGTTATTTACTGTAGAATTGTCCTTTGTGGGTTGCGGTTCGTTTGTGTTAATGGAGCGGCAAAGTTCCTCTAAGGTATGAGCGTCTTCCACGCAGGTTGGCTTTACAGCCGGTACATCGAACAAATTTGCCTTTTGATTGTCTGTAAGCGTTTTCGGTACATAGGTTGTTTGTCCATTGATACAACGCATGACCATATCTTGAACAGGTATATGTTCGGAATTTTGATTCCGGGTTAATAAGGTTTGAAGCGTCTGCAGCTCAGCGCGTAATTGTTCCACCTGCGTCTGTGCAAAATCAGCTTCCTTTTTTAATTGGTCGTATGTGCTCGCCATACTTTTTTTAGCGGCTGTTAATTCTGCAAGTTTGTTTTTTGTTTTAATGGATTCGTCGCAATAGGTCATAGCGGTAATAATCGCTGCCATTGATAAGGAGATGCGGTCATTTTTTTTTAAAACATCCGAAATTGACCGGTCAATTTCTTTGCTTATGGTACGTACGTATTCTTCACTGTCGTCACTGGTAATGGTACAATCTATGTCGCAAATCCGTAATTTTACTTTGGTTTTGCCCATGAGACTCCTCCTTATTGTCAAAGTATGTAATATATTCTATTATAGTATAAAACAGATGTATTTAAAAGGGTTTTCTATATTTTTAGGCATATTGCAGTTATTACAAATTTGTTTTTATATTTTTAAAAATAGCTTTTTTACTAATAAACAAATTTTAGATAAAATGCACAAAGCCACATTGTTTTTGTACAGTTATAAAATGTCTTTGAAAGTAAATGGCTTTATATCAAACCTTGTAAATACGTTGTTTGTACAGCTTTTTTATATGGGTTTTGTGAGGCGCCTTATAGTTGAAATAAGGCTGGATTTAGTATATACTGAACATAAATATTCATAAAAATCGGACCATCCGTTTGTTTTTGGGGGGCAACAACATGAATAATAAACACGTTGAAAAAATACTGTTGAGCATAGAAGAAAAGATAACCCATCAGTTTGGCGAGAGGGTAGAAACTGCAAGCGACTTGCAATATTATAAGGCTGTTGCGCTTATTGTAAAAGAAATTCTTATGGAAAAGCACGCTGCATTCAACACTCGGGGACAACAGACTAAAACAAAAAAAATTTATTATCTTTGTATGGAATTTTTAATGGGTCGTTCTCTAAAAAATAATTTGTTTAATTTAGGTCTTGAAGATGATTTCCGTCAGGCGCTTAACTATTTTGGCGTAAAGCTGGAAAATTTGTACGAGCAGGAGCCGGATGCAGGTTTGGGCAACGGTGGATTAGGACGTTTAGCCGCCTGTTTTTTAGATGCGCTTGCAACGGGCGGGTATCCAGCTATGGGGTACTCGCTACGTTATGAGTACGGTATTTTTCATCAAAAACTGGTGGATGGCTGGCAAACAGAATTGCCCGATCTGTGGCTGCCGGGTGGAAAAGTATGGATGACGCCCCAATATGATAGAGCGGTAGAGGTGCATTTTGACGGATTTGTGGAAGAATCGTGGAATCATCAATATCATATGGTGAATCACAAGGATTATAAAAAAGTGATTGCTGTGCCTTATGATATGTATGTGGCTGGAATGGACGGAAGAGGTGTAAGCGTATTACGTATTTGGAAAGCCAAATCTGCCGATTTTGATATGAAGCTGTTTAACGACGGCGATTATTTGCGCGCTATGGAACAAAATGCTTTGGCAGAAGCCATAACAAAGGTGCTTTATCCGGGAGATAATCACGTAGAAGGTAAAAGCCTGCGGTTGACCCAGCAATATTTTCTGGTATCGGCAACCATTCAGGATATTATTCGCCGGCACTTGTTTTCTTACAAATCTCTTGATAATTTACCGGAGCTTGCGGCAATTCATTTAAACGATACCCATCCGGTGCTTGCCGTACCGGAGATGATGCGTATTATGCTTGACGAGTGCGGTTATGGCTGGGACGCCGCATGGAATATTGTTACGCGTACCATTGCTTATACCAACCATACCGTTATGCAAGAAGCGTTGGAATGTTGGGGGATTGATCTGTTTCAAATGCGGCTGCCCCGTATTTATCAAATTATTGAGGAAATTAACCGCCGCTTCTGTGATGAAATGCATCAAAAGGGCATAGACGGTTACCAGGTAGGTCGTATGGCTCCTCTCAATGACGGCTTTGTAAAAATGGCTAATTTGGCAGTGGTTGCAAGTCATTCTGTAAATGGTGTTTCACAGTTGCACAGCGGTATTTTAAAAGAAACTGTTTTTAAAGATTTTTATCATGTTATGCCGCAAAAGTTTCAAAATGTCACAAATGGCATTGCCCACCGCCGCTGGCTAAATCAGTCCAACCCTGCGTTGGCGGCATTTTTAACTGAAACGATTGGCGACAGTTATATTTATGACGCCAATGAGCTGTCAAAATTTATGGCTTTTCAAAATGATAAAGCTGTTCTGGAAAAATTAGCTTCCATTAAATATGATAACAAGCAGCGTTTGGCAGCGTATATCAAAAAGTACAATCACATTCAAGTTGACCCTGACTCTATTTTTGACGTACAGGTGAAACGGATGCACGAATATAAGCGGCAGCATTTAAACGCGCTGCATATTCTGGCTGTTTACCAGTGGCTCAGAGAGAATCCAAATGCTGATTTTACGCCTCATACCTATATATTTGGCGCAAAGGCTGCTCCGGGCTACTACTTTGCAAAGCAAATGATTCGCTTTATTGTAGAATTGGGCGAGGTTATTAACAATGACCCGAGAGTAAATGGTAAAATAAAGGTGGTGTATTTGGAGGACTACCGTGTCACTTTGGCGGAATTAATGATTCCTGCGGCAGACATCAGCCAGCAGATTTCACTTGCTGGTACTGAGGCGTCCGGTACTGGCAATATGAAATTTATGATTAACGGCGCTATTACGCTCGGCACATTAGACGGTGCAAATGTAGAGATTCACCAGATAGTAGGCGACGAAAATATGTTGTTGTTTGGCATGACAACCCCAGAGGTACAATCTTTGGAGAAAAACGGCTATCAGTCAAAATTATTCTACGAAAATCATCCGACCATCAGACAGGCGGTAGATGAAATGCGGTCGGGCATCAACGGCTGCGAATTTTATGATATTGCCGATTCTCTTATCCATAAGGATCCTTATATGGTGCTGGCAGACTTTGATTCTTACAGCAAAGTTCACCGAAAAGCCGAAAAACTATATGGAGACAGATACAAGTGGAATCAAATGGCGCTGGTAAATATTGCAGGCGCAGGTCGCTTTGCGGCGGATCGTGCCATTGGTGAATATGCAAAAAACGTCTGGGGAGCAGCGCCTGTACCGCAAAATCCGGCTGTGAAAAGCGTTGTAAAACCAAGGGTTTCAGATACAGACAAAATAAAATAAGAGATATGATCTGAATGTTATTGTGCAGTAATAAATGGTATACCTGCTCTTTTGGGAGAGATGCTTATGTTTGATTCCAGAAATCCTGTTTATCGCAATCCAACTGGAGCCGTACAGGAAAAAACAAATATCCATTTCAAAATTTTAGTTCCCCGTACATTGAAATGCAGTGCAGCACGGCTGATTGTAAACGAGGATTTCACCAAACAGGCATATACTTTAAACCTGTTTTGGTGCGGTATGTGCGGACATGACTACGAATGGTGGGAATGCGATTTTGTACCGGATCAGGCAGGACTTTATTTTTATCGCTTTGCCATTGATACATGGAGAGGTACGCTGGGAGTTACACGTCGTTTTGGAGGTCAGGGAGGTATTGACGAGCCCAATACTCCAGAGGGAATATGCTGGCAGCTGACGGTATATAAGGCGCAAACACAAGCACCGGATTGGTTGATGGGCGGAATTATGTATCAAATTTTTCCCGACCGCTTTTATTGCTCTGGACTCCAAAAGAAGCATGTCCCTAAGGATCGTTATTTACACAGCAGATGGGGCGAACAGCCGGTATGGAAGCCTGACCTGCAGGGAAAGATTACAAACTCTGATTATTTCGGCGGCGATTTAGAGGGGGTAATACAAAAGCTGGATTATTTGCAAAGTTTGGGTGTGACATGTATCTATCTCAATCCTATTTTTGAAGCGCATTCCAATCATCGCTATGATACTGCTGATTATACAAAAATAGATCCTCTTCTTGGAACCAACGCAGGCTTTACACGTTTGTGTCAACAGGCGAAAAGCAGGGGAATTTGTGTTATATTAGATGGCGTATTCAACCATACAGGCAGTGACAGTATATATTTTAACCGCGAGGGTCGGTATCAAACATTAGGGGCGTATCAGTCTAAAGAATCACCGTATTATGAGTGGTATCAATTTATGCAGTGGCCCGATCGTTATGCATGTTGGTGGAATTTTGACACATTGCCTGATGTCAATGAAACAAATGGGATGTACAATACATATATAAACGGCAAAAGCGGTATTGTACAGAGGTGGCTCAAAGCAGGAGCTAGCGGCTGGCGGTTAGATGTTGCAGACGAATTACCTGATATATTTTTAGATAACGTAACAAAAGCGGCAAAGCAAGAAGATAGCAGTGCGTTGATTTTAGGGGAAGTTTGGGAGGATGCCTCCAATAAAATAGCATATGGGCAACGCAGAAAATATTTGTTGGGCGGACAACTGGACAGTGTGATGAATTATCCTTTTCGGGAAGCTATCATCGGTTATTTAACAGGGCGCAGTCCTGCAGATATGATGGAACAGATACTGTTGGTGCTAGAGCATTATCCACCCCATGTTATTGCACTGCTCATGAATCACATTGGAACACATGATACAGAACGCATTTTAACTATATTGGGCGGCAAGCCGTTAAATGGGAAAGACCGTGAGTGGCAAAGCAAGCAAAAGCTTTCCAATGAGCAGAGGGAAAAGGGAATTGCATTGTTAAAACTGGCTTCATTGATGCAATATACGTTGCCGGGAATACCTTGTATTTATTACGGAGATGAAGCTGGTATGGAGGGTTACCGTGATCCGTTCAACCGGGAGTGCTATCCGTGGGGGCATGAAGATATGGCGCTGATTCATTGGTATCGCTGTTTGGGAAGAATGCGTCATAGCTGCGGTGTGCTGAAGCAGGGTGGTTTTGAGCCTTTTTACGCAGAAGATGGCTGCTTGGGATATTTGCGTATGGATGAAAAACAAAGATTGCTGGTAGCAGTCAACCGAGAGAATGCTTCAAAAAGCCTGTATTTACCTAAGGAGTGGGAGAGGTCAAAGGTATTACTTGGTGGCTCTATGCGGAACGGTACGCTCACGCTGAACCCTTATGGGTTTGTTCTATTACTGGCAGATGCATAAAACAATTTGCACAAAAAATCATATTTATAATAAAAAAAAATAATAAAAACAGAAAAAATATAACTGCCCCAAAAAAGTGCTTGTCTTTTTTAGGCAGTTATGATATGATATACAGGCAATTTATATTGTAAATAAGTTGTGCCTGTAGCTCAGCTGGATAGAGTGTTTGGCTACGAACCAAAAGGTCAGGGGTTCGAATCCCTTCAGGCACGCCATACATGATAAGTTCTTTTGGGAGCTTATCATAGCGCTATGCACTCAATGTGTCTTGAATGTATAGCGCTATGATAAACTCTATCCGAGCTATTATAGTTGTTGCTCTAATCATATGCAGCTCGGCTGTATCACTGCTGTGGAAAAGTATCCCTTCTAACTGAGGGTAAGACAAAGTCTGGCGGTACTTGTCAGCGCAGGTACAGGTTTTCAATTCCGTACCTGTAGGTTTTGAGAGTTACCGTTACTATGATATAGCGGCTATGTATAAGCCAAGACAAGTATTTAAACCTTATTTAAATACTTGTCTTGGCTTATTATTTGTCAAGGTGCAATGATAGTAAAACAAAAGCCTGTACTCCTTAGTCATAAAGAAAGTACAGACTTGAAAATGTATCATAAATGTGTTAAACTCACACAATAGGCATTCGTCAGTCATAGAAGTAGGTTGGTACTTTCTATGGTGCAAGCCTTGTTTTGAATTGGTCGTTTAGAACAGGGCTATGAGTGTTTATTTTACTCATTTTGAATATACCCTAATTTTTCCATAATCAAGAGATTTTATTGATATTTTAATGAATTTTTTTGTTTTTATATTTAGTTCACTATACTCTATAAAAAATATTTATGAAACGTACGTTTCAAAAGACAGCACAATACTGCCATTTGGTGGTATTGTGCTTTTTTGTTAGGCATTCTTTAAACCCCTGCCCAATATTCAATATATTATATACGGTTATTATGTTGAAATTTCGTGATATATTTAATAAAATATAACTAAATTTAGTAAATTATAGAAATAAAGGAGTCTTATTGAAATACTTTGCCAGATCATTTTACTATCCAATCTTATACTATCCGTCTGTTTATTACAGGTAAGGTATTCATAATTTTCGGATGTTCCTGAATATCATGATCTAACCCTACCGTAACACTGGCGTCTCCCGAAGACAGAATATCGTGCTATGTGACGAGGGAGTGAAAGATTTTTCAAAGCGTCTGATAAGACATGGCTTCAATAGGAGATTTCTACGATAACCACTGTATCGGTATTTGTTCCGCCATGGATAAGAAATGGATACTTCTTTTGACTACCTTGTACGTCTTTTTTATGGGTTCTCCGTAGGTGGAACGCACGCAGGCGTATTGAGCAATACAGGTGTTGTCAAAGCCTACTGAAATTAGCTAATCTTGATATTGAGATTGGTAAATTTGGCCGGAACGCTGCCGAATTCTTCGGGCAGTTTCCTGATTGACCTGCGTAACGGAATACAGCAGCAGTCTCCAGTCACCATGCTGCATTCCGATAGAACCGTTGATAAATCTGGTGAAAACCAGTTCGGTATACAGACCCACAGCAAACAACGATTAGTGTTACCTGCAACGCTAATGCTGCAAAGGTTTTAATATAATTTTTGAAGATTTTGATATGTTCGCTGTGTAGTGCGGTTGCACAAGGCATGGGAGCAAAGATCCGAGTAGTGCTATATGAAACAGGCGGTCACAAATGATGATCTGCGCCATGATTTAAATTTAATATAGCCGTTTTTATAAAAAACTTCTTTTTTCATTTTATATTGAAAAAATATGTTGTATTTGTAATATTTTGTGATATAATAGTTAAAATATTATTTTTTGGGATATTTTGAATTGGTTGAAATTTGTTAATGGAGCAATAGTGCTATTATTTCAGGTATTATTTCTTATTCTTTATTGTCATTTGACCAATCTTATAATTTTTCCATAGTGTTTCTATATGTGATATCCCGTTCTGTCTGTGACTTCCCCAAAATCTTATCCTATCCCTGCATTATTTTATTAAAAAGTTTATTATCATAACCGGAAAGAAAAATTTTCTCAGGATGTTCCTGAAGCAATGATAATAGCTTAGTGTGATCTGCGTCTTTGATTTCTTGCCAGTACAAATATTTTTTCCTTGTGGAAGGTAAGTAGGTTGGATCAACATATATAAATGCACTCCTTGTTCGGGATATTTTAAAACGCATTTCATTTTTATACTCGTTTCCTAATCTAAATGATGTCAAAATAAAATATCACTGTAAAATAATTTATATAAAAATTTTTTAAGTGTTTAATGGAAATATGGTATAAGGAAATACAAAGAAAGGAGGTGAAAATTATGAAATATTTTAATATGATGACAGAAAAAAATATGTGTAAAGTAAACGGCGGTTTTTTAGATGTATTAGTTCTCCTAGGAGCCATAGCTAGTGGAACCACCGCTATTTACTACGGGACACGTGCAAATTGTAAATGATTAATTTAGTGGGTTTTTGGCAGTTGCTGAAAACCCATTTTTTTAGTCAAATAGGATGATTTACTTAAGACGTGTGTTCTATAGAAAATAATTCGAAAAATCAAATATTATATATGCTGTAAGATAAATAGTACCGAAAAGGTTTAGCGGATTTGTATAAATTACTCTTATGTTCATTAATATCCACGTACTATTTTCTCTGTATTCTAAATGTTTTCTTGTTCTTATCTTTTAAATAGAAACTTCCGCTTTCGGTGAGGTGGAATACCGGTAATTCTTATAGAAATCTAACGCAATAGCGGCATATTTCATTACGGAGGTCTGAACGGTGATGTCCAAAGTTTTTTGACAGAAAATCCATTAGCTTTACGGTATCCGCTTTCACAGGCTTGGTTTCCCTTGGATTAAAAAACTACCGGACAAACAATTCAAAATTTTCAACACGGAATTCTTGCTCTTTGATCTCGCCTGCCTGTGTTTTTGTAAGCGTCTTTTGATAAAACTTCATGCTATTTGCATAAAAATCTTGATGTTCGGCAGTTAGAAAGGATAGTTTTTCGGCAGCGTAGCCGCTTAAAATTGCCCATTATTCAGTTGGCCGCCTAATGTATCTGCCGCATAGGCAAATCGAATATATCGCCGAGTTTTTGTCGCATTCCAACCCTCTTCTTTCATAAGCTTTGTCAGTGTAATGCCGTCTTCTCTTTGTACGCCTTGGTGTTTCTGTAAATCGTTTCGCAGTTTGAACGACTGTCCGACTTCAGTTTTCCTCCGCTGTTTCAACCCGGATTGCAGGTTAGTATAGATGATGATGTGGACAGTCTTATCATCATCTGCATTGCGGATCATAGCGGGAATAAGGGTGCATAAAAATTGTTTTATATGTTGACAGAAGAATTCCATGTATTTACATATGGATAAATTCAGGTTATATATTGTAATTGCATAAATATTCTGATATGATTACATACAATAATATTTTAATTGTAAAGAGAACAAAATCCTATTTGTTTAGACGCAAATATTTTAAATCTTATAAATGCTGGATTTATGAGTGCAGCTTTAATGTGTAATTTAAAAGATAGATGAAAGAGGACTCTGTTATGAAAGGCAAAGCATTACTATGCGCGGCAGTATGCGCAATGGTTTTGGTTATGGGAGTAGGTTGCTCTCAACAGAATGATACCTTACAAGGTACAGAACATGACGTACAGTCGGATGTTATCTTAAATCAAAGCGCAGCGCAATCTCCGTCAGTCTCATCTTATAATGAAACGGTTAGCAGCGGTGCTTCATTATTTGATCAGCAAAAAGCAACTACATCAATATATATCGGATCTGATGACAGCTTTAAGGAAATATCTTGTTCATTAAGCCAAAGTCCTACATCTAAGCAGTTGATTGAAGCAATTGCAGAGGAGACCGGTTGGAATCTGGCTCTTGCTGATGTTACAACTTCCGGCAGAGGCGGTACGTTGGTTTGTTTTGCAAAGGAGAGTGTGCTTTTTACAGAATTACCGGAGCAGCAAAAGAACGAATATTATATGTACAGTAAAAAACAATTGGTGCGCACTGTTTTAGACAGCATTGAAAAAACATTGCAAACACATATACGTAATAGCGGTATTCATGATCCTGCGGCGATGCATATCTATTATTGCATGGAGGGCGGGCAGCCGTTGGTGCTGCCAGAGATCAACCTTACTATATCAATCGAAGAGCCTTACGACACAAGTATCTGGAATAGTATTGAGGAGAAAACAAGGGGTTAAAATTATCATTGACAATAAAAATTATATGTGCTATTATGTTGAGAAAAATAGTGTCGAAAGGAATGGAATAATGGATACTGCGATTCTGAACAGCAAAACGGCGTTGATTGTTGTGGATATGTTGAATGATTTTGTAACAGGTGCTTTAACTTGTGAAAATGCAAAGGCCATTGTAAAACCGTTGGAAGAACTGGTTACAACAGCCCGAAAACATCATTTAACGGTTATTTATGCCAATGATGCACATTATAAAGGGATAGATAAAGAACTGGAGCTTTGGGGAGACCATGCTATTGCAGGAACAAAGGGAGCCGAGGTAATTCCGGAGTTAGCGCCGCAGCAGGGAGATTATGTGGTGCCTAAACGCCGCTACAGCGGTTTTTTTCAAACCGATTTACAGCTGATTTTAACCGAACTGGGTATCGAAAATTTGATTATTACAGGTCTGCATACTCATATGTGTGTAAGACATACTACAGCCGACGCTTATTATTGGGGCTATGGTATTTATGTACCGCAAGATTGTGTCCATGCGTTTACAACGGAGGATCACCAGTCCGGTTTAGAATATTTAAAAAATGTATATGGTGCACATATTTGCACTTCAGATGAATTAAAATAAAGCAATAATCAACCGCCGGTTTTTTTTCGGCGGTTGATTATTGTAAAAACAGGAAGTAATACTTGGCTGGTAAACTACATGAAAGTAAAATCGCAGGTAACTTTAGTTAGTTTTAAGTAAATAAAATTTAAAAATGTGCAATAGGAAACTACACAGTTTATATAGTATTTCCATTGCACGATCATTACGGCCTATACAGTTAGCATGGTGCAACTCAAGAACAATCTAAATAGAATATGCTTATTACTATTTATGCATCAGTATATATTATTCATAATTAATGTTATTGGCGTCTTTATCAAAATTTTTTTCCCAATATTGCTGTTATATGGTACAAATAAAATAAATTATAAGAAAGCTCTGCTTGGAGTTGGGTTGCATAAACGATTATAATAATTATGTAAATTAAAAAATATATGTTATAATAGCTACATAATTATAGAAATACATACAAAGGCAAACATAAAATGGATATGGTTTGTATCTTATATGCAGAGGAGACAGGTTGAAATGGCAGAGGTGACACAGGCAAAGCGTATTGTTATAAAGGTAGGAACCTCTACCTTAACGTATGAAAATGGTAAGTTAAATTTAAGAAAAACTGAGGAATTGTGCAAGGTGTTGAGCGATTTACACAATTCCGGTCTTGAGGTGATATTGGTATCTTCGGGCGCCGTTGGTGTGGGTATGGGTAAATTAGGTATACGGAACCGTCCGGCAGAGATTGAAAAGAAGCAGGCGATAGCGGCAGTGGGACAATGTGAACTTATGTTCATGTATGATAAGTTGTTTGGAGAATATAATTGTACGGTAGCACAGGTTTTGCTCACAGCAGACGTAACGGCCAGTGAGCGCAGCAAGCACAATGTGGAAAATACTTTTCGAGAACTTTTGCATATGGGCATTGTGCCCATTGTAAATGAGAATGATACAGTGAGTGTTGATGAACTGGATGGACCTCACTTTGGCGATAACGATACCTTATCAGCAGTGGTGGCCGTATTGGTTCAAGCAGATTTGTTGGTAATCTTAACCGATATTGACGGATTGTACGATGGTGATCCTAGAAAAAACCCTTATGCAAAGCGTATTCCTTATGTTGCCTGCATTACTAAGGAGATAGAAGCGCTGGCAGGAAAGGCAGGTACCAGCCGCGGAACAGGTGGAATGGCAACTAAAGTGCATGCGGCGCAGGTGGCAAATCAGGAAGGCATTCCCTGCTGTGTGCTCAGCGGAAACCAGCCTAGAAATTTATACCAACTGTTAGACGGAGAGCAGATTGGTACTACATTTGCAGCTTATACCAGCGATTATTAAAGGAGGTTGATTTGTTATGACGCCGCTTGAAGAAATGGGGCGTAAAGCCAAAGAAGCATCCCGCAGACTAGCGTTTGCAGGAGAAGAAAAAAACAGGGCGCTTGCCGCTATATCCGAAGCGCTGCGCAGAAATGAAAGTGAAATTATCGCAGCCAATGCCGCAGATATACAGGCAGCAAAGGAAAATGGCATGACGGTTTCTTTGCTGGACCGCCTTACGCTGAATTCACAGAGAATTGAGGGTATAGCTGTAGGAGTGGAAGAGGTGATGGCGCTAAAAGATCCCATTGGTACGGTGTTGGGTGGCATGGTGCAGACAAACGGACTAAAAATTGAAAAGGTGTGCGTACCTTTGGGTGTGATTGGGATGATTTACGAGGCGCGGCCTAATGTAACGGCAGATGCCGCCGCACTTTGCTTGAAGTCGGGCAATGCGGTGATATTACGGGGCGGCAAGGAAGCGTTTAATTCCAACCAATGTATTACCAATATCATGCGGGATGCATTGGAGCAGGCGGGTTTGCCAAAGGATTGTATACAGCTGGTGCAGGATATAGGGAGAGCGTCTGCCAATGAGATGATGACTCTGACCGGCTATTTGGATGTTTTAATTCCTAGAGGCGGTGCAGGACTGATTAAAGCTGTGGTGGAAAATGCAAAAGTGCCGGTTATTGAAACCGGTTCAGGAAATTGCCATGTATATGTAGATGAATTTGCAAATATTGACATGGCGGCAGATATTATTTTTAATGCAAAAACATCACGTCCGTCTGTTTGTAATGCTATTGAAACGGTACTGGTACATAAAAATATTGCACAGCAGGCTTTACCTGCGATACGAGCAAAGCTACATGAAAAACAGGTGGAAATTAGAGGTTGTACCGTAACCTGCGACATTCTCAAAGATATTGTGCCTGCAACAGAGCAGGATTGGGGCACAGAATATTTAGATTATATTTTGGCTGTACGGGTTGTCGATGATATTTATCAGGCCATGGATCATATTATGAAATATACCACTGGACACAGTGAGTGTATTGTAACGGAAAGCTACCGTAATTCTATGCTGTTTACCTCGCAAATTGATGCAGCGGCCGTATACGTGAATGCTTCTACCCGTTTTACTGACGGCGGCATGTTTGGCTTAGGTGCAGAAATTGGCATTTCTACTCAAAAGCTTCATGCAAGAGGACCAATGGGGCTTGAGCAGCTTACGTCTATTAAATTTATTGTTCAAGGAAACGGACAGATTCGCATATAATGATGTGCAGGATGCTGTTTGCTTTGTTGTAATTATGATGTAGATTACACTGGATACTGCTATTATGTTTTCTGTAAAGAATTAGACAAAATAATTGACAAAATGTGTAAGAGTTTTAAATAGTAAAAAATATTATATCAACACAGGTGATAAATGTAATTTGTGTTGTTTTACCAAATATGCTTGATGAAAGGAATATAGTATCAGGAAGTATTTAAGCTTATAACGGAACAAAGATTTTGGAAGACCGAGTGGTATAAAATTTTAACAGTATTGTTAGCGCTGGAAATTATAGATAGGATAATTGCCGTTTACCTATATGCAAGATATACCTGCCGAATATTTTGGTTTTGAGGGTAGAGTGAAAGCCTAGTGCAGATTGACTGTTATATAAATAAATTAAACTCTCTGAGCAGACGCTTCTTTTATAAAAAGGGGTTCTGATAGGGGAGTTTTTTACTTATATATGAAGTATAGTAAAAATAAAGGAGTGCATATCGTACATGGAACGCAATCATCAAGAGTTGCCGCCTAATAAACCTGTGCAGTTTGTATGTGATTATCGTGGGGAACAGTCTGCTATAGAGATGGCGGATAATCAAAGTCTGCAATCAACGGAATTAGAACAAATATCTGAACAGGAGTCGTATACGGAACCTACAGAAACGATTCATGTCACCTTAGATGATGCTGAACTGCTCAAATCCGAGATATCTCAAACAGATATGCTCTGTGTAGAACCGTTACAAGACGACATGTTTCCTGCTGAACCGTTTGATCAGCAGGAACAGGAAACACAAAACTTTATCTATCCGTCGGAAGAACCGATGGATGGATTACAGCAGAAGCCGGAGGGATTTCCTTTATGGAAAAGGAACAATTGTCCCTCTCGCTTATTTTATCCTGAAAGACAGAATATCACCGAGGAAACACAGATGCAAGATCAGGACGAGAAGTTAAAACTGTCACCAGTTAGACCTTTTCGCCTGTTCTGCGGTATGATGGTGTTGGCGGCGGCATTTTTAGGAGTAGTGTGCTTTTGCATGTTTGGCAGCACGCCGTTGGTACAGGACAGTTCACAGATTCATACATTTTTAACGCCGGTTATGATGCAGAATCCAGAGCCGTTTTCATCGGTTTCGGAGGCGAATCACAACATGATTTTGCAGGCATCCGTTTGGAGAGTTGTTACATTAAATGGTAGTATTTATAGAGCTACTGATGATAAAGGGAGAGTAGTAGTGCCGGGAGAGGACGTTGAAAAAGCATGTACAGAATTGTTTGGAAGCGCTTGCCGTTTGGCGGTAAAGCACCCCACAGAAGAAACGTTTTTTACTTATGACAGATCTTCTAATACTTATCGAGTATTGCCTCAGAGCAGTCAATCTGCACAGGCGGTTAACATTAAGCATATAGAAAAAGAGAATGGCGTTGTAATTGTAACTGTGGAAACAGTTGCGGCGGATGAGCAAACACCGCTTCTATATCGCTATATACTGGAGTTTGACGGATTAAGAGGAGAGCCGTATCTGACATCTGTTATGCGTGTGACCTAAAGGGATATGAAATATAAAAAACATCTTTGCCGTTATTATAATACAGCAAAGATGTTTTTTGATTCGTATGCAGTAAAACTGTATCTGCTGTGATACAGTTTACCATAGAGTGATTTATGCGCTTGTGTTTGTGCCTTGTCCAATGACGTATAGAATCGCATCATACATCCTGAAAGAAAATCTGCAAGTTGTACCATAATTGTTATAGCAATAAATATAGTAATGAAAAGATGGCGCTGTTATCTGCTTTTTCGTTAAAAAGTAGTAAAAGCAGAATCATGATTAAGGTTCGTTCGCTGTCTTTCATAACTCCGTCAATGACGTTTTCTACAATATTTTTTTGTTTTACAGGCGCTGATTCACGTTCTGTTTGGATAGTCTCTTGCTCCTGACCACATGCACAATTGTCTATTTGCTCCGTTCTGTTATGGGAATCTGACGTTTTTTTTGCGTGATTTGCTGTATGGTTTGCAGAAACATGCGATTCTGCATGTGGACGGTTGCCCCGGGGCGGAGAGGAAAATGGCGGTTTGTTGTGCAGTTTTTGATTTGCACGGTTTTGCATTTCCTGCACCCGATGGATGGCTTCCTGCTGCATACGCTTCATATCCATATTTTCGTTGGTCATGACTCACCTCATAAAATACCTTGTAAAATACCTTGTTCCTTTAGAATAGGCAAAAATCTAAGCATACGCATAATTTTGATTGCTTCATCTAGTTTTTTTTGCCTTTCAATTTTTAACAAAGGTCTGAGCGCATAAAGCAATCTTGTATTATCGTCTTCTTGATTAAAAGTGCCCAGTAAAGGAGCTATTTTCATAAGAGTATTGAGCATTTCGGGCGAAGCGCCGTTGTTGCCGCCCAGTGCGCTCAGGGCATTACCTAACCCTCCCAGATTCCCCAATGTTGACAATGTGTTAGTTGTGTGGTTGTAATTGTTTTGTTGTGCCGGTGCAGATGTGGTCGACTGTCCTAATAGGCTGGACAGTTGGCTTAAATCAAAACCGCCGCTGCTTGGCTGGTTTTGTTGGCTGTGCGATTGTGCCGGCGCTTGTTGCTCCACTTGCGGCTGCTGTGCGGGTAAGGAGTTATCTTGCTGACTTGCGTTTATCTGTCCCATCAGACTGTTTGCCATTTGTTGAAATTTTTCCATTTCAGCAGGGTTATTGAGAATTTCGTTTAATTTTCCTGCTAAGTCGTCCATAGACCGTCACCCCGTTTCTTTATTTGCCCATGAATTTTTTTAATAGCATTTTTGCCTGTGGCGTACTTAGCAGACGGTTGGCAGCATCTTTGTCGCTTAATACTTGCTGTAGTTTTGCTGCGTCGTCGGTGCTGAGTTGGCCCAGTAATTTTTGCAGTGTACCGTTTTCTGCTTGCTGTTTTAACTGCTCGGGCTGCGTTCCTAAACGATGGGCGGCTGTTTTTAATAAGTTTTGTAATTCGTCCTGATTTGGCAAATCTATCACACCTTTCAAAATAAAAAGTTTTCAAAAAAGACTGGATTGTTCCACGTGTTTCCATATATAATATGAGAAGATAACCATACATATGCGGACTAACAAATAGTTAGAAGTGTTCGCATATGGCGGAAAGGGGTTTTTATGAGGATTTTAGTGATTTCTGATTCTCACGGAAATATAAGAAATATAGAATATGCCCTTGAAAATCATCCGGATGCAAATGTGGTCATTCATTTGGGGGACGGCGCTGACGATATATTAGATTTGGAGTTTGTCTATCAGGATAAACGGTTTTATCAAGTCGCAGGGAATTGTGATTTTAACTGCCCTTTGCCGCTGGTAGATGAATTGCAGGTTGGACAAAGACATATTTTTTTTACTCATGGCCATGAATATCATGTAAAAACAGGGTTAGATTATATTAAATTTGAGGCGGGTAAAAGATATGCAGACATTGTGTTATTCGGACACACACATCTGCCTGTTACAGAATATGAAAACGGACTGTATTTGTTGAATCCAGGTTCTATACATGGAATAGACGGTACATATGGGGTGATAGATATAACCTCCGAAGACATAGCGATGTGTATATTAAAAATTTAAATGGTTTCTTGACACAATAGCGTTGGCATGGTAGGCTGTGGTTATTAGAGTAGCAAATAGTATATGATAGTTTTAGTTTCATATTATGGAAAGTCAATGAGGTGAATTGCTTCACCGCCAGAGCAATGCGCCCAATGGTATATATATTACAGGGGCGGAGAATGGAGTTAGTTATAATGACTGAATATGAAAGATGGAGATCCATATTATTGGATGACCCAGATTTAACCAGGGAGCTTGAAAGCATTGAGGGAAATGAGCAAGAAATTAACGACCGCTTTTATCGTGAGCTGGAGTTTGGTACAGGAGGCTTACGAGGAATCATTGGAGCGGGTACCAATCGGATCAATATTTATACCGTGCGCAAAGCAACACAGGGGCTGGCCAATTATTTGAATGAAAAAAATAAAAAAGCCTCAGTAGCCATTGCGTATGATAGCAGAATTAAATCTGATGTATTCGCAAAAGCGGCTGCAGAAGTGCTTGCAGCCAATCATATTACGGCATATTTGTATCCGCAGCTTATGCCGACGCCCGCCTTGTCATTTGCAGTGCGCTATTTGCGTTGCGATGCCGGTATTTGTATTACAGCAAGTCATAATCCTGCAAAGTATAATGGATATAAAGCCTATGGCAGCGACGGTTGTCAAGTTGCTTTGGAGATGGCGGACGCTATTTTGTATGAAATTAACCGACTGGACATTTTTAAAAATGTGGAACATATGGATTTTGATGAAGCGATAGCACAGGGAAATATAAAAATCATTGGTCAGGAGGTTGTAACAGCCTATCTTAATGCTGTGCAGTCAGAAAGTTTGTTAGATTGCACTGACTCTGGTTTGAAAGTGGTATACACGCCGCTAAACGGCAGTGGTAAAATGTGTGTTACGCATATTTTAGATAAAATTGGGATTAAAGACGTAACCGTCGTACCGGAACAGTCTGAACCAAACGGTTTTTTTCCTACATGTCCTTATCCTAATCCGGAGTTTCGTGAGGCTCTGCAAAAAGGTCTAGAGCTTTGTGAAAGTATACAGCCCGATTTGTTGGTGGCAACTGACCCGGATTGCGACCGTATGGGTATAGCGGTTCGCCATAACGGTAGATTTGAATTGTTGAGTGGGAATGAGGTTGGCGTGCTTTTATTGGATTTTGTTGCACGCATGCGTATTGCAAACGGTACTATGCCAAATAATCCGATTGCGATTAAGACAATTGTATCAACTGATTTAACAGAAAGTATTGCCCAAGAGTATGGCCTTACCCTACAAAGTGTGTTAACAGGCTTTAAATATATTGGTGACCGGATTGCAAGTCTTGAGGTAAAAGGAGAAGCAAATAGATTTATATTTGGCTTTGAAGAGAGCTATGGATATTTGTCGGGCGCTTATGTAAGAGATAAAGATGCGGTAAATGCCAGTATGCTGGTATGCGAAATGGCAGTAGCGTATAAAAAACAGGGAAAAACCTTGGTAGATGCGATTGAAGCTATTTATAAAAAACATGGATATTTTTTAAATGATTTAATGAATTTTACTTTTGAAGGTCAGGATGGCATGAAAAAAATGCAATTGATTATGGAAACATTGCGTCTTCATGCGCCTGCTGAGATTGCAGGTTTTCCTGTGGTAGGACACAGCGATTATCAAACATCAAAACGAGTAGATGCTATGGTAGAAACAAAGATTACACTTCCCAAATCGAATGTTCTGGAGTACAGGTTGGAAAACGGCAGTAAGTTAATTGTGCGCCCATCCGGTACAGAGCCTAAGCTCAAATTATACTTATCGGCAAAAGGTAAAACACGAGAGGCTTCTCAAAGTGTAATTGATTTGTTAAAAGACTCTGCTAACTATTTATTGAGTATATCATTATAAAGATAAGATAAAAAAGACTGTAGAATGATTCTACAGTCTTTTTAAGGTGTTTTAGGTGTAGTTTTATGGTTGCGAAAATAAAACTAACTGTAACGAAAAGTTTCAAATTGCATTTCGGTTTGTTTTATGCTATAATAACCTTACATTCAAAATATAATTTAAAGTTTTACGAATAACATAAATATTGTAGCACGTATGTGCAAGAATTGCTTTGGAAATGCTTTTACACTCACCTTAAATAATATAGCCATCCGTAGCGAAGCTGGATATCGCAACAGATTCCGATTCTGGAGGTCGGGGGTTCGAATCCCTCCGGGTGGACCAATGTAAAAACTGCGTAACTAGGTCAAACGGTTTGGTTGCGCAGTTTTCTTCGTATTATATTTGGTTCAAAAATCCTAGAAAACAGCCAAAAAACCCATAAAAATGCAACACGAAATCATTTAAATTTTGCAAAATATTTATTAATTTTTTTTTGTTTTTCATGTGTTGCTACTTAAATGCATGGGTGTATAGGATTTATCAAATTGAATGCGTTTGAAAATAAATGAATACAAATAAAAACCCCTAGGCATTGCCTAGGGTTTTTATTTGTATTCATTTACTTAGATCCACCGGCAAAAGCTAATCCTGTTCCAGCAGCAATAAAAGATGTTACCCCAAATATTAAGGCGCCGACTACTCCACCGTTAACTTTGCCCATGTGGATTTCTGTCATTTGATTAAATTTTTTCATTTTAATTTCTCCTTTCTTCATTATGATAATTTCATTTTAAAACCATTTAAGGTAAAAATCAATATATATTACAAAAAAATACAAAATAATTGCAAAAGTGTATAAAATATGGAGTAGAATACGTGACATTAAGAGAATTATCGCAACTATATTACTAAAAAGTAAGGTTAAAATTGAAAATGTTTTAAAGAACTTGTTCAAAAATATTCATTTTCTATACCATACTTGTATTTTAATTTTTAAAAATATTGTAATTATATAGGTTAGTAAAATATAATAAGTGATTGAAACAAAAAAGGATTCTGATCAGAATCCTTTTATGTTTCAATCACTTATTATTTGTTGTTAACGCCATTTTACACATTGTATTCAGACACAAATAAATTTTCTGCTTTTTTTAATTACTTATTTTGTAGCTTGAACAACACCGCCAGCAGTTATAGCGCCAGCAGCAAGACCTATTGTTACTAGTACTGGAATAATACCGCCGTTTGTTTTAGACATTGCCGTTTCAGACATACGGTTGAACTTTTTCATTTTAGCTCCCTCCTTCCTTTTTTTGATTATTTCTATGATACCATTAATATGTAGATTATACAATAAATTTAATAAATTTTTGTAAATTAATGGTATAAATCGATAAACACGTGATTGTTAGTTAAGATACAAATAAGTAAGTTGAAACTTTATAATATGAAGCAAACAAACATCTGTATATAGCTGTGGCAATATACAATATCATATTGTAGCTAAAATCAACAGTTTACTTAATAAATAAAAATATAATTTTAATACAACAAAAAATTTACTATTGATAAACCTGTAAGCTCATTGTATATTTTTGGTGGTTTAGAATTATGCATTGTTGTTTGGAGTATTTATTGTGAAGTTTTATAAATATTTGTAATGCTTTTCAATATAAAGTGTTTTGCAAATAATCATTTTGGAAATGCTATTAGTAAAATGAACATAGGAGGATAGCGTATGATGATGTGGATTGTAGTTTTAATCATAATGATTTTTTTGTGTGCAGCAGTTGTTTCAGCAAAAGCTGTTTTCAAAAGCCCAAAAGATAATATGGCTGACCAAGTGTATCGGGATAACTTCCATTATCGTAATGAATATCAACAAGAGTGCGAAGAGATTGAAAGCATTGATTCGTCTGTAGGAGAGGAGTTGGAAGAAGACTTTGCCAAAGCACAAGAAATTAACAAAGATGAAGATAGCGAAAGCGAAGTATAAGTTTTATTTGTTCCCAATTATTTATAGAGAATCGGTAAAACAGAAAAACACCCAAAATTATTTTGGGTGTTTTTCTGTTAGCTTAAATATTTGATTGAGAAGAATGGGAGATAATTAAAAGATAGTTGCGGTCTATCTTTTAATTACAATTCAAATTATAAGTGATGATTATGACAAAGTTATGAATAGATTTGCATGGATTTGTAAACTTTTGAAACAGTATAAGTCTAACCTTTAGATTGGCGTCATCTGATTTTGTTTGTAGACTCTATGCACAGTTTTTACTTTATATCAAACATTTGTTTGTATTTTTCTATGCCGTATGCTATGATAATATTATTCTCTATCAGGAGGGGTTGCTAAATGAAGCCGCTAACGAAAAGCCAGCAAAAAATATATAATTTTTTAAAAGACCGTTCTCAATACGGATTTCCGCCGTCCGTACGGGAAATATGTGCTGCTACAGGCTTAAAATCTACGTCTACGGTGCATGCTCATTTAAAGGCATTGGAGCATGCAGGGTATATTACACGAGATGCGGGACTTAATAGAGCGATTCGGATTGAGAGTTATGAACAGACAGCGCAGGTACCAATTATCGGTAAAGTAACAGCAGGACTGCCGATTTTGGCGATTGAAGAAATACAAGGGTATTTGCCTGTTACAACCCAGCAGCACAAAGTATGTGAATTGTTTGCATTGGAAGTGCAGGGTGAAAGCATGAAAAATGCAGGTATTTTAGATGGGGATTATGTTGTGGTGGAACGGACGCCTACGGCGGAGAATGGAGAAATTGTAGTAGCTTTGTTAGAGGATGAAGCTACTGTTAAACGGTTGTATAGAGAAAAAGATTGTATACGGTTACAGCCGGAGAATGATGCCTTTGATCCAATTTTTGCAACGGAAGTTACAATATTGGGTAAAGTTATTTCGGTGGTACGTTATTATTAGGCTCTGCAATGAAACTGTATAAATAAGATTGCAGAGAGAGGAATCATTGTAATGACAAGAAAAATATGGTAAAATTGAACCGAGAAGATAGAAATTAGGGAGGTTTGCTATGATAGGGATTATCGGCGCTATGGAGATGGAGGTAAATGGGCTTAAGGCATGTATGGAGCAAGTGGAAATAGAAACGGTGAGTCAAATTACTTTTTATAAGGGAAATATAGAAGGAGCGCCATGTGTAGTAGCACGCAGTGGTGTAGGAAAAGTGAATGCGGCAATTTGTGCGCAAATTATGGCCATGAAATATGCACCGAAAGCGATCATTAATACCGGAGTTGCTGGTGGTATCGGAAAAGATGTTTGTGTAGGAGACGTCGTTATTTCCAATGGTTTAGTGCAGCATGATATGGATACATCGGCTCTGGGAGACCCCATAGGATTTATATCGGGTATTAATATTATCACCATTCCTGCATCTGAAAAACTTGTTCATCTTGTGGCAGAGAAAGCCAAATACACCTATAGCGGAGCAGTTCATATTGGTGTAATTGCAACTGGTGATCAATTTATTGGACGTTCGGAGAAACTAAAAGAAATTGCGGGCAGTTTTCAGGCTATTGCTTGTGAAATGGAGGGCGCAAGCATTGCACACGTTTGTTATATTAATCAAATTGATTTTGTGGCGGTTCGTGCTATTTCAGATAATGCGGATGAGATGGCTCATGTGTCGTTTGACCAGTTTGCAGCTACATCGGCAGAGAAGTCTACACAATTGTTGTGCCAGGTGCTTCCTGTATTAACTAAGTCAGTGTGATCAAGTCTAACGGATAAAATGCTTTTGTATGAATGGAAGCATTTTTATCATAATTTATAAGATTAGGAAATATATCCATGTAATAAAATATACAGTACTTTTTTTTAGAAATAGTTAACAATGTTGTAGCTTGTGATAACTTTCGTTTTATGCTATAATTAAAACTATATAAACTGCGGTAAACCCACATAAAATAGATTGTGACAAGAGCGGAACTTGCGTTGAAAGTGCAATTTTAATATAGAAAGAGGGTTAGTATATATGGATTATCAATATTCAGAAATTACACCGGAAATAATTGCATTAGCCAAGCTTTGTACAGAGAAATGCGGTGTAGATCCTGCCCTTTACACAAAATACGAAGTAAAACGCGGGTTGCGTGACATTAACGGAAAAGGGGTTGTGGCTGGTCTTACCGAAATTTCAGAGGTGCATGCAAATGATATTATAAACGGTGAATCAATACCATGTGAGGGTAGGCTATATTACCGGGGTATTAATGTGGAGGAGTTAGTTGCAGGCTTTATGAACGACGGTCGTTTCGGCTTTGAGGAAACCGTTTATTTACTGCTGTTCGGCAGTCTGCCAAATCAAACACAATTAAATGATTTCCGAGATTTACTATCACGTTATAGAACTTTGCCTACTACTTTTGTACGTGACATTATTATGAAAGCGCCTAGTCCGGATATGATGAATACTTTGGCACGCAGCGTTTTAACTTTATATGCTTACGACGATTTACCAAATGATACCTCAATTGCAAATGTGTTAGCACAATGTATGCAGCTTATTGCGTTATTTCCTGTGTTAGCGGTATATGGCTATCATAGTTTTCGTCACTATCATGACGATCAAAGCTTAATTATCCATTCTCCGCAGCCTCAGCTTTCTACAGCAGAAAACATTCTGCATTTATTACGCTCAGACAGTCAATATACTCAAATGGAAGCACGGGTGTTAGATTTGGCGCTGGTACTGCATGCAGAGCATGGTGGCGGCAATAACTCCTCTTTTACGACTCATGTAGTTTCTTCTTCAGGTACAGATACATATTCTGTCATTGCAGCGGCGTTGGGTTCTTTAAAAGGACCAAAGCATGGCGGGGCCAATATTAAAGTGACGCAGATGTTTGATGATATGAAAAAAACAGTAAATAACTGGACAGATGAAGAAGAGGTTAAGCGTTACCTTGTCTCGCTGCTGAGAAGGGAAGGCTTTGATAAAACCGGCCTGATTTATGGTATGGGCCATGCGGTATACTCTCTTTCAGACCCAAGAGCAAAGCTGATGGGTCAGTTTGTAAAAGGTTTGTCTGAGGAAAAAGGACGCCAGGAGGAGTATGCTTTATATAGTTTGGTAGAACGGATTGCACCTAAGGTAATTGCTGAGGAGCGCAGAATTTATAAGGGTGTTAGTGCAAATGTTGATTTTTACAGTGGGTTTATATACAGTATGCTGGATTTGCCAGCAGAGCTATATACACCATTGTTTGCGATTGCCCGTATTGCCGGATGGAGCGCCCACCGAATTGAGGAACTGCTTAATGACAGCAAGATTATGCGGCCGGCTTACCAAAATATTGCGGAACATCAACCGTATAAGCCTTTAAAGGAAAGGATATAAATATAAAAGCTACAGATAAAGAATTGCTTTGGCAGTTCCATCTCTGTAGCTTTTATTTATGTTTTATCTGCTGTAGAAATCGTTTCAATATCCTGCATCCAAACAGCGGCGCTCACATCGCTTGGTATACGCCATCCACCGCGGGACGACAAGGATATACGGCTGACAGCAGGTCCGTCCGGTGCACAGGAACGTTTAAATTGCTGTGCAAAAAAGCGGCGATAGAAAACGGTCATCCAATACTTAATGGTAACCTTATTGTATTGTTTTTGGAAAGCATGGTATGCTAGTCGAAAAATTTTGTGGGGCATGAATCCATGGCGTAGGGTATAGTACAAAAAGAAATCATGTAGAGTATAAGGGCCTATAATATCCTCTGTTTGCTGTGAAATTTCTCCATTTTCGGGTGGTAATAATTCTGGACTGACAGGAGTTTGTAGAATATCCATTAAAATTTGATTCAAAGGGGTGCTGCTTGTGTTGATACAATGGGCAACTAAGTAACGCACCATAGTTTTGGGAATACCGCAATTAATGCTGTACATAGACATATGGTCGCCGTTATATGTTGCCCAGCCAAGGGCAGATTCTGATAAATCGCCTGTTCCAATAACGATACCGCCTACCTGATTGGCAATGTCCATAAGCACTTGTGTACGCTCTCGTGCCTGTGCATTTTCAAAAGTGGTATCGTATTGCTTTTTATTTTGCCCTATGTCACGAAAATGTTGGGAGACAGAGGCTGATATATCAATTTCCCGAAAAGTACAGCCCAGAGCAAGCGCTAAGGACTGCGCATTGTTTTTTGTTCGGTCGGTTGTACCAAAGCACGGCATGGAAATAGCTGTAATGCCGTTTAAATCCAATTTTAGTAATTGAAAGGCACGCACGGTAGCTAACAATGCCAGTGTAGAATCCAGTCCGCCGGAAAGTCCCAAAACCACCTGTGTACAGCTTATATGCTTTAATCGTGTTTTGAGTCCGTTTGCCTGAATATGCAAGATGGATTCACAGTGGTTTGGTAAATCAGATAAGCTCGAGGGTAAAAATGGGTTTTCAGGTATCGTTCGTTCTAGCTGTAACGGAACAATTGGCAAAGAAAATCGAATATACCGGCTTTTTGGCTGCAATATATGGTGCCAGCATGAGGTGCGATGGCGCTCTAGCAGTAAAGATTCTAAATCAATATCGGCATAGATAAAACCTGTTTGATACAATGGTTTTTCTGCAAGAAGCGTACCATTTTCCGCAATCAAATCATGACCTGCATATACATAGTCGGCGGTAGATTCTCCTTCTCCGGCGTCGGCATATACATAAGCACATTTTAATTTAGAGGATTGTGTGGAAACTAATGTTTTTCGGTAGGCGCTTTTGCCAACTGCCTCTGTACTGGCAGATAGATTAAAAATTACCACAGCGCCTTCCTTGGCAAGCTGATTAGAAGGTGGGTCGGAAACCCAGACGTCTTTGCATATTTCAACGCCAAATTGAAAATATTTCATTGTATCACAGGTAAATAACAGTTGTGTACCGAATGGGACGGTTTGATTATATAAAGTAATTTCAAATTTTTGGGGAGTAGCAGTAAAATAGCGGCTTTCATTTAAACCGCCTTCATCTACTAAATTAGTTTTGGGGATAACGCCTAGTATAGAACCACGATAACAAACAGCGGCGCAGTTATATAAATTAGATTCAATAAGCAGAGGAAGTCCTACAATACAGAGAATATCATCGTCTTGCATCTGGGCTAAAATGGTTTGTAGGCCGTTTAATGCCCCTGTGAGTAAAGTTTGCTGAAAAAATAAATCTCCGCAGGTGTACCCGGTTAGACATAACTCCGGAAATACGATGGCGCTGATTTGTTTTTCTGTTGCCTGCTTTGCAAGCTGAATGATTTGCTGTGCGTTGTGCAGACAGTCTGCGACTTGAATTGAGGGGGTTGCTGCTGCAACCCGTAAGAAACCGTCATACATATAAAAGCCTCCTATTCAACAAAGGCCAACGATACCTTAACCTTTGTACAAGGCATCATTGGCTTAATTCCATTATAATAATCAATTTTCTTTTTTTGATTTAGAAGTTCTCGGTTTTTTATCGAATTCTTGGGGACTTAATACACCTGGTAGATCATAATAATACGTTTTAAAATCAAATTCCTTACTGGCGCAAAAGGACAAGGCGCTTCGTATTTTTTTCATATTAGACCATATACCGCCCATTGATTTATTTTTACGGTGCATTTTCATAGCGAAGTATAAACAGCACCAGCCTGTTTTTCTTGTTAAGGCACGATATGCTTTTTTATATTTGTGATAAACACCGTTTTGATCAAGTGAAGCGCGTACCATAGCCGTAGCTAAAATAAAATCATTAATTTTTTTTGCGTTGATGGTGGCTAAGGTACTAGCGTTTTGTTGATTATAATAATAAAGGGCGCGGTTAATGACTACCACTTTTTCTGATAAAGAAAACAATTTGTGGGCAATCGCCATATCTTCAAAAGCCATGGACGGAAATGTAATTGCGTTGTCGGTAAACAGGGAACGTTTATAAATTTTGTTCCATGCAAGGCTTTGAATTTGTACGTCTTTAAGCAGCTTTTTCAAAGCCTCTTCTTTATTAAATACACCGCTTGTGCGAAAAGGATATTTATATAAAGTGTCGGATTCAACAAAGTGATAATAGTAATAACAACAGGCAATGTCGGCGTCATGTATTGTGATGGCTTGATATAGCTCCTGTAAAAAAGTTGGAGCAAGGTAGTCGTCGCTATCTACAAAGCAAATATATTTACTGTCTGCCAATGCAAGCGCTGCATTGCGAGCCATGGACATACCTGCATTGGGTTGATCAATAATTGTGATATTGTTGTATCTGGATTCAAAATCACGTAATATTTCCAAACAATTGTCGGTTGAACCATCATTGACTGCAATCAGATGGAAATCGCGAAAAGTTTGGTTCATGAGTGTTTCCAGGCACTTTGGCAAAAATTTTCCAACATTATAAACCGGCATTAGTACGGTAATTTTTGGTGGTCGATATTGGTTGGTTCTCTCTGCCAATGGATTCATCCTTTCTTTTTGAGTAATATAGGTGAGAACAATACTATCATTAAATTGTACAATATTATTACAAAAAGTCAACACATTTGAGTAAAACAGGGGTACAGTTTTATACTGTACCCCTGTTTTATATAAATTGTTCGTGTGGTCAATTGACTGTTTATAACAGGACTGTATTATTAAAAGATGATAGTTTACGGTGCAGTAGGGGAGTTGGCTGTTTCTGCAGATGTTGATGGTGCGGAGTCTATATTCGTATCGGGGTTAGGTTCCGGTTCCGGTGTTGGTTCCGGTGTTGGTTCCGGTGTTGGTTCCGGTGTTGGTTCCGGTGTTGGTTGTGGTGTTGGCTCCGGTGTTGGTTGTGGTGTTGGTTGTGGTGTTGGCTCCGGCGTTGGTATTTGCTCTCCTTTTGGCGGAATAACGTAAACATCTGCAAATGCCGGATAGTAGCTGGAGTTAATGGGTTCTGTTTTAACTGCTGTACCGTTTTTATAATAGGTGCGGCTAGCATTGGCTCTGTAGCCTACGTTGCCGCTTTTTTGTAATTTTGCAGCGCTTAAGGGATTAGGATTAGGTGCAAGGCTATTGTTGGTGTTGTACTGTGCCTGCGGTTTACTGATGTTTTCTGTAATCCACCCATTGACTTCTATGGTGTCGTAATCGGGAGATTGATAGCCGTAAAAAGTTACCCATACAGTTGTGCCGTCCATGCCTGCTGCAATGTAAACCGGATATTCGGTATCATTGCGGATTACAAAGTCAAGCGTACCGTAAGAAACGGCAGCGTCTAACCCAATTGGAACATAAGAGGAGGGGAATGTATGATTACCACGGCTTACTATGGTCATGTTAGAGCGAAGTGCAGCGCCGTAAATAGTAGTGGAAACCTGACAAATGCCGCCTCCATACTCTTGTACTAATTCTCCTCCAGAAATAGCGCCTGCGGGTAAATATCCGTTGGAACTGTTTGTGGTATCGCCAGTAGTGTTGTTAAATGAAAATTGCTCGCCTGGCTGTAATATTGTACCGTTTGTAGCATTGGCGGCAAGCTTCATATTATGATTACCGTTGGCTGTATTGGTAGAAACCGTGCTGAAAGAACCCAGCTTATGTATATTGGCTTTTATATCATCAACAGTTTGTTTGCATGGAATCTCTGTAATCGGTACTATAATAACGCCGGTTTTTTCGGTAGCTAAAAGGGTCGTAAGTTCTGAAGCTAAAGCGGGAACATTCGCTGTGCGACCGCTTACAGGGTCAGATACAGCAAAATTGCCGTCGTGATAACCGGTTATAGTTGGTTCCTGCGCTTCCTTATGAAAGGGAGCGGTCAGTTCAGTTAATGCGGTTTCCAGTTGATCTGGTATCAAAGTTGGTTTGAGAGAAAAATCTTTCGGTTCTGCAAGCAATTGTGAAACCCTTGAGGAGTGCTCCTGTTTTGTGCAATACCAATTATATTCGTATGCTTCGTGAATTGCATCCAGTAAGTGCAAATCAAAAGGTAATTCTTTGCCGGTTACAGTTACGGTTTCATCGTCTAATATCAGTTGAATGTTAAAGCCTTCAGGATATAATATTGCTTGCTCCAACGTATTTAGCGCTTCGTCTTTCGTCATACCAGCAATATCAATTCCTTCGATAGATATACCTTGTGAAAAACGTTCATTATCTGTATATGAGGCGGCAATTTTATGGTTGCCAATGCCAAATGGACCGTAAACAAATATCAGAGAGATGACTGCGATTGCCAGAACGGCTACTCCGGCAATGCAGCATCCTATAATTGTATTTCGTTTTTTATGGTTTATTTGATATTCAGACATGGTTATCCTCCTGACCGAAAATCTTGTTTATGTTAAGGTAATCATATAACTTTTATATGGAAAAGTAAAGTTACAGTTTTATTACGGTTTAAATTGTGTAAACCCTCTAACTGTGCTGTTTTGTTTATTATTTGCTTGTATGAATATTATGGCAATATAGTATAAGCCTCGTATTTGAATGAATAGAAAGCTTTTGGTTAATGTAATGTTGCAAGTGGTAATCAGCTAAAAATTGCTCTGCAATTTTGTTTATGCTATAATAAAAATACAAAAAGATCAAATGGGAGGGGATTTATGTTGAACGTGTTAATTTTTTCCGCAGCAACCGGCGGAGGTCATTTAAGAACCGCACAAGCGTTGGAGCACTATCTGACTCACCATGTTACGAATATGCAGGTAAAAGTGGTTGATGCCTTTCAAGAGATTCACTACCTGTATGATAAATTTGTATGTGGAGGTTATCATTTTGTTGCAACGAAAATGCCGGCGTTGTTTGGTCGTATGTATCACAGAACCAACGATAACAGTCCTCTTTCTAAATTGGTACCGAAAATCAATTATGCACTGGGTAAGCGGCTGCTTCCGCTTATTCGTAGATTTGATCCCGATATCATAGTTACCACTCATCCGTTTGTAACTGAAATGATTTCTTATCTGAAAGGAAACGGATTAGTAACTGCAAAACAGTTGGTCATTATGACAGACTACGCACCTCATAAAACATGGATTGCAAAATATGCAGACGGTTATATTGTTGCCAATGAAGATATGGTAAATCCTATGGTACAAAATTTAGGAGTAGAACCTGAAAAAATTCATTCCTTTGGCATTCCGGTATTACAAGATTTTTTTAACCATCGGTCCAAGCTGGTTGTGCGTAAAGAAATAGGTTTGATGCCTAATAAAACCACCGTACTGTTAATGGCAGGCAGCTTTGGTGTGAAAAATATTATGCAAATTTACAGGGAAATTGTGCGCATTCCGCTGGATTTTCAAATGATCGTTATAACCGGAAAAAATCAGCGGCTGTATCAGCTTCTAAAAACAACAGTTATGCTGAGTCCGAAACAGACAAAGCTGATATTGTTTACACAAAAGGTAGAACAATATATGCAGGCAAGCGATTTGCTTATTACAAAACCGGGAGGTCTTACGGTTACGGAAGCATTGGCAAGTAATTTGCCCATGCTGGTGTTTGATTCGATTCCCGGCCAAGAGGAGGATAATGCCGACTTTTTAGAGCGGCATGGTATGGCAAAACGTGTCCGCAGGAAAGAAAGTTGTGCAGAGGCGCTCAAAGAAATTTTGGAGGACAAACAACAGTTAGCGTCTATGGTGCAGGCTTGCAGAAATTTTGATCGCTCAGACGGGTGTGAAAAAATTGTTGCGCTTATGAAACAGTTACTGAAAATTGAAGAGAAAAATTAATGTAAGCAGATTAAAACAAAGAAAAAACAGGTTACATAGCAGCTGGTTTTCATTTAAATATTTCAACGCAAATCAGGATTTGCTATATAAGATTATTCACGAATGTGTGCAAGTATTGTATAATAATCAATATTAACAAAAGGAGAATTGATTTTGGCTGAAATTTATCTGGATAACAGCGCTACCACAAAGGTGTGTATGGCGGCTGCCCGCAAGGTTATGGAACTGATGACGATGACATACGGTAATCCGTCTTCTTTGCATACCATGGGTTTTGAAGCCGAACAGGAGCTTACAAAAGCACGTACTATTGTTGCTGAAAAACTGGGAGTGGATAATAAAGAAATTACTTTTACTTCGGGTGGAACAGAAGCCAATAATTTAGCAATTTTCGGTGCTGTAGCGGCAAAAAAACGGTGGGGAAATAAAATTGTAACTACCGCAATTGAACATCCTTCTGTTCTCAACTGTATGAAACAGCTGGAGCATGATGGTTTTGAAGTGGTGTATTTGCAGCCTGATGCAAACGGCAATATTGTACCGGAGCAAGTGCAGAGGGTAGTTGATGAAACTACCATTTTAGTCAGTATCATGCTTGTAAACAATGAGGTAGGCAGTATTTTGCCGGTTGAAACGGCAGCGAAGGTAATTAAAGAAAAAAATGCACCGGCATTACTCCACGTAGACGCAGTACAAGCCTTTGGAAAAATAGAGGTACGACCTAGAAGGCAAGGAATTCATTTGCTGACGGTTAGCGGACATAAAATTTATGCGCCAAAAGGCGTAGGCGCTTTATATATTGCACGTAATGTGCGTATGCAGCCCCGCATGTTTGGTGGAGGCCAAGAAAAAGGGATGAGACCTGGTACGGAGGCGGTTCCGCTGATTGGAGGGTTGGCAGAGGCGGTGTTACAGTTGTCTACCGTTTACGATGAATCAAAGCGTATACAAATGTTGTATGAGCATTGTAAAAAACAGTTACAAGCGCTTCCGGGAGTGGTAATAAATTCTCCGGAAAATGGATTGCCTTATGTGCTGAATTTTTCTACCTGTTCCGTTCGTTCTGAGACGATGCTGCATTTTTTAGCGCAAAAGGGTATTTATGTTTCTAGTGGTTCGGCCTGCACAAAAGGGAAGCAAAGCCATGTTCTTACAGCTATGGGATTGGAGCGCACCAGAATACAGACCGCGATTCGTATCAGCTTTTCACAAGAAACAACTCAGCAGGATATTGACTGTTTGGTTCAGGCAGTAAAAGAAGGTCTTGCTTGTATTGCAACAGGTAAACTATAGGAGAGCGTAATAAATGAAAGAAATTTTATTGATTAAATTGGGTGAAATGGTACTCAAAGGATTGAACCGCAAAATTTTTGAAAGTATATTACTAAGACGTATTTCGTATACGTTGTCCGATTTAGGTAATTTTGATGTTAGACTTGCACAGTCTGCCATTATGATTACACCTGACGATGCCGGTGCAGACTTGGAGGAAGCAACGGATAGAGTTTCTAAAATATTTGGTATTGCGGCGCTTTCCCGCGCCTGTGTAGCTGATAAAGATATGGATGTCATCAAGAGGCAAACGGCCGAATATTTAGCGCAGGAGCTGGAAGAAGCGCATACTTTTAAAGTTGAGGCAAAGCGTTCCGATAAAAAGTTTCTGCTTAATTCTCCGCAAATTTGCCAACAGGTTGGAGAGTATTTGTTAGAGCAGTTTCCTCATTTAACGGTAGACGTTCATCATCCAGACAGTATTGTGTATGTTGAAATACGTGACTATGCCGCTTATATTCACGGTCGTGCATTGCAAGGGGCCGGCGGTATGCCGGTTGGTACCGGCGGTAAAGCGGCAGTATTGATCAGCGGTGGGATCGATAGTCCGGTAGCGTCATGGATGATGGCAAAGCGCGGTGTGGAATTGACTGCTATTCACTTTGCCAGCCCTCCCTACACCAGTGCAAGGGCTGAGGATAAAGTAGTCCGTTTGCTTAGGCAGGTTAGTGCGTATAGCGGTAGAATGAAAATGTATACGGTACCGTTTACAAAAATACAAGAGCAGATTCGGGCAAAATGTTCGGAGGATTTATTTACGATTATCATGCGCCGCTTTATGATGAGAGCCGCAGAACGCATTGCACAAAAGGAAGGATGCAGCGCTTTGATAACGGGAGAAAGTTTAGGGCAGGTAGCCAGTCAAACCATGCAGGCAATTGGCTGTACGGACATTGCGGCAACGATGCCGGTGTTCCGTCCGCTAATTGGCATGGACAAAACAGAGATTATTGCGATAGCGCATCGTATTGGAACCTTTGATATTTCGATTGAACCATATGAAGATTGCTGTACCATATTTACACCCAAACATCCAAAAACAAAACCGATTCCTGTGTTTGTGGAAAAAGAAGAATCTGAATTGAATATAGATGAATTGGTGCAAGAATGTACAGATGCCGCCCGTTATATTAAAATCGGGTATCACAGCGGTCAGTGATATAAAACACTGTTTGGATTGCCGGTATTTTGCCTATAATATTATTTGAAATATAAATTATATATCAAGATTACCAGCTTGATTGCTGTTATGAAAGGAAATGATGCTATGAATGCAGAAATCATATCAGTAGGTACAGAATTATTATTGGGTCATACCGTTAATACCGATACCACCATTGTAGCACAAGCTTTGTCTGATTTGGGAATCAATATGTTGTATGCCTGCACAGTTGGTGATAATGAAGAACGTTTGCGGCAGGCGTTGCAGCAAGCGTTAGTGCGCAGTGACTTGGTCATTACCACTGGCGGACTGGGTCCCACCAAAGATGATTTGACAAAAGAAACCATTGCGGCGGTAGCGGGTAAGCCTTTAGTAGAGGATGCAGGTAGTCGGCAGCGGATTGAACAGTATTTTGCGGGCAGATCTTGTAGTGAAAATCAATTTAAGCAGGCGCTGTTGCCCAAAGACTGCACAGTACTGCCCAACGATGCAGGTACAGCGCCCGGCTGTGTCGTGACTACGGACGAGGGAAAAATGATTATGATGTTTCCGGGTCCACCATCGGAACTTAAGCCAATGCTGTACCGTTATGCAGTTCCGTTTTTGCAGGAGAAAGAGCAGGCGGCGATTTACTCTGACAATATACATGTGTTTGGTAAAGGAGAAGGAGCTGTTGCACAGCAAATCGCTCCCTATTTAGAGGGCGAAAACCCTACGGCTGCACCGTATGCCAAAGACGGTGAAATGTTTGTGCGTGTGACGGCAAAGGCAAAAACAAAGCAGCAGGCTGCAGCAATATGCGAGCCGGTGACAAAAGAGATAGTTGCAATTTTGGGCGATGTAGTGTATGGTGTAAATGTAGATACTTTGGAACAGGCTGTCTTTCACTTGCTGTCGGCAAGGGGTGAAACGGTGGCAACAGCAGAATCTTGCACGGGCGGTTTGCTGTCCAAGCGTTTGACAGATATTGCAGGTGTTTCCAAAGTATTTGAAATGGGCGTTTGTACGTATTCCAACCGAATTAAGCACATGCTGATTGATGTTTCGGATGATATGCTGCGGCAATACGGAGCGGTTAGTGAGCAAGTGGCAAAAGCTATGGCGGAGGGTGTTCGTAAAAAAGCAGGCAGTACCTATGGAATTGGTATTACAGGAATTGCAGGACCTACAGGTGGCTCTGACGAAAAGCCGGTAGGACTTGTTTATATTGGTTTTACCAACGGCACACAAACATGGATTAAAAAATTAGGAGGCGCAAAAACTGTGCAGAGAAGCCGTGAATACTACCGTACTATTTCATCATCCACTGCTCTTGATATACTGCGCCGTTATTTGCAGGGGTTAAATCCTATTGCATGATAGACAGAAAATAATTAGGGGGTGCTGATTTGGCAAAATATCAAGCAAAACAAAAACGACCATGGATTGCTGCTGTATTACCATGGAAGGGTGATAGAGCGGGAGAGACCATACGTAAAATTATTTTTATCGTTGCTTTGATTACGTTTTTAGTAACAGGTGGAATTTTACTTTGGGAAATGGTAATACAGCCGGCTATAGTAGATCGCAATGCCAACCGTGTACAGCAAATTTATCATGCTCAAAATGTAGAATTGCAAAATGGTGAAAATGATGATTATTTGCAAAGATTTCGGGAATTACAAAGCATTAATCCTGATATAAAAGGCTGGATGCGTATTCCCGATACAATCATAGATTATCCTGTTCTGCAATCTTCTCAGGACGACCCAGAGCATTACTTATATTTGGATTATGAGGAAAAATACAGTAAATACGGAAGTTTGTTTTTTGATGCGAGAAATAACTTTGATTTGTCTGCCCCCAATTCGCAAAGCCTGATTGTTTATGGTCATAGCATGAACGACGGTAGAATGTTTGGCAGTTTATTGCAGTACGGAGGTTTGGATTATTATAAGGAGCATCCCACTTTTGAGCTAGATACGGTGCACTCGAGAGGCAAATGGAAAATTTTCTCGGTATTTAAAACCAATACCTTGTACAGTCATGGAGAACCATTTCAATATTTGAGGACCGGATTTGCAAATGACAGCGATTTTATGAATTTTGTTTATCAAATTCGTATTCGTTCCTTATTCCAAACAGATGTAGACATAGCTCCGGGTGATCAGATTGTGCTGCTTTCCACTTGTTCTTACGAACTGGATGATTTTAGAACAGTAATTGTGGCCCGTAAGGTGCGTGAAGGTGAAGAGTCATCGGTAGATGTGAGTAAGGCGTCGTGGAATCCAACTGTGCTGTATCCAGATGGGTGGTACAGCGTAAAAGGTGGTACAAAGCCACAGCATCCAGATACTTTTGAGGAAGCGCTGCAGCAAAACAGAATCAATTGGCTGGCTTCATAAGGCTACATAGCGTATTTGAAAAAAGGACGTTCTTAAAAAAAGAACGTCCTTTTTTATTTGGGTATTCATTCTAGTTGCTATCAATTTTTACATGCTTACTAGCGTAATACTATAAAGTTTAAAAGTTTTTAGAATTGTATCAGCTGATTGCTAAGAGCTTTTATCAGATGCAAGTAATATATACTCCATACATTTTTCAATGAAAGATAATAAAGTAATGGAATAAAAAGTGAATAGAGCAGTTTAAACTGCTCTATTCGGGAAAGAAGATATATGAAAAAGTTTGTCGTAAGCTAATTAATAGGAGTGTACTCTGTTAGAGTCACCGTGGCTGTAAATGTTTCGTTTGATGCAGGGCGGTATATCTCCAGTGATACTGTGTCACCGGGTTTTTTACGGTTAATTACATTTTGTATTGCTGTTTCTGATTCAACTTTTGTACCATCAATTGAAGTGATAATATCGCTTTTTTGAATACCGGCCTCAGAAACATTGGCGTTTAATTTTACAACGCTGTAGCCTTGTGTCAAACCGTAAAAACGTGCTGTCATCGAATCAATATATTGACCGGATATACCAAGCATAGCACGATCTTTTACATAGCCGTATTGTTTTAAATTGTTAATAATTGGTTGTGCAGAGTTAATCGGAATAGCAAAACCTAAGCCTTCAAAACCGGTTGCGGTAATTTTAGCTGAATTTATACCAATTACCTGCCCGTACATATTAACTAGTGCACCACCAGAGTTACCTGGGTTGATAGCTGCATCTGTTTGAATACATGTCATATCATATCCATTATAAGTAATAGAACGATTTAATGCGGAAACATAGCCGACTGTAACAGACGAGTTAAACTGGATACCGCCCGGGTTACCGATTGCAATAACCTGTTCACCCACCTGCATATCATCAGAAGAACCAAATTCTGCGGATTGCAGGTCAGTTGCTTCAATTTTAATTAGCGCAAGGTCGGTAGCAGTATCGGTACCGATTACAGTGGCCTCGTATGTTGTTCCGTCAGATAAAACTGCTTTTTGTGAGGTAGAACCTTCAATCACGTGTGCATTTGTAATAATATAACCATCGGATGAAGCAATAATACCAGAACCTTCACCGGATTTAGAAAAGTTACTGTCTCCTTGATAAAGCCCCTGATAGTTGTTTGTATTACTGTAAGCTTGTATACATACAACTGAAGGAATCACTTTTTGCGCAACCTCTTCAGTGGTAAGCTTTCCTGTAATAGTAGAGGTTGGTGCAGTATCGCTGTTTTCTATTTTTGTAATAGGAAAAGCAGCGCTTGCATTATTAGAGGCAGTGGATGAAAATGGAATTGCACCGATGTTTACCAACCCGATAAATCCGCCAATAGATGTTGCTGAAACAACAAAACAAGCCGCTACACAGCTGACAATTTTGACCCATGTTTTAACATGCCGTTTAGGCATCTGTTGCTTAGGGGGGGGATAGCCTCCGTCCAAATCTATGCCGCTGGATATATCGCTTTGAGGGTAAACGCCATGATAATGACTGCCGTCCCACTGTACATATTGTTCGGTATAGTTGTTCTGTTCCGGAGCTTGCCATTGTGCCTCTGAAATGTTTTGTTCATTTTGGTTCTGTGGTTGATATGGATAATCGTTACGCATAGTTATTTGTCCTTTCTATAATTCGTAGTCCAGAATGGCTATTATGATTTTATTATGACTCCTGTTTGTGATAACTATGTGACGATTTTCCATATATTTATTGAGCATATTTAAAAAGATTTTATGCTCTTGGTATTTAACAAATATTCTGAATACTTAATAAAAACAATCGCAACAGATGTATAAATATGGAATATACACTTAAAATTTCATAATTCATATATTTGTTATTTTATATTATATAGATAATTTTGGAAATTGTAAAGGGTTTATATTAAATTTTTTATAATTTAATCATAAATTCTTTTATATTGCGGTTTAACCAAATTATTGGTATACTAAAATGAATAATTTGAATAATGCTTATAAGATATTCAGATATAAAAGGAGTTATAACCATGGATTACGTAAAAGCTGCTTTAGAAAAGCATTTGGAATGGAAAGGTAAGATTGAAATTGTACCTGTGTGTCCTGTAGAGACAAAAGATGATTTGTCTATTGCGTATACCCCAGGTGTTGCTGCGCCTTGTATGCAAATTAATCAGGACGAAAGCGATGTATACGAGTATTGCCGCAAATGGAATTTGGTAGCAGTGGTGACAGATGGTACGGCAGTTTTAGGGCTGGGAGATATAGGGCCTGAGGCAGGGATGCCGGTTATGGAGGGGAAAAGCGTATTGTTTAAAGTGTTTGCTGGTGTGGACGCCTTTCCAATCTGTCTTGCTTCGCAAAATACGGACGAAATTGTACAGGCAGTAAAAATGATTGCGCCTACTTTTGGGGGAATCAATTTAGAGGATATTTCAGCGCCTCGTTGCTTTGAAATTGAAACGCGCTTAAAACAGGAGCTGGATATTCCAGTATTCCATGACGACCAGCACGGCACAGCGGTGGTCACGGCGGCCGCTATGATAAACGCATTAAAAATTGTAGAAAAAAATATAAAGGATGTATCGGTTGTTGTAAACGGCGCCGGAGCGGCAGGAATTGCCTGTACAAAGCTGTTGATGGCTATGGGACTTAAAGATGTGATTTTATGCGACCGTCAAGGGGCAATTTATCGGGGACGTGACGATTTGAATCAAGTGAAGCAGGAAATGGCGCAGATGACCAACCGTCAATGTAAAAAAGGATCTCTTGAGGAAGTAATGAAAGGCGCTGACATCTTTATTGGCGTGTCTGTACCCGGCTGTGTAACAAAAGCAATGGTGCAGTCTATGGCAAAGAATCCTGTTATTTTTGCTATGGCAAATCCCGTGCCGGAAATTTTCCCGGAGGATGCCATTGCAGCCGGAGCCAAGGTAGTCGGTACAGGTCGTTCTGACTTTCCCAATCAAATTAATAACGTATTGGCATTTCCCGGCATCTTCCGAGGTGCTTTAGATGTTCGGGCAAAAGAAATTAACGATGAAATGAAAATTTCGGCAGCTTATGCCATTGCAGGTTTGGTTCACGAAGAACAGCTGCGTATTGACTACATTATACCAGATCCATTTAATAAAGATGTTGCAAGGGCTGTGGCTGCCGCAGTGAAAGAAGCGGCTAAAAAAACAGGCGTTGCCCGTACTTAACTACGTAAAATAAACCATATCATATTGGCATAAGGAGGAAGCCTTGAGTATAAAATTATTAGCAATTGATTTGGATGGTACCACACTGCATAAAGATACTACCTTGTCTATAAAAGTAAAAAAAGCCTTAAAATATATTTTGACAAAGCAGGTAACGGTAGTGCCATGTACAGGCAGAGCGCTTTGTGCTTTGCCCGCTGAAATAACAGCAATCTCAGGTATATCATATGTAATAACCTCAAACGGCGCTGCAATAGATCATTTACCCTCAGGGAGAAGGGTTTATCAGCATGTATTAAGTAAGGATGTTGCTCTTTGTGTTTTAGATGCGGCAGCTTGTTATGATGTGATGATAGAAGTGATTATACAGGGCAAGGTTTATACTGAACCGCATTTTTTACACAATCTTTCCTGCTATGGAACGACTCCGGCATATATGTCTTATGTTTTGAAAACCAGAGAGCCAGTTGACGATATTTACGCTTTGACAGCGCAGCAAGATGGTGGAATTGAAAATATAAACCTCAAAATGGCAGACGTCTCTTTACTAGAGAAGCTTCGGCAACAATTAAGCAAATTGGGAACGGTGGCGCTTACTGCATCTTATCAAACTAATATTGAGGTAAGCGCCTTGAAAACAAGTAAAGCGCAGGCTGTTAAATGGTTGTGCGGGCAGTTTGGTTATTCCATGGAACAGGTTATGGCTATTGGCGACAGTTTAAATGACGTTGAGCTGCTGGAACAGGCAGGTATTTCTGTGGCAATGGAAAATGGTGTGCCGGAAGTAAAGCGAGCGGCAGATTTTATTACACTGGCTAACACAGAGGATGGTGTTGCTTATGCAATTAATCATTTTTATAAGGAATATGGAGATTAGGTAAGGGAGAAGGGACGATAAATATTGTGTAAAATAAATTCTATGTGCATCGGTTGTATTAAATGTGATACTTGTCCTGTTGATATTGCTGTTCCACAAATGATGGAGTCATATAATCAATTTATACTGGCAGATGGGGACATAGATGCAGTCAAAAATTGCTTAAAGATACAAGGGAATATTAGCGGCGTTATGGCAAAACGTTGTGTTGCATGCGGGAAATGTGAGCAGATTTGCCCGCAGAAGATTCCAATTATTGAGCGTTTAAAAAAAATTGCGCGCATGTATTAATAAATATTGTATTAGTTTGAGGATTTTAGAGCCAGCAAAATAACCGGCATATTCAACAATAATATTCAAAACATACGCAAACATTTAGATATTAGATGAACATAATTATACATAATTCTAAAAAAATTAATAATTGTGTAAAAAATTGTTTATTTTCATAACAATATGTGTTATACTTAAAACGGAAGATACGAAATAGTACAATAGTTGGAAAGAAAGGGTTTAGGTATGAAAAAAAGTTTTTTAGCCATATTGGCAGTTGTATTGCTAATAGCAATCAGTGCAGGAAGTGTATATGCATATGATGGAACAGATTATTGGAATGAAGGCAACAGGTCTCAAACAAGGTCTGGCTGGATGGATTGGCTGCCAAATAACAGACGGGTGAGTGATTTATCACTTCCGGGTACTCATGATTCTATGGCTTTCGGAGAAAATTTAACAGGTCGAGATATTACACGTACTCAAACTGCCAGTCTTCGAGAACAGCTGATGAGCGGCATACGAGTGATTGATATTCGTGTAAATTATGATAATGATCATTCTTTAACTTGTTACCATGGCTCTGCTAATCTCGGGTATAATTTTGAAGACGTTTTGAGCACTGTAAAACAGTTCTTGCAGGAAAATCCCACAGAATCGGTGTTTATGCGCTTGAAACAAGAGAATTCCAGTGTGAGCGATAGCAAAATGGAACAGGCTTTTAAATATTATTATAACCGTTATTATCAGATTTTCTATAGAGGATATAGCCAAAATCCAACTGTGGGCGAGGTTAGAGGTAAATTAGTGTTACTTTCTGATGTTTGGTCACTAAATCAATATGGTATTAACTATCGCAATATCAACAAACAAGACAGTTACCATTTAGGCACCAATTGGGATCTTTATTCCAAGTGGGAAAAAATAAAAAATCAAATTAACCGTTCTAATGCTAAAGCAGATTCTACTATTTACATGAACTATTTAAGCGGCTCTGGTGGTAGTATGCCATATTTTGTTGCCAGTGGAAAGACGGCTCCTCAAACTAATGCACCTCAATTATCTACTGGATTAACTCATCCGGGATTTGCGCACTATTATCCTGATTTTCCACGTGGCTCTTGGTTTCTTTGTTTTGCAACTATTTATTTTCAGGGAACCAATACACTTACATCAGATTATTTAGTCAATAATAATATTCGCTATTGTGGAATGGTAATGGCAGATTTTCCGGGAAGACGCTTAATTAATAATATTATTCAGTGTAACCTTAGGTAAACAAAGCATAAACATTTTAAGTAGTACATAAATATAGTTAAGCATAGATGGTTAATTTTTATAATAAAAAAATTAATTAAAAAGGGAGTTGTTTTATGGCTGTAAATCCTGAAGCGATTGGTATTTTTGGCTTATTCGTTGCTGTTATGTGTTTTGGGTTGGAGCAGCTTGGAATTGGCGTTAAGGGCGCTGACTTTACCAAGCTGACTCGTTCCTTAGGTTACATTGCTATTATTTTTGGCGGTGTTACTCAACTGTTTACTTCTCTTTGGATGTATTGGTTTGCCGTAGCCGGTAGCAATAGTATCTTCCTAGGAACTGTGTTCGGTTTCTTTGGATTCTTCTGGGTTATGGTTGGATTTTTCTTTCTCAAAGGCGGAGATAAAAAAGTGTTAGCACACTTTTTTGCGTGTTGCTTGGTTTTGACAATTATCTTTACCTATATGTCATTTAAAAGAGGATTGATTTGGCCTTTAGCTGTAGATTTTGTGTTGATTGACCTGTTGTTGCTTACTCTGATTCCAGGTTGGTATACAGGTAATCGAATTCTGACCAAAATAGCGGGCGTTTTGAATATATCCATTGGTATTGTATCATTATTCCTGTTGTTCCCGGCATTGGGGGTTTAAAGAGAGTATATAGGGATTTTTATTTTGTAAAGGTTTTGTTAGCTAACAAACAGCATATATAGTTTGAATTATTATTACCTGCATCCTATATATGGAGTTTTGTAAAATTAGTAAAGCAATTTGAGTATTTGCTGAACCTATGTAAAATATTTTATCAGTATGATAGCGTAAATATAAAATTGTTTTATTATAGTTTTACAGCTAAAACAATTCCATTATAAATGCTATATTTATATTACTTTAATTTAAAGGAGTCTCTCAAACTTAGTTTGAGAGACTCCTTTTTTCATTGCTTAATTAACTAAATATAAGAGATTGGGACATAATATCTAGCAAATTAGCAGTATTTTCTTTATCTGGAGAAGCAGATATCTGAATTGTAATAACCCGCTTTTCAGTGATAGCTTTATATACATATACCTGTGTTGTTGCTCCATTATGAAGACCGGTAAAAGATAGGCGGCAATCGGTTTGCTTGTCGCTGTCGGCTGTTATTGAAAAATCGGTTACAGTTATTTCTGTATATAATTGTTGGTAAATTGCCTCAAGAGTTTGTTGACTTAAATCTTCATACTGTCCGTTATTTGTTTCAGATAAAATTGTAATATTTGTATTTTCGTCATCTGAGGAAAATACAGCAGTAGTATCGGTAGCCGTAATCAAATTTATATTTTGTGGTATAATTATTTGGTAGATTCCATCGGTAGAGGTAAATACACCGTCTGTAATTTCACCTAAGTGTTCGCTAAAAACAGGGGTGGAGGATACCGTGTTGTTGTTTGGCGGTGTACTGTTTACAATATCAGGAATTGTATCCGATTGGGAAGAAACAACGGTATCGCTGGAGGATATATCTTTGTAGGTATTATGATCGCAGCCTATTATAAACGTAGAGCCAGCAACCAAAGTGAAAAGTACACATACTATAAATTTTGATTTCATAAAAATTACTCCTTGTAAGCATTTTCCCTTTATATATTATAATAAGCATAATATATAAAGGGAAAACTATGCATAATGTTTTATCTGATTAAATATTTGCTTTAACGTACTTGTATGAAAAACTAAATTGCTAATTTACATTCTGCTGTGCAAGACAGACTCTTTTAGCAGTAAGGTTTTATTTTGTAGGTTTCTTCTTTTTAGATTTTGGAATCGGTGTAATAGGCTCTAAAATATTGATGACTTTTTCAGAAAAATTACGGTTATCTATGTCAAGAATATAATGTTCTTTCGCTCCTTTATAAGGAATGTTTGTGGAGGCGTCTATCATAAAATCATTTAGGCAATCCAATTTTTTTACGTATACGGTATTGTCACAGACCAACAAAATGGGTTTATCATTTACATAAACCATATAATCTCCAAACATTTTTCTATAGCGAATATCCCCTGTATTTTCAATTTGCTGACAAACATATTCAATAAATTCTGTTGTGGTGGCCATTTGTTCAACCTCTTTTTTATATTGGTACTATAAACGGTATCTAAAATAAATCAAAAACAGGCTTGCAGAAATTATCGTCTGTAAGCCTGTAAGTAATATAAAACTTAACCTTGATTGAGCATCGATAAAAATTCTTCTTTTGATTTTGCGCCGACAGAGGAAACGATAACCTCACCATTTTTGAATACACAGACGGTCGGAATACTCATAACGCCATATTGAGAAGCCAATTCATTTTGTTCATCAACGTTAATTTTACCAACCTTTGCAGTACCCGATACCTCACCTGCAATTTCATCAATAATTGGAGACACCATACGGCATGGACCGCACCATGGAGCCCAAAAATCCACCAATACTGGTACGTCTGATTGTAGTACCTCTTTGTTAAAGTTTTCTGATGTTAGTGTAATAACTGCCATTTAAAATTTCTCCTTATTTCAAATTTTTATTTTAGTGTTTACAATACGATTGTTTTTATGTATACAGTGACGCAGCTTTCTGTAATACTGTATTTGCTACAGTACCCGCTGATGACCTGCCGTAATTACCTTCTTCGACGACTACGGCAAACGCAAGAGGTACATTTTCATTCTGACAATAGCCGATGATCCAGCCTGTGGGAATTTTATTTTCACCGATTTCGGCGGTGCCTGTTTTTGCTGCCGCCTGTAAACCGGGAAACATAGAATCCCCGTAGAAATTGCTTACTGTGCGGCGCATAAGACGCTGCAGCTCTAGGGCGGTAGATTGTTTGAGCATAGTCGTACCGGTTTTAGTTTTGCCGATTTTGGTTTGCAGCCCAATACTGTTTGTTACGCTGTGAATAATATATGGTTCTACAGGTGTGCCGCCGTTTGCAATGGCGCCTGTTAAAATCATCATGTGAAACGGATTAACAGTATTGCTATATTGACCAATACCTGACCATGCCAGTGAATTATCGTCAGCGCTATCTACATTGTAGACGCTCATGGCACTAGGATTACCATCCAAATAAAAATTGGTGTTACAGCCTAATTGATCGGCATATGTTGTCATAGAGTCTTTACCTAATTCTACAGATAATTGTGCAAATACAACGTTACAGGACTGTGCCAGACCATTTTCAAAACTGATATCGCCATGAATGGAATCACAATGGATGGTTTCGCCGTTTATTACAGTAGAACCAGCGCAATGAAAGGTACGGGTGTCTAAATCTGGTATTTTTTCAATTGCTGCGGCAGACGTAATAATTTTAAAAATAGAGCCGGGTGTATAGGCTGAGGATAACGCATGATTTAAATAAACACCTTCATAGCTGCTGTTAGTTTCAATATCTGAAGGTATTTGTAATGGATCAAATGTTGGGCTGCTTACCAGACAAAGTACTTGACCTGTTTTGTAATTATAAACAGCAACTGCGCCTTTCTTGTCTCCTAGAGCCTGTAGTGCAGCAGCAGAGACCTCGGAACTAATAGTCAGCTTAATGTTGCTGCCGGTAATGGCATTGCCAAAGGGAGAAACCACACCGGTTAGAGCGTTAAAGCCAGACAATTGCGTACGGAATGCGTATTGGGCGCCGGTGGAAATGTACCCGTTTGGATCACCTATTACATGGAGTGTGGCGCGGCGAATCAACGCATTGTCGTGATATTGCTGTACGCCGTCTTTACTATAGGAAAGCAAATTGCCGTCATGGTCGGTAATTTCACCGGAGTATGCCAATTGACCGTTATTGGTAATATGTGCGTTCGATGGGCGAATCGCCCATGTGCCGCCTTGTATAAAGTAGCTGCAAATAAAAAATATAATGCCTGCCAGAAAGCCAATTCCAATGATGTAAAGAATCAAGGAGCGTAAGCCGGTTGTTTTCATTTACGCTTCCTCCTTGCCGCATAGGTGCGTTCGTCAGACGCTTTGATGAAGGCAAGCAACCCCCATGCCGCCATAATGCTGGAACCTCCAAGACTGATAAATGGTAAAGTTACGCCAGTCAATGGGAGTACGTCGGTTGCGCCAAATACATTTAAACAGGTCTGAAACAATAGTAAACCGGAAGCGGCACATGCCGAAATGGAATAAAAGGTTGAACGGCTGCGGGTGGCATCGTTGCGGGCAAATAAAATGAGCATGGCAATGGCTGTGACAACAATTACCCCCATAATCAATCCCATTTCCTCGCAAATCATACCAAAGACCAGATCGCTGTCACCAGCGAATATATGTTTAAGATAACCATTACCTAGTCCTACGCCGAATAAACCGCCGCTGGCCGCATACATCAGCACTTTAGTTTGCTGGTAGCCGGTGGTGTCAGCATATTCCCAGACGTGCCGCCATGCTCGAAAGCGTTCAGCTATATACGGTTTAAATCGCAAAATAAGAAACGCACCCAGAGCAGAGCCGGAGAGTACTAATAAAATGGTACGAATATTGCCCGAACGCATAAACGCAATGATGATAAACGCAACGAAAAAGATACATGCCGTACCAAAGTCTTTCATTAACATCAGAGCACCTAAACACAGAGCGGTAAATCCTAAAAAACCACCTAAATTTCTGGCTGTCTGAAGCTTATCTAATGTAGAGGTACCTACAAAGATAAAGGCAATTTTAATAAACTCGGAGGGCTGTATGCTAATAAAGCCAAGGTTAATCCAGTTTTTAGAGCCGTTTGCTTCGGTACCGATAATTAGGTTTAAGGCAAACAGCAGAATCGCTGCAATTGCAATCCATAATCGAGCTTTCATGACACGATTTACATTTCCCATAAACCAGATTAAAAAGCCAAATAGCAACAGTCCTAATAGCATGCCGCCCATCTGTACATAAATTAGCGAAAAGTCTTCTGCACACAGTAGCATAATGCCGATGCCGCTCAGTAATAATCCAAAAGTTTCTACTTCAAAACTGACCCGGCCTAACAGCTTGTGCGAAATTAAGTACATGCCCCACGACATGATTAGTAAAATACCGAACGGAATAAATGGCATCGGGCTAAACGTATTGCCTGCAAAGCAGCATTGTACGGTTAGCAACAGATGAATGATACCCGTTAATGCCAATAAGCCGGCAGGAGCGGGGGCGCGTTTGTTGGAAACTTTTACAGATTTTTTTTTGTGATGAAACAATGTTCGATCACTGACGCGGCGTAAAGCTAGCTGTGAGGCTCCGATGGTCAAAACATCGCCAGGAATAATTTGTGTAGCTGTTTTGATTTTTTTACCGTTTATATAAGTACCGGCTTTAGAGTTTGTGTCGGTAATTAGCCAACCGCTGGAACGTCGGTATAATACAGCGTGGTCTCGGCTGGCTGTGTTGTCCGGCAGAATGATGTCGCAGCTTTTACTGCGCCCTATAGAGTTTTCCCAGTACAAAACGGGAATAGAAAATCCGCTTGCCAAATCCTCTAATAACACAACAGGCTCTTCTTTTCGTCTGCCACGCTTTAGTGAAATAAAACACCGTGTTAATACCACGGTCGATAATACAGGTACCAAGATTCTCAGCACAAACATCGTAATAGATAGTGCGCTTTCAAAAACCTGGCTACTCAGCATACAATGAAAAGCCTCCTTTGCGGTATAATATGATATATCATACTATATTTATAAACATTTTATCAAGAATAAAATGCCATTTTATTATAGCGTATTTTTTTAAATCTGTAAATGCTTTCCTCCTTTTTCTTCATGTTATGCATAAATGCTTTACAGTTGGTTTGCGTCATGGTTTATCAGCGTTGAAGGTCTGAATAATCCATGGTAGATTCATTTCAAAGTCAATGCCGTATGAAAATGAATCATCAGACTTATTTTCAACTTGGGTTTGCGTTACAATACTTTTGTGGGTAAAGTCTACTGCAAACTGCAATGCGTTTCGAAACTTCATACTATGCAGCAAACTGCTTAACAGCACGCTATTAAATACATCGCCTACGCCTTTATATTCGCCTTTGATACGACCTGAAAAAGCATAGGTGAAGCTGCCGTCCACTGTATTGTAACCCGCAGCGCCTGCCAGAAATTTGCTGAACCACACGCCGGTAATTACCACAAGACGCGGACCCAGATTGCTTAATCGTATCAATAAACTTTGAATATATTCTCTGGTGTAAGGCCCGGGTTTGTAAGGCTCTCCTAAAATTAGACAAGCTTCAGTTACATTAGGTACAATGATATCTGCTTTTTGGCATAGCTTGCCGATTGCGCTGACCATTTCTTTGGAGATAGAGCCATACATTTGTCCATGGTCACCCATAATAGGGTCTAATAGAGCCAGCGAGGGTTGTGCTTTACAGTGTGTAAAAATATCGGCCACTACGTTTGCCTGTTCCGGAGATCCTAAAAATCCGCAGAGTAAACCGTCCAGCTTCAGTTTTTGGGAACGCCAGTACTCTGCTACGGTGGGCATATTGTTGGTTAAATCGCAGTAGTCGGGACTATCAATATCATTGTCGCGGGAGGCGACGATAGCGGTCAGCAGCGGATAAGTCTCAATACCGCCGCTAGCTGCGAAAATAGGCAGAGCGGTGGTGATGGAACATTTATCAAAGCTGGATATATTGCCGATTACGGCAACTTTTTTCTGTTTTGTCATACAATGTCTGCCTTTCGATTGTAATAATTTGCTTACATTATACAGAATACTGTGAAAAAAAGGAAGAGAAAAACTACGTTTTTATAGCTGGTCTTTTTTCGGAATAATTTCTTTTGCAGATTTGTAAATATGCTGTGGAGGTATAATCCCCCGTACCATGGAAAGAGGATAAATATGCGTGCCTGATCCGATAATTGAACCGGGGTTTAACACAGAATTGCAACCAATTTCAGCATAATCTCCCAAAATGGCGCCGAATTTTTTTAACCCTGTTTCTATTTTTTCCCCGCAACAGTTGACGGCTACTAAAGATTTGTCTGATTTCACATTAGAGGTAATAGATCCTGCGCCCATATGCGCTTTGTAGCCTAAAATGGAATCGCCTACGTAATTGTAATGAGGAACCTGTACGTTATTGAACAAAATGATATTTTTTAATTCTGTGGAATTGCCTACGACACAGTTTGCGCCAATCAAAGCGTTGCCGCGGATAAATGCGCAGTGTCGCACTTCGGTATCTGGGCCGATGATCAGAGGACCTGCAAGATATGCCGAGGGAAATATTTTTGCAGAGCGGGCGATCCAGATATTTTCTTGGCGTTGCTCATAATCTTCTTTAGGCAATGTTTTGCCAAATTCTTTAATAAAGCTGCCAATAGAAGGCAGCGCCTCCCACGGATAGGTACAGTGTCTTAACAGTGCAGCGGCGGCTGTTTCATTTAAATTCAGAAGATGAGTTGTTTCAATGACTGATTTCAAGATCAAACTTCCTTTCTCATGTTGATTTTTTAAATTCCGGTATAAAGTATCTGTTTGTAGATTATTTATTATTATATTTTGAAATGGGACAACGGTCAATGACGAAACAGGTAGATTTTCCGATAGTTTCAAATTGCTATACTATATTTTTTATGGTATAATCAATACAAATAGTAGAAAAATATTAAAATTTACAGAGTATGGAGGATCTATTTTGCGTATATGTATTTTAGACGGTTACACTACTAATCCAGGTGATGTGAGTTGGGCGCCTATTGAGGCTCTTGGAGATGTCATGGTTTACGAATTTACAAAACCGGAAGAAATTATAGACCGTGCCAAAGATGCAGAAATTTTAATCACCAATAAAACGGTATTAACGGCCCACACCATTTTGAATTTACCAAAACTGCAATATATTGGAACTCTTTCAACCGGCTTTAATGTTATTGACTGTCAGGCGGCATATACACGGGGGATTCCTGTTTGCAACGTACCAACTTATTGTACATCGGCGGTCGCTCAGTTTACCTTTGCTATGCTGTTTCATATTACCAATCATATTGCACAACATAATCAAAGCGTACATCAGGGAGATTGGGTCAACAGCCGTCATTTCTGCTATTGGAATTCCGATTTGATTGATGTTGCTGGCAGTACATTGGGGATTATTGGTTTTGGTAATATTGGCCGGGCAGTTGCACAAATTGCCCAAGCATTACAGATGAACGTACTGGTCAGCAGCCGTTCAAAAAAAGAAATGCCTCAAGGATGCCGTCAGGTTAGTCGGGAGGAGCTGCTGCGTGAAAGCGATGCTATTACGATTCATTGTCCGCTCACTCCAGATACAGAACGTATGATTAACAAAGAAACATTGGCACTCGTCAAGCCTTCAGCCATTTTAATTAACACAGCCCGCGGACAAATCATTGATGAGCAGGCTTTGGCGGATGCTTTGAACGGTAATCAATTATGTGCGGCTGCGTTAGATGTACTATCAGTTGAACCGCCAAAAGCGGATAATCCATTATTGACAGCAAAAAATTGCGTAATTACACCCCATATTGCGTGGGCTTCTAAGGATGCAAGAAACAGATTGATACAAATTGCCGCTGAGAATATTAAAAGCTTTTTACAAGGCAATATACAAAATAATGTGGCAAAATAAGCGTAATACCAGCAAGATATATTGACTGATTTTAAATAATTATGTATGATTATATAATACTTTGTTAAAAATTTAGAAATAAGTTACAGTTAGCTTGAAATATAGATATTTGCCGAAGGGCCGGCCTTTCAGCAAATATCTGATAGAAGTTAGTTGGAGGTTTGACTTGAGAATTGTTCTTGTAGTTGATATGTTTGATCAAGTGAATAACGGAACCACTATGACTGCCCGCCGTTTTGCTGAGATGCTCAAGCGGAGAGGGCATCAAGTACGGGTTGTCGCCATCGGAGAATCTGGTAAAGATATGTTTGGCGTGCCGGAGGCAACCTATCGCTTCATTACTAAAATAAGCCACAAAAACGGCTTTTGTTTTGCAACTCCCGATGAAAAGGTTTTCCGTAAAGCTTTTAAAGGGGCAGATATCATACATTTTTTGTTGCCGTTACCTTTTGAGCGCAAGGGGGCTAAAATTGCACGGCAAATGAAGATTCCCATTTCAGCAGCCTTTCATTTGCAGCCGGAAAATATTACATATAATATTCATTGCGAGAAATTAGAGCCCATGTCTGTAGGTATTTACCGTTTTTTGCATCGGTATTTTTATAAGAGTTTTCGCCATATTCATTGCCCTTCGCATTTTATTGCCGGTGAGTTGCGTAAGCATGGATATAAGCAGAAGTTATATGTTATCAGCAACGGTGTTGAAGACTGTTTTCGACCTATGCAGGTGGAGAAAGTGACAGATCCTGACAAGTTTAATATTTTAATGATTGGCAGGCTTTCTTATGAAAAAAAACAGCATATTTTGCTAAAGGCGGTACAGCGTTCTAAATATGCTAACCAAATTCAGGTGTATCTTGCAGGAAGCGGTCCGTGTGAGAAGGCTTTGCGCAAGCAGGGGGAAAAAATGAAAAATCCTCCTATATTTGGCTTCTACTCTAAACAGGAGTTGATTACGTTGATTAACTCCTGTGATTTATATGTACATGCGGCATATGTTGAAATTGAAGCGATTGCTTGCATGGAGGCATTTTCCTGCGGACTTGTGCCTGTGATATGTAATTCTCCTAAATCGGCAACAGTACAATTTGCGTTGGATGACAGAAGTTTGTTTGAGGTGGATAATCCTGATGATTTAGCAAAGAAAATTGACTATTGGATTGAACATCCTGAAGTAAAAGCGGTTATGTCAACTAAATATGCGATGCAGGGAAATACGTATCGTGTATCGGAATCTGTAAAGCAGGCGGAGATTATGTTCCACGATGCAATAAACGACTTTAAGGAGAATGGTTATGGTAGATAGTCGCAATATTACACTGTCAGAGGCGCTTAATGAAGAGGAGCAGGCGGTTTTTTCTTCTGTTACACCCGAGACCGCTTTTCATGATAAAGGATCGGTAGTCTGTGAGGGGACGTCGTCCGAATTTTATCAGTATCCGCTTGAAACAGAGGAAAGGTTTTCTGTTAAGCATACAGAGAAAACAGACCGGTTATTGCCTACCAGTGTTTTTCGCCGTGTTTTGGGCTTTCTTGTTTACTTTGGTCTTGCAATTCCTCTGTTAATTCTTATGAATAAGTTGTATTTTGGGCTTAAGTATGTAGGTAGAAAGAAGATTAAAGAGCTGAGTAAAAAACAAAGAGGCTTTGTGGTGACTTGTAACCATATACATCCTATGGATTGCACATGGATGGGCACCTTAGTTTCACCAAGAAAAATGGTGTATACTTCTATGGAAGGGAATTTTAAAATTCCCTTTGTTGGTCCGGCAATTCGCTTTTTTGATTGTGTGCCTATTAACACAACTATAAAAGGTTTGCGTAACTTTATGAATGAAATGACCGATGCTGTAAAAAAAGGCAGAGTGGTAGGCGTATACCCGGAGGGCGGCATTGAATTATATTGTGAGCATTTACGTAAATTTAGTGACGGCGCTTTTGCTATTGCAGTTGACGCTGATGCACCGGTGCTTCCAGTTGTAATAACACAGAGAGAATCAAAGGGATTATGGAAGCTTTTGGGTAGAAAATCATGCGTTACTATTACGGTAGGGACTGCTGTATATCCTAAAGACTGCGGTACGCACCGTAAAACTGTACATAAGCTCAGAGAGACTGTAGAGATTGAAATGAACCATCTGCTTTCTATCAGCTCAAATTCCAATCTTGTATAGGATTTTCACAATGAAAATGGAGCAGTTTTTGAAAAATCTTCTAAATACGCAGTGTTGCAGTAAGTAAAAAAATAGTTACATTTTTTAAGTGATAGGTACTGAAAATATATTGACAAATATAGGTACTGAAAATATATTGACAAATATAGGTACTGAAAATATATTGACAAATTTTTATTCTACTATTTATTATATTAATAATAAATAGTAGAATAAAAGATTCTAATATATGAAAAAAATTTGAATTTGTGTTGAAAGGAGTATTATACTTTGGGAAAGAGTAAAAATTTTTTGATGAAATTCACGGCAAGTTTTATAATTACTGCCATGATTATTGTTTCTGTTCCTGTTAGTTTGTGGATTTTTGCAGTGGAAGCAGCGACTGCTGTGATTCACACAGTTACCATCAACTATGTTTATGAAGATAGCGGGAGTATGGTAGCGCAGCCCTATACGATGAAGCTTAAAGAGGGTAGAAGCTTTACAAAGACAATTAATTTGGTAGAGAAGTCCGGTTTTACCGTTAGCGCCGACAGTATAACGGCTGCCGCTGAAAAAGGAATTACAGTTGATACCGCTAATCAGCAGGTGCAGATTACTATTACGGATATTCGGGAAGATATAAATGTTGTGCTGTATTACACAGCAAGTCAGCAAAGATACACAGTTAAGCATCACTATCAAAATATCAATAATGATAATTATGATGCCGACAAGCCGGTTGTAACCGAAACAAAAATGGGCAAAGTAGGTACAATGACGGCGGCTGAGGAACCCCTACAACAGGTTTTTCCTGCCTTGGTATAAGACAGACTGAAATTGCCAGCGACGGCAGCACAGTTGTGGATGTTTATTATGTGCGCAATTATTATACTATCATATTTGATGTTGATGGAGGCATAGGTGATCCTGAACAAATTTATGCAAAATATGGATCTACTTATACGAGACCTAGTACTGATCCAACCAAATCCGGCTATACCTTTGGCGGCTGGTTTAATAGAGATGCGAATCGATGGCTTAGTAGCTATCTGACAGGCGGTCGGGCAACGGTAACAGAGAATATTGTTTTTACAGCGAGTTGGACGCAAAATGCTTCTTCAACTGTGACTGTCCGCTATTATGGTCAAGAGGCTAATAACGATGGATTTGATATTTTACACATTACGACGTTTGCGCAAACAGTTGGCAGTCAGATTGGCGCTAATGAACAATCTGTAAAAAATGCCTTGGCAAACAGTGGTGTAAATCTCAGTGATTATGATACTTCATTTTATTATAATAATCCTTCATATAATCAGAGTCAGACTCGTCCTATTACAATTCAGGCAGATGCTTCTCAGAATGTATTAAATGTTTATTTAAAAAGAAAAACTGCCACATATACATTTCGTGATCATCGTGATACAAAAACATATGGTACAATTACGGCAAAGGTTGGACAGGATATTTCATTGCGATATAATGCGATAAGAAATTTGGTGCAATCTGAAATAGGGGATTTTGCATGGGCAGACTACCCAAATCTTGGACTCCCATTTTCCTTTACCATGGATTTTTATATGATGTTTGACAGGAGTGCCACATATTATGCGACCCCTATTGCTGTTAGTGGAAGCAGTAACACCCCATACTACATTGTTTGGCGTAATGCAAATGGCGTTGAAGAGAAGAGAGAAACTCACTTGTTACCTGGTACCTATCGTTATTATAGCCCAGGTTCGCTATATACTTTTAGTGGTTATGATTGGAGCAAATACCAGGGTTGGTGGTCTGATGATGGAAGTGCTGTAACTTTAACTGGAAATGATTTGAAAAATTCGGGTGGGAGAGATCTAGTTATAAATAATGCGACCTATGAATATACTCGAAATTCTAACTACACCGCTTATATTGTAAGTGGCGAGAAAACATACTCAGTAAATGGTATATCATACGGGGCTCATCTTACTGGAAGTGACCTTGATCCTCTTAGAAATCAAGGTATAATAGGAAATGTAACGGGATCAACTGGAGGCTGGGCAAATGGACTGACGAATAAGGCCAAACCGGCCAATATGCCGGAAGGTTCGCTATTTGCAGGTTGGTTTTTAGATCCGAATTTCCAAAATAGCGTGTCTCTTATGGACATAGTAGTAAATGGAAATATTACCGTTTATGCTAAATGGGTAGAACCGTCTTATACCGTAAAAACCTACACAAACAGTTCTCTTAGCGGCACACCAATCAATACGCAGACAATCACGTATGGCGGCATAGCCACAGTTCAGAGCGCTCCGATTCAAGCAGGCAAGAAGTTTGAAGGCTGGTTTTACAATGAGAATGGTCAAGAAAAAGCTTTTTCATTCTCTTTGCCAATTACAAAAAATTATAATTTGTATCCTAAGTACAGCAACCAAGTAGAAGTGGGATATACAGTGAAATATCTGGAGCAGGGTACCAATAGAGTACTTGCAACTGAAACTACAGGAACGGCTTTAATTGGTAATCCTTTAACGGTAGCAGCGCTAACTAATAGCCAGTTAAATTTGGCTAATAGCACACAAAAACCCTATTATTACCCTGATGAAACCAGTAAGACCATTACGCTGAATCAAGACGAAACTCAAAATGTGATAACATTTTATTATTCAAAGCCAAATCCGGTGTCTTACTCAGTTAGGTATGTTGAAGTTGACAATCAAGGGAATGAGTTAAAAGTATTGGGTCAAAGCGGGGTGAAACATACAACCGACGCTGTTGTGACAGAGATTTATCAGATTTTTGATGGTTATCGGCCACAACAATACTCAATTGACTTTACGTTAACCAGTGATGCAAGCAAGAATGTGATTACATTTAAATACACAGCGATATCGGAAGGAGATTCAACAATAGAATGTCAATACTTGGTGTCGATTCCATCTGGTATAATTTTTACTGAGAACAATTTGTCACAGGCAATAGAGATATCGCTTGTGTCAGATAATGAGGTACAATTGCCCGATAACCTAAATGTTACCATAACAGCATCCTCAGCAAACAACGCCCACCTTTTATCCCGTTCAGGTAGTACAGCATTGACAAGCATACAAGCTCCTTATAGTATTGCATGGGGTAATGGGCAAACTCTTAATGTTCAAAATGCCACGAATGTGCTTGTAGCTACGTTTGCCTTTACTAGCGGTGCGAATACAGGACAAATACTGGAGTTATCGCAAACTGGCACTGCAACACTCCCTTCTGACTCTGCTACAATGCTCAAAACGGCAAAAAGAGGAACTATTTTTGCCGACACGGTCACCTTTTATGTCAGAGATGATACGCCGTCATAGTAGATAAAGATAATAAAGTAGTTTTTACTGTAATAAATATAATTATGGGATAAAATTCAAATCAAAAAACAAGCCTTCTCTTTAAGGAAGGCTTGTTTTTTGATTTGAAACACAATTGCGGATAGTATTGTGGTTTATACATAAATGAAAAGCTATTCCGTTCGTTTAAGAGAAAGAATACTTTTACATTATCGTGAGAGATATATTTTATCACAAATATGGTATGAACGCATTATAGGAATGTTACTTGACCGGTTGTGATATCGTATTTTGCGCCAATGATTTTTATTTTACTTTCTTGTTCAGCTTTAGACAAAATTTCGCTTTCTCTTAATTTTGCAATGCTATGTTCGACATTATAATTTTCAGAAAGTGTTGCAATTTGACTTTCATCCGTAGTGGTTTGTCTTGCTATTTCAACAGATGGTAAAATTTCATGGATAATATCTTCTACATGACCTTCGGCATGTCCCTCTATAGCTCCGGCAACAGCGCCGCATTTTGTATGACCCATTACCACTACTAAAGGAGTGCTTAGATGGTCAACACCATATTCGACACTGCCAATTTCAAAGCTGTTTACCACGTTGCCTGCAGTGCGAATTGTAAATAGCTCACCTAGACTGCTGTTGAAAATCAACTCAGGTGGCACACGGGAGTCGGAACAGGTAATAACAACTGCATATGGCTTTTGTCCATTTTTTGAAAGCTCTTGTCTGTCAGCATTCGTTGCAGTGATGTTAATGTTACCATCTACAAATACTTTGTTGCCTGCTGTAAGAGCGGTGATAGCGGCGTCTGCGGTTGTAATGTTTTCAGGCTTTTTGTAATTGGAATTTACCATTTCTGAAACAGTACTGGAAACAGGACTTGAGGTAGTTGCAGGATGACTGGTGGCAGTAGAGGAGGTTCCGGTATTATTAGTGCTGCATGCAGTTGTGCTTGCCAAAACTGCGCAACAAGCTAAAACTGCCAAAAGTGCTTTTTTCATAGTGAAACATACCTTTCTTGGTTAGATATATATTGATAATGTTCAATATATATCATTCTCTGTTTTTTGTTGTTTATACAAATATTTCGAATATTTTTACGGTTTTTAGATATGGTTATAAAATCCAAACAAAAGTGCGTATTTTCAGAGCAAGTTGTTTTCAAAATTCTGCATCCCTGACCGATGTAGTGCGCTTAAAACAGGTACATTTGCTTCTTTGTGCCGTAATATATACGGACTTATGATATAGTTTGTCCCATATATATTCTTTATTTTGGGTTCTGTGTACATATCAAAACTTGTCAAAAAATATTCTAGTACATGCAAAGATTTTACATATAGTCATATATAAAACGACACAAAATGATAGATTAATATCAAAACTTGTATTTATTAAGATTAATCATATATCTTCATATTTCCGTAAAAACGGCATGTTTTGTATTTTAAATCCGTTGATTTATGTGGTTTTTACATAATATCTTTGCAATAAGTCTTATTATAACTTAGAAACATATGTGAATCAATGGTAATTATAGATAGTTTAACGTCATTTATTTTGTATAAGATTTGTATATTCAAATAATTATGAAAAGTTTAAATGATGATTCTATAGACATAAGATTGAGTTTTGACAAGGTTAGTGTTACAATGAGTTATAAAAAAGAAACAGAGGACGAGGATTGAATTGAAAAAAAATGATAGCATAGAGCTGCAAATAACAGGAATGAGTGCGGAGGGAAACGGTGTAGGAAAATATGAAAAAATGGCAGTGTTTGTTCCTTATACCGTGGTTGGCGATATAGTAGAAGTGAAAATTGTAAAAGTAGAAAAGACCTATGCTTTTGGTAAAGTTACATCACTGTGTAGGGCTTCTGAGAACCGTGTTAAGAGTGATTGCAGACTTTTTACCAAATGCGGAGGCTGTGTATACCGACATATTTCTTATCAGGAAGAGCTGAGGATAAAAGAGCAGCGTGTAAAAGACGCAATGATCCGAATCGGCGGTTTTACAGATTTGCACATTCAGCCAATTATAGGTTCAGCGCAGCCAGAGCGTTATCGAAATAAAGCGCAGCTGCCAGTAAGAAAAGGTACAGGCAGCCAACCGATCATGGGGTTTTATGCCGGTAGAAGCCATCGTATCATTGATTGTACAAGTTGTGCATTACAGTCGGATGCCTTTACCATTGCAATGAAAGTTTTCAGAGAATGGATGAAAACCAGCGGAAATGATGTTTATAATGAACAAACAGGGAAAGGTCGGATTCGGCATTTGTATTTAAGAGAAGCCGGTGCAACGGGAGAAATCATGGTATGTGTGGTGGTGAATGGAAATGGTTTGTATCATGAAGATACACTGGTAAAAACTTTGCGGGATCATGTGCAGGGACTAAAAAGTGTAGTTATCAATGTAAATCGTGACAAAACCAATGTGATTTTAGGTGGAAAATGCCGCACAGTATGGGGAAGCGACACAATAAAAGATAAATTATGTGGTATGACATTTCATATATCACCCCTTTCTTTTTATCAAGTCAATCGTATGCAAACGGAAAAGTTGTATGCAGTTGCAAAAACATATGCAGCTTTTACGGGTAAAGAAGTGTTACTGGATTTATATTGTGGAATCGGTACAATTGGTCTTACTATGGCACGGCAGGTAAAAAGGTTAATTGGAGTAGAGGTTGTACAAACAGCGGTAGAAGATGCGCGTAAAAATGCAGCTGAAAACGGCATTACAAATGCAGAATTCATTTGCAGTGATGCTGCACAGGCAGCTGTTATGTTACAGCAGCAAGGGGTTCGTCCAAATGTGATTGTAATTGATCCGCCGCGCAAAGGATGCCAGGAGTCTTTAGTGCAAACAATTGTTCAGATGTCTCCGGATCGTATAGTATATGTATCTTGTGATCCTGCAACGCTTGCAAGAGATTTAAAATGGTTTACACAGTTTGGTTACTGGCCTCAAGCGATCACGCCGGTAGATATGTTTCCCAGAACAGCTCATGTGGAGACGGTTGTAATGCTTTCCCGCAAAAAAATCTGACAGTGTAATCAACGTAAAAGTGGAGTTTGGCGAGGGTGGGGTCAAAGTGCTGCTTGATAATATCGCCAAGAGAGCTGAAGCGTACAAGCCCAAAGAGCGTGTTACTTACAAAATGATTAAAGAGTACATAGAAGCGAAATACGGCTTCAGGGTACATACAACATATATCGCAAAGGTAAAGAGGGATTTAGGGTTGCCGATGTATGATGCCCCTAATGCGGTAGAGGAATTGAAACAGCCGAGGAAACATCCGACAGCGGAGAAAGTGGATGAGATAAAGGATGCTTTGAAATATTATCAAATAATATGATATAGTATTAAAAAGTATGAATGGGTGACGTAGGATGAATTTATCAAATAATATGCAGCTGGTTTGTCCGATAAGGGGTAAACTGAAAGTTAGAAAAAAAGGAAAAGATGGTTTAACTCCAACAGAGGAATTCTATCGAGTGGAAGCGATTAAATTTTTATTAAAAAAGGGTTATCCTAAAGAAAATTTCCGAATAGAGCCAATAGTTAAGAAGTTTGGCAACTCAGGACGGAATAGTTTCAGAAGTGATTTGGCAGTTTTAGATGTTCCTGTTTGTGAAATAAATACGGATGAACCAGATGAATTATTAACACATGCTTTGATTATCTGTGAGATAAAAAGAGATAATAGGAAGTATGATTATGTAAAACAAACACAAATAAAACCAATGCTTGATTTTTCTAAGAAGCAAAATACAATTGCGCTATATTGGGATAATATTGATAAAAGAGTTTTTTGGAATGAGATTAACGATGGTATAAAAGAAACGAAGGAAGGTCCTGTATCGTTTGTGCCACAATTTGGTTGCCAAATTAAGACAAATCCCTTGACTTTTGAAACTATTACTCCTGTGGATTCTCTGATAGATGTATTTAGTAGGATTGAAGATATATTACATCAAGCATCTTTTCCGCCAGAGCGGAGATATGAAATTATATTACAATTACTGTTAGCCAAGATATTTGATGAGCATGCTTTTGAAACTAGAGCTTCGTTGCCATTAGAAATACAGGATTATGCTTCTATGGGAACAACTTCAAATATGACAAAAAAGAAGGTTTCAGATATAGTTAGACGTGCAGTCTCCTTTTATGAAAAGCATCTTCCTAATAAAATATCAAAAGAATTACCTCTTTCGGGAGAGACTCTTTTTGAGGTTTTGAAGATACTTGCCCCAGTAAAGATAATCCATTCAAAAAGAGATGTTGTACAAACTTTTTATATGAAATTTGCTAAAGATTTGTATAAATGGGATATGGCACAATATTTCACACCAACAACAGTTACAGATTTTATTGTGGATATTATTAATCCGCAGTTTGGAGAACATATTGCCGATCCTGCTTGTGGAAGTGCTGATTTTTTAGTTGCAGCTTTTAGAGTTGGAAGGAAATATAATCCTGGATTTGCGGATTGTGTATGGGGCGTAGATAATTCTTCAAATGCTGTTCAGATAGCTGTATTAAATATGGTTCTCAATGGAGATGGCAAGACTAATATTATTAAAGATGATTCTTTAGAGAATGTGAAAAAATATCTTGATAAATATGATGTTATTACATGTAATCCACCTTTTGGAACAAAAATAGTTGAAAAACGAAAAAAAGTTTTAAGTCAATTTGATTTGGGATACGAGTGGGAAATAGATGATAATGATAATTTGAAAAAAACTGATAAGTTGCTATCACAACAAGAGACAGGGATTTTGTTTGTAGAAGTTTGCTTAAAAGAATGCCGTTCAGGGGGAAGAATAGCAATTATTTTACCAAATGGATATTTAGGAAACAGGTCTTTAAAATATAGAGTAGTAAGGGAATGGATTTTAAAAAATGCTAAAATTGCAGCGATTGTTTCATTGCCCAGATTCACATTTAAATCTAGTGGTGCAGATGTAAGTGCAAGTGTTGTATATCTTGAAAAAAGACAAGTACCTATTGAAAACTTTGAGAATGATGATTATCGTTTTGCGGTAGAAATGATCGAAAAAGTTGGGTGGGATGCAGGTAATAAAAAAGGGGCTTTAGTATATTTAAAGAATCAAGAAGATGGAAGTCTAATCATCAATGAATCAGGCGAACCTATAATTGATTGTGATTTCGGTGATGCTTTAGAAAGAATTTGTGCTAGTGATGCTAGTTCTTATTTTGAGTGGTTAACAATAGGTAGAAGCATACAAGATGAGGTTGAGGGATGGGCTGTGAATATAAAAAATGTTTATAATGATTATGATTTAACGCTTGATCCAAAACGCTATTCACGGAAAGTTGTGGAACTACGCAATGAACTTTTAAAAGGGAAACATTTTTATCTTGATGATTTAGTTGACTTCTTACCAGAAAAACAATCTTCCAATGGTGAGAAAATTAGTATTAATAATGCTAAAATTTATGAGTACATTGAAATACAGAATATAGGATATGGAGACTTTTATTCACATGATTTGCGTGGATGGGAATTGCCAAGTAGAGCAAAACATTTTGCTGAGTCTTATGATATTTATTTTGGTTCGATTTGGGGAAGCGTAGTAAAATGGTGTTTTATACCACAAGGCAGAAGCGATATTGTAGTTACTAATGGTTGTTTTAGATGCCGTATGAAAGAAAAAATGCAAAAATATTTACCAGATCTGTTGGCGTATTTTAATAGTGAAGGTTGGGGAGTACAAATGAGAGCATTTGCACGAGGGTCTGATGGTTTGGCAGAAATTTGTATGGATGATGTAAAAAAGGTTATTATTCCTAAGTTGAATGCAGATAGAAGAAAAGATTTGGAGGAATATGTTACAAATTTGAAAGAGGGTAGAAATACATTAAATTCCACTGTAAAATATATGATTAAAAATCATGAATTAGATTACAGTGATCCAGATAAAAGACCGAGTCATATTGTTTTAGTATAAAAGTATTTGTCATTTATTGAAGATATTGAAAAAAGACTCAATTGAAATTTTGCATCTGGGTGGTGCAAAATTGATGAAGTCTATATTTTGCGGGAAAAGGGTTGCACGAACGGTATTGGTACTGGATAAATATTGCCCATATTTCCGCAATTTTGTGGGGATATGCTTCAATTTGGTCCTCATGTGGAGTGTGTGACGCTTCTAACACGCATAAAATAAGAATTTTGGCCACTTTTAAGGTGTGAAAAAGGCGCGTTGCTACCGATTTGTCACCTTGGTTTTGAAAAAGTGTTTTAAATATGAAAAGAGGGTTGAATCGTTGAACTTTGGTGGTTCAGCCCTTTTGTTTTAAATGTTATGAAAATTTCTGCTGTTTCATGGCAGCTTCAAAAAATATCAACTGACTGTGTCGCCATGGTTTCCGTATCATGTACATAGGTTTGCAAGGTGGTTTGAGTATTGGTATGATATAACCTTGTTTGAACATTGTTTACGCTGGCTCAGGATGTAATTCAAATGATGTATAGGTATGTAAATAAATATTTATGGGGTAAGCAGTCTTTTATGTTGTGGCATGGAAAGTCTGCATTTTTTTATTTTCTGCTAAGTCATTTAAACTGTAGTTTTTTAGAAATGTATTTTTGTTGAATTCAATATAATCATTAAATTCAACTGCTATTATTCCGTATTCATGATATAGATGAAAAAACATTCCGTTCACTACCTTTTGCGTTTATTTAATAAAAATGCTAGTATATTTCAAAAAATTGACAAGCCTTACGGTATTTTCGTTTATTATATGATAGGTTTTGTTATACAGCACCTTGCTTAGTTTACATTATTTTCTTGCAATGCTTTAACAGGCTTCCTATAGAGCGTGTTTTGAATCATATAAATCAAAAAAAGTTTTGTTTAGAAAAATTAATGTAAAATATGTAAAATTTTTAATGTAAAAACATGAAATTCTTGAAACTATCTTGTAATATTAGGTATAATATAGTAAAATTGGATGAAATTAATACAATATCTATGCTTACAGACATGATACTAGAGTGTTTCACAAAAATTGATTTTGCATTCGGAATCGTTTTATTATTTCAAACTATTGACTATCGCACAGGCTGTGAGCTAGTGATATTGTTGTTTTAGATGAAAATTTGTTCACCTTTAATAAGATCTATCATTACGCTGCAATTATAGAGTAGATCAACGCTTGGCATAGGATTTAGCAGTCCTTTCATAAAGGGAATTGATTACTTATAGAGGAGGATCATTATGGGTTATGCATATTATTATAATAGGGCTAGAAACAAATATTATGATGCTTGCTCCAAAATTAATAGTTGCGAAAATAAAATTAATCAATTAAAAATCCAAAGACAGCAAAAAATCAATCAAATTAATCAACTTAAAACAGATATTAAAAATCATGAAAATGCTTTTGATGAAGTGAGCGAGCTAATCAAAGGAGAGGAAAATTTAAATGAGAAAGTTTTAGGCATCAGTAATAAGACCAATCAATCGGCTGTGAATTTTAGTGGTATGGTTTATTCCAGCAATATAACTAACAAAAATTTAGATGATGTTTATGGTGTTGAAACAACCAATACAAAACAAACATTGAACAATATTTTGCAGGCTCTTAAAGCAAAAAAAAATGAGTTAAGCATCAAAATTGCAAACTTGAAAAAAGAGTTGCACCGCGCTGAATCGGAATTGCAAGACATTGAAAATAGCATTAGAACGACACAATCAGACTTGCAATCATGGAAAAGAGCGAAGAAAAATGCTTCGATAGACATGGCGTATTATAGAAGAAAAATGGATGAAGAGGACTAAAAACATATGAGGTTTAAAACATAAAACAGGACGTGAAACGATGGCAACTATTGAGTTATATGCAAAGCAGATAAACCAGATGCCCAGGCTGATAAAAGACGTGAAACAATCCGTAACCAATTATAAGTCCGGGTTAACTGCGCTTCAAAGAAAATCTTTAACAATCAATAGAAGCGTATGTAATTTGGATAGTGTAATCAGTTCCATTCAGAGCTCTACATAAACGCAAGAGCAGACAATCGCTTCGCTGGATGCCTTTTACCAGAACAGCGAAAATTTCATAACAGACGTTGTGTGTATTGATGGTAACGTAGCTGACGTTATCAATGAGCGCAAAGATGATTTTTATGACGAATATAGCTACTTAAAGCCCGAAAGTTTGTTAGAAAAAGTTTGGAATAGCTACAAATCTGGACTAAAGAAAGTTGGTCAGTGGTGTAGAGAGCACTGGAAAGAGATTGTAACAACAATAATAGTCATTGCAGCAATTGCTTGCTTATTTATTCCAGGTATTAATACGTGGGTTTTAGGCTTGGCATGAAAGAAGTTAATCTTAGCTATAGCAGTGAGTGTCTTAAAGAGTGCAGTGTTTGGAGGACTTCTTGGAGGAACAATAAGTGCGATTACAGGCGGATCATTTTGGGAAGGTTTTAGAGATGGAGCTTTTTCGGGTGCAATAGCCGGAATAATTGGCGACGGAATGGGGTTTTTACTTTCTAATGGTGGAAGAGTCGCATTGACTCTTGGGCAAACTCTAAAAATTGGAGCAGTCTCAGGTATAGGTATATCATTCATCAGTGATTTAGGTGATAAATTCATCAAAGGCGAAGATATTTCATATGGACAAATACTTTTAAACATAGGTATTTCAGGTACACTGGGAGTTGTATTTGCTGGTATAGGTTATGGT
>CAJTNL010000003.1 GCA_910577755.1 uncultured Eubacteriales bacterium | reverse complement strand
TATACATAGTGAATCACAATAGAAGCGAGTTGCCGGCAGAAATACTGCCAAGCGAGCATGCGCATTCTGCGCATAATAGCTGAAAAACACAAGTATGGTGCTTGTGCCGCCATGACAGGTAACCGTGAGAGACTTTGTCAACATCAAGTAGTATTAGTAAACACTGATGATGCCGTTACCATCGGCAGTTGTGCTTCACGCTATGATAGGGCGTATAGCTCTATCATAGAATTAAACATTTAAACTAGTATTAAGTGCTTAATTCTGTGATAGACTATCGTTCCATAGCCTATCAAACATGTTTGGCAGGGGCAGAAGGACTTGAACCCTCGGCACGTGGTTTTGGAGACCACTGCTCTACCAACTGAGCTATACCCCTATATTACAATGAGTACAATATGATTATTCTTAATATTGCATCTTTATAATATTATCACTTTTTTTTGTATTCGTCAATGGTTTTGATAAAATAATTTTAGGCGCAAAATATGTCAGCTTATAGAAAAGTTTTATGAGATAATACTTGACATATAATCTGTAAATCTGTATAATTATTTTTATATTATTGAATATGAATACCCCTGCCTGGTGGCGGATGGGAGGGAAATGATAAATGGCTGAAATCAGAATTAAAGATAACGAGTCTTTAGATAGCGCTCTTAGAAGATTTAAGAAGCAATGTGCTAGAGCAGGCGTTATTGCTGAGGTTCGCAAAAGAGAAGCTTATGAAAAGCCTTCTGTAAAGCGTAAGAAGAAGTCAGAGGCTGCTCGCAAACGTAAATTTAAGTAAACAAATAAATGAAAATCGAAAAGCGGGCAAAAATGCCCGCTTTTTTGACTATTTATGCTATTTTGAACGGAGGTTGAATAATTGGCGGTATTACTACCAACACTAGCTGTTAAACATGTTACAGATATTACTTCAGAGATGCTATATGCCATGAAAGTGAAAGGTATGATTTTAGATGTTGATAATACACTTTCCAGACATGGGTGTCCGATTCCCTTTGAAGGAAGCGTTGAATGGACCTATGAAATGCGCAGCGCAGGCATAAAAGTAATGATTGTTTCGAATAATTTTAAAAAGCGCGTTTCAGAATTTGCCGCTAAATATGACTTACCTTATCTTTATCGTGCGTTTAAGCCTATGCCTAAGGGATATAAGCAAGCAATGCATTATTTACATTTACCGCCCAAAGAAATTGTGGTAGTGGGTGATCAGATTTTTACAGATATTCTGGGGGCTAATTTGGTTGGTATGAAATCAATTTTGCTTACACCAAAGGATTTAGAACATTCTTTCTCCTTTTGCGTTCGTCGTAAAATTGAGTCTCCAATTCGTAAACGGATTTATCGTAAAGGAATTTACAGGCATACAACATCTGATGTACGCTACTTACATCAAAATAATCTTAGGAAGTGATGAAAATAGCCAGAAAAAAATTTTTAGTATTGTTTGGTCCTAATATTTTAAGAGAAGTGCAAAAAGACACCGTTGGCGCAGAAACCTATGATTCCATGATTTTACATATTAAGTCGTATGCAAGTAATATGAATGTCTGTTGCGATGTTTTTCAATCAAACTGGGAGGGGGAAATTATAGATAAAATTCACCAATCCGCTGTATTGTATGACGGTGTGGTAATTGATATCGGTGCCTTAACCCATTATAGTTATGCAATTCGTGATGCTATACATAGCGTCCGTATTCCTTTTGTAGAGGCGCATATGGAAAACTTATTTGCTTTGGAGGACTTTAGAAATAAATCAGTCATTGCTTCTGTATGTGCCGGACAAATAGGTGGGCTTGGTGCCTATAGTTATTTACTGGCTTTAGAAGCGTTGCGTCATATCAAATAACAGGAGGGATTCAATGGTTTGGAGGAAATTGGCAGATGAATTGCCGAAAGAAGTTAATGATATACCGATTGATGCAGCAGTAATTACTTCTGAAGAGAATTGCCGTTATATCAGCGGTTTTAAGTCCTCTGCTCGCACTGTGATTGTGACGCGGGATATTACGTATTTTTTGACAGATTTCCGATATGGAGAGGCTGCGCAGATGCATGTAAAAGATTGTAAAGTGATTGTTTATCGGAGACTTGCAAAAAGCGTGGAAGAAATATTGAAACGACATGATGTACGCGGTGTGCTTATGGAGTATGAAAAGCTTACGTTGGCACAGGCTGGCATTTATGAAGAGGTCTGTAAGGCGTGTAATATTACGCAGATTAAAGATGAGACTTTGGATACACTGTTAAAAGAGTTGCGTTCAATAAAAAATCCCGAAGAACTTAAACAGATTCAAACAGCGCAGTCTATTACCGATGCAGCTTTTACGCATATTTTGAATTACATTGACGATAGCAAATCAGAGCGGGATATCGCTTTGGAAATTGAATATTTTATGAAAAAACAGGGAGCGGAGAACATTGCTTTTGATCTTATTGTAGTTTCGGGCGCTAACGGTTCTCTATGCCATGGTGTACCATCTGACAAAAAGATACAGCGTGGTGACTTTATTACGATGGATATTGGAGCGGTTGTCAACGGGTATCATTCTGATATGACAAGAACAGTAGCATATGGAAGCGTCAGTGATGAAAAAAGGCAAGTATATCAGACTGTATTACAGGCGCAGTTAGCGGCAATAGAAACTGTAAAAGCCGGTATTTCTTGTAATATTGTAGATAGAGCTGCACGAGATATCATTGATGCGAAATATCCTAATACGTTTGGTCATACAACCGGTCACGGCGTTGGCTTGGAAATTCATGAGTGGCCATATTTTGCTCCAAGCTGCCAGACTATTACACGGTACGGCATGGTATTGACCGTAGAGCCCGGGATTTATTTAGAGGGAAAATTTGGCGTTCGAATTGAAGATATGGTATTAATTGGAGAACATGGGTGTGAAAATCTGACTTGTTCAACAAAAGAACTGTTGATTCTTTGATTTATTACTGGATATATCTTGAAAAATTTTATAAAATAATATAAACTGATAGGGTATAAATAAAATTGGAGGATACATTATGATATCTGCAGGTGATTTTAGAAATGGCGTTACCTTTGAAATGGACGGTAATGTGTACGCAATTATTGAGTTTCAACACGTAAAACCCGGTAAAGGCGCCGCTTTTGTCCGAACAAAAATTAGAAATGTGATTTCGGGCTCTGTAACAGAAAAAACCTTTAATCCAAATGACAAATATCCCACTGCCTTTATTGAGCGTAAAGATATGCAATACCTTTACAATGATGGAGATTTATATCACTTTATGGATAATGAGACTTATGAGCAAACGCCAATAAATGCTGATGTGCTGGGCGATAATTTTAAGTTTGTCAAAGAAAATATGGAATGTAAGGTTTTGTCTTATAAGGGAAATGTGTTTGGTGTTGAGCCGCCAAATTTTGTTGTGCTTGAGGTGACAGAAACAGAACCTGGGGTAAAAGGAGATACTGCTACTAATGTTACAAAGCCTGCCACATTGGAAACAGGCGCAGAGGTTAAAGTTCCAATTTTTATCAATCAAGGAGATTTGATTCGTATTGATACTAGAACCGGTGAGTATATGGAACGTGCCTGAATAAGGATACTAAGGACTAAGCTGCTGATGATGAGGTATTCGCTGAAATAAAGGGAGGTTTTATTATGACAAATTTAGAAAGAGTCGCTTATATTCGTGGTTTGGCTGAAGGTTTAGAGTTGGATACAGATAAAAAAGAGGTTAAGGTTCTTGATGCGATGTTGACTTTATTGGAGGATATGGCGTTATCTATTTCTGATTTGGAAGAAGCTTATGAGGATATGGCAGATCAGTTAGACGCTGTTGATGAGGATTTATGTGCATTAGAAGATGATTATTATGATGAATGCTGTGATGATAACTGTGGCTGTGGTTTAGACGATGAATATGAGTTATATTATGAGGTTTCTTGCCCAAATTGCCAAGAAACGATTTGTTTGTCTGAAAATATGATTGATGCAGGCCATATTGACTGTCCTGGCTGCGGCGAATGCTTAGAGTTTGATTTAGAAGATGTAATAGAGGACTCTGGCTGTGGAGATGACTGCGGTTGTGGTTCACATCATGATAAAGAGCATAGTTGTGGTTGCGCTCATTAAAAAAGTATGCTTTTGTATAAGCTTAACAAGAGAAAGAGTACAAATTTTGAGATTTCGAAATTTGTACTCTTTTTATGCTTTCAATGGGTAGGGTACGTGAATAAAAATGTTTTATTCACAGATTATGTGTATATAAAGGTATGTGATTCAAAATAATATTAATACAGTTTTGAAGAGTATTTTTATGGCAGTATAAACAGAGACTTTTTGCGTTTTCTGCGTAATATTGACAGGAATATAATATAATAGTATAATAATTAATAATTATGTCGAATGATTGTAGGGTATATATATTTCAATGTACAAAGTTTAAGGGTAGCGTTGATTAAAAAGACATGATACTTGGTATTTGTGCTTGTAGTTAAAAAATGGGCGAACGAAAGTCCAACGAAAGTGTTTGGTGTTGATTTATATATGGGTATACAAAGTGGGCAGGGATCGCAAATTTATGGCAATACAAAAATGTTCTATCTGTTTATGAAAAGGACTGTGGATATCGTGTTGTCTGTACTTGCTTTAATTTTAACATGTGTGTTTTTTATTTTTGTACCGATTATTATTAAAATAGATTCTAAAGGTTCTGCTATTTACAAACAGGAACGTTTGAAAAAAGATGGTAAACCTTTTATGGTTTATAAATTTCGTTCTATGCGGATTGACGCTGAAAAAGATGGCGCACAGTGGGCATCCTCCAATGATGATCGTGTTACTGGTGTGGGTAAATTTATTCGCAAAACCAGAATTGATGAGTTGCCTCAATTATTTAATATTTTAAGAGGAGATATGTCTATTGTTGGTCCCAGACCGGAACGTGCTGTTTTTTATGATGAGTTTGAAAAAACCATTCCAAATTTCAGAAACCGCTTGGCTGTAAAGCCGGGATTAACCGGTTGGGCACAGGTTAATGGCGGCTATGATTTGGCTCCTTCGGAAAAATTGGTATATGATTTAGAATATATTCAGAATCAATCTTTTTATTTTGATTTAAAATGCATTATAAAAACGGTTTCAGTTATTTTCACACACGAGGGAGCAAGATAATGCAGGCGGTATACTGGCAAAACAGTATGCTGTTTTTTTATATCTGTATTTTATTAAAACATTTTTTGTTTGCAAACAGAAAAGAATATGTTATGATTAGAACATTTCAAACAGAGGTGTGTGGATGAGCGAAAAACAATATGTTGCTATGCTGCAATTCTTCTGTAAAACTACATTCAGAAAAGACACAATTTTGCGCTTTTGCAAACGTACCCCTTGGTTATTGATGGGGATTTATATTTGCTTTATTCTATATCTGTTTATTACAACAGATATTAGAATTATTTTCTTTACCGTAGTCCCTATTGTAAATTTATTAATTGTGACTGTTTTGCGGTTTGTATTAGACAGACCGCGTCCTTTTGAAGTATATCGTATTGTGCCGCTAACTAAACATTCTAAAGGCAAATCATGTCCAAGCCGTCATACTTCTAGCGCCTTTATTATTGGTATGGCATGTTTATATGTTAATATACCTTTTGGTATATTAACCTTATGTATGGCGTCTATTGTAGGTGCTACCCGTGTGCTGTGCGGGTTGCATTTTATTCTAGATGTTTTGATAGGAGTCGGAATTAGTGTTGTTTTGGGAGTAATCGGATTTTATGTGTTGCCTATTTTTATTGTTTTATCTAATTTTTAAGGGACAATTTTCTTTAAAATTGCATAGTCTACAAGACAAGCTGCAATCATCTAGAAAGGAGGTGTTGTTATGTGTGAATTATATGCAGTGAACAGCCGGGAGAGTATTAATATAAAACCTAATTGCGATTTGTTTTATCAACGCAGTATTGAGCATCCGGATGGATGGGGATTGGCTTATTGGCAAAAAGACGCCGCTATTGTATACCGCAGTCCGTTGCAGGCATTAGAGGATACCAAATTTTGTAGTTATCTTCAATCGGATTTATGGTGTACTAGTGCATTGGTTCATATTCGTCTAGCAACGGTAGGAATCATGAGTTCTATTAACTGTCATCCATTTCGTCATGCGGACTTAAGCGGGTGTGTGTGGACTTTTATGCATAACGGTACCGCTTTTCAGAACAGTATGTTAACGCCTTATAAATCATTATGCAGAGGGGATACAGACAGCGAAGCGGTGTTGCATTTTTTGTTAGGCGCTGTTAACCGTGAGATTAAAAAAAAGGGGAGACGACTAACAAAAGAGGAGCGCATTCCAATTATAGAATCGTGCATTACAGAGTTGGTAGAAGGTAATAAAATGAATTTAATCTTTTATGATACAGAGCAGATGTATGTGCATACCAATATGAGGGGTACGCTATATTATGAGCAGGAAGGTAGTACATGTAGTTTTATGACAGTTCCCGTTAATCATAATCAGTCGTTCCAGCAGTTACCCATGAACCGGCTGTTGGTATATCGACAAGGCATGTGTGTATACGAGGGTAGAGATCATGGTAAAGAGTTCTTTGATGAAATGGGTGAACCTTATATTGAAGAACTATTAAAATTGATAGGAAAAAAATAAACAAATCAGCAGCAGTCGCGTGCAGTGATAGCTATCCTGAAAATGCCGCATCATGATTTTTATTAGCTGTATTAATCATGTGTTTTTGCACAACTTGAAAAATTTCAGTTGAGAGATACTATTAATATAGTATTTTTTAGTAAGTTTTTGTTGATTTTTTTCTGCTTTGCAGAAAATTTTACATCGGTATTGTAATCTATAATATATAATAATAGTAATTACCGTGGGTGATTAGAGTGAGAAGAAGGGTGAAATATGATGAGTCAATTTGATATAAATCAGGCGATATATGAAAAATATATCGTACCGACTAAACATAACAATAATTATAAAATTGGTATTGAGCTGGAAATTCCAATTTTAAATATGAGTCAAGAAAAAATTGATTTTGGTGTAATACAAAAGGTTGTAAAAGCGTTACAAACACACTTTCAGCTGCATATTGAAAAATGTGACGATAACGGTGATGTGTATTGTTTGTTAAATCAGGAAACAAACGATACGGTTTCGTTCGATTATTCTTATTGCAACATTGAATTTTCTATGGGTGTAGTATCTAATTTGCATGTGGCGTTTGAACGTTTTCGAGCATATTATACTTTTTTGCAAACTGAACTTAATAAATATCATTACCGCATGACCGGCATGGGGGTCAATCCGTATGGAATATATAATGATAACAATGCGCTTCCGGGTCAAAGATATCGTATGATTCAACATCATTTAGAATCTTATATTGATCATTCTCGCTTTGCTTCTTTCCATTCTAGACCGAATTTTGGTTCTTATTCTTGTGCGTCTCAAGTACAGTTAGACATTTCTGAAGATCAATTAATTCGTACTTTAAATATTTTTAACCGTTTAGAGCCGATTAAAGCAGTTTTGTTTTCCAACTCGCTGCTGTTGGATCCAGAGTTTAATCTGCTTAGCGCTAGAGATCGTTTTTGGGAGTCCAGCATGTATGGATATAACGTACATAATGTTGGCATGTTTGACATTGAATTGACCGATGTTGAAGAGTTGGTACAATATATTAAAGGTACGTCTTTGTTTAATGTGGAAAGAGAAGGGAAATATATCTTCTTTACACCGATTCCGGCAGAGCAATTTTTTCAAATGGATTTTGTAGAAGGTCAGATTTTTAACGGTGACCACTTTGTGCCGTATTGTTTTCAACCACAGCCATCAGATCTTGCGTTTTTGCGCAGTTATAAATTTGAAGATTTGACCTATAGGGGTACTATTGAGTATCGTAGTGCGTGTTGTCAGCCGGTGAATGAGAGTATGTGCGTGGCTGCTTTTCATGTAGGTTTGCAAGAGGAACTTGATTCGCTGGAAACGTTATTATATCAAGATAGAAGCGTATATAAACAGGGATATTCTCCGATTGAGCTAAGAAAAATGCTTATTGAATTGGAATTCCCAAGTGTTTTAAATAAACAGGCTGTCCGGGATATTACATTACAGGTAGTAGAAATTGCAAAACAGGGGTTGAAAAAGCGTAATTTGGGGGAAGAATGTTATTTGGAACCTTTGTTTGAACGTGCAAAAACGATGATAAATCCTGCTTTACGAATACTTCATAGGGAATTGGACGGGAAAACTATGGAGCAATTGGTGGAAGAATATGGTGCGCTCTAATAAATTGTATTTGTAATTATGGGGTTATTGTTTCTTTTATTTATTTCTGATTTGTACAGGCTTAAAATAAAGAAAAATAGTAACTATTTTAAAATGAAACTGTAATGAGAGCCTGTATAAAATAAGATTTGTTTATATATAACGCTAATAAAAGGACAGAGGTCCGCTTTTGTGTGTATCGACCTTAGGTATAAGATTGTTTCACAGTAAAAGTGAATAGAAAAAACGGTTGACATTTCAGGAAGTGTATTATATAATTTTTATCTGTAAAGTCTTTTAGCTTTACACATGACAGGAGGTTCTGTTATGGCTAAAAACTTACAAATTTCTTATCTGTTGGATTTTTACGGTAGTATGTTAACAGAAAAACAACGGATTGTAATTGAGTATTATTATAATGACGATCTCTCGCTTGCAGAGATTGCGGATAATGAAGGGATTACTCGCCAAGGGGTTCATGACGCTGTTAAACGTGCGGAGACGCAGCTTCTGGAGTTAGAAGAGCGATTAGGTCTTGCAAAACGATTTGAGATGATGCGTACAGGCTTGAAGAAAATTCAAACTGCGGCAGCCGATATTCAAAATTATAATGAGCGACTGGTCAGGGCGGAAGAGATCAACAGCAAGGTAAATGAGATTATGCGTATTGCTGTGGAATTGTGCGACTGACTGATGTGTGAAAAGAAAGGGTGAAAACGATGGCGTTCGAAGGACTTGCCGATAAACTGGCCAACTCATTTAAACGATTAAAGTCTAAGGGTAAATTGACCGAAGCAGATGTTCGTGAAGCCATGCGTGAAGTACGTTTGGCGCTTTTAGAAGCCGACGTAAATTATAAAGTAGCCAAAGATTTTACCAATACCGTAACAGAACGAGCCATTGGCATACAGGTTATGGAAAGCTTAACCCCAGGACAAATGGTGGTTAAAATCGTTGACGAGGAACTTACCAATTTGATGGGAGGGAAAGAGGCAAAAATTGCAACACCTCCAAAACCGCCGACAATCATTATGATGGCTGGATTGCAAGGCGCCGGTAAAACGACGCATGCGGCAAAGTTGGCTAAAATGTTTAAAAGTAAGGGTAATCGTCCAATGCTGGTGGCTTGTGATATTTATCGTCCTGCAGCTATTAAACAGCTGCAAATTGTTGGAGAACAGGCAGGGGTACCAGTATTTGAAAAGGGCAGCCAAGTACCTGTTCAAACCTGTAAAGAGGCGTTGGCGCATGCAAAAGACTATGGGCATGATATAGTGATTATTGATACCGCCGGCCGTTTGCAAATTGATGAAGAATTGATGGGGGAATTGCGCCAAATTAAGCATGAGATTGAGCCTCACGAGATATTACTTGTGGTAGACGCCATGACTGGTCAGGAAGCGGTTAATGTTGCAAAAACTTTTGATGAAACGCTTGAAATAAACGGTGTGATTTTGACTAAATTAGATGGTGATACCCGTGGTGGTGCGGCTCTTTCAATTCTTGCGGTTACAGGTAAGCCGATTAAATTTGTTGGTACCGGAGAAAAGCTTGATGATCTTGAGGTTTTTCATCCTGATCGGATGGCGTCCCGTATTCTAGGTATGGGTGATGTGCTGACTTTAATTGAAGATGCACAAAATAAAATTGATGAAAAAGCTGCAGAAGAGGCAGCGCAGAAAATTCTACAAAACAAATTTGATTTGAACGATTTGCTGGGGCAGTTTACACAAATTCGAAAAATGGGTCCTTTAAAATCAGTAATTTCCAAATTACCGGGTGTTGGCAAACAATTGCAGGATATAGATATTGATGATCGTCAAATGGATCGTATGGAAGCCATTATTTTGTCTATGACAAAGAAGGAGCGCGAAAAGCCGGATATTATCAATCCATCCCGCAAACGAAGAATCGCTGCCGGAAGCGGCATGAAAGTAGAGGATGTTAACCGGTTGTTAAAGCAGTTTACGGCAACTCAAAAGATCATGCGTCAAATGCGTGGTAAAAAAGGCAAACGTCGTCCTATGATGCCTCCTGGTATGGGAGGATTCTAAAATTTGACTTCTAATAAAGTGATTCATCCAATGAGTTTTTCTTGGTGAACATATATGATTGCATTTTATTTATAGTATTTGGAGGATAAGATTATGGCAGTAAAAATTAGATTAAAAAGAATGGGTGCAAAAAAAGCGCCTTTTTACCGTATTGTAGTAGCGGATTCCCGCAGCCCGAGAGATGGACGCTTCATTGAAGAAATTGGTTACTATAATCCAATGGAGGAACCGTCCGTTGTGAAAGTGGATACTGATAAAGCAAAAGGTTGGATATCAAAAGGCGCTCAACCTACTGATACCGTAAAGTCTTTATTCAAAAAACATGGTGTTCTTTAAAAATTAGGGAGGATAAACGATGGAAGATTTATTATTTACAGTTGTAAAAGGTTTAGTGGAGTATCCTGAACAGATTCACATTGAAGTGGATGAACCAAATGAAGAGGGTATCGTTGTATATCGCTTGCATGTTGCTGAAAGCGATATGGGTAGAATTATTGGTAAGCAAGGTAGAATTGCAAATGCAATTCGTACCATTATGCGTGCCATTGCAACACGTAATGATTTAAAAGTAGCTGTTGAAATTGTCTAATATAAACAAAAAGGTTGTAACATATTTGGTATGTTACAATTTTTTTTAAGTAGGTGCATACAATGGTGAGTGATTGAAAGGAAGACAAATATGCCTAAAGAGTTTTTAGAAGCAGGCAAAATTGTAGGTACCCACGGCATTAAAGGAGAATTACGGGTAGAGCCTTGGTGTGATACACCTGATTTTCTAAAACATTTTAGAACGCTCTACGCAAAAGAAGGTGCAGAAGCATTAGAGGTGATTTCCAGCCGTGTGCATAAAAATCTATTTTTAGTTAAGCTACAGGGTATTGATACCATAGAACAAGGAGACCAAATGCGGGGCAAGGTACTATATATCAAACGTAGTGACGTTACCTTGCCGCAGGGACGTTATTTTATTTCCGATTTGCTGGGGATGAAGGTCTTTCATGCTGATGATCCATCCATTTTCTATGGTGTTATTACAGACGTTATAAAAACAGGCGCTAATGATGTATATCAGATAACAGATGAGGAAAAGAAAGATTATTTGATTCCAGTGATTGATCAAGTGATAATTGAAACTGATATTGTAGGCAGACGGCTTTTGATTCGACCGATGAAAGGGATTTTTGAGGATGAGAATTGATTTTCTGACGCTGTTTCCTGAAATGTGCAAAACAGTTATGAATGAGAGTATTGTTGGACGAGCACAGAAAAAGGGAGCTGTGGAAATTGCTTATCATCAAATTCGTGATTATGCTAATAATAAACATAATCGTGTTGATGATCCACCCTTTGGTGGCGGTATGGGTATGCTGCTACGGGCCGAACCTCTTGCATTATGCATAGATGATTTAATAAGTAAGATTGGTAAAAAGCCTCATTTTATCTATATGTCTCCACTGGGCAGTGTGCTCACGCAGCAAAAAGCAATCGAGCTTTCGCAAATGACACATATTGCGATTCTTTGCGGGCATTATGAAGGTATAGACGAGCGCATCATTGAAACTTATATAGACGAGCAGATTTCTATTGGAGATTACGTGTTGACCGGGGGCGAGCTGCCCGCTTTGGTATTGGCAGATACTGTTTGTCGTATGTTGCCAAACGTGCTTTCGGACAATGTATGTTTTCAAGAGGAAAGTCATTATAGTGGATTATTGGAGTATCCGCAATATACCCGTCCATCAAATTTTAGAGGCAGAGAAGTGCCGGAAGTGTTATTGTCGGGGCATCATGCCAATATTCATCGTTGGAGACGGGAGCAGTCTTTACTTCGAACAGCACAATACAGACCCGATTTGATTGAAAAGGCAAAGCAGAAAGGTTTGTTGACAAAGGAGGATTTGGAGTATTTGTTTAAAATAACAAATACTTCTACAGAAAAATAGTCGTTCATAGAGGAGATAAGGTGCATATTATATTTTAATGACAAAAATTTTCAACATTTTTGTCATTATGCACAAATACCTAAGAGCGACTATTTCATCAATAGGTTATCAAGCTGAATTTACAGAATTTCATAGATGTTTTCTTGACGATATTGCGAATTGTGTTATAATGGTTCTATCTAATATGCGTATAATGGTGTACTAGTTTTTCATAGATTTCAGGCTTTTAATTACACGATATAGGAGTGAACAAACATGTATGTAAAAGAGGTTGTAGTTCAAAACCAAGTAGGTTTGCATGCGCGTCCCGCTACATTTTTTATTCAAAAAGCAAATGAATATAAATCTTCTATTTGGGTGGAAAAGGAAGAACGAAGAGTAAACGCTAAAAGCTTATTGGGAGTTTTGTCCCTGGGTATTGTTGGAGGAACTTCCATTCGTATTATTGCAGACGGCGCTGATGAGCAGGCTGCGGTAGACAGTCTTGTTGAATTAGTACAATCGGGATTTACAGAATAACATGTCATCACAAGCACCGCGTTGCGGTGCCTTTTTCATGTAGTTGGTAAGCATACAATCGTATGGGGGAGGTGGACTTATGGATCAACATGTAAAAAGTTTACGAGAAAAAGCCATGCGGTTACCATTACAGCCTGGAGTATATTTAATGTACAATAACGACGGTCATGTTATTTATGTTGGAAAAGCGAAGGCTTTGAAAAACCGTGTCAGTCAGTATTTTGGCTCTGAAAAAAATCATGATGAAAAAGTAAGGCAAATGGTTGCACATGTCCATCATTTTGAATTTATTGTGACTGACAGTGAATTTGAAGCATTGGTTCTGGAATGTAGCTTAATTAAACAATATCACCCTAAATATAATATTTTATTAAAAGATGACAAAGGTTATCATTATATTAAAATTACAAAAGGTCCTTGGCCACGTATTGAAGCTGCTAAACAAAAGCTGGATGATGACGCAATATATATCGGACCATACATTAGCTCATGGACTGTTAGTCAAGCAGTAGATGAGGCGGTAAAAATTTTCAAACTGCCGGTGTGTCGTAAAAAATTTCCACAGGATATTGGTAAAACCCGTCCTTGTTTGAATTATTATATTAAGCAGTGTTGTGCACCGTGTTACGGTATTGTAAAAGAACATGAATATGATGAAATGATAAAAGAGGCTGAGGATTTTTTACGAGGCGGCAGCGCCGCTTCTTTAAAAGAACTAACAGAGAAAATGACAAAAGCGGCTGAAGAAATGGAGTTTGAAAAGGCAGCGCGTATTCGCGATCGTATTTCGGCAATTAAAAAGATTAGTGAAAAGCAAAAAGTAGTACGAACAAAAGTTGCTGAGCAAGATGTATTTGCGTTGGTACAAAGTGGAGGAAGCTCAGGTACGTCCACCGCTTGTTTTGAAGTGTTTCGCTTTTCAGAAGGCAGATTATATGATCAAGAGACCTTTTTAATGGGAGAAATTGGCGATGTGAAACAGGCAAGAACTGAGTTTTTAGAGCGCTATTATTCGGTACGAAATCGTGTGCCGCCTCGTATTGTGTTAGATGGTGAGGTGGAAAATGCAGAATTATTGCAGGAATGGCTGTCAGTTAAATTGGGTAAAAAAGTGAATATTACGATTCCGAAGATAGGTGAACAAGCACAGTTGGTAGAAATGTGCCGCAATAATGCAGCAGAAAAGCTTGCGCAAAGTATGGAGAGGACAGGCCGTGAAACTTCTGCATTGGATGAGTTGGGACGCCTATTAGGAATGGATACGCCACCTATGTATATTGAGGCTTATGATATTTCGCATCAATCGGGTGAGGATAATGTAGCAGGTATGGTAGTATTTGAAAATGGCAGACCACTGAAATCGGCATACCGCAAGTTTAAAATTAAGGGTTTTACCGGACAGGATGATTATGCCTCTATGGCGGAAGTGATTGAGCGGAGATTGAAGGAATATCAATTGCATCGGGGAAGCGAGGCGGGCTTTGGCCGCTTGCCGGATTTAATTTTGTTGGATGGGGGCAAAGGGCAGATTTCTGCAGTACGTCCTGTATTGGAACGAGCGGGCGTAGACATTCCGTTGTTTGGCATGGTCAAGGATGACAAGCATAGAACACGTGCTATTGCGAGAGATGGTGGAGAGATTGCTATTTCGGCAAAACGTAAGGCGTTTACGCTTGTATCTACCATTCAAGAGGAAGTACATCGCTTTGCAATTGGTTACCATCGAAAAGTTCGTAAAAAACATACTTTGCAAACAGAATTGACAAAAATTCCTGGAATTGGGGTTACTCGAGCTAAAGCAATTTTAAGTTATTTTAAAACAATAAAATCGGTAAAAACAGCGGAAATTGAACAGTTAAAGCTAGTTCCAGGTATGACAAAGCCTGCAGCACAGGCGGTGTATCAGTATTTCCGTGAACAAGAGAAATGAAAGAAGCTCTTGACAGAATCTATATAGAAATGAGATAATACTACACAATAGAATTTTTTGATAGAAATATTATTTTTTATTCAAATTATCTTCAAACACATATGATATGTTCATGTAGTTAGGTGGAGTGATATATGCGTATCATCACAGGCTGTGCGAGAGGAAAAAAACTGTTGACGTTGGAAGGCGATGATGTTCGTCCTACAACTGACAGAGTCAAGCATGCGCTTTTCAATATTATACAATTTCAGATAGAGGGAAGAGTTGTATTAGACTTATTTGCAGGTTCTGGTCAATTGGGACTAGAGGCTGTCAGCCGGGGGGCACGGTGCGCTGTTTTGGTAGATTCTGCGAAAAATTGTATTGATGTGATTTTAGCCAATGTGCATCATACAGGTCTTAAATCAAATGTCCATGTCATTCATATGGATTATGAAACCTATTTGATGAGGAAAGACAGGATGTTTGATTTGGCTTTTTTAGATCCTCCGTATCATAAAAACATTCTGCAGAAAGCTTTACCATTAACTGCTGCTGTTATGAACAAAGGTGGTATTATCGTATGTGAACATGCTTCCGAAGAAATATTACCGCAGCGAGCCGGTGATTTTATACAAGGACGCAGATATCAATATGGAAAGATTATGCTTACTGTTTATGAGCATAAAGATATGGTGGAATAATGAAAATTGGCATATGTCCGGGCAGTTTTGATCCGGTAACATTAGGGCATATAGATATTATCGAGCGGGCAACAAAGATTTTTGATAAAGTGATAGTTGCCGTTTTAAATAATCCTTCCAAACAAACCAGTTTTACAGTTCAGGAACGGATAGGACTTATGCAAAGGGCTACAGCGCATATTCCACAGGTAAAGGTGGACTTTTTTGAAGGTTTGCTGGCAGATTATACCAGACTGTGTGGTGGAGCAGCTATTGTAAGAGGATTGCGTGCAGTGTCTGATTTTGAATATGAATTTCAAATGGCGCTTACAAATCAAAAACTTAATAAAAATATGGAAACAGTTTTTTTAACTTCTAACTCGGATAATATGTTTTTAAGTTCCAGTGTAGTGAAAGACATTGCACGTTTTGGCGGAGATATTTCTACATTGGTTCCCACTTCCATTTTAAAAGATATTCAGCTTAGGTTATGTAACAAAAATAATGGTATGGAGGAAGATGTTAATGAGTCAGGCAACTGTTGAAGAATTGGTAGATGAACTGTATGCTTTAGTAGAAAAATCAATAAAGTTACCGCTTAGCGGAGGACGAACTGTATTAGATGGGGAGGAAATTAAAGCTATTTTAGATGAAATCAGAGATCATCTGCCGCAGGAAACGCGTCAAGCGCGTGCAATCGTAGCAGATCGTACACAAATTATTGCAGATGCCAAAAGAGAAGCGGAGAGCATTATTCGTACCGCTGAAGAACGTGCAGAAAAATTGGTTAATGAGAACGAAATTACGAAACGAGCTCAGACAAAAGCAAACGAAATGCTTAATCAGACACAGGCTCGATTAAAGGAAATGAAGCGTGTTTCTAACGATTATTTAGATGATTTATTAAAAAGAACTGAGGAATCTATTACGGTGAGTCTGAATGAATTAAAACAGACGCGTCATAATATTAAGGCTTCACAACGTTCCGGTTAATAAGGATAATAATTAATAAAACGTAAATAAATTATGAAGATGAAAGTATAAGCTACTATATATAGTAGCTTATACTTTTTTTTATCCATATAAACGATTGGTGTTTGTGTTTTAGTTACATTCTATTATTTTGTTAGGGAATCCCCCCTTGCATTTCAAGAGTTCATCTATTATAATCAATATAGAAAGTGGTGAAAGGTGGGGGAAAGTAGTGCTCTGTGGTTTACAGAGGTATATTTCCCCTGAAAAGTGGCAGTGATGTTAATTGGACAATACCAACATAATATTGACGTAAAAAGTCGTGTGATTGTTCCCGCCAAGTTCCGTGAGGATTTAGGAGAGCGTTTTTATGTCACAAAAGGGTTGGATGGTTGTCTGTTTGTTCTCTCCGAAGAGGGTTGGAAACATTTGCAAGATAAAATTGTGGCAATGCCTATATCAAAAGCCAGACAGCTGCAACGCTTCTTTTTTTCCGGTGCTGCTGAAGTTGAGCCGGACAAACAGGGAAGAATTTTGATACCACAGCCATTGAAGGATTACGCAGGCATTGAGAAAGATGTTACTTTTATAGGTACGGGAGATCGTGCTGAAATATGGAGTACTGTGCGCTGGACAGAGTTTAATAATGACTTAACACAAGACAGCATTGCAGAGGCAATGGATATACTTTCGTTTTAACCGGAGGTTGAACAATGGTATTTTCACATAAACCCGTATTGTTTGATGAAACCATTGATGCCTTGAATATTCGTTCCGACGGCGTCTATGTAGATGGTACTGTCGGAGGAGGAGGGCATTCGGCAGCTATTTTAGAGCACCTCACTACGGGTACTTTAATTTCTATTGATCAAGATCCAGATGCTATTGCCGTTGTTTCTAACAAATTTCGGGAGAATCCTCATTCAATCGTGCGGCAGGGACAATTTTCACAAATGACACAAATCGTCAATGACTGCGGTTTTACAGCGGTTGATGGTATTTTATTAGATATTGGTGTTTCCTCCTATCAATTGGATGTGCCTGAGCGCGGTTTTTCGTATCACCACGATGCCACGCTTGATATGAGGATGAGCCGAAAAGGAATCAGTGCTAAAGATTTAGTTAATACTTCTTCATGGCAGCGGCTTGCAGAAATTATCAGCCGTTATGGTGAGGAAAAGCATGCAAAGAGCATTGCTAAAGGAATTGTACATGCGCGAGAACAAAAACCAATTGAAACCACCTTGCAGCTGGCAGAGATTGTGAAAGCTTCTGTACCGGCGGCGGTACGCCGTGAACAAGGACATCCGGCACGCAAAACCTTTCAGGCCTTACGGATAGAAGTCAATGGGGAGCTGGAGCAGTTATCTAAGGCTCTGGATGAAGCTTTTATGCTGTTAAAAGCAAGCGCAAGATTGGCGGTTATTACTTTCCATTCCTTAGAAGATAGAATGGTAAAGCAACGTATGAATCATTGGTGTACAGGCTGTACTTGTCCATCGGATTTTCCAATTTGTGTGTGCGGTAATATGCCTCGTGCTAAGTTGATCTATAAAAAAGGGATTTCTCCCTCAGATAAAGAGTTGAAGGAGAACCCGCGCAGCCGGAGCGCAAGATTGCGTGTATGTGAAAAACTTTAGGTTCACATTACAGAAAAGGAGCAGAAACATGGCAGATAATCCAAACCGTTATAACGCTACGTCCTATGCTTATGAATTTTCTTTATTTGAAGACAAAGAGCTTAGTAATAGATATACGGTTCACAAAAAGTCAAAGAAAATAGATATAGGATCAGGACAAGAAAACGGTTTGAAAACCTCTCAAACGCAGATTTATCGTATCAAAAAGCAGCGGAATAGAGCAAGAATGTTTCAGGTAACTATATCCTGTTTTCTTTTGGTACTTGCGTTAAGCGTAACTGCTTCTCTTATTTTTAATCAGGTCCGCCTATCAGAGCTAACCGATCAGCTTTCTACAGCAACACAGCAATTAGAGGAAAGTAAAAGTATTTACACACAGCTTCAAATGAGATCAGAGGCTAATTTATCTTTGGCTACGGTAGAAAACTTTGTAAAGCAAAATTTAAATATGCGCAAAATTGATCAAAGTCAATTGATTTTTGTTGAATTATCTAAGGGTGATAAAGGAGAAGTAGTACAGGACAGTGGCGATGGAAATTTTTTTGTAAATATTTGGAATAAAATTAAAAACTTCTTGTCATAATTAAATTTCAATTGAAATAAATATTAAGTACCAAAACTCGGTTGAATAGTTTATACATGTTTGGTATGCTGCAAGAAGAGTTGAGAGGTCATCTTAACTCTTATTTTTATAAATGGAGGGATTGCCCGATGGCAAAGGGAACAACAGTGAAAATGTGGCGGCGCACGTTGATTGTTTTAATTGTTATGATTGCAGTGGGCTTTGGTCTGATTTTAGTCAGTTTGGTCCGTCTGCAGCTGGTAGACGGTGCAGAGCTGCAAAAAGCGGCTGTAGATCAACAGTTGAGAGATACGGTTATTCCCGCACAACGGGGCACGATCTACGATAGAAATATGAAATTGCTGGCACAAAGCGCTACAGTTTGGAAAGTGGTTTTGGCGCCGGCATATATTCATAAGGAAGAAAGTTGGCCGTCTGGCTATACAGATGAGGAACAGCTGCGCAGAACGGTTTCTGCAGGTTTGGCAGAAATTTTGGATATGGATGAAGAAGAGATTTACAATCGCACAGATGGTAAGTCTTACTACGATGTGTTAAAAACAAAAGTTGAAGCAGATGTGAAAGATCAAGTGCTTAATTTTGTGAATGAAAAAGGATTAGGCAACATTATAGAATTGCAGGAGGATTATAAAAGATACTATCCTTTCGGTTCTTTTGCCTCTACAATTTTGGGCTTTACAGGTACCGATGGACAGGGGCTTGCAGGTCTTGAGGCATATTATGATGAATATTTGTCAGGAACATCAGGGAGACTGGTAACAGCCAAAAATGCATTAGGTACTGATATGCCGTTTCAATATCAGCAAAAGGTGGACGCTCAAAACGGTTATAATTTGGTATTGACTATAGACGAAGTGGTACAGCACTATTTAGAGAAAAATCTTGAAGAAGGTGTTATCAATAACAAAGTAGAAAATCGTGCCGCAGGCATTGTGATGAATGTTAATACGGGTGAAATTATTGCAATGGCAGTGAAAGGAGATTATGATCCTAATAATCCGTTTGTTATTACCGATGAAGCGGAGCGTGCGCGTATTGCAGCATTGCCGGAGGAAGAGCAAAAGGATGCAACCTCAACAGCGTTGCAAGCACAGTGGAGAAATAAAGCTGTCAGTGATACGTATTATCCAGGTTCTGTTTTTAAAATGGTAACTTTGGCAATGGCATTTGAAGAAAACCTGGTCACGGAGGACACCCCCTTTACTTGTGCGGGAAGCGTTTTAGTAGCAGATAAAACTATAAAGTGTTGGCGTCCGGGGGGGCACGGTGCACAAACAGTTGCTGAAGGCTTATGTAATTCATGTAATCCGTTATTTATTCATTTAGGCGAATTGTTGGGTACAGATCGCTTCTTTGATTATTTTGAGGCTTTTGGGTTTACACAAAAAACAGGTATTGATTTGCCGGGTGAGGCGAGCAATAAAGGATTGTATCATGAGCGCGAATCTATGACGCTTTTGAATCTGGCAGTTGAGTCTTTCGGGCAAAACTTCAGTATTACTCCGATGCAAATGATTACAGCTGCATCAGCTGTAGCAAATGGTGGTTATATTGTACAGCCACATGTAGTGAGTCAGGTTATTGACAATGATAACAATATTATAAAAAGTGCAGATGCATCCGTAAAGCGGCAGGTTATTTCAAAAGAGACCTCAGAGAGATTATGTAAGGTTTTAAACATGAATGCAACGACAGGTACTGCAAAAAACGGTTATGTTGCAGGTTATAGGGTTGCAGGTAAAACTGGTACTTCTGAAAAGGTGGGTAAAGACGGAAAGGTTGGAAGTGATAATACATATATTGCTTCTTACTGTGGTTTTGCTCCTGCAGATGACCCGCAATATGCTATGCTGATTTTCTTTGATGAACCAAAGGGAGAGAGTTACTATGGAGGGGCTGTTGCAGGTCCGGTATTTTCTAAAACAATGGAGGAAATTTTGCCATATTTAAGTATTGAACCTAAATATACTGAAGATGAAACCGGCAGTGTGGGCATCAGCACGCCAAATGTAATTGGAAAAACAACAGCGCAAGCACAAACGGAACTGACGAGCAGTAATTTAAAAATTCTGGTAAAGGGTTCGGGGGATGTTGTGATTGCACAAACACCGGATCCGGGGAGCTCGATTCCAAATGGAGGTACAGTTGTAGTATATACAGACGAACCAAGTATGGGTCAAACAGTTGCAGTGCCAGATTTTTCAAATCACAGCTTATCTGATGTAAACTATTTAGCGGCGCAAGCAGGTTTGAATATTAAGGTGACCGGAGCGGCAACAAAAAGTACAGCAGCAATTTCACGTACACAAGATTATAGCGTGGGTGAACAAGTAAAACCAGGCACCGTAATCACTGTAAATTTTGTTGAGTTAGATACCGTAGAGTAGACGCTAGGATACCTGAGGGGGGATTCTTTTATGGAAATAAACCGTACGAAATTGATTGTAATGTCTCAACACGCAAATGTGATGTGGGGCGCAATTTTGGAGCAGTTGTTTGAACAGTGTCATTGCAGTGAGAGGTTTTGTGTTTGTGATATTGACGAATTTAAGACTCATTGTGAATATGGGGTTCCTTACATGATTGTGCTGGATAGTGAGGAAGACTGTAAAGGTGCAGTTGATATTTTGCAATATTTTTCAGTATGTGTTATCAATTACAATTTGTCATTGAAAATAGATACCAAGTTATTGGATAAATGCAGAATATTAACATATTCTACTTCCAGTGACAGTGCGGACTTCACAGCAAGGAATGCCCATTGTATACAGGAATTCGGCTGTGCGTTTGAAATTGTAGGAGTCGGTGTAATTGGCAGAATTAAATTGCGGACTGCCGAGCCGGAGGATGTAAAAACAGCATTGTTGGGAGCGTCGGTTTGTTTGGCCTGCGGTATACCTTTTGCGGATGTATTAGCGGCCTTAAATATGCTTGCAGTAGGAGTATGAATTGCTGCGTTTTGTAAGCAGATTAGAGAGTTAAAGGTGGAGCATTGAGATGAATGGCGTATTTTCGCTAATAGCGGTGGTCTTATCATTTGGTATAACAGCGCTGTTGGGCAGGTGGTTCATACCATTTTTAAAGAGAATTAATTTTGGTCAAACCATCCGTGAGGAGGGACCAAAATGGCATATAAAAAAAGATGGTACACCTACAATGGGCGGTATCATGTTTATTATAGGTATTGTTTCTGCGGCGGTTATTACGATTCCGATTTACTATGGCGTATCAGGTGGAGGCTCTCTAGGTATTTTCGGTGAAACCACTCTGATGAAGGTTAAGGTATTCGGCGGTTTGCTTATGGCTGTTGGGTTTGGAGGCATCGGTTTTTTTGATGATTATATTAAAGTTGTGAAAAAAAGAAATCTAGGTTTAACTGCATGGCAAAAGTTAATTTTGCAATTTTTGGTTGCCGCAGCATATTTGTTTTCTATATATTTATCTGGAGGAAATTCCACAACCTATGTTCCTCTGTTTGGTACAATAGATTTTAACTTTGGTTATTGGATATTAGCTGCATTAGTTATTGTTGGTATTGTGAATGCTGTTAATTTTACAGATGGTATTGACGGACTGAATACATCGGTTACCTTTTTTGTGGCATTGTTTTTTATGTTGATTGCTACAGTTGTTAATGCAATCGGGATCAGCTTGCTTTCAGTTTGCGTTGCAGGTGGTTGTATGGGCTTTTTGGTTTGGAATTTCCACCCAGCTAAGGTGTTTATGGGTGATACGGGTTCTTTATTTTTAGGGGGTATAGTGTGCGCTTTAGCATTTGGGCTGGATATGCCCATTTTACTATTACCTATGGGCATTATTTATATTGCGGAAATTATGTCAGTTGTTTTGCAGGTTTCTTACTTTAAAATCACAAAAGGTAAACGTTTGTTTAAAATGAGCCCTATTCACCATCATTTTGAAATGTGCGGCTGGAGCGAGGTTAAAATTTGCGGTGTATTTAGCATTGTTACTATTTTATTTGGTATTCTATCTTTAATATGGATTATTTTCGGTGTTTAGCGCATGTGATATCGGCTTATGAAGGGAGGAGAAGCCTATGACAGACAGCCGTTCTGATTTAAAAAGAGGAGAAAGGGGGATGTCTCCCGAAAAGACGGGTGGTAAAGTTAAATCATCCGGCAATCGAATAGGTAAAAAAATACGTCAGAAAGTCAATCTATTTTCTGTTAGGGCAGGTCTTGATATTCCGTTTCTGTTTCTCATTTTGGTGCTAGTATCCATCGGGCTGGTCATGTTATTCTCTTCAAGCTATGCCTATGCTTATCATTATTATGCTGACAGTTTTTATTTTATCAAACGTCAGGCGCTGTTTGCTATAGCCGGTATTATATTGATGGTTGCTATATCATATTTTGATTATCATCATTTTCACAAATTTACTATTCCTGTACTGGTGCTGGCATGGATATTATTAGGTGTAGTTATGGCTTTGCCCGGTACGAAAGGCGTACATAGGTGGATTGATTTAGGTGTGTTAAGTGTGCAGCCTTCAGAGATTGCCAAATTTGCGTTAATTTTATGGTTTGCACATTTTATATCCGTAAATTTCAAACGGATGAATACGTTTAAAATTGGCATTTTACCTCATTTATTTGTTGTAGTGATTACTGTAGGACTGGTTGTTATTGAACCTCATTTGTCTGCATCAGTTATCCTGCTTTTGATTTCAACTATTATGCTATTTGTAGGTGGGGTGAAAAAGAAATGGTTCATTATTGCTTTCATAGTAGTAGCTATTGCAGCAGTGCTATATTTAACATTTAAAGAGGGTTATGCTAATGATCGTATTGCAGGTTGGCTTGACCCTTTTAATCCTGAGTATATTAAGGATGAGACATGGCAGACTAGCCAGTCTCTGCTGTCCATTGGATCCGGTGGTCTTTTTGGTTTAGGATTTGGCCAGTCTAGACAAAAGTATTTATACTTGCCTGAACCGCAAAATGACTTTATCTTTGCGATTGTTTGTGAAGAGTTAGGGCTAATAGGCGCATTACTTATTATCATACTGTTTATTCTTTTAATTTGGAGAGGAATTACGCTGTCGTTACGGGCAAAAGATAAATTCGGTATGTTACTGGGTGTGGGACTAACCACACAGGTAGGTTTGCAAGTGATTTTGAATATTATGGTAGTGACCAACACGATTCCTAATACAGGTATTAGCTTGCCATTCTTCAGTTATGGAGGTACGTCGCTGATTATTTTATTGGCGCAGATGGGCATTGTGTTATCTATTTCACGCACGTCTGCTGTTGAAAGAAGCTAAATATGTTATCAAACAACAGAAAGGCTGTGATATATTTATGAAGGTTTTATTTGCAGGAGGCGGTACTGCGGGACATATCAATCCTGCATTGGCGATTGCAGGATATATACATGGACGAGAACCAAGCGCAAAAATATTATATATCGGTAATAAGGGTGGTATGGAGGAACGATTAGTTCCCGCCGCAGGTTTTGCGTTTAAGACTGTTACGATTTCCGGTTTTCAGAGGAAAATAACGCCAAAGCACATTGCGGAAAATATCAGAACGGTTTCGCGTATTTTCACCGCAGGCAGCCAGGCAAAACGTTTAATAGAAACATTTAGGCCGGATATATGTATTGGTACAGGGGGATATGTAAGCGGACCGGTGATACGGGCTGCAATTAAAATGGGGATTCCATCAGTAATACATGAGCAAAATGCATTTCCAGGTATAACAAATAAAATGCTGGCAAAGCAAGCGTCTAGAGTATTACTGGCTGTTGATGATGCACGAAAATATTTTGATACAGACCGATGTATGCTGACAGGTAACCCTGTGCGGCAAGAGCTGATAAGTGCAGATAAGCACGCTGCCAGGGAAAAATTAGGACTGGACAGCCGACCGGTAATTTTGTCTTTTGGAGGGAGTCTTGGTGCGCGTTCTATAAACGAGAGTATCATCGATTTGCTTGTCCGAAGCGGAAAAACAGGTCAATTTCAGCACATACATGGTTATGGTCAATACGGAACATGGATGCCGGATTTATTGGGTAAAAAAGGTTTAAATTTAAAACTTGCTAATCATATTGATATGCGTGAGTATATTAATAATATGCCCGATTGTCTGGCAGCTGCCGATTTAGTCATCTGCCGGGCAGGTGCAATTACGTTAAGCGAACTACAAGTACAGGGAAAAGCCTCTATTTTAATACCGTCGCCAAATGTTGCGGAAAATCATCAATATCATAATGCAATGGCTATGGTAAATCGTGATGCGGCATTGATGATAGAGGAAAAGGACTTGTCTGGGCAGGTCCTTTGCAAAATGGTAGAGAATTTATTTTCAGTATCAGGTAAAGTGGAACAAATAGGGAATAATGCAAAAAAAATGGCGATTTTTGATGCCAATGAGCGTATCTATAAAATCATTAAAGAGATTATAGGTTAGGGAACAATATCTTTTCAGCAGCATAGTATATACAGTAAATATTCTTTTTATGAATATGCTTGTATTTCCATGTAAATGAGAGGGTGTTGGTAGTGGCAAGACTTGAGATAGAGGGACCGTGCAAATTACGAGGAGAAGTTAGTATTCATGGAGCGAAAAACAGTGCATTACCTTTGTTGGCTGCATGTCTGCTTTGTAATGGAGAATGTATATTACATAATTGTCCTGGACTTTCCGATGTAGATATTTGTATCCGTATTTTAGAGCATCTGGGTTGTAAAGTAAAACGTAGCGGATCCGATGTAGCAGTGGATGCCACTGCCTTGACCCATTCAGATATTCCAGATTATTTAATGAGAGAAATGCGTTCTTCTATTGTATTTTTAGGTGCGATTCTTACACGTGCAGGTCAGGCGAGGCTATCTCTACCAGGTGGGTGCGAATTAGGGCCTAGACCAATAGATTTGCATTTGGCGGCGTTACGTAAGTTGGGTGTTAAGATAAAGGAAAGTCACGGTTGTATGCAATGCACGACCGGAAGTGGACTAGTGGGTAGTGATATCAGTTTGTCGTTTCCTAGTGTTGGTGCAACCGAAAATATTATGCTGACCGCTGTTTGTGCGAAAGGAATTACTGTTATACACAATGCTGCCCGAGAACCGGAAATATGTGATTTGGCACATTTTCTCAATAGGTGCGGCGCACATATTACAGGGGCAGGAGAGGGAACAATTATTATTGATGGCGTACAAAGTTTACATGGTTGTGAACATACGGTAATTGCTGACCGTATTGCTGCCGCTACTTTTATGGCTGCTGCAGCGGTTACCGGTAGTCACATTGCTTTAAGAAATATTATACCAAGGCATTTGGCTTCTGTATTGCCAATATTTGAAGAAGCAGGATGTAGTTGTTATTTGAATGGAAATGATTTAGAGATTATAGGTCCGGAACGTTTACGCCCTATGAAATTGGTAAGAACTATGCCGTACCCTGGATTTCCTACCGATGCCCAGGCCCCGGTTATGACAATGGCGGCTTTAGCGGATGGTAATAGTATGTTTGTTGAAACTATTTTTGAAAATCGCTATAAGCATGTTTGCGAGCTAGTGCGTTTAGGAGCCAAGATAAAATTGGAGGGCAGAGTAGCGATTATAGAAGGTGTTCCAGAACTGTATGGTACAAATGTGGGAGCGGCGGAATTAAGAGGTGCGGCGGCGCTGGTGGTGGCCGGATTAGCGGCTAATGGTAAGACCTGTGTTTATGGCTTAAAATATTTAGACCGGGGCTATGAACATATAGAAGAATCACTTAGTCAATTGGGTGCGGTAATTATAAGAAAGTAAAAAGGCAGGAGATTCTATATGCACAAGGACGAGCAAAAGAAAAGCTTGCAAAGAAGTGTAAATCAACAAGTGGAATATCGTGACCGTTCTACTCATGCTAAATCCCGTGAACGCAGTATACAGGCTAAAAAGGTAAAGGCAAAAGCAAAGCATAGAAAACGAAATATTATTTTGTTTTATTTTGTCCTTTTTACTGTGATTATTACGGCTGCAATTACATTAAGTTTAACGGTCCTTTTTAAAATCAATACGATTCAAGTTATCGGTACGTCACGTTACAGTGCAGAAGATATCATTAAAGAAAGCGGTATTTTGCAGGGAGATAATTTATTTTTGATTCAAAAGGTAAGTGCCGAAAACAGTTTGAAAGAAAAAATGCCTTATATCGGGACTGTTACTATATCACGCAAATTGCCGGGCACGGTGCAGATTGAAATTAGTGACGCAACGGTAGCAGGTATTATTACACATCAAAGCAATTATTACGTTATTGACAGTATAGGCAAAGTGTTGGAACAAGTGACAACTATACCTGAAAATTTCCCGCAAATCATTGGTTTAAATTTTGCGGACGCTAGGGTTGGAGAGGTGATTACGTATACGGACAATCAGCAAAAAATGGCTTTTACTTCCTTAGTTGATGCTTTAATGGAAAGTGAATTCGATAAAATTACTAGAATTGATCTTTCCGACACATACAGCATCCAGGTAGAATATGATGGAAGGGTAACAATGAATTTTGGAATCGCAGAGGATTTGGTCTATAAAGCAAGATTTGCAAAAAAACTTTTTGATTCCGAACAAATTAAGTCTGATGAAAAAGGAATTTTGAATTTAACTGTTGTAACTGAAAAAAATCAAGTTTATTTCTCACCCGATTATTCTATATCGTCTAGTATGGTAAGTTCAGAAGTGAAATAAGGGAAGAAAAACTAACAACAGCTTTTATTTGGATATGCTCAAGATTGTGTTTTTTATAGAAAGAACTAAAATTTTGGCTTCTTTGTTGTATTGTATTTAGATGACAAACATTAATTATTGATGGATAAAATTTTATAAGAAAAACTAGGTCGTCATGTTTGCAACTGTACTGTTTAAAATAATGAAGGTATTTAAATATTTTTTATATGAAACAGCATGACATTTTGATGTAAAAGTATAGAAGATTTGTATCATAAATGCACAAAGTTAATAATCTAACACAAAATACAACAAAACTTATTGAAATTTTTCGCTAAAAATGATAAATTATTAATATCAATAGTTGTATTTGTGTTTTACTTAGTATAGGAATAAATCATGAGCAAATTAGAGGAGGACAAGGCAATGCCTTTTGAAATTGATAATGAGAATGACGTTGTATTAATAAAAGTAGTAGGTGTTGGCGGCGGCGGCGGCAATGCAATTGACAGAATGATTGAGACAGGTGTAAAAGGTGTTGACTTTATTGCGGTTAATACAGATCAGCAGGCGATTAATCGTTCAAAAGCGTCTGAAAAAGTAACGATCGGTGAAAATGCTACCAGAGGTCAGGGCGCAGGCGGAAAACCGGAAATGGGTTCTAAAGCTGCGTCTGAAAGCAGAGAGAAAATTGCAGAGCAGCTTAGAGGCGCCGATATGGTTTTTATTACCGCTGGTATGGGTGGAGGTACTGGTACTGGTGCCGCTCCAATAGTGGCTGAGGTTGCGCGTGATTTAGGTGTGCTGACTGTAGGTATCGTAACAAAACCGTTTAAATTTGAAGGCAGACGCCGTATGGAACAGGCTGAGAAAGGTATTGAAAATCTCTGCAAGCATGTGGACTCTCTCGTGGTGATTCCAAATGAACGTTTACATTTAATAAGTAAAGAGAAACTGACACTTGTTAACGCCTTTAAAGCGGCTGATGATGTTTTGCGCCAAGGTGTTCAGAGTATTTCGGACTTAATTAAAAATCCGGGTATTGTAAATTTGGATTTTGCTGATATTAGTTCAGTTATGAAAGATGCGGGTTATGCACATATGGGCGTTGGACATGCCTCTGGTGAAGAGAAAGCAAGGCAGGCGGCTGAACGGGCTATTTCAAGTCCGTTGCTTGAAACATCTATTAGCGGCGCTATGGGTGTGATTATTAATATCACTTCTTCTCCGGATATTGGGTTGGAAGAGATTACAATAGCTTCTGAAATGATAGCCGATATGGTGCATCCAGATGCAAATATTATCTGGGGTACTGCATTTGATGATAATATGGAAGATGAAATGAGCGTTACGGTGATTGCAACCGGCTTTTCATCAGATGCAAAAGCTACTGATGCGGCTAAAGCGGCAGTAAGTGAAAAAGCAGCTTCGGATGATTTAGATGCACCGCTATTTGGACACTCTCCTGTAAGTGCACCGGCTACCAGAGTTGAGAAACAAAAACACAAAAAAGTGGTTCCGTTGGATGATGATGATTCCTATACAGATATTATGGCGATTTTTGGTAATAAAAAATGATACATATTATGAATACTGGCTGCCTAACAGGCAGTTTTTTTATCTAGGAGGAGCAAATATAAAAGCTATAAGCTGGTGTTGTCTATATTTAATGGCAACACCAGCTTATAGCTTTTGTGTTATTTTAACATTTGTTTGTATAAGCGAATGTATTCATTGGCAGAACGTCCCCAGCTGTTATCGCATTTTAAAGCACGATCTACCAAAATTGCCCATCCCTCTTTATTTGCATATCCTTCTAAAGCGCGAAATACAGCGTGAACCATATCTTCGCTGTGATAGTTTTGAAAGACAAAACCATTGCCGGTTCCATTACCGCTATCCTGTATAGAATCTTTTAGTCCTCCTGTTTCCCTTACAATGGGAATAGAACCGTAGCGTAAAGCGATCATTTGAGATAATCCGCAAGGCTCGCTTTTCGATGGCATGAGAAACATATCAGATCCCGCATAAATTTTATGGGATAGTTCAGGAACAAATCCATGGCATGCTACCAGTCTACCATTATATCTATCTTGCAATTCTAAAAAGAAAGCTTCATATTCATAATCACCAGAACCCAGAATCACAAATTGTATTGAGCTATTGCACATAATGTGGTCTAATGCGTCTCGGACAAGATCCAAACCTTTATGAGATACCATGCGTGTAACCATTCCAATCAGAGGAATATCTGCATTTTGTTTTAGACCTAGACGCTCCTGTAATTTTTGCTTGTTAACAGCTTTGTCTGCTGGATTTTCAGCGCTGTACGGTGCATAAATTTCAGGATCGGTTTCGGGATTATAGTGTTTGGTATCAATCCCGTTTAAAATGCCCGAAAGTTTCCATGAGCGTTCTTTTAATATGCCGTCTAAGTTGTGTGAGAACCATGGATCTAATATTTCATGAGCATATGTTGGGCTTACGGTCGATACTTTATCTGCACACTCTATTGCGCCTTTGAGTAAATTAATACAGTCATCGTACTCTAATAAAGAAAATGCGTCATTTGGAACGCCTAATACATCTGCCAGAATTTCTGTACCATATTTCCCTTGATATTGAATATTGTGAATTGTAAAGAGTGTTTTCATATTTCTATAGTACTCGTTTTGAACGTAAAAGAGCTGATAATAAATAGGTACCAAAGCGGTTTGCCAATCATTACAATGAATAATATCGGGTTGAAAATCAAGATACGGCAGCATTTCCAGAACTGCCCGTGAAAAAAATGCAAACCGCTCGGCATCATCAAAATGACCGTAAATACCGTTGCGTTTAAAGTAATATTGATTATCTATGAAATAATAAATAACACCGTCATATTTTGCTTCAAATATTCCGCAGTATTGACGTCTCCATGCAACCGGTACAGATATGCTTGTAATAAACTTCATATTACTACGTAAATTGTGCGGAATTTCTTCATATAGAGGCATGACAACTCTGCATCCGATTAAACGTTGACGTAAAGCCTGCGGCAATGAGCCGGAAACATCTCCTAAACCGCCGGTGGCAATAAAAGGGATTGATTCACTGGTACAATATAACACCTTCATGTTTGTTCACTTTCTTTCTTTTTTTGTTATATAGCGCTTCCCTTACTAATAAAAACGGGATAAGTATCGCTTCCTATAAAAGTGTGGTTATCCTGAATCGTAACATCTTTATCTGTAATCACATGCTCTAAATTACAGTTTACGCCGATATTTGTATCCTGCATAATCACACAGTTTTTTAGAACAGCGCCTTTACTAATCTTTACACCCCGGAATAAAATACAGTTTTGCACTGTGCCATCAATCACACATCCGTCTGCAATTAAGGATTGATTTACATCAGAACCCAGCCCATAGCGCGCCGGCATGTCATCACGAACTTTGGTGTAAATGGGTCTGTCAGGCAGGAATAATTGACTTTTGATTTCGGGATTTAACAAATCTTGATTTGCTGCAAAATAATCTTTTGTAGAGCCTATGATCTTTGCATATCCGTTGAATTTGTAACCATAAAAACGATATTGCAACATGTTACGTTGAATCAAGTCGCGTTTAAAATTGTACATGTTCCGGCTAACGCAATCTTCAATTAGTTGAATTAGTAGAGTTCGCTTGATGAGGTACATGTTTAATCCGTAGTTACAAGGACCAGTTATATTGGGATGAATGAGCATATCGCAAAGCTTTCCGTCTGCTTCAAAGCTATAAACGGTAGGTTTGTTCATATGTTCGGGAATGATACCGTGTGTGTAAATGGCAGTAATGTCTGCCTGATTACGAATATGGCTTTCTATTACCTCTTGGTAAGGAATATTACATATAACATCACAGTCGCTGAGAAGTACTAAATCTTGCTGAGAGGAAGCTAGAAAACGCATAATAGACGCCAATGCTTCCACACGGCTGTTTGAGGCTTGAATATAGTCGCCGAAAGGCGGAAGAAGAAATAAACCTTCCCGTTTACGGGATAAGTCCCAAGCTTTACCGGAACCTAAGTGATCCATCAGTGATTGAAAGTTGCTTTTTGTAATAACGCCTACTTTGTTAATGCCGGAATTGACCATATTGGAAAGAGGAAAATCAATCATACGGTATCTGCCTCCAAACGGAACGGAGGCTATGGTACGCTTCTCGGTTAATTGAGGTATTTGTTCGTCGTGTACATTAGAAAATAAAATACCAATTACATGTTTACCGCGCATAGTTGCTAAACCTCCTTTTGATCATCGGCATCTAACATTGATTTTGGCGGTACTACCTTGCCGGACCGAACGATATAATTACCGCCTATTACTGTAATGCCCCATTGTTCCATGTTGACCATTTCTTCAGGGCGTTTACCGATAACTGCGTGTTTTTGTACAACAGCGTGTTCTCCAATAATGGCGTACTGTACTACGGCATTTTCTTCAATTCTTGCACCTGGCATAATAATAGAGTCTCGTACAATAGCATTTTTGCCCACAATAACATCTTTAAATATTACAGAGGAATCCAGTTTACCGTAAATATTACAGCCTTCGGCAATTAGCGTGTTTTGTACATGTGCAGAAAGTGAAATATAATGGGGTGGCAGCGTTGGGTTACGCGAGTAAATTTTCCATGTTTCATCGCTTAAATCCAGCGGGATATTGGGATTGAGCAAATCCATATTTGATTCCCACAGACTGTCGATTGTACCGACATCTTTCCAGTAGCCGGAGAAGGGATAAGCCATCATTTTTTCGCCGGCATTCAGCATAGCGGGTAATATATTGCTGCCAAAATCATTGTCAGAGGCTGGATTTGCTTCATCTTCAGTTAAATATTTGCGTAATTTGTACCAGCTGAACACATAAATTCCCATGGAGGCTTTATTACTTTTTGGTTTTTTTGGTTTTTCGTCAAATTCATAGATAGAGCCGTTGGGATATGTGTTTAAAATACCGAATCGAAAAGCTTCTTCCATAGGCACTTCAATTTGTGCTATGGTGCAAGCAGCGTCATTTTTTTTATGGAATGCTACCATTTTAGAATAGTCCATTTTATAAATATGGTCGCCTGATAAAATGATGACATAATCAGGATTGTAACGTTCAATAAAATTTATATTTTGAAAAATAGCATTTGCCGTGCCCTTGTACCAGTCTGAACCGTCAATATGTTGGTAGGGAGGGAGAACATGTACACCTGCGTTTAAACGATCTAAATCCCATGGCTGCCCGCTGCCTATGTAATCGTTTAAAATAAGCGGTTGGTACTGGGTTAGTACACCTACTGTTTCAATACCGGAATTGACGCAGTTAGAAAGCGGAAAATCAATAATGCGGTATTTACCGCCGTAAGGCACAGCAGGCTTTGCTAGTTTTTTAGTTAACACGCCCAGTCGGCTGCCTTGTCCGCCGGCCAAAAGCATGGCGACTACTTCTTGTTTTGGCAACATGTTTATACCTCCTTGACGTTTACATGATTAGTTTTAATTGCTTGTTTTTTTCTTATCTTTATCAGAAGTTATTTTGGTTTTGGAAAGTTGGTTTTGTGTTGGTTGTATGGCATGGTTTGTTACAGTTTCGGTGGTTTTCGTTATTTTTTTGTGTTTACAGGTTAAGTATATAACGGATAAAGGCGGCAGTGTCAGTGAAATGGATTGAGCAAAGCCATGCATAGGAGCATTGGCGGTTTTAATTGAATTTCCGTTTGTAATGCCGTTACCTCCAAATTCTTTGGCATCAGAGGAAAATATTTCTTGATAGATACCTGCAAACGGTATACCGATACAATAATTGTCTCTCTGTACCGGTACAAAGTTGCAAACCGCAATTAGTTCACGACCTGTTTTATCAATTCTGCGGAAAGCAATCACACTTTGGGCATTATCGTCATGAGCAATCCATGAGAAGCCCTCCCATGAAAAATCAACCTCCCACAAAGCAGGTGTACGTAAATAAAAATGATTGAGCTCTCGAAAGAAATGTTGTGCCCGTTGATGAAAAGGGTATTCCAGCAATAGCCAGTCAAGTTCCTGCGCATAGTTCCATTCAATAAATTGGCAGAATTCCGTACCCATAAAAATCAATTTTTTGCCAGGGTGTGCCATCATATAACACATAAATGCACGAACACCTGCTAGTTTTTGCTGATTATTACCAGGCATTTTATTAATTAACGAGTGCTTTCCATGTACAACTTCGTCGTGAGAAATAGGCAGAATAAAATTTTCAGAAAAGGCATAAAAAAACGAAAAAGTTAGTTTTCCATGGCTACCTTTTCTGAAAAGAGGGTCTAAACTCATATAACTGAGCATGTCGTTCATCCAGCCCATATTCCACTTATAATTAAAGCCTAAACCACCGCAGTAAGTTGGCTTTGAAACCATAGGCCATGAGGTGGATTCCTCTGCAATCATCATAACAGTGGGATAACTATGAAATACCACTTCATTTAGTTTTTGTAAAAATGCAACGGCTTCCAAATTTTCTTTGCCGCCTAAATGATTAGGTACCCATTGCCCATTCTCACGGCTGTAATCGAGATAAAGCATAGAGGCTACGGCGTCTACACGAAAGCCGTCAATGTGAAAATGTTCAAGCCAGAATACTGCGCTGGAAATTAGGAAGTTGATAACCTCTGTTTTGCTATAATCAAATATAAGCGTTCCCCAGTTTTTGTGTTCGCCTTTTCTGGGATCAGCATATTCATAGCAGGCGGTACCATCAAAACGCGCAAGACCGCTTTCATCTTTTGGAAAATGTGCGGGAACCCAGTCCATAATCACACCAATACCTGCTTGATGGCATTTGTCTATGAAGTACATAAAATCCTTTGGCTCACCGTAGCGTGAGGTAGCTGCAAAGTAACCAGTTACCTGGTAGCCCCATGAACCGTCATATGGATATTCTGTCAATGGCATTAGTTCAATGTGTGTGTAGCCCATATCTTTTACATAAGGAATTAAATCGTCCGCTATTTTTTTATATGAGAATATATGACCGTCTTGATAACGTTTAAAGGATCCTAGGTGTACTTCGTAAATATTCACAGGCCTATTGTAATGGGTTTGTTTTTCTTTTTGTTTGCGCCATGTGCTGTCGTTCCATGAATAGCCAGAGAGATCATAATACTTAGAGGCTGTTTCAGGACGGGTTTCAAAATGATGTGCGTAAGGGTCGCTTTTATAATGCCAATTCTCCTTTTCATCTTGTATGCAGAATTTATATGCTGTAAATTGTGCAAAGACAAAGGGGAGTGTACATTCCCATACACCGTGGCTGATTTTATACATAGGATGGACTGTTTGATTCCACTGGTTAAAATCGCCTACAACTGCGGCGCCTTTTGCGTTTGGCGCCCAAACACGGCATACCATTCCTAATGTACCATCAATTATAGTTTTATGTACACCTAAGAATTTATATGCATATGGATTAATCCCATGATGAAATTGTTGTAACGCATCTTGATCTTTTACGTTATAGTTGACGGTTTTCACAACAGATAACATCCTTTCGTATTCTGTTACTACATAGTCTAATGATAGCATACTTTTCAAAAAATTCAAGGATTTTAGTACTAATACGATAAATTTTATTTTTATATTATGTTTAGTTAATGAAATATGCACAAATAAATATCTATATTTTTCCTGCATGTTTATGTAAATTTTTTGATTAGGAAGATAAAAGAAAGGTATTGCAAAACTAGCAATGCAATGTAAGCCATGTAGTACGGAATATAGGTGAAATACATGAAACAGTGGTGGTGAGAATACACTCTAATAGATGGAAAAGAGAGGGGGGCAATAAAGGTGCTTAATAGTGTAGAAACTGTTAATAGTTGGATTCAGCCAATTGTATGGGGATGGCCGGTTCTTATTGGTATTCTTTTGGCAGGAGTTTTATTTACCGTCAAATTACGCTTTTTTCAAATAACAAAAATAGGCTTATGGATGAAAGTAACGTTTGCAGGCATGTTTTGCCGCAAACGACAGAATGAGGATGGTATTTCGCCCTTTCAGGCATTGACTACAGCGTTAGCAGGTTCAATTGGTACCGGTAATATTGTAGGCGTAGCTACAGCTTTGACCATTGGCGGACCAGGCTCCATATTCTGGATGTGGATATCTGCTTTATTGGGTATGATGACAATTTATGCTGAAACAGTGCTAGGTATGAAGTATAGAAAAAAAGATAAGAATGGCACATGGCTTGGAGGGGCAATGTATTATATTGAATACGGATTACGCTGTAAGCCTCTTGCGGTTATATTTGCTGTTTCCTGTGTTTTAGCTTCTTTCGGTATGGGTAACATGGCTCAGTCAAATTCTATTGGCAGTGCGTTAAAAGACGCTTTTGGCTTTAATACTACTATAACGGGGTTAATAACAGCAGCGATTTTATTTGTAATTTTAAGCGGAGGGATTCAGCGTATTGCCAATGTGACAGAAAAAATTGTTCCTTTTATGGCAGTTATTTATTTACTGGCAGGTCTTATTGTGATTGCAGTACATAGCAGTAGATTACCTGCTGTATGCGACCAAATCTTTACCAATGCGTTTAGTTTGCAAAGCGTAACCGGGGGTGTGGGAGGTTCGGTGATGTTAATTGCTATGCGTAGCGGTGTGTCACGTGGTATTTTTACCAATGAGGCAGGTCTGGGTTCGTCGGTTATGGCGCATACAGAGGCCGACTGTAAAGAGCCGGCAGAACAGGGTATGTGGGGAATTTTTCAGGTATTCATCGACACAATTGTAATGTGCACGATTACAGCTCTTTGTATTTTATGCAGCGGAGCTATGGAGACGGCAAAAGACGGAGGTGCATTGAGCACTGCAGCTTTTCATACGGTATTCGGCGTATTTGGAGATGGCGTTATTTCGGTATCCATTATGCTATTTGCCTTTGCTACCATGCTTGGGTGGTCGCATTATGGTCAGTGTGGTTTACGATATCTGTGTGGTAACAAGTTATTAATACCTTACCGCATTTTATTTGCATTTTTTGCAGCGGTTAGCTGCGGAATGGACTTGACTTTAGTATGGAACATTTGTGACACTTTAAACGGATTTATGGCAATTCCCAATTTGATTGCATTGTTTTTCTTATCTCATCAAGTCATTGAAGAAACTAAGGCATATTTAAGCAAAAAAAAACCATGAAGGGTTTTAATACGTATGGAGAGATAGGAAATAGTTTATGCCGGATTTGCAAATAAAAAGGACACTTGTTATAATACAAGTGTCCTTTTTACTGAGCCTTTTTTTCTTTGATTCCCATTTTTTGTTCTACGTTTTGAATAAGATTAAAAAGAGATGCTGCAAAAGCAGGGTACTTTTTTGTAACCGTTTCCGGAGAAAGGCTGGGTACTTTTTCTTTTTCTACAGGAATCAAATCGTCTACAGTTTCTCCGTTTATTAGGCAAACGGCGTTCGCTTCTGCAACTTCCATGGTTGCATTGGCAAGACCGCAGTATCTTTTTAAAGGTGCTGCAAATAAACCTTGGGGATTTTTAGGATTTGCTGAATATAGTAAACGGAACGCTTTATAAATCGAGGTTGATAAAAAAGAAGAAATTTCCTGTGTTAAAGCATGATTACCACATTCGTTTAAAATACCGTAAATCACATTGAGAGAATTAATAATTAATTTTTTATTCAAAGTAGCCATAACGCCTGATTTATAGGCAGATTTGAGCTCGGTATTTTCTGGTAAATCGTCTATGGTGATGGTGGCGCCTGTACGGTGTGGCGATCTTCCTAGTAAATAATCACAGGATACTTGATAAAAGTTTGCAATTTTTACAACAAACTCTAAACCGCATTCACGAATCCCTTTTTCATAATGGGATAAAAGTGCCTGTGAAATCTGTAATTCTTCGGCAGCTTTTTTTTGACTTAAGCTGCGTTCTTTGCGCAATAATGTGATAATTCGCGGAAATACATCGTTCATACGGCCCCTCCTTTTAATATATAGTTTTAAAATCTGTCAACACATTGTAAATCATACAATAAATACAACAGTTTGTAAAGAGATTATCTTTCGTAATTTTTGGAAAATAGGAGCTAATTATATGAAATCTTATACCATACATCTTATTCGACACGGTACATCTGAGGGTAACCTGTTAGGTCAGTATATTGGAGTGACAGATTCTCCTTTAGCGCAAGAGGGTATAATGCAGCTTAGGCAGTTACTTGCAGAGCATAGTTATCCCTATGCAGAGACATACTATACCAGTCCGTTAAGTCGCTGTATAGATAGTTTGAAATGGATTTATCCAGATGCGCAGCCAACGGTGATAGAAGCATTGAAAGAATGTGATTTTGGTAGATGGGAGGGTAAATCAGCAAAAGAGTTAGAGCATGACCCGGATTTTATAAAATGGATAGAAAGCGGTTCATCAATAACACCGCCCGGTGGAGAGGACGGCGGTCATTTTATGCAACGCGTATGTATGGCGTTTGAACAGTTGGTACAGCATATGATGAGTACCGGAGAAACATCAGCTGTTTTGATGGTGCATGGTGGTACGATTATGGCGATTCTGTCGGCATATGGATTGCCGAGGGCGCCGTTTTACGATTGGATGACGGAACCGGGACACGGATATTCTTTGCGTATTACGCCGGGACTCTGGATGCGCTCTATGGTAGTGGAAGTATATGATACGATACCCCCTAGAGAACAAAGACAGGGCTGCGAGTATGCGGTCATTGATTTTGCAAGAGAAGCTGCGAATCGTCTTTTTACAAGGGAAGAAGAGTAGTTATTTTATTAAACATCATTGTTTTAAGATAAGGCTTCAATTTAATTCTTGACAAATCAAAAGGATTGTGCGTATAATATGATATAATAAATAAATATATCTGAATTTTCAGATTACTCTAAAAACTTTGAAGGGAATAAGATATCTGGAGTAGGATTGCAGAGAGTCAACGGCTGGTGAAAGTTGATATCGTACCTGATATGTATAGCTCATCCCGGAGTTTCCTTTTTGATGTAACAAACCATAGAAGAGGACGTTTGGCAACGTTATATGCCCAATCTTGTTGGAGATTATAAGGGTTTATTGCGTGAGCATAAACTGAATTTGGGTGGTATCACGAATGGTATATTCGTCCCGAACATCAACGATTTGTTGCTGTTCGGGACTTTTTGTTTACAAGATTATTTTAAATTTAACAGTAGGAGAGGATTGCTATGGAACAAGGGTTTCAAAAATATATTCCGTTTCATCCAGTTTCTTTGCCGGAACGCCAATGGCCGAATAAAGTGATTGAAAAAGCACCGATTTGGTGCAGTGTGGATTTGAGAGACGGTAATCAAGCACTTGTCAATCCAATGAATTTAGAAGAAAAATTACTCTTTTTCAAAACGTTGGTAGACATTGGATTTAAAGAAATTGAAGTGGGGTTTCCGTCTGCCTCGGAAACAGAATATGAGATTTTACGTGCATTGATTGACCGTAATTTGATTCCAGACGATGTAACAATTCAGGTGTTGGTACAGGCAAGATCCCATTTAATTCAAAAGACCTTTGAGGCAATCAGCGGTGCAAAAAATGTGATTATACATTTTTATAATTCTACATCTACCTTGCAGCGCAAAGTAGTATTCGATACAGATATGCAGGGCGTTATTGATATTGCAATAGAAGGTGCAAAGCTAATTAAAGAATTGACTGAGCAAGAGGTTGCCAAAACAGGAGCTAATATCCGTTTTGAGTATTCTCCTGAAAGCTTTTCAGGTACTGAAATGGACAATGCTGTGTTAATTTGCGATAAAGTACTTGAGGTATTGGAAACCACTCCCGAGCGTAAGGTGATTTTAAATTTACCTAATACCGTGGAGGGTATGATGCCAAACCAGCACGCAGACCAGATTGAATATTTTTGTCGGCATTTAAAGGGGAGGGCTTGTGCGATTATCAGTCTGCATCCGCATAATGACAGAGGTACTGCAACCGCTGCTACGGAGATGGGTTTATTAGCGGGAGCCGACCGTGTAGAGGGTACGTTATTTGGTAACGGAGAGCGTACAGGTAATGCCGATATTATGAATCTGGCAATGAATATGTATACACAGGGTGTTGACCCTGGCTTAGATTTTTCTGAAATTAATCATATCAAAGAAATTTATGAGCAATGTACCGAAATGAAAGTACATGAGCGTCATCCGTATGCAGGCAAACTTGTCTTTACTGCATTTTCCGGTTCTCATCAGGATGCTATCAATAAAGGTGTTGACTATATGAAAAAGCATCATTCAAAATACTGGCAAGTACCTTATCTTCCGATTGATCCGGCAGATTTGGGCCGACAGTATGAGCCGATTATTCGTATCAACAGCCAGTCGGGCAAAGGTGGAGCGGCATTTATTATGCAGCAGATTTTTGGTTACCAAATACCAAAGGAAATGCATCCGGAGTTTGGCAGGCTGGTCAAAGCTGCTTGCGACAAAGCCGGTAGAGAGATTTTGCCTAAAGAAATTTTAGAAATATTTGAAAATGAGTATTTAAAAATAAATAAGCCTTATAATTTAAAAACCTATAAAATTCATGAGGAAAATGACGCTGATAATGAAACGGTGGTGCATTTTGAAGGGGATCTGCGTTTTGAGAATGAGGACCATATGATTACAGGTCTTGGAAACGGTCCTGTTGATGCCTTTTTTAATGCATTGAAGTCTGTTGGCATTACAGACTATAAATTCGTTTCTTATAGCGAACATGCAATTTCAGAAGGCGCAAATTCCAAAGCAGTTTCTTATATTCAATTGGAAGGTCCAAAAGGTGCAATTAGCTTTGGCGTGGGTTTTGACAGCAATATTAGTTTGGCTTCTATTAAAGGTATTATTTGCGCTATCAACCGTGCGCAAAAATAGGTGCAGTTTTACCATCCTATTGAAAGGAATAAAAGGAGTATATTATGAAAACATATCAGATTACAGTTCTCAAAGGTGATGGAATTGGTCCTGAAATTGTAGACCAGGCAATCAAGGTTTTAAATAAAGTTACTGAAAAGTATCATGTTCGGATCAATTATCAAGAAGAGTATATTGGCGGAGCCGCAATAGATGCCACAGGTATACCATTGCCGCAGCAAACAATCGATGCTTGTCAAGCGTCTGATGCAGTGCTTCTGGGAGCGGTGGGCGGACCAAAATGGGATTCTATGCCGGGCAATCGAAGACCAGAGACAGGTCTTTTGGGTATCCGTAGTGCATTGGGGCTATATGCAAACTTGCGTCCTGCCGTTATTTTTGAACCGTTACGATCTGCCTCTCCATTAAAAGAAGAAATTATAGGAGATGCGTTGGATATTTTGGTAGTACGTGAGCTGACAGGCGGTATTTATTTTGGTCAGAGAGGAAGAAATACTGTTGATAGTGTCGAATCTGCTTATGATACAGAGCGTTATTCGGTGACTGAGGTAGAACGTATTGCGCATATTGGCTTTGAAATGGCGCAAAAACGTAATAAAAGTCTTTGCAGTGTGGATAAAGCCAATGTATTGGAATCTTCCCGTTTATGGAGAGAAACAGTGATTCGGGTATCACAGGAATATCCTGATGTTGCCTTGGAGCATATGTATGTAGATAACTGTGCTATGCAGCTGGTGCGTAATCCAAAACAATTTGATGTTATTCTAACCTCAAATATTTTTGGCGATATTCTTTCTGATGAAGCGTCAATGATCAGTGGTTCTATTGGAATGTTGGCTTCTGCCAGTTTGGGAAAAAATCAGTTTGGTCTCTATGAGCCGATTCACGGCAGTGCGCCGGATATAGCTGGTACAGGTAAAGCAAATCCGCTGGCGACCATCTTATCTGTGGCTATGATGCTCCGGTATACATTAGGTGAGCCGCAAGCAGCGAAAGCGATTGAGACGGCTGTAGCCGAAGTATTGACCAAGGCGCGTACACCGGATATTTATACAGAGGGTACGCAATTAGTTAATTGTTCAGAAATGGGCGACCTTGTTTGTGAATTGCTGTAATGAATTAGAAAAGCTTCAGCTGTTTGTCTGAAGCTTTTCTCTGCGTTAGGGAGAGGGTGATTGATCAATGTTGCATAGAGAAACTCAAGAGCATTCTTGTTATACTTTTCGTAAAGGTTTCAGGGACGGTATTCCAATTTGTTTAGGTTATCTTTCGGTTGCTTTTACATTTGGTATGGCTGTACTGGAAGGAGGGTTTCCCCCTTGGGTAGCAGGACTTATTTCACTGGTATGTTTCAGTGGTACAGGTCAGTTTGCAGGCATAGCGCTTATCATTTCGTCTGGTATGTATATAGAAATTGCAATTACTACTTTTATAATCAATATTCGTTATTTATTAATGTCATTATCTCTTTCTCAAAAAATTGAAAAAAAGATGAAAAGTATTGAGCGTGTTGTTTTATCTTTTGGTATTACTGATGAAGTGTTTGCAGTAGCCTCTCAACAAGAGAGAAAAATTGGTGCAAAGTATTTATCAGGTTTAATACTGATGCCGTATTTAGGCTGGTTTACAGGTACAATGCTGGGCGCTACAGTAACAGGCTTTTTGCCGGCGACTATTCGCAGTGCGCTTGGAATTGCTATTTATGGTATGTTTATTTCAATTATTATTCCACCGGCACGTAAAAATAAGACAATTGCAATTGTTATTACGATTGCGGTTGCCATTAGCTGTCTTTTTTATTGGACACCTGTTTTAAACCGATTATCCAGTGGCTGGGTTATCATTATTTGTGCAGTGGTGGCTTCTGCTTTTGCCGCATGGAAATTTCCAGTTAAGGAGGACAAGTCAGCATGAATTATACTTATGTCCTCATCAGTATTTTTATTATGGTTCTGGGAACTTATTTACCTAGAATGTTGCCTCTTGTCATTTTTCGTAAAACCATTGAAAATCAGTTTATCAAGTCTTTTTTGGCGTATGTACCTTATGCGGTATTGGGTGCTATGACCTTTCCGGCAATTTTATTTTCCACCGCTTCTGAAAACGGTTTCTCGCTGCTTCACTTTTTAGGAGGTTTGGCAGGTTTGGTGGTTGCTCTGGCTTTGGCGTATTTGAAACGCAGTTTGCTGTTGGTTGCAGTTAGTGCAGTTGTGACTGCTTTTGCAGTACAGGAGCTGCTAGGCTTTATTCTGTAAAAAAGCTAATAAAAATAAACTGTACGATGCTCTTTTTCTCCTTGTTTGTACAGAGCTATTAGTATATAATAACCATATTGTCATAAAAATGTCATGATATAATCTTATCGGAGGAGTACATGAACAATTTATCAGATATTCATACGGTGAAACGTTTGTTATCACGTCACGGCTTTCAGTTTTCAAAAGCATTGGGGCAAAATTTTTTAATTGATCCTGAAATTTGTCCGCAAATGGCTGAGGCCAGTGGGGCAGATCAAACAAAAGGGATTATTGAAATTGGGCCTGGTTTTGGTGTTTTAACAAGAGAACTGGCAAAACGTGCTTGTAAGGTGGTAGCCATTGAAATTGATAAACGTTTACCGGCTGTTTTGGCTGAAACACTGGCTGATTTTAACCATATAAAAGTAATACAGGCAGATGTTATGGAAGTAAATTTACATCAATTAATTAAAAATGAATTTTCTGGTCTAGAGGTTTTGGTGTGCGCCAATCTTCCTTATTACATTACATCGCCTGTGATTATGAGATTGTTAGAGGAACGGCTGCCGGTGGAATCTTTGACGGTTATGGTACAAAAGGAGGCGGCTGTTCGTATTTGTGCGCATCCTGGTACACGTGCCTGCGGTGCAGTCAGTGTTGCAGTGCAATATTACAGCAATCCACAAATTTTATTTGATGTTTCCAGAGATTGTTTTTTTCCTGTACCTAAGGTTGATTCAGCGGTAATGAGGCTGGATATTCGCAGAGAACCTCCGGTGGAGCTGCAAACAGATGAAAAGCAGTTTTTTCAATTAGTCAGAGCCGCTTTTGGACAGCGAAGAAAAACGGTATTGAATTCTTTATATGCAGGACTTAGTAAGCCAAAGGATGAAATTGCTTGCACATTACAGCAAGCTAATATTCCAACTACTGCTCGAGCGGAGCAGTTAACGATGGAGCAGTTTAGTACATTGTGCAATCTATTATTTAGGTGATAGAGGAAGTGTTGGCATGGCAGAAAAAATTGCATGGGTTTTCTTTGGAACTTCAATTGTATGTATCGTAGGGGGGGCTTTTATAAGTCCATTTTATTCCTTAGAGACTGCTTCTATTTGTTGTGCGGCTGCGGCTATTATTCTGGGAGTATTTGGATTTTATTTTGCATTTTCCAGTTGGAGAGAATAACGCATTATCATTTATGCCGTTTTTAAGGGGGATGCTGAATGAATATGAAAGCCAAAATGATAAATCCTTTCCTTTTATTACTGACATCCGTTTTGTTTATTGGGATTGGTATTTTTATTTTAATTGATCACGATTTAGCTTCCCGTGTGCTTATGGAGGGCGTTGCTTTTGCTATAGCGGTTGCAGGTATTACGCACGCTGTTGGTGTTGTAATGAAACACAAGACATTACAGGGTATATGCGTTGGGATGGCCTATTGTGTAGTAGCCGGCAGTTTATTCGTTTTATCATGGTTTTATATTATATCTTACACATGGATTTTCGCTTTATGGTTTTTATGTATTGGTATTATAAGAGGAGTTATCTGGATCTATGCGCTGATTAAATATTCTGAGGGACGTTTCATTAGCGGTGTTATTTCTCTGCTATCTCTTGGATTTGCGATTATTTTATTTATCAATCCATTTATGCGGAGTACGACAGTACTGCGTTTAGTGGGTATCTATATGATTTTCTATGGTATAACGGCGTTATTTGACTTTTTTTCGGAAGTTTATCAGTGGGAAATTCGTGGCAATCCAATAAGTAAAAGAGTCCGTATTCCACTGCCTGTTTATATAACGGCATTTATCCCCTCCCGATTAATGACAAAATTTAATCAATACTTTAGAGAACACAACGTCAAAGATGATATGATTCAAGAGATAAACGCGCCTGAAGGACAGGAACGTGTTGATTTGGAAGTGTTCATTCATTTATGTGGAGAAAATCTCAATGAGTTTGGGCATGCCGATCTCTGTTATGGCGATACGGTGTATTCCTATGGGGCATACGATGAAACAGAGCACAAATGTTTTGGTATGTTTAGTCAGGGAACGATTGTAAAAGCGCCCAGAGAACCATATATCTGTCATTGTCTTAATTTTGAAAATAAGATATTAGTTGGATTTGGACTCTGTCTTTCTGATGCGCAAAGAAGAAAGGTGGAGGAAAAGATTACAGAAATTATGGGAGTTTCTATACCATGGCAAACAAGGTATGAGCAAGTGCAGAATGGTCTGCTGCCTGAAAATCAAGCTTGTAAGGATGCCGCCAGCGAGTTAGTAAAAGCTACGGGTGCAAAGATTTTTAAGGTAAAGTCGGGAGCTTTTAAAACCTACTTTTCTATTAATACCAATTGTGTAAAGCTGGCTGATTACATTACAGGTTCTGCGGGTATTGATGTTTTAGATGTCAGCGGTATAGTTACTCCAGGGAGTTACTATGCACTATTGAATAATTTATTTGAACGCAGACATACGATTGTAGTTACAAAGACTATTTATAGAAATAAAAAAGATGAATCTATTTTTGCAAACGAGTAAACTATGTTATAATAAAATTAGAATAAATAGAAAACAATTTAAACAATAATGGAGGCAACATGATTACAGTGTCTGATGTAAGTGTAGGCTTTAGTGGTCAGGACTTATTTTCTCATGTTCAGTTATTATTTACGCCGGGTAATTGTTACGGTGTAATAGGAGCTAATGGAGCAGGAAAATCAACATTTTTAAAGGTACTATCGGGTGAGCTGGAGCCGAGAAAGGGAGAAATTGCGATTGATGCTAAATGCAGAATGTCGGTATTAAAACAGGATCACTTTGCTTATGAGGAATTTACAGTTTTAGATACCATTATGCAAGGGAATCAGCGTCTTTATGAAGTGATGAAGCAAAAGGACGAGTTGTATGCAAAACCGGATTTCAGTGAGGAGGATGGTCACATAGCGGCAGAGCTGGAAGCAGAGTTTGCGGAGATGAACGGCTGGGACGCAGAAACAGATGCAGGAAAGTTACTGCAAGGTCTTGGTTTGGAAACAGATTTGCTGTATATACAGATGAGCGCTTTAGCCGAAAGTGAAAAGGTGAAGGTACTGTTGGCACGGGCATTATTCGGTCAACCGGATATTATTCTTTTAGATGAGCCTACCAACGGTTTAGATATTAAGTCCATTAATTGGCTGGAGGATTTTTTAATGGATTATCTAGGTACTGTTATTGTAGTATCTCATGATCGTCATTTTTTAAATAATGTCTGTACGCACATTGTGGATATTGACTTTAATAAAATTAAACTGTATGTTGGTAATTATGATTTTTGGTATGAGTCTAGTCAATTGATGCAGCGTGTAATGCGTGATCAGAATAAAAAGAATGAGGATAAAATAAAAGAACTGCAAAATTTTATCCAGCGATTTTCAGCCAATAAGTCAAAATCAAAGCAGGCAACCTCCCGTAAGAAATTGATTGAAAAGTTAAGCGTGGAAGAAATGCCTGCATCCACCCGCCGTTATCCGTATGTGGGTTTCCAAATGGAACGCGAGCCAGGTAAAGAGATTTTGGCTGTTGAGGATATTTCCAAAACAGTGGATGGCGTCAAAGTGCTGAATAAGGTTTCGTTTCGGGTAAATAAAGGTGATAAAATAGCGTTTGTAGGGGGTAATGACATTGCCAATACAACGTTGTTCCAAATTTTAATGGGTGAGCTAGAGCCAAATGAAGGTTCTTATAAATGGGGAGTCAGTACGACGCAATCTTATTTTCCCAAAGATAATTCAAAATATTTTCAGGATTGTAATGATAGTATCATCAAATGGCTGGAGCAATACGCACAAGATACAACAGAAACTTATCTGCGTGGCTTTTTAGGCAAAATGCTATTCTCCGGAGATGATGTATTAAAGCCGGTAAATGTGCTGTCCGGCGGTGAAAAAGTACGCTGTATGCTGTCTCGTATGATGATGTATGGTTCTAATGTTTTGGTATTGGATCAACCGACCAATCATTTAGATTTGGAGTCAATTACCGCTGTAAATAACGGTCTTATTGACTTTAAAGGCATTTTGTTGTTTGCTTCTCATGACCATCAGTTTGTGCAGACCATTGCAAACCGTATTATTGAAATTACGGAGGATGGTATTATTGATAGAATGACTACATTTGATGAATATCTGGAGGCAATGGGAAAAAATTAAATGATATATCTGTATTACATATGCCTCATAATACAGATATGATGTATCAATAAAAGAGCTGTCTTAAAAAAATAAGACAGCTCTTTTTTATGAAAAAATCAAAGATACTTGATTAGAATTCTATATATCTATTTTATCAACGGGTCGTTTATAGCATAGAACCAATCAATGGATATTTTCCGTATGTAGTGATTGCTAAATTCTTCATATTTTTATCTGGATTTCTGGAATTGCAAACAATTTGTATTCTGCAAAAACAGTCTTTTGATAGGGGAGAGTGCTTTTATGTTTCTATGAGTTGGGTAAAGCTGTCGATATAAATATCGGACAGTTTTCTGATTTCGTCCCGGTCATTCTCTGCATAAGGATCATAAACACCGCAAATTTGCATATGGGCGGCTTTTGCACCCCATATTGCAGGCAGTACGTCCTCAAAAGCCATACAGTCTTGTGGTGCAATGCCTAAGCGTGCTGCGCATAGCAGCCACGCATCCGGATGATTTTTGCCTCGGTCAACATCATCAGTAGAAACATAAGTGTCAAATAACTGATAAATATCATTATTTTGTAAACAAGGTACATAAAGTTTTTGTGATAAAGCCGTACAAACACCGAGGCGAATGCCTTGTGTTTTTAATTGATGCAAATATTGTTTTACGCCTTGTTTTAGCGTTACGTGGTGGCTATATGCTTCAATAGCCATTTGATTCCATTCGTGTATTACATCGTCTGCTTGTTCATTCAGTCCAAATCGCACAATAGTGTACTCGGCTGTTTCCCGAAAACTCATGGCTAAAATTTCGTCGCTGTAACCCGGAGGAACCTTTTGACCTCGTTTATCTAAAAATGTGATGTCGATTTTTTTCCAAACATCCATTGAGTTCAGTAAAGTTCCATCTAAATCAAAAATTGCCCCTTTAAATTTCATAAATTGCTCCCGTAAAGCCTTTTTTTAATTGTTGTGCGGCTTGTGTAATATTGGGTTGAGATAAAATAGCAGAAATGACAGCGATACCGTCAATATGAGTAGCGGCCAGAGAAGCTACATTGGAAAGCTGAATACCGCCGATTGCGACCACCGGAATGTTCACAGAAGCTTTAATTTGTGTCAGCTGCGCTAATGTTACCGGACGTGTATTGGTTTTGGTAGTAGTAGGGAACATAGCGCCTACTCCGAGATAGTCAGCTCCGTCCTGCTCCGCCTGTTGGGCTTCTGCAAGCGTAGCGGCGGAAACGCCAATGATTTTTTTATTCCCCAGTATACTGCGAACCGCTTTGGCAGGCAAATCGTTTTGTCCAATATGCACGCCGCAGGCGTCAATAGCCTTGCAGATATCCGTACGGTCGTTAATAATTAACGGAACATTGTAATGATCGGTAATTTCTTTGGCTCTTAACGCTGTTTCGTAAAATTCACGGGAAGATATGTTTTTTTCTCGTAACTGTACTAGGGTACAGCCGCCTTGCAGCGCCTGCTCTATGGCTTGTTCTAATGTGTGTGAAGACAGCAGGGTACGGTCGGTTACCAGATATAAAGTGTAATTAATGGCTTGTTTTTTTAATGAAGTTAACATTTGTTTTTTTCCGTAAAAACTACGCCTTTACCTTCTAAAATATGGTTGGTGGTTCTCATAGCGCACATTTTACCGCACATTGAGCAGGTGTCCATTTCAGCCGGAGGTGCACTTTCAAAATATTTTCTCGGTTTTTCTTTATCAATTGCCAATGCAAACATTTCTTCCCAGGCAATTCTTCTGCGTGCGTCGCTCATTTTATTATCAATATCTCTTGCATTTGGAATACCTTTTGCAATGTCGCCTGCGTGTGCTGCGATTTTTGTAGCAACAATACCTTCTTTTACGTCGTCTAGATCAGGCAGGCGTAGATGTTCAGCAGGCGTTACATAGCATAAAAAGTCTGCTCCATGAGCGGACGCAATAGCACCCCCAATAGCAGAGGTAATATGGTCATAGCCAGGTGCTATATCCGTTACCAACGGACCCAGCACATAAAATGGCGCACCATGGCACAGACGTTTTTGAAGTAACATGTTTGCGGGAATCTCATTGAGCGCCATATGACCGGGGCCTTCTATCATAACCTGCACGTCTTTTGCCCAGGCTCGCTTGGTCAAGTCTCCAAGTTCAATTAATTCACTGATCTGGCCAGCATCGGAACTATCGTGAATACTGCCAGGACGCAAAGCGTCGCCTATACTGATAGTAACGTCATACTCACGCAAAATATCCATTACTTCCTCATAATGCTCATAAAAAGGATTTTCGTTGCCTGTCATTTCCATCCATGCAAATAGTAAAGAACCGCCGCGTGATACAATGTTCGTTAAACGCCCGGAACGCTTAAAACATTCAATAGCACGCTTATTGATACCAGCATGAATGGTCATAAAGTCTACGCCTTCTTCAGCGTGTGCCTGTAGTACCTTCATAAAATCTTTTACGGTAATATCAGCCAAATCTTTTTCCAGATATCCGATTGCGTCATACATTGGTACAGTACCGATCATGGCAGGAGAATACTCAATCAGCGCTGTGCGGAAATCGTGAGTTTTACCATAGTTGCTCAAATCCATGATGGATTCTGCGCCAAAGTCAATTGCTAATTTTACTTTCTCCATTTCTTTTTCATAATCTGGACAATCGCCTGAAATTCCTAAGTTTACATTGATTTTGGTTCTCAAACCTTCTCCAATGCCTTCGGCGTTTAATGAGGTGTGGCGAATATTTGCAGGAATGGCAACACGGCCGCTAGCAACCAATTGCATCAGTTTTTGTTCGTCCATATTTTCTTTTTGTGAAACTGTTTTCATTTCTTTTGTGAGAATACCTTTTTTGGCAGCTTCCATTTGTGTTTTATAGTTCATTTTGATTCTCCTTTATTGTAAGTCCGTTTTGATAAATATCATATAAATGATGAGTAGGACCATGACCGTTGCCTATTTCAAGAGCATGGACAATGGTCATAGTTATATAGTTTTTGGCATTTGCTACCGCTTTTGATAAAGGATATCCCAGTGCCAGATTGGCAGCAATCGCCGAGGAAAAGGTACAGCCTGTACCGTGGGTATTTTTAGTGGCAATACGTTTGACAGTAAAGGTTTGAAAGGATTTGCCATCGTATAATAGATCCGTGGCATCCTGTTCTGCTGACAGATGACCGCCTTTGATCAGCACATACTTAGCGCCCATTTGGTATATTTGAATAGCGGCTTTTTTACAATCTTCTTCCGTTTGAATTTTTATACCTGTAATGGTTTCTGCTTCCGGTATGTTTGGCGTTAAAATGGAAGCCAGCGGTATTATATCGGTGATTAAAACTGACAGCGCCTCTTTTTGCATCAGTGCACAGCCGCCTTTGGCCATCATAACAGGATCTATAACAATGTGTTTAGGGCGGTATTGTTTTAGCATTTTACCGACTGCTTTCATACTTTCAATACTGGACAGCATACCTACTTTTACTGCATGTACATCAATATCCTCGAACACAGCTGTGATTTGTTTTTCAATCATGTCGGGCTCTATATCCTGTATTGCTAGTACGCGGCATGTATTTTCGGCAACAACGGACGCAATCACGCTCATACCGTAAACACCGTGAGCTGCAAATGTCTTTAAATCTGCCTGAATACCTGCGCCGCCGCTGCAGTCAGAACCTGCAATGGTCAATGCTTGTTTCACATATATTTCCTCCTAAAGCTTTGCAAAATAAAAATCTGCCTATTGTACAATAGGCAGACACTTGTTAGTAAATATATGGTTTGTAACCAATATACTATTTCTTGTCTCCCTACAACGGTATTAACCGACAGGTTCTAAGGGTCAGGTTTTACCTTCTCAACTTTACAGTCCCCCTGCAATTTATTGTATTATATCATTATCATATTGGAAAGTAAATGAGTAGAGTAAAATTTATTTTATTTTTATAAGGATATATAAAAAGGGCTGCGGTTTATACCGCAGCCCTTTTTATTAATTGCTGAATTAGCAGCCGCAACCGCAGTTGTTGTCACAGCAGCCGTTGTTGTTATAGCCACCAAAGCCATTACCACAGCAGCAAAGTAGAATCAAGATGATGATGATCCAGGAGCAGCCTCCACCGAATCCATTGTTATTACACATATTGTTTTCCTCCTTGTTTGTTTTTATATTCCATATTATTACGGCTGACAAAAAGGTGTTACCAAATATTTAGAATTTATTTAAAGCTGATAATATGTAAAATTAAGATATAATTAGAATTTTTGAGATTTTACGAGATATTTTAAATATTTGATTAAATTTAGTGAATTTTAAATGTTGTAGATTAAATGAAAAAGTATATAATATAATTAAAGTCAAAGAAAGTCAAAGTCTAATTAAGGTTTTTTTGAAGGGAATTGATGCTCAAATGAGACTCAGTGATTATATTGCTAATTATATTTTAGAGTTATTAAAGGCAAATGAAAATCAAAGCGTAGAAATCAAACGTAATGAGCTTGCAAATTCCATTGGTTGTGTTCCTAGTCAAATTAATTACGTGATAACTTCCCGATTTACACCGGAACAAGGCTATATGGTAGAAAGTCAAAGAGGTGGAGGTGGTTATATTCGCATTACTCGTATGTGCTATAATAAAGAATCATATATTATGCATGTGATAAACCATGTAGGGGATACACTGGATACTGCAACGGTAAAAGCTATGATTCATTCATTGGCGCAGCAGCAAGCTGTAGAGCCTAAGGTATTAAAGACCATTGCTGCCGCTGTTTCTAACCAGGCTTACGCTGTTGTGCCTCAAGAAAAAAGGGATTTGTTACGGGCGGCGGTGTTTAAAAACATGTTAATTACACAACTATAAGTAAAGGGGGACGATGAGATGTTATGTTCATCTTGCGGAAAACATCCTGCAAATACACATATTAAAACCATTGTAAACGGAGAATTGAATGAATACTCCTTATGCTCCGAGTGCGCCCAAAAAATGGGATATGGCGATTCGATTTTTCCAAGTATAACTTTTGATCATTTTTTTAGTAGCTTTTTTGGTAAAAAATCTATGATGGAAGATACGCTACGCTGTCCTGTTTGCGGTGCTTCTCTTTCAGATATTTCTGAGGTAGGAAAAGCAGGATGCGCCGAGTGTTATCATACCTTTTTAGACCAGTTGATGCCGTCAATACAAAGGATGCATGGTAACTCAAGCCATATTGGTAAAAATCCTCTGGGAACGGCGCTGCAGGTTAGCAGACAACCGGAACAAAAAGAACCGATGAGTACCAAGAGCCAAATTGAACAGTACCAAAAGCGATTACAGCAAGCAATTGCAGAACAAAATTTTGAACTAGCAGCCGAGCTGCGAGATCAGATAAAAATGTTATCTGAAAAAGAAGAGTAGGAGACAGAAGAGGAGGTAATGTGAATGACAATGGATATCAAATGGTTTGAAAAAAGCGGAAATGAAGGCGATATTGTCATCAGCTCTAGAATTCGTCTGGCGCGTAACCTGCAATCAATGCCGTTTCCTATTCGGATGAATGAACAGCAAAAACAAGAGGTACGCAATAAAATTGTGCAGATGACAAAACAAAGTTTAAATGAAGCGTTAAAGGGATTGACCTATATTGATATGGAACAGGTGGATAAAATTGAGGCGGTTTCTATGGTGGAAAATCATTTGGTGAGTCCCGATTTTATCTCTCATACCAAAGGAAAAGGCTTGCTGGTTTCAAAAGATAATTGTATAGCTGTGATGATTAATGAGGAAGATCATCTGCGTATTCAGGTAATGAAAGAAGGCATGGATTTAGAGGCCATTTATTTGCTGGCTGACCAGCTGGATACAGCTTTTAATGAGATGCTGCAATTTGCTTTTGACAGTGAGCTTGGATATTTAACCCAGTGTCCTACAAATTTAGGCACAGGCATGCGTGCCTCACTTATGCTTCATTTGCCGGCGCTGCAGAAAAACGGAATCATTAAGCGGCTGGCAAATAACTTGTCAAAACTGGGGCTTACTCTACGGGGAACATACGGAGAAGGAACAGAGCCGATAGGTGCGTTATATCAGTTATCTAATCAGGTTACGTTAGGACTGAGCGAGCGGGAAGCGATAGAAAACCTTGAAAGAATTGTTATGCAGCTGGTAGAAGAGGAGCGTCATACAAGAAAAAGCTTAATGGCTCATATTCAGGAGCAGGATTTGGTTGCACGGTCACTGGGGGTGTTGAAAAGCGCAAAAGTGTTAAGCTCGGAGGAGTTTATACAATTTATATCCAATGTACGTTTCGGAATTGCAGCCGGTTTGATTCAGGGAATTTCTTATGACACTGTAAACAGGCTTATGATAAGTACCCAGCCTGCGACAATGATGACGCTGCAAGGCAAACGATTAACGCAGCAGGAGCGAGACACAATACGCGCAAATATGGTTACAGAAGCATTTCAACAGGCAGAAATATAAAATGGTTCGATAACAGAAATAAGGAGGCAAAACAATATGTATCAATTTGACGGATTTACAGAAAAGGCAAATAACGCTTTGAATTTAGCATTAAAAGCTGCGGAGGATATGGGGCATACGTATGTGGGAAGTGAGCATATTATTTTAGGATTACTGAAAGAAAATTCTGGAGTTGCAGCAGAGGTGTTAAGTAAATTAGGCGTAACAGAACAGGATTTTATAAAATGTATGGAAGAGAAAATCGGTACAGGAAGCCGTACCAGTCTGTCGTTGGAAGATTTCACACCGCGCAGTAAGCGTATTCTTCAAATTGCGGTAATGGAAGCATCCAGACTACGTCATAATTATGTAGGCACTGAGCATTTACTGATGGCTGTTCTGGATGAAGGCGACAGCTATGGGGTACGCTTTTTAAGACTGCTGGGTGTGCGTCAAAATGATATTATCGAAGAAATTCGTAATGCTTTAAGCAGTGGTGAACAGGACGATCATATACAAAACTCAGTACCATCGGGAGTAAAAAGCAAAGGGAATCGTGCAACTAAAACACTCAATCAATTTGGAAGAGATTTAACTGAACTCGCTGCAAAAGGCGAAATTGATCCTGTTATAGGCAGACAAGTGGAAATTGAACGTGTAATTCAAATTTTATCAAGAAGAACTAAAAATAATCCTTGTCTAATTGGTGAACCGGGAGTGGGTAAAACCGCTGTTGCCGAGGGGCTGGCTTTAAAAATTGTGCAGGGTGAAGTGCCGGAGTTGCTAAAGGATAAACGTGTTGTGGCACTAGATTTAACAGGTATGGTAGCCGGTACAAAATACAGAGGTGATTTTGAAGAGCGTATTAAAGCTGCTATGGAGGAGGTTAAAAACAGCGGTAATATTATTTTATTCATTGACGAACTGCATACGATTATTGGAGCAGGTTCAGCAGAAGGTTCAGCAGATGCTGCAAATATTTTGAAACCATCATTGGCGCGAGGTGAGTTTCAATTGATTGGCGCCACTACCATTGATGAATATCGCAAACATATTGAAAAAGACGCTGCTTTAGAGCGTAGATTTCAACCTGTAATGGTAGGAGAGCCTACAGAAGAAGAAGCGGTGCAAATTTTAAAGGGTCTGCGAGACCGTTATGAAGTGCATCACAAAGTAAAGATTACTGACGAAGCGATTGACGCTTCGGTTAAATTGTCATCCCGCTATATTGCAGACCGTTTCTTACCCGATAAAGCGATTGACTTAATTGACGAAGCGGCCTCCAGAGTTCGTTTGCGTGCATTTACAGAACCAAATAGTATACAAGAGATGGAAAAGCGCGTTAAACAGTTGGAGCAGGAAAAAGCTGCTGCTGTCAATTCTCAGGATTTTGAGGGCGCTGCTCGTATTCGCGATGAAGAAAAACAGATTAGAGTATGTTTGGAGAAAGAAAAGGATTTATGGAGAGAGCAAAAGGCTGTTGGTAACGGTGAGGTTACCTCTAGAGATATTGCGAATATTGTATCAACATGGACAGGTATTCCGGTTGTGCAACTAACACAAGAAGAAAGCGAACGTTTACTGAAACTAGAAGAAGTGTTGCATGAGCGTATTGTTGGGCAGGATGAAGCGGTTACAGCAGTGGCGAAAGCTGTTCGTCGTGGAAGAGTAGGGCTAAGAGATCCAAAACGTCCCATTGGCTCTTTCATTTTTCTTGGTCCTACGGGTGTCGGTAAGACAGAGTTGTGCAAAACCTTAGCAGAAGCGATGTTCGGTGATGAAAATGCTATGATTCGTCTCGATATGTCAGAATATATGGAAAAGCATACTGTATCGCGTTTAGTTGGTTCGCCTCCAGGCTATGTTGGTTATGATGAGGGCGGTCAACTCACAGAAAAAATTCGCCGAAAACCATATTCTGTGGTTCTGTTTGACGAGATTGAAAAGGCTCATCCTGATGTCTTCAATATGCTGTTGCAGATTCTAGAGGATGGTTGCTTAACAGATTCTCAGGGCAGAAAGGTTGATTTTAAAAATACAGTTCTTATTATGACGTCAAATGTTGGTGCAAGGTTGATTACAAACAGCAAAAAAAATCTTGGGTTTAAAGGCAATGAAGAAAATAGCGGCAAGGAGGCGGATAAAGATTATCAAGATGTGCATAAGATGGTGTTAGAGGAGCTGAAAAAGCTGTTTCGACCAGAATTTTTAAATCGTGTAGATGACATTATTGTATTTCATAAGCTTACAGAAGCAGATATTCAAAAAATTGCAATTGGTATGCTTAATCGTTTAAAGGAACGCTTAGCAGCGTTAGATATTCACGTAACGTTTACAAATGAAGCAGTTGCCGCTATTGCTAAGGCAGGGTTTGATCCAGTTTATGGTGCAAGACCACTACGGCGAGCTATTCAATCCAAAATTGAAGATGAGTTATCTGAGTTAATGCTGGAAGGCAAAGTTGATAGTCAACATGGTGTAACTTGCGATTACAGAGATGATGCATTTGTGTTTGACGTAACGTAACCCAATCTATAAAAAGAGCTGTTCTGCGGTATGGCGGAACAGCTCTTTTTTTGTGCTTTGTTACTTTAAATGATACAAATAATGTAACGTTAGCCGTCGGAAAATGTAACGTCAATATTTCCGTTGGAGGTGGTTATATTTAATTGATTATCTCCGCTTTTAAAATTGTCAGGTAGATTTTTGGCGCCATTAGAAGTGTGGGATTGAATGGTAAAATCGCTTACTTTTCCATTTATGGTTCCTATCACACTGCCGTTGCTTGTACTTAACATTGTAGAGATGCCTGCGGTTAAGTTTTGAAATTTTATGTTTCCGTTGGAGGTTTGCAGCATCATATTTTGTTTGAATTGTACATTATCTGCTGTAATGCGATTATTTGAAGTAACGGCTTCCATGTCTTGCGCTACAATATTGGTAAGCGTAATACCACCGTTTGTAGTGACTGCAGTGAATTTGCCGTAAGCAGTGATATCAGTAGCATCAATGGTGTTGTTAGAGGTGCTTAGAAAGATTGTCTGTACATTGGATAGTTGATTGGCATTAATATATCCATTGCGGGTAGAAGCGGTTAATAGGCTTGCTGCGATGCTGTCGATGCTGATTTGCGCATTGCTGGTTTCAATATTTAATTCTCCGTTAAAATCCGGCGGTAATAATATCGTTGTGGAAGGAAATTGAAAATCAATGTTAAAGATAGTTTCATACCATTGATAGGAACGCTCATTTTTCATAGTAAGGTTCGTACTATCTTCTATTTGATACTGCTCTTTTTCATTTTCGTAATAAATTATGTGAATTTGATTGTCATCTGATAGTTTGACAGTAACGGATTTGTCCGTATCTTTTAACGTAATGGTTTGATTTGTATTTTCTGTTGAAAATTGTTTTTTTTCATATTCCGGTCGTGTAGAAATTTTTGTAATATCCCAGCCGATGGACGCAAATGCAGAAACAAATACAATTGCGCCAATCAAGCATATAATACTGCCTATAATTGTTAACTTTTTCATGTTTATCCCTCCCTTTTTCTCATAAACAAAGATTTTATTTTCCTTAAGAATGCTTCCGTTAGTTTCATAAGCTGTTTATATACCCAAAACAGAGGTTTTATCAGAAGCAAGAATAAACCGATACAAATGATACTAAAGCCAATGATAGAAAATCCTATTGCAGGACCTTTTGTAAAACATGTGACTATACCTGAAACTAAACCGCCGATACCGACGATTGCAAAAGAAAATACAGTAGCAAATAAAACGATGACGACAGACCAGATCAAAATGTAGACGGTCAAAATCATGATGAGAAGGAATAAGCCGATTATGAACCAAAATGGAAAACCACAAATTGCAAGCGCCATCCAAAGCGTTCTGTTTTTAGAGTTGTTATGGCTTTTTTTTATTTTATTTTGTACTAAGGAGGGCAGGGGTGTATCCATTAAAATTTCCTTTACAATACTGTCTATGCTTCCCAATGCGCAGACTGCTTCTTCTTCCGTCATGCCCTCTTCTATGCGGTCGTCAATGCATTCGGCATAAAAGGAGGCTGTTTTTTCTATTTCGCAGTCAGATAGTTTGGATAACCTGTGCTTTAATTCTTCCAGAAATTCAAATTTTCTCATTCTCAATGTTCTCCTTAATGAAGTTGTATATTTTCATAACTTCTTGCCATTCAAAAATAAACTCTTGTATTTTATTTCTGCCGAGAGAAGTAATCTGATAATATTTTCTCAGTCTGCCATTATGCTCTATAGAATAAACAGTTAGCAGTCCGGAGGCTTCCAATCGTTTTAATATGGGGTATAGTGTTGATTCAGAAATTTCTATGTAAGGTGAAATATCTTTTATTAACTGGTACCCATAAGAATTGCTTATGGTCAAAACTTTTAAAACACATATTTCTATTAGCCCTCGTTTTAATTGTATATCCATATTAAATACCTCCGTACATATGATACTATACGATACATAGTATAGCGTGTCAATAGATATGTTTTAATATAGGTATATTTACTATCAGAATTTGATAAAGGTAAATAAAAAATCAACAAATATAATAGGCGCTGTCCTTACGCAAAACGTCGTTTTTTCTAACATTCCAGAGATGTTTTTTGCTGTTTATGAATAACTTATCTGTATCAGTGCAAGTAATGTAACGTGGAGCTACAAAAATGATGCATTTACTGTTAATACAAATTAAAATAAAAAATACGGTGTAATATCAATACGTTACACCGTATTTTTGTTTTAAAAGCAGGTAAAAATATGTTTTATAAATTTTATAATGTACTGTTTATTGATTAAAATTTGACTATTTGTAAAAATCTATTATAATAAAATAATAATCATAATATTTTATTATTGAAAAGGAGCTGAAAACATGAAGAAAAGTTGTATTTGGATTGCATTTTCTTATGCAATTGCCGGCTTAATAGGCGGTGTGTTTTACCGTGAATTTACAAAAGTGTTTACTTATGTGGATCGAAATACATTAGGATTTTTACATGTGCATCTACTTGTAATGGGTATGATTATGTTTTTGGTGATTTCTTTGTTCAATGAAAAATTGCATCTCGACAGAACGAAGTTATGGAAGCCGTTTTTAATTGTGTATAACATTGGATTACCCTTTACGGTGTCAATGTTGATTGTACGTGGCGTTATGCAGGTAATTGGCTATGACGGAGGTGCGGTAGTGTCAGGTATAGCGGGTGTAGCGCATATTATATTGGGAGCAGGTATAATATTATTTTTTATTATGTTACTGCTTACAGTAGGTAAGGGATCTAAGAAACGCGGGTCATTCGAAAACAATGAGACCAATGTGTTATAATACATATAAATATTTTGGCAGCTTGTATATTGGCAGGACAATTTAATATTTTAAAGGAAAAGATTATAATACCAAGGTGTTATGTTTGCATTGACTTAGGAATTTATGCAAGCAGATGAGCTGATACATATTACGTGGCTGCAAATAATCAGGCTGTGATGTAAAGTCAGCTTTATGATTATGAGGGTGATACGATTATGATTTAAGAAATTGCAGGAAGGGCCGGTGATTTTAAAATAGTATATGGGATAGATGTACGTATTTAAATATGTGTCATAGGCGCTGTCTAAAAAAGTTTTGCTAACAATTAAAAATTATAAGAAATAAAATAAATTGCCTTGTGCAGAGTTGTTTCTTGTTGGTGTATAAGTATGGACGTTGAATATACAAATATTAAAAAACATTGTATCTCAAAAACCTCATACTATATATGGGTTCTGTAATTACCTTTGTATGGATTCATGTAAGCAATAAACCAGGTCAAATCTGATTTGGATTTATGGAGTGAAAATCATTAACCGATGGAAAATATGGTATGTTTAGATTATCAGAAATGTGGAAAAATAAAACCACACCTATCCAACATCGCAGTATAAACTAACCAGTGTGTTAGTGAGCGTGACTAAATACGCTTTAGAGATTAAACGACGATGTTGGAATGGTGCGGCTTTATATATTGTATGTTTTGCATTCGATCCTCCACAACAATTATGGAGATTAAAATTCGGTTATAATTTGTTTATCGCAGCAGGGAGGCGAGTATATAAATTGATTAATATGGCTTTCTTTATAAAAATAATTGGGTGTGGCAGGTCTGTATTGATACTCAAAAGTATCAATAATAATTAATTTAATTTTCATACGGGACGGAATAATATTTTTAATGAATACGCTTGCTTGCTGACCTGGTTGTACATCTTCTTTTAATTCTGCAAGACCTGCCAGATTCGGCGTTAGTTCTACAAAAATTCCATAAGGTTCGACTGAGCGGATAATTCCCGCAACGGTTTCTCCTGTTTGGAACATTGAGATATTTTCCTCCCATGTTCCTAGCAGTTCTTTATGGGTTAGCGTTATGCGATTATTTTCCAGTGATTTTACTGCTACACGTATGTCCATGCCAACATAAAACCGCTCTTTTGGATGGTCGATACGCGAGATAGATATGGCGTCGATTGGCAGCAGTGAGATGATACCGCAGCCGATATCTGCAAATGCCCCAAAATTTTCTAAATGTGTAATGCGTGCGTCAATTATATCCCCAGGCTGTAATGTATTAATAAAATCCTCCATGCATTTTTCTTGTGCCATTCTGCGGGATAAAATGGCTACGGTACTGCCGTCCTGATTTTTTTGAAAACCAACAATCATAAAACAAACAGGGCGGTTTACCCTAGATATAATGGCAATATCTCTTACGTTTCCTTCACGAATTCCGATTGCGCTGTCTTCTCGAGGAATAATTCCTTTTATGCAGCCAAGATCCACAATTAAGTTGTGGCCACTGTCGCATATTAATGCTCGACTTTCTAAAATCTGTCCTTCGTGGCAGGCATCAGTGAGGGTGGAAAGATTGAGCATGGCGGCTCTGTTTTGCGGCGTATCTATAATCCGTCCCTCAGGATAGTAAAAACTCATTTTATTAGCCTCCCTTTTTATTGTCCGAATAATCTATATGCGCATAAAGGTGTGTTCATACACAAACAAGATAAATAATTTTTGGATTTTATGGATTGACTTGCATATTGTTCTGCTTTCTATTAAAATATAAAATGAAATTTTTTTGAAGGGATGTTTAATATGAAAAAATCAATTATTGCATTCGCAACTGCTGTTGCGATACTCAGTATGGCTTTAGCGGGCTGTGGTTCTAATACATCTTCGTCAACGCAAACCTCTTCTGCCGACACAGTTTCCAACACATCGTCTACGCAGTCAAGAGTGAATCCAGATAGTGACCAGCCGGTAGGTTATCAATTAGAACTCCCAAAAGACGGAGAGGAGTATGCTATCATTGAAACAAGCATGGGTGCTATGAAAATGCGTTTGTTTGCAAATGCGACACCAAAAACGGTGGAAAATTTTACAACCCTTGCAAAGCAGGGTTATTATGATGGACAAATTTTTCATAGAGTTATCAACGAATTTATGATTCAGGGAGGCGATCCAACCGGTACAGGCACGGGCGGAAAAAATATATGGGATACAGATGGCTTTGAAGATGAGTTTGCTGCTAATTTATTAAATATTCGCGGCTCTGTTGCTATGGCCAATAGAGGCAAAAATACAAACGGTAGTCAATTTTTTATCAATCAGAAAAAACCTGAGTCTTTTGAAGGTTGGGATTATTACACTACTCTGTTTCAAAATTTTCGTGAAAATCAACAATCATTTCTTGAGTCATATGGAAGCTGTCCAAATATGTTTCGTGTAAGAGATAATGTAAAGAATCTTTATGAGCAATATGGGGGCAACCCAAAACTGGATGGTTATTATAGCGTGAACCAAACAGGACATACTGTGTTTGGACAAGTGTTTGAAGGTCTTGAAGTTTTGGATAGCATTGCTGCTGTAGAGGTAGACAATGCTGATAAGCCAGTAACAGATGTTGTAATACAAACTATTAAAATTGAAGTATATAATGCTTAACCTTTGGTACTATAAGCTCGGAAAGGGGAGCCAATATGCGTGAGAATTCAAGCAAACAGAAAGAAGAAAAACAAATGCAAAAAGTAAAAAAATCTGCATATCAGCAAACGAAAAGGCAGAGTAGTAGAAGTAAGCTGTTTGCATGTCTTGCGTATATTCCGCCAATGTGGATTATTAGTTTTTTTTCTGAGCGTAAAAATCCATTTGTCCGTTTTCATGTAAAGCAGGGTATAAGGCTAACATTATTGACACTGGTAATAGGTTCGGTTGCATGGGTTTTAAATGTTTTTTTCTCTAAAATTTTTTCTTACGCAGTATTGACGCCTACACCGGAAGATATCAATCATGTCACAACCGGCGTGAATGCAGTGGGACAAACTTTATGCACCATTGTTGCTTTTGTAGCTTCAATTATTTTAGTTTCTTATGCAATGTACGGTATCGCTGCAGCATGTAGGAGTAAAATGGCACAGTTACCTTTATTGGGCATGCATTGGACCAAAAATACGGATAAAACAGACGATATTTAATAAAGACAGGGATAATTTTAAAAAAATTGAGGATTGCATTGACATGGTGACGCAAAAAGAGATATAATAGCAACATATTATTTATGTTCCCAAAGGCAGAGGATTGCACTGGGAACATCTTTTTTATTTTATCTCTGCTTGATTTTTATATATTTTAGGTAATACGAATAATCAGGAGGTTAATTGGAGGATTTTTATGGCTACTAAATATATTTTTGTGACCGGCGGTGTGGTATCCGGTTTAGGAAAAGGAATTACAGCTGCGTCACTGGGCCGTTTGCTGAAATCCAGAGGTCTGAAAGTGACCATGCAAAAATTTGATCCATATCTGAACATTGATCCGGGTACTATGAACCCATTTCAGCATGGTGAAGTATTTGTGACAGATGATGGTGCCGAAACAGATTTGGATTTGGGGCACTATGAGCGATTTATTGATGAAAATTTATCTCAAAATAGTAATGTGACGTCAGGTAGAATTTATTGGAATGTGTTACAAAATGAGCGGAAAGGACACTATGATGGAGGAACTGTACAGGTAATTCCACACATTACAAATGAGATTAAAAACCGTATTGCACTTGGTAAAGAAAATGTGGATATTTCTATTGTTGAAATTGGCGGTACGGTAGGTGATATTGAGAGTCAGCCATTCCTTGAGGCAATCCGTCAATTTGGCGCTGAAATTGGTCGCGGAAATTGTCTGTTTATCCACGTAACGCTGGTACCCTATTTAGCGGCTTCCAGTGAGCAAAAAACCAAACCGACCCAGCATAGCGTAAAAGAGCTATTATCTATTGGTATTCAACCTGATATTATTGTATTACGTGCTGAAATGGAGGTTGCGGAAGAGCATAAAAAGAAAATTGCGTTATTTTGTAATGTACCAGAAAACTGTGTTATTCAAAATTTAGATTTACCGCTATTATATTCAGTGCCTTTGGCGTTAAAACAAGAGCATTTGGATGATATTGTGTGCCAACGTTTTGGACTGAATACAAAGGCAGCCGATTTAACCGAATGGATTCAAATGGTCAATACAGCGGTTTCTATTCACAAAAAGGTGAAAATTGGAATGGTTGGTAAGTATGTAGAATTGCGGGATGCTTACTTGAGTGTTGCAGAAGCTTTGACTCACGGTGGTATTGGCAATAAAGTAAAAGTAGAAATAGAGTGGATTGATTCTGAAGAAATTACGGATGATAATGTTGCTGAAAAGCTCGGAGAGTTGGACGGCGTATTAGTGCCAGGTGGCTTTGGCCATAGAGGCATAGAAGGCAAAATTGAAGCCATAAAATATGTGCGAACTCATGGGATTCCTTTTTTTGGTATTTGCCTTGGTATGCAGTTAGCAGTGATTGAATATTGTCGTAATGTACTTGGCCTTGCAGATGCAAATTCAGCTGAATTTGATGTGCAAAGCAGACACCATGTAATTGATATTATGCCGGACCAAAAGCAAGTGGAACAGTTAGGTGGTACTATGCGGTTAGGAAAATATCCTTGTCAAATTATGCCTGGTACAAAAGCCGAAGAAGTGTATGGAGATACCTTAATTTATGAGAGACACCGCCATCGGTTTGAAGTAAATAATGATTACAGAGGTCAACTAGAACAAGCAGGTATTGTTTTTTCTGGTAAATCTCCTGATAACCGTATTGTGGAGATAATGGAGATTACGGATCATTTATGGTACATAGCGGTTCAGTTTCATCCTGAGTTTAAGTCTCGTCCTAATAGACCGCACCCGTTATTCCAAGGATTTATCGGAGCGGCGTTAAAATATAATGAATCAAAATAAAATAAGGGAGACCTTCCGTAAGGAAAGTCTCCCTTATTTTATTTGTAATACTATGTATACAGATTAAAATGAGGATATGAGCTCTATTTGGTTAGAAAACAGAAATTAAGATAATGACAGTTCTAGCGTACACCTCCTCCGCCACCGCCGAATCCACCGCCGCCGCCACTAAATCCACCGCCGCCAAATCCACCACCGCTGTTTTTTGAAGATGGCGGATTGGCAATGCGGATTGCAGCAGCATTAATAGAGTTTAATTTGTTACCCAAACCGGAAGCAAAGTTTCTATTGTGAAAACCTGCATGATGATAATGTGACATAAACATCCAATAGAAATATGAATTGCCAAAAGCAGAGCTCATGTAAATATCATCATCTACACTTGGATAAGCCAATTTTAGCTGATTACATACTTTATCAGAAATTCCCATCATAGTGGCGTATACAAGATAATCTTTCCATAATTCCAAATGAGGTAGCTCGTATTCTTTCAAATTTGAAAAGTCCAGCATGTATTTTTCTAGACCTTTCCATGTCATATAATCAGTTTCTCCCTTTACACTTAATCTAGTTGGACCTGTATTGGTAATTAAAGTGAATATACCGGCTAAAATAGCAGCGATGGCAATATAAATCATAGAAGAAAAGAATAGTGTAAGTATGCCGGCTATGATTGAACCAATACTGAGTATACGGCTTATGTGAACAATAGAATGTTTTTTCTCATAATAATTTTGTGGCAGAATTTCCTCTTTTGCTCGAGTAAGGAATGTTTCAAACATAGTGTTAACGTATTTTCCATGTTTCTTTGTATACTCTGTAAATTGTTTTAGTGTAAAAGAACCATTTACTGATGTTGCAACAGTTGTAATTAAAGACAACATAATTTCTTCGCTTAATGTTAAACCTTTATTTTGCGTATTGCCTATTGGCGTTAGTAGTAAAGTATCTTGATTATTTGTACGGAATTCTAAGTAACCTTTATTGGATAAGCTCATAAGGGTGGCGCTAAATACTTTTCCGCGTTGTTTTTGTGAAATACCACCTTTATAGTGATAATATAATAGTGCGGCTCCGGCCGGACTGTAGCCCTCTGGTATTTGTCTTGTATATTCAGATACCTCGACTCGGTAACGACGGGTAAATATTTGTATTAAAACAAATAAAATCACCGATGCTGCGATGATAACCACAGCAAAGATAATATCTAAGATTCCCAATATATATTGATATTCCAGTTCATTATAATACTCTGTAGCCCAGAGTGATTCTTCGTTTTGAATTGTTTGCAGGTTTGTCTGTATGTCAGTTCTGGTGACGCCGGGAAACTGAGCGAGAGGAGCGGCAATACGAACCTCTGCCATGGTTTTGGCTGGAATTTCTTTTGCGGTAAAAGAGATTTGGTGGGGAGAGTGTATGGTTAAATGACTATTTGCTGTACAATGCAGCCATGCATAAGGATTTTGCGTAAGATTTTTGTTTCGCGGTAGGGTAATGTTGACGTTCATATTGGTAATTGGCAATGAAAAGTGAGGTCCGATAAATTGATAATATAATACTGCTGTGTCAGTATAAGCTGTCATACAGTTTTCAAATGTATACTGAATTTGAAAATTACGTGTACCCTCATAAATACGTGGCATAAAGAGTCCAATTTCAATGGTATCATCAGTTTGTGTGGAATAGCATATATTTTGTAGATTGGCAGGCGCGTTTTCAGGATTGACTACTTTTTGCAGCGGATAGTTGATACCATAATCTATGTCATAGACAGAAAGATTGGTCAGAGAATCAAATTTACTAGAATCGTTTTGAAATGTTTTATAAATATTTCGATATGCTCGATCTCTGTTTTTAAAATTAATTTTCCATGTTTCGGTTACAGTCATATCGCCTTTTTCAGTAACAGATGCCTGTATGTCCAAATGCTCTATAACTTGTTTCGAGGCGTCTTGATAATTGCCTGTAAGCAATATGAAAAGAGGGATTGCAGCTGCAAATACGACAACAGTTATAGAGAGAAAAATAGCGATTTTTTTTAATAACGATTTTATCATATGATTCTCCTAAATATATATAGGCTTAAAATTGTACTTTTGGCACGGCTTTCTCCTCTTCGGTCATTTCGAAATATTGACGTTCTCTGTAATGAAAAATATTTGCTATGATATTAGATGGAAAACGTCGAATATACTCATTGTACTTCATAACCGTATCATTATAGAATTGGCGTGCAAATGCAATTTTTTCTTCTAAGTCCTTCAGTTGTCTTTGTAAATCCAGAAAATTGTGGTTTGCTTTTAAATCTGGATAGTTTTCTGCAGTTGCAAAAATGTTTGCAATCGCACCGGATAGTTTTTGGTTGCTTCGTATCATTTCCTCTGGCGTTTTTGCATTTATAGCTGCTGCACGCCATTTTGTAACTTCATTTAACGTGTTTTTTTCGTGTACTGCATAGGCTTTTACTGTTTCTACTAAATTTGGAATTAAGTCGTAACGTTGTTTCATTTGTACATCAATTTGAGACCATCCGTTATCTACTCTAACAGAATATTTTATTAGGTTATTATACATAACAATGATTGTAATAATTAATATAAGCACTAAAATACCGATGATGCTACCTACAATAATTCCGCCCATAAAATTTACCTCCGCATGATTTTATTTCAAAGTGTGCTGTAACATATTAATATATGCCTTTGCGCTCAAATTTATACTTTACGTTGTATAAAATGTTGTATAAAAAATAAACAGGGGCAGTGATTTGTCAATTGCCCCTGTTGCTTGGGTTAAATCATATTTTCAGAAATTCTATAACAAAGCGTCATTAAGCTATCCCCTAAATGAACAGCTTCAACAATGGCGTCTGAATATTTTGGGTTAATGTCATAATGACTAAAGTTCCAATAGTTTTTAATACCCAATGCATATAGTTTATCTACCAGCGTAGAAACAGCTTCTTGTGGTACGCACAGAACAGCCATATCAGGTTTAACTTGTTGATAAAACTCATCAATTTTATTTACGTCTTGTATTGTGAAGCTGTTTAGCTTTGTGCCAATTTTTTGAGGGTCGTTATCGAAAATACCCGTTAACACAAAACCTTGCAATTCAAAAGATAAATGTACGGTAACCGCATGTCCTAAATTACCTGCCCCTAGAATAATTGCTTTATAGGAATTTCGAATACCCATAATTTCACCTATTTCAGTACGGAGCTGATCGACCATGTAGCCATATCCCTGTTGTCCAAAACCGCCAAAACAGTTCAAATCTTGGCGAATTTGAGAAGCTGTAAGCCCCATATGTTCAGATAACTCTTTGGAAGAAATCCGCGTGATCCCCTTGTTTTTTAAGGTGGTTAAATGCCGATAATATCGAGGTAATCTTCTAATAACAGGCATAGAAATATGATTGCTTTTTGCCATAGGTGAGCGCCTCCAACATTTTTTTATAAAAGTTTAACTAGACGTTTATTAATCTCTTGTAAAAAAGTTTCGGTATCAACGGTTTGTTTGTTTTCCAAAGAAGATAAAGCGTATAAGTCACCGGTCATAACACCTTGCTCAATTGTTTGTATTGAAGCCTGTTCAAGTTTATTTGCAAACTCTGCAAGCTTAGGGATTTGATCTAGCTCACCTCTTTTTCTCAGGGCGCCTGTCCATGCAAATAAGGTAGCCATTGAGTTGGTAGAGGTTTTTTCACCTTTGAGATGCTTATAGTAGTGTCTTTGCACGGTGCCATGGGCGGCTTCATACTCGTAGACACCGCTGGGCGATACTAGCACAGAGGTCATCATAGCAAGACTCCCAAATGCAGTTGCGACCATGTCAGACATTACATCTCCGTCATAATTTTTACATGCCCAGATGTATCCTCCATTGGAGCGTACTACTCTGGCTACAGCGTCGTCTATTAGCGTATAAAAATACTCAATTCCCAAACTTTCAAATTTTTGTTTGTATTCTTTTTCAAAAATTTCAGAAAAGATGTCTTTAAAGCGGTGATCATATTTTTTTGAAATCGTATCTTTGGTAGAAAACCACAAATCCTGTTTTAAATCTAATGCATAGTTAAAGCAGGAACGTGCAAAACTTTCAATGCTTTTATCAAGATTATGTAGACCTTGTAAAATACCTGGTGTTTGAAATTCGTGAATCAATTCTTTGACTTCAGATCCGTCGGCTTTTGTTACGACCAGTTCAGCCTTGCTGTTTGCCTCTACTACCATTTCTGTGTTTTTATAAACATCGCCGTATGCGTGACGGGCAATAGTAATTGGTTTGGTCCATGTAGGAATAAAAGGTGTAATACCTTTTACTACGATTGGTGTACGAAAAACGGTTCCATCCAATAATGCGCGAATGGTGCCGTTAGGGGATTTCCACATTTGCTTAAGATGATATTCCTCTACGCGATCTGCATTAGGTGTGATAGTAGCGCATTTTACCGCAACGCCGTATTTTTTTGTGGCATTAGCGGAATCTATTGTAACCTGATCATTTGTTGCTTCTCTGTGTTCAAGTCCCAAATCATAGTACTCGGTTTTGAGATCAATATAAGGTGTTAACAGGATGTCTTTTATCATCTTCCATATAATGCGGGTCATTTCGTCTCCGTCCATTTCAACGAGAGGTGTTTTCATTTGAATTTTATCTGCCATTTTAGAGATTCTCCTTCATTATTATTGATTCTGTTCTCTTGTATAGTTTAATAAACCGCCGGCTAACACAAGATCTCGCTGACGTTCTGTTAACACAGGTTCTACTTGAATTTCAGTACCTTTTGTTATATTTTTTAAAATGACTTTTTCTCTGTTTATAATAGCTGTGCGAATATTTGGAAGTTCCAATTGGTCCATTTGATCAATGGAATCGTAACCGGCTTCGTTTTGAAAAACAAACGGTAAAATACCGGCATTGGCTAAATTGGCACAGTGAATACGGGCAAAAGATTTTGCGACAACCGCCTTTACTCCCAGATATAGGGGTACAAGTGCAGCATGCTCACGGGATGAACCTTGACCATAGTTAGCGCCGCCAATGATAATGCTTGGACCTTCTTTACGACAGCGCTCTGGAAATGTTTCGTCGCAAACAGCAAAGCAGAAATTGGAAAGGTAAGGTATATTGGAACGATAGGGAAGGATTTTTGCACCTGCTGGCATAATATGATCGGTTGTAATATTATCGCCCACTTTAAGCAAAGCTTTTGCACAAATTGTTTCTTCCAAAGCAGCGGTTGTAGGAAATTCTTTGATATTTGGTCCGCGCAGTACTTCTATTTTATCCATTTCTTCTACTGGAGCAGGCGGTTCAATCATGTTGTCGTTAATCAAAAAGTGTTCTGGTTGAGCAATATTTATTTTTTCGCCAATCGTTTGTGGGTTTGTAAATACACCGGTTAAAGCGGAAATAGCGGCGGTTTCGGGACTTACTAAATAAACTTGTCCGTTAGCAGTACCGGAGCGACCTTCAAAGTTACGATTAAAGGTGCGTAAAGAAACTCCGTTTGAGTTTGGAGATTGGCCCATACCGATGCAAGGACCGCAAGCACTTTCTAGAATGCGAGCGCCAGCAGCGATTAAATCTGCCAAAGCGCCATTTTGTGCAAGCATGTTGAATACTTGTTTAGAACCAGGAGCAATAGAAAGACTAACGTCGGGATGCACTGTTTTTCCTTTTAAGATTGCGGCAACACGCATTAAATCCAAGTAAGAGGAGTTGGTACAGGATCCAATGCAGACTTGATCAACTTTTTTAGAACCGATTTCGTCAATGTTTTTGATATTGTCCGGACTGTGAGGACAAGCCGCAAGCGGTTTCAAATTCGAAAGATTGATTTCATAAATTTCATCGTATACTGCGTCTTCGTCCGCTTTCAGTTCTACCCAATCTGCTTCACGATTTTGCGCTTTTAAGAAGCTGCGTGTGACATTATCAGAAGGGAAGATAGAAGTAGTTGCTCCCAGCTCTGCACCCATGTTTGTAATGGTGGCGCGTTCCGGCACGGTGAGTGTTGCAACACCATCGCCGCCGTATTCGATAATCTTACCTACACCGCCTTTTACGGTTAGCAGACGCAGTACTTCTAAAATGACGTCTTTTGCGGCAACCCAGTCGCCAAGCTTGCCAGTTAGGTTAATACGTATCATTTTTGGCATGGCAATGTGATAAGCGCCGCCTCCCATGGCAACGGCAACGTCAAGTCCGCCGGCGCCCATAGCCAACATACCAATACCTCCGCCAGTTGGCGTATGGCTGTCGGAACCAATCAGCGTTTTACCGGGAATACCGAAACGTTCCAGATGCACCTGATGACAAATTCCGTTTCCAGGACGAGAAAAGTAAATGCCGTGCTTTTTTGCAACGGTCTGAATAAATTTATGGTCATCTGCATTTTCAAAACCGGTTTGCAGTGTGTTGTGGTCAATATAGGCAACTGATTTTTCTGTTTTAACTCTTGGAACGCCCATAGCTTCAAATTCTAAGTAAGCCATAGTGCCGGTAGCGTCCTGTGTTAGTGTTTGATCAATTTTTAAACCAATATCGTTTCCAACAACCATTTCTCCGCTTAATAGGTGTGCTTTAATTATTTTTTGTGCAATTGTATAACCCATTATATACTCCTTTCGATATGTAAACCATTATCTTTTATAGTCATTTCACGTCTAAAGTTATTGTTTCTATTATCTAATATTTTGAATTTCTTGTCAACTTAATCGCGGCGGTTTTCTCAGATGGTTACACAGGGAGGTGATGTTTTTACTAACATATTTTCCGATATAATTGTCAATAAATGGCAGGATTCTTATATTGCTAATAGATGCGTCAGCATTTTAACGAAAAAGCGGCGTTTGAATTGATGGTAAAAATAGATAAAATGTATATGAATCGAAAATTGCAAAGTGATTTCTCTTATGTTATAATAAAATAAATAAGCAACAGAATGAGAGAATGTTTGCTGTTATGTGTATGATTCCACCTCTTTTACGGCACACTATGTCAGTAGGAGGTGTTTTTGGTGGAACAATATCAAAGTGTAACACAGCAAAATCATGATCATCACGTTACGAATAAAATGCTGAATCAAGCTGATGAAAACAGTAATGCCAATGGGGATTCCGATTCAAATAATGGTGAGACCCAGCTTGAAAAAATTCAACAAATGGGTTCTGTTTTAACCAACAATGGTAAGCATAGAATTCATTGTCTTACAATTATTGGTCAAATTGAAGGTCATTTTATTCTGCCCAGCCAAAATAAAACAACAAAATATGAGCATATTATTCCGCAATTGGTAGCAATTGAGGAAGAACCTGAGATTGAGGGGTTGTTAATTTTGCTTAATACGGTGGGTGGAGACGTAGAGGCTGGACTAGCACTTGCTGAATTGTTTGCCGGTATGAAAAAACCAACGGTGTCTCTTGTATTGGGAGGGGGACATTCCATTGGAGTACCGCTTGCGGTTGCGGCTCAAAAATCTTTTATTGCGCCGTCTGCAACTATGACGATCCATCCTGTGCGTATGAATGGCCTGATGTTGGGTGTGCCGCAGACTTTTGAATATTTTCAAAGAATGCAGCAACGTATTACTACGTTTGTATGCAAACATTCTAAAATGGCGTCGGAGCGGTTTTATCAGTTGGCCATGAATACAGAGGAACTGGTAATGGATGTGGGTACAGTTTTAGACGGAGCTGACGCAGTTAAGGAGGGTCTTATTGATGGTTTAGGCAATTTGTCTGACGCATTAGAGTCTCTTTATGAGATGATAGATAATAATCAAGCGGATCATGGTCATGCGGAGCATACGGAAAACAAACCGTCTGAATCAAGAGAAGAAAACGAAACACTGCACAGCAAACAATAATTTTTAGGTAGAAACCGGTTGGGGACAACTCCAATGGGACTACCGTTTTACATAATAAATATAAAGATGAGAGGTGAGACAGTGGCGCAAAATACAAATAAAAAGTCGATGCGGACAAAAACAAAGCGTACATCGCAAAAAAGTCGGCGTGGACAAGATAAAACAAGGGCTGCTGCCAGACAGCCTCGTGATAAAGAGGTCTATAAACAACGCAATCAAATGATTAGTTTGCTATTATTTTCAACTTCAATTTTTTTTGGTTGTTTGGTTTGTATTCAAGGGGAAAGCGCATGGGCATGGATGCATCATGTATTTTTAGGTTTATTTGGCATTATGTCGTTAGCATGGCCGATTTTACTTTGCTACATATCAATTGTAATAGCCTTTGGGAAAAATCAAGCGCGGGCAGTGTCTCGCATAATCATGACGGTAATATTGGTGATTGTTTTGTGTGTGACTGTTTATATATTTACCGTTACGGAAGAACAGCAACAACTGCCCTTTACTACCAGCATGATTAAGCTCTTTGAACGGGGAGCGGCTAATTCAGGTGCAGGTATTTTTAGCGGAATATTTGGTATTCCAATTGTTGCAGTTTTGGGTTTTACTGGGTCTAAAGTGATTATATTAATCGTTTTATTTGTAATGCTTATGGTATTAACAGGCATGACATTGCCAGGGCTTATGAATGCTGTGATAAGACCCGCTTCTAAGGTTGCAGCTAATATTTCTCAGGTTCGAGATCGCAAGTCAGTACGCAAATCAACTTCTCAAAGGGTACGGCAGCGACCGCTGGTATACTCTCAGGAGCAGTTTCATGGGCGGGGAACAGGCGCAATTGATATTGCTCTTGATGATGAGCATGCAATGAATGAAAGGGATTATAAGACGCCAGTTTCAGCTGACAAAAGCGAAAAGCTGAAACATCTTGAGGAAGTATTCCGTTTTAAAAATAATTCGGTTCAGGAGCAGGATTTTGCAGCAGTAAGCAAACAACATCAACTGGATTTTTTAGATGTACCTTTAGAGCCGGAGAAATCGGCAGTACCGCCGGCAGTACGTGTTGATCAAACAGAACAGAAAGTCAAAGTTGGTGCTGATATATCGGATTGTGTTTTAACAGAAAAACAGAATCCTTCTGGAAAAAGCCCAAAACAGATTGATAAAGAGGTATCGGCAGAAGCGGCAGTGTTTGCGGCTAAAGCAGTGGAGAAGGCAACGCAAGATACATCAACCTCTGTGGAGGATCAAGTCATAGAGCAAAAGGATACATATCGCTTTCCACCAGTTTCTATGCTAGAGGTCAGCCAAAAGATGGATACCCGTAACGTAACGGAAGAATTGCAGGTAAACGGTCACTTGCTGGTAGAAACTTTGAAAAGTTTTGGTGTTCAGACAAAAATATTGGATATTAGCCGCGGGCCTGCCGTTACACGTTATGAACTGCAGCCGGCAGCAGGCGTGAAAATCAGTAAAATTACCAACTTGGCAGATGATATTGCTATGAATTTAGCTGCTTCGGGCGTGCGAATTGAAGCGCCTATTCCGGGTAAAGCGGCCGTTGGTATTGAAGTACCTAATAAAAGTGTAGATGTTGTCCGTATGCGAGACTTGATAGAAACAAACAGTTTTTGCGGTGCAAAAAGTAGGCTTACCGTAGCTTTGGGACGTGATATTTCCGGTCAGGTGACAGTTGCTGATCTTGCAAGGATGCCTCATTTACTGATTGCAGGCTCTACCGGTTCGGGTAAATCTGTTTGCATTAATTCTTTGATTATCAGTTTACTTTATAAAGCAAGTCCTGATGAAGTGCGCTTTTTGATGATAGACCCAAAAGTAGTGGAACTTGGGGTTTATAATGGGATTCCTCATTTGCTGGTGCCGGTGGTAACTGATCCAAGAAAGGCTTCCGGAGCCTTGGGGTGGGCTGTAACAGAAATGCTAAACCGCTATAAAATGTTTGCCGATAATAATGTAAGGGATTTGAGTTCTTTTAACCGTCTGGTAGGGAACAGCGGCGAGTTTGTACGCGAAGATGGTGTAACACTGCATAAAATGCCACAAATTGTGATTATCATTGATGAGCTGGCTGACTTGATGATGGCAGCACCCAATGAAGTAGAAGATTCCATTTGCCGTTTGGCACAAATGGCACGTGCGGCAGGTATGCACCTCGTAATTGCTACACAGCGGCCTTCAGTTGATGTTATTACCGGTATTATTAAAGCTAATATCCCTAGCCGTATTGCATTTGCTGTATCCTCTCAAATAGATTCCCGTACCATTTTAGATATGGGCGGTGCAGAAAAATTGCTCGGACGAGGCGATATGCTGTTTGCGCCTATGGGCTCGCAAAAACCGTTGCGGGTACAAGGTTGTTATGTGGACGACCGTGAAATTGAATCAGTTGTCAATTTTGTCAAGAAATCCAAAGTATTTGAATATGATCAATCCGTGATTGAGGGTATTGAAAAGAATGCTGTAGCTGAAAAATCAAAAGACGATGAACAGGAAAATAGTACGCTGAATCAAGATCCTATGATGGACGAGGCGATTAAATGTGTTGTGGAGGCAGGACAAGCTTCTACATCACTGTTGCAACGACGTTTGCGTTTAGGTTATGCCCGTGCAGGACGTTTGATTGATCAAATGGAACAAAGTGGTATTGTGGGACCTCATGAAGGCTCAAAACCCAGACAGGTTTTGTTAAGCTATCAGCAATGGCTGGAGATGACAATGCAAAAGAATGATGCAATCAATGAAGAGGAAAATATGTCCAGTTATGTATAATACGTGTTTTACAGATCGTAGCAACGCACAAATAACACAAAACTACTTTTGACCGACGGAAAGCTGTAAAGGAGTTGTGCTCCAGTAAATCCAAAAAATGTGCTGAAAGAAGGTTTGATTGCAATATGCGAGAAAAAGAGAGAAGCGTTGTAGGGGATCATACATGCGTAAAAGGTAAGAAAAAACTGCTAATTTACAGTTGTCTTAGCGCTGGGATTATGGTTCTTGTGGTTATTAGCTTTGTATTGGCAAATCAATGGAATACGATTTTTCAGTGGTTTGATTTAAATCCTTTTTCTCAAACAGCTAAGAATGCACCGTTTTCTTTACATATATTAGATGTCGGCAAAGCAGATGCAATCGTGGCGCTCTGTAATCAAAAAACAATACTGATTGATGGCGGAGCGGTAGACGGAGGCGATAAGCTTGCTGCATATTTGAAGCAATTAAACGTAGAAACAATAGATATAGTATTTAATACTCATCCGGACCATGATCATTTACTGGGTTTAAAACAAATAGGGGAACAATATAAGGTGGATAAAATGATTATTCCCGATTTGCCCGAACAAATGATTCCAAAAACAGATGCGTATAGGGCAACTATGGAGGTGTTTGAAAATCAGGGTGTGCCGATTGAAAAAGCTGTAGTGGGGGAGACAATTTGGATTGAGCAATTAAAAATAGAGTTATTAGCTCCGTTAAAATCTTCTGATATGATGAATAATAATTCCATTGTGTTGAAGCTAATATATGGTGAGACTTCCTTTTTAATGATGGGTGATGCTGAAAAGGAAGAAGAACAGGATTTATTGGAAAGCGGTATTAGTTTGCAAGCAGATGTGCTAAAAGTAGGGCATCATGGAAGCGTTACTTCTACAACACAGCAGTTTTTAAATGCGGTTCATCCTCGTATGGCTGTTATATCAGTGGGACCTGACCGCAACAATTTACCTAAGCCTGAAGTACTGCAACGATTAGCCAAGTTTAATGTAAAAACGTATCGTACCGATATAGTGGGAACAGTCATTTTTATAAGCAATGGTGTTGATATTACCGTAGCAACAGAACAAAATGGAAAAGAGGGATGATTCATATGAGCAGAAAAGTGGTGATTGACCGTTTTGAAGGAATTTATGCCATTTGTGAGGATCGGGATCAAAAGTTGTTTGCCATTGCAATTGCAGAATTACCGGCAGGCGTAAAAGAGGGTCATGTGATTGAGATTTGTGATGACGGAACTTTGTTTATCGACGAAAAGGAGACGGATATCCGTCGTGAGAAAAATAAAAAGCTCCAAGACAGTCTTTGGAAATGATGGTGCAACGATAAAATGTAACAATGAAAAGACGCTGATATACGGCGAAAACTTGTCAATTATATTTTATACATGATTGGTGTGTTTACGTTGTATAGTGTGTAGGTAGTGGAGGAATATGTATATTTTGAATAGTTAAATAATAATGAATTATAATAAAGGAGAAAAAGATGTTAAAGATAGGAACAAAAGCCCCTGATTTTACATTATTGGATAAAGACGGCAATACAGTTTCATTAAGTGATTTTGTTGGTAAAAAGGTAGTAATATATTTTTACCCCAAAGATAATACGCCTGGCTGCACGAAACAAGCTTGCTCATATCGCGATGCCAGTGATAATTTTGAAAAATATAATGCAGTTGTTATTGGTATCAGCAAAGACAGTGTGAAATCGCATAGTAAATTTGCTGAAAAATACGAGTTGCCATTCTTGTTGCTTGCCGATCCGGAGTTAGATGCAATTCAAAAATATGATGTCTGGCAGGAGAAAAAATTATATGGAAAAACATATATGGGTGTTGTGCGATCGACATATGTAATTGATGAGCAGGGGCGGATTGCCTATGCCTTTGAAAAGGTAAAGCCAGACACAGATGCACAACTGATTTTAGATAAATTATCACAATAATTTTATCACAAAAAAAGGACTTTCTATAATTAGAAGGTTCTTTTTTTGTGTTGGAAAATCATTGAAAGCATAATGTATAAAACGACTTTATAGAGAAAGAGTATTTATCTTAAAATGTAGATCAAAACATAATCACAACAATTTGAATTGGTTTTACATTATTTTTCATGAAATTTTTGAAAAAAGGTTGACTTTTGTATGGATATGCATATAATAAATATATGAACAATTATTCATATGAAAGGTTGTGCTAATAAAATGCCGGAAAAAGAGATTACTTTAGAGCAGTGTGATTACATGCATCTGCATACAAGCGTTATTAAACAGGTACAGAAGGAATTGCCTGCAGAGGAAACTCTCTACGATTTAGCAGAGCTTTTTAAAGTGTTTGGTGATTCTACACGTATTAAAATTTTATACGTATTGTTTGAATCTGAAATGTGTGTATGTGATATTGCGCAGCTTTTGCATATGAGTCAGTCTGCAATTTCCCATCAGCTGCGTGTACTTAAGCAGGCGCAGCTTGTAAAATACAGACGAGAAGGCAAAACGGTTTTTTACTCTTTGGCAGACGCTCATGTAACTACTATTTTAAATCAAGGATTAGAACATATTGAAGAATAATCTTTATGGAGGTTTTTATTATGAAAAAAATTTTTATATTAGAAAATCTTGATTGTGCAAACTGCGCTTCAAAAATTGAAACGGCTATCAAAAAAATGGACGATGTTGAGCACATATCTATTAGCTTTATGACAAGTAAAATGATTCTTAAAGCAGATGATGATAAAATAGATGGCGTCATCACAGAATGTAAAAAAATTATTAAAAAATATGAGCCCGATGTAGTTATGAAACCGAAAACGTAGCGAAAGAAGGTTTGAACTATGTTAAAAAAAAGACTAATACGTGTTTTAGTCGGTGCGGCTATATATATAGTGGCAATCTGCGTTGATATATTTGCTGGAATCAATCATTGGTTTCTATTTACCATCTATTTAATTTCTGTTCTAATTATTGGTTGCGATGTTCTTTGGAAAGCGGTACGCAATATTGTAAAAGGGCACGTGTTTGATGAAAACTTTTTAATGTTACTTGCGTCCGTTGGCGCTTTTATTTTGCAAGACTATCGGGAAGGCGTAGCGGTTATGCTTTTTTATCAGATAGGAGAGTTATTTGAATCTTTTGCTGTAAATCGTTCCAGAAAATCGATTGCTGATTTAATGGACATAGCACCCGAGTTTGCAAATGTGGTGCGTAATGATGAAATGGAAATAGTGAATCCAGAAGAGGTTGAGATAGGAGAAACTATTATTGTTAAACCGGGAGAGAGAATACCCCTTGATGGTGTTGTACTGGAGGGGACTTCATTTTTAGATACCTCCGCACTAACCGGTGAATCTGTTCCAAGGGAAGTGAGTGTCAATGAAGATGTGCTAAGCGGATGTATTAATAATACAGGCGTATTGACAGTACAGGTCACGAAAGAATATGAAGATTCTACAGTTGCCAAAATTTTTGATTTGGTTGAAAATGCAAGTAGCCGAAAGGCCAATGCAGAAAACTTTATCACCAAGTTTGCAAGGTATTATACTCCTGCTGTTGTAATGGGTGCAGTACTGTTAGCAATGATTCCTCCGCTGTTTATTGGTATTGGTTCTTTAGACACATGGAGCGAATGGGTGAGCCGGGCTTTAACATTTTTGGTTATTTCTTGTCCATGTGCTCTGGTTATTTCTATTCCTCTTGGTTTCTTTGGAGGTATTGGCGGTGCGTCTAAATGCGGTGTATTGGTGAAAGGCGGTAACTATTTAGAAATACTTGCAAATGCAGAAATTGTTGTGTTTGATAAAACTGGTACCCTTACAAAAGGAACTTTTACCGTTACAGAAATTTATCCACAGGGTATATGTGAGGAGGAACTGCTGCAAATAGCTGCCTATGCAGAGTGTCATTCGACCCATCCTATTGCTTTGTCTATCCAAGCTGCGTATGGTAAAGATATTGAAATGTCACGAATCAAAATGGTACAGGAGATTGCAGGTTATGGTATTCAGGCACAGATAGACGATAAAATTATATATGCAGGTAATGCAAAACTCATGGAATCAAGGCATATTGCCTTTATACCTGCCGTAAGTATTGGAACAGTGGTTTATATTGCAATAAACAATGTTTATGTTGGTTGTTTAGTTATTGCGGATCAAATAAAAGAAGACGCTCGGGATGCTATTCAAGCCTTAAAGCAGATGGGTGTTAAAAAGACAGTTATGCTGACAGGAGATCACCGGCAGGCGGCAGAGCAGGTTGCACAATATTTGCATATTGACTATGTGTATGCAGACTTGTTGCCTGGAGACAAAGTTGAAAAGTTAGAGCGGTTATTTGAAGAGAAATCGTTAAAAGGTAAACTGGTATTTGTAGGAGATGGTATTAATGATGCGCCAGTACTTGCAAGAGCGGATATTGGTATTGCAATGGGTGCGTTAGGTTCTGATGCTGCAATAGAGGCAGCAGATGTTGTAATTATGAATGATAAACCGTCACGTATAGCAACTGTTATGCGTATTTCAAAAAAAACAAGGAATATTGTCATAGCGAATATTGTTTTAGCTTTTGTTATAAAATTTGCAGTTTTACTACTGGGCGCTTTTGGTATTGCAACTTTGTGGGAGGCTGTATTTGCTGATGTAGGCGTTGCTATATTGGCAATTCTCAATGCAATTCGTGCTTTGCGATATAAAGAGAAATCATACTGATAAAAAAAGGGTTTTCCTGTTTTATAGGAAAACCCTTTTTTTAAAAATTTTTCATATGTCTAAATAAGTTTTAAAGTACTTTTAGAAAAGGGCGTAGAAGCATACGTCATATTGCATTATTTTTCACATATACTGGAAACAGAATGCTTAATAGGAGAGTGTTGGAATGGCAAATAAAATTCATTACTTTATTAATACCAATAGTGCAAAGGGATTTGTTAGCTTTTTTAAATCAAACTTCAGTCAGTTGGACAAAGTGTTGAAACTAGATAATTATCCAATTGAGATAGTGAAAATGTTAATTGAAAAGGTGGGAAAAGTTGCAGAAGAGAAAGGATACCGTCAGGAAATTATTCATAGTTGCGTTGACAACAGTGTTGAAGGAATCATACTACCGCAATTGCGTACTGGCTTGTTGAATATTCCTGCCTATATTGACCATGGGTATTCTGTATATAAGTTGATGGATAATGATACGGTATACGATATGCAGAAAGCATTGACGCAGTCTCATAATTATTTTGCACAGGCATTAAAAATTCATGATGATTGGGAAAAAATTTATATTTCCAATATGAACTTTGCAAAGATGAATCAACTAACTGCTGATACTATTTTAAAGCTATTGGGCAGTCATACTATAAATAAAAAGGGTAGTTGCGTCAACCGCTTATTCGGCGCCTCTACCATTAACGGTCCTATGGATTATATTGAGAATATTACTATGGATATTCCTAAGCGTTATTTTATCAAGGGTAGACCGGGTACGGGTAAGTCAACATTTTTAAAAAAAATTGCGGAGCGTGCTATACTCAACGGTTATCATGTGGAAATTTACCATTGCGCTTTTGATCCTGACAGTTTGGATTTGGTTGTGGTACGCGATTTAGGCATTAGTTTATTCGATAGCACAGCTCCACATGAGTGTTTTCCTACTAGAGAGAGTGATGAAATTATTGATATCTACCGCGAAATTGTAAAAGAATATACCGATGAAAATTACCATGAGCAGCTTGCTGCGATTCAGATGCAATATAAAGAAATGGTTGCGAAGGCATTGGAGTGTATCAAAAAAGCACATTATTATAATGAACAATACCAAGCGTATTTATTGGATAAAATTAATCAAACTAAGTGTAATAATGCGGTTAATAAGGCATTGGCGCAGTTGTTTAAAGTAAAGTGACTACTTAGTAAATATTATTTTACATCATGTCTGATTATTCAGACATTTTTTTATTTCAATAATACATGAAAGTGTGCTGAGATTGTTACTAAAATGATAAAAATAGTCCATGATAAATTATAAATTAACATTAAAAAGGAATAATATAGTTGGATTAAAACATTTATACAGTTTTACAATATTTATATCAATTTCATATTATTTTGATGCAACTATATATATAAATTTTATTGTATATTTTTAACAAATTACGCATTATGGAAATAAATGTATAAATTTGTTTAATTATCACACAAAATTACGATTGTTTGTATTTTTTATTATGCTTTCGGCTGAAAAAATTCAGAAATGTTTTATTTTCTTGATACAATATTGATAATTAACAATTATAAACTCATAATTTTATGCGATTAGACTATTTGTGGCTTTTTAATAAAAAAAAGTTGACAATAAATAGAATCTGGTATACAATGAGCTCGTAGTTGCAATACTTTTAATTAGTAAACAAAAGCGATCTTAAACATAAATATTTGAGGCGTTTTTTTGTTTAAATTTTTCGACAGAAACAGGAGGCATTCAGAATGAAATTAACACCAAGAGAACTCGAAAAGCTGCAAATGCATTGCATTGGTAAATTAGCTGAAGAGAGAAAAGCAAGAGGGGTAAAACTGAACTATGTTGAAACAGTGGCCTATCTATGCTCACAGCTGCATGAACTTGCAAGAGATGGCAAAACAGTTGTTGAACTGATGCAATTGGGTACAAAAATGTTGACAAAATCTGACGTTATGGAAGGTGTTCCAGAGATGATTCATGACGTGCAAATTGAGGCTACATTCCCAGATGGTACTAAATTAGTTACTGTACACAATCCGGTTCAATAATTTAAAGAGAGGGGATTTCAAACATGCATATCGGAGAAGTTATCACACAAGAGAGAGAAATTGAACTTAACGCTGGTAGAAAATCAATCCAAGTTAAAGTTGTTCACACAGGTGACAGACCAGTTCAAGTTGGTTCTCATTACCATTTCTTTGAAGTTAATAAAATGCTTCAATTTGATAGAGCTGCTGCATTTGGCTTCCGTTTGGACGTTCCGTCAGGAAATGCTGTTAGATTTGAGCCAGGTGAGGAAAAAGTTGTTACTTTGGTAGAGTTGGGCGGCAACAAACGTGTATTCGGTTTAAACAATTTAACCGATGACCAAGCAGTTCCTGCAAATCTGGAAAAATCTTTAGCAAAAGCTAAATTAAAGGGTTTTATAAAATAATAAATTTTATTTAAATAAGGAGGTAATGAGATCATGAAAATTTCTGGACAACAATATGCTATGATGTACGGGCCAACTGTTGGAGACAAAGTTAGATTGGCTGATACAGATCTTATTATAGAAGTAGAAAAGGATTATACCACATTTGGTGATGAATGTAAATTTGGCGGCGGTAAAACATTACGTGATGGTATGGGACAATCTGTTGAGGTTACAAGCGCTACCGGAGAATTGGATTTAGTTTTAACCAATGCTCTGATTGTTGACTATACAGGTATTTATAAAGCAGATATTGGTATTAAAGACGGTTTGATTGCAGGTATCGGTAAAGCTGGTAATCCATCTATTATGGACGGTGTAACACCAGGCATGGTAGTAGGCGCTGGTACTGAAGCTTTGGCAACGGAAGGTTTGATTGTTACAGCAGGTGGTATTGATACTCACATTCATTATATTTGTCCACAACAAATTGATACCTCTTTGTTCAGCGGTATTACAACAATGGCTGGCGGCGGAACAGGTCCTAACGATGGTACAAACGCTACAACCTGTACACCAGGTCCATGGAATATTTCCATGATGTTAAAAGCGGCTGATGAATATCCAATGAATATTTTACACTATGGTAAAGGTAACTGCTCCGCTGAAGAAGCTTTGACAGAGCAAATTATTGCCGGTGTTGCTGGTTTAAAACTTCATGAAGACTGGGGTTCTACACCTGCAGCAATTGATACCTGCTTAACTGTTGCTGATAAGTATGATGTTCAAGTTGCTATTCATACCGATACTCTAAATGAGGCTGGCTGTGTTGAAGATACAATGGATGCTATTGCTGGTAGAACTATGCATACTTTCCATACAGAAGGTGCAGGTGGCGGTCACGCACCTGATATTATCAAAGTTGCTGGTTTTCCAAATATTTTACCTGCTTCTACAAACCCCACAATGCCATACACAGTAAATACTTTGGATGAGCATTTAGATATGTTAATGGTTTGTCACCACCTAGATAACAGAATTCCTGAAGACGTTGCTTTTGCTGATTCTAGAATTCGTCCTGAAACAATTGCAGCTGAAGATATTTTGCATGATATGGGTGTATTTTCTATTATGTCTTCTGACTCTCAAGCTATGGGTCGTCCTGCCGAGGTTATTACAAGAACATGGCAAGCGGCTCATAAAATGAAAAAACAACGTGGTAAACTACCAGAGGATGTTGAGGGTAACGATAACTTCCGTGTAAAAAGATATGTTTCCAAATATACCATTAATCCGGCTATTGCACAAGGTATTTCTCATGTTGTCGGTTCTGTTGAGGTTGGTAAATTTGCTGATTTAGTAGTATGGAGTCCTGCGTTCTTTGGTGTTAAACCTGAAATTATTATTAAAGGCGGAGCTGTTACTGCTTCCAGAATGGGCGATGCAAACGCATCTATTCCAACCGTACAGCCAATCATTTATAAACACATGTTTGGTGCACACGGTTCAGCTAAATATGATACTTGCATTACTTTTGTATCTAAAGCTGCTGTGGAAAACGGTGTTAAAGAGAAATTAGGTTTGCAAAAGAGAGTTGTGGCTGTTCATGGCTGCCGTGATATTGGTAAAAAAGATCTTAAATTTAACGATGCAACTCCAGAACTAACTGTTGATCCAGAAACGTATGTAGTTAAAGCTGACGGTGTTTTGCTCACTTGTGAAGTAGCAAAAGAGTTACCGTTAACACAACTTTACTATTTGTTCTAATTTTTTAAGTTCAAAATGATATGGTTTAATAACCGCTGCAAATTATTGCAGGGGTTATTTTCCAAATAGCAAATAAACTGTTAGCATTATGCACAAAATATTTGATTGTTTTGGGGGGTTACTATGCCTGCATCTTTTGGCATGGGTTCTGAATCTTTAGCTTCTTTTGGGGGATTGGGATCTACACTATTGTACGTTGGTATTGTTTTGATCGTTAACGGTTTTTCGCGTTTAACGGGTATTGATCCTAGAGCACAAGCTATTATGAATATCCTTGCTGGTGGCGTTGGTATTTGGAATAATATGGTGGGATTGGTCCTAGGTGCTTGGGGTTCTGTTTCTGGCGATATAACAGGCACTTTTACAGGAAACTTTTACGGATGTGCAATAGGGCTAATGTTTGCATTTACCTACTTGTTTGTAGCTTTTAACAACCTAATGAGCATTACGGACGGTCGTCCTTTTGGCTGGTTTCAAGGTTTTGTTGCTATTAACGCTGTTATTTTCGGCGCTCTTTCATGGGCTGTTGATGGTGACTGGGTTTACGCTATCATCTACTGGCTATGGGGAATTCTATGGTTTACAGGTTGGATTGAGTTAGTTGCAAAGAAAAATTTGGGTAAATTTGTTGGCGTTCTCAGCGTATTTGAAGGTATTTTTACAGCTTGGATTCCAGGCTTTATGATGATTCGTGGCGTTTGGAGATTCTGCTGGTAAGTTAAGCTCTATATCAAATATAAATTTGTGTATGAGTTAAAAGGAACAATACAAAGCTCTTTTGGCATAATGCAATTTAGGAGTATATCAATATGTTGTGTGAACAAGTATTGGGAACATTAAGTGATGATAAATTTAAAAATTTAAAAATTGATTATGTAGATATTGAATGGCATGAAGCTTTCAAAAAGTTGCATAAGAAAAAAACACATGAAGGCCGCGAGCTTGGTATATCGTTAGGAAATGAGGTTTTAACTCGAGGTTTAAATCAAGATGATGTGCTTGGTATTGACGGAGATACAGTAATTGCTATTAATATTCCGCCATGTGAAGCTTTAGTTATGACCGTGGATGATGATAGCATGATTGCTAAAGTATGTTATGAGATTGGAAATAAGCATGCGACACTTTTTCGAGGTGAAAGTAACTACCAATTTATTACTCCACTTGATTTACCAATAAAAGCGCTGATGGAAAAATTAGGCGTTAAAGTTGAACGCAAGATAGTTAAATTTGACTTTAAAAAGAGTATTTCTTCCTCAATTAACGCACATACGCATTAATAAATGAAGTGAAATCCGCCATCATTTTTCAGCGACAAAATGATGGCGGTATTTTTTGTCGCTAACAAACTGCGGAGAGAGAGCATGAACGAGAATCAACTATTTATACTATTACAAGTAAATGACGCATTATTTCCAATTGGTGGTTATTCCCACTCATATGGTTTGGAGACTTATATTCAAAAAGATATTGTAAATAATGGTGAAACTGCATTAACTTTCATGAAAAGCAGTATTAAAAACAGCTTTTTATATTCAGAGCTGTTACCGGCACGATTAGCATATGAATATGCACAAGCGGATGATCTAAGAAAAATTATGGAGTTAGAAGAAACAGTTGAGGCCAGCAAGTCGCCAATTGAAATACGTGCAGCGGCACAGAAACTAGGTTCCAGGTTTGTAAAAACTGTAGTCAGCATGAATGTTGAGTATATATCTAATGTATTTACACGTTATGTGGAAACAGTAAAACAGCCAACCTACGCCATTGCATATGGTGTGTTTTGCGCTGCGGTTGGTATTGAAATGAAACGAGCTATGGAATCTTTTTTATACACAAATACGTCTGGAAAGATTGTTAGTTGTGTTAAAACGATTCCGCTGAGCCAAACTGAGGGTCAACAAATTCTAAAAGAATGCCATAAAACTTTTGTAGAAGTTTTAAATCGTTTGGGTACATTGACTGAGCGAGAGTTGTGTCGTTCTACACCTGGTTTTGATATCCGCTGCATGCAGCATGAGACTTTATATAGCAGACTTTATATGTCTTAATGGACTTTTAGGAGGAAATAAACTATGGCTTATAAAAAAATTGGAGTAGCTGGACCTGTTGGATCCGGTAAAACCGCCCTTATTGAAGCGCTGACTCGAGATATGGCAGCCTCATACAGTATTGGAGTTATTACAAATGATATTTATACCAAAGAAGACGCTGAATTTCTTGCAAAGAATAGTGTTATGCCAAGAGACAGAATTACCGGCGTAGAAACCGGAGGCTGTCCACATACTGCTATCCGTGAAGATGCATCTATGAATCTTGAGGCAGTTGATGAGTTAGTTAGTAAATTTCCTGATATTGAAATTGTATTCATTGAAAGCGGTGGCGATAACTTATCTGCAACATTCAGTCCAGAATTGGTTGATGCAACAATTTTTGTAATTGATGTAGCTGAAGGTGATAAAATTCCACGAAAAGGTGGTCCGGGTATTACCCGTTCAGACTTACTGGTAATTAATAAAATAGAATTGGCACCATATGTAAATGCGAGTCTTGAAGTTATGGATAGAGATTCTAAAAAAATGAGAGGGAACAAGCCTTTTGTTTTCGCAAATGTTAGGAGTCACGAAGGTGTAGATGAAATTATCAAGTGGATAAAATCAGATGTTCTATTTGAAGACCTAAAATAATTCAGGGAGAAATGATATGGAAAACACATCGAAAAACAATTATGCTAAGACTTGTGTTTTAAATGTAACTGCTGATGTTAAGGACGGTAAAAATTACGTTAGTGATGTTTATTTCACTTCTCCTTTTAAAATTATGAAGCCGTTTCATATGAATAAGAACTATATGACGGTTATGATGCAAACAGCTTCAGCCGGAATTTTAAAAGGTGATACACAGGAGCTGAATTTTGATATTCGTGATCATGCACGTATGGAGTTAACTGCTCAATCATATGAGAAGCTTCATAAAATGGATGGTGGAAGCGCTCGCAGAGATTGTACGATTAAAGTGGGTAAAAATGCGTTGTTTAAATATAGCCCATTGCCAACAATTCCATTTTATGATTCAGGATTTGACAGCACTATTCATGCCGAGCTTGCTGACGATACCTCGCAGTTTATTCTTATGGAGATATTATCTGGAGGTAGAGTTGCTTATGGTGAAACATTTGAATATCGATATTATAATTCTTTGATTACCGTACGAAAAGCGGGCAAGTTGATTTATAACGATAATACTATGTTTGAGCCCGCCGAAGGTGAAATGAACAATATTGGTATCTATGAAGATTATACGCATATGGCAAATTTGTTGTTCTTTAATATGCAAGATAAAGCATCTAATCTTGATTTAATTCGGGATATTATTGATAATACTCCGAATATTACCGGCGGTGCATCCACGATTCAAAGTGGAGATACTTCGGTAAAATTATTAGGTAATACTTCTCAAGAATTATATGATCTTTGTGAAAAACTTTCAGCGACAATTCTGGGTTAAAAGCAGATATTTTTTGTAGTGGCTCTCAACACTAAGACGCAAAGTTTAAGTATAAAATTTTTATAATAACTGAATACTAAGTCAACTAAATGGCTTGATATTTGCAATTTGCAGGTGTCAAGCTTTTTGATTTTAATTTATCTTTAAAATTGTTACTTTCGTGTAGTAACAATTTTTGTATGGCGAGTTATTGTTTTGCTTATACTTCGACGTATTTTTGTATTTGTTGGTACTGCCGATTTTGGACTACTGGAAAAGAGAGGGGTGTATTGGAGGACTTTTCAGAAACTTTCTCTTTTGATAATTGAGAATATTGACTAAATTCTTACAATGATAGAATTAAGGTAAAAGTTTGAGGGTTTGCTATCTGTGTAAAGCAGACAGCAAACCCTTTCAAATGTATTATTTGATTTTTTGCAAAAATAATAAGGGACTTTTTTTATTGCAGTAATTGAGCTAACAGAGTTGTATCATCTGTGACGCTGGCTAGTAAAATACTGTAAATACGTTGTGGATTACATTGAAATTTTTCTTTTACCATGCGTGCTTGATGTAAATCAGGTACATAAATTTTAAAAAACATTAAATCTATTTTTCCTCCGGAAATATGACATTCTACTTGATAACCCTGCTCTGTTTCAACAATATCAACGTGGTTTTCTTTTTCACGCTTTGCCTTCGCAAGTAAGTTAAATGCAGCAGTTACAGCACGATCTCTGACGGATAATGGCAAAGTGGTATCTAATTGTTTGGCAATATTACGAGAAATAGAGTTGCATAAAATACATTCCTCAGATTCGTGCAAGGCGTTATATGCTACTAGATCTACGGTGCCTTTTTCAACCATTTCAGAAAGGGAGTCCATAACTTCAAAATAATTAGCAAGACCATTTTCCTGCATAATTTGTACAATATCTTGTTTAGAGAGAGGTGCATCAATGCTAGAGAGTAGATAACAGATTAAAAGACGAATGTCACTTTTGTTTCTGAGTCCGCCGGGTTCAACACCGCCGGTTAAAGCGTCGAATTCCATATAAATACCTCCGTTCTTTTATATTAACATAAATTTTGTCAACGTTCAAAGCTTTTATATAGTGATGATATTTATGCTAACAATATTAAAATTTAGTTTTTTATATCATTTATCATATAGATAGTTTTTTTACTGTTTTTATGATATAATTTTGCTTTAATAATAGATAAAAGGATGGGAGTTATGATTAAACAAGAGAGAGAAATGCGTATAGAAGTTAAGAAACAGGTTCGGGAGGGAAAAGGGGAGGTTACATTCACTTATTTATTAGAACAGCAGGATTATGAAGGTTATGCAAGAATGATAGCAAAAATTTTGTTAAAACCCAATTGCTCCATTGGTTACCACCAACATTGCGGTGAGGAAGAAGTCATTACTGTATTACAAGGACAGGCTACTTATGTAGAGAATGGAAAAACCTATATTTTAAATGAAGGAGATACTTGTGTTCTACATAATGGTGAAAGCCATGGAATTGCAAATGAAACCAATGAAAATTTATGGTTATATGCGATTATTTTAACTGGCTTACATAAGTAAAAAGAAAGAGCCGAACATAGAACCAAGATTCTGTTCAGCCCTTTTTATTTTTTAAAGAAGATTGTTTCTGTGCTAAATCTTCTTTCATCAGCTGTAGTACAATTGATTTTGTATCAGTAGAAACTGCACGATAGAACGCAATAAATTGTTTCTCATCACCTGATAAATTGTAAATAAAACTATTGTTTGATGTAATATTTTTCATTTTTGGTATAGTTGGTGAATAATATTTTGAATCATACAACTGTTGGGAGGGAGAATTTTCTTGTCCCAACAATTCCTCAATACCTACATGAAATATTTTAGATAATGTAATTAAAGTGATAATATCAGGAGAGGTTTTTTCGGTTTCGTAGTAGGAGTAAGTAGAGCGGTCAATATTTAGAACATTAGCCATATGCTGCTGTGTATAACCAAACTTTTCTCTAAGCATACGAAGCTTTTGGCCAATTCTAAGGTTAGGCATATGACTCCTCCTCTCTCCTAAATTCTTTTGTTGTTTTATTATAAAATGGTGTGAATACTCCTTTACAGGAATGTGATTATTATTCACGTTCACAAAATATTTGATATCAAAATTTTTGCAATTATAAATATCATTGTGATATTTGCTTGACGATATTCAAATATTGACGTATAATACAATATAACTAGCAAATAATTTATGATTGGAGGAGTATAAGTGAAACATATCGTGATTTTAGGCGATGGTATGGCCGATCAGCCAGTCACGGAGTTGGGCGATAAAACGCCCCTGGATTGTGCTAAACATCCAAATATGGATTTTATTGCTGCAAACGGTATATGTGGACTGGTTCAGACTGTTCCGCAAGGTATGCCTCCCGGAAGCGATACGGCAAATCTTTCTGCTATGGGATATGACCCGAGGGTATATTATACAGGTCGTTCCCCGTTAGAGGCGGTTAGTATGGGTATTGCTTTAACCTTGAACGATGTTACGTATCGCTGTAATACGGTTACGTTGTCAGATGAGGAAAATTATGAAGATTGTACAATGTTAGATTATAGTTGCGGAGAAATTCCAACGGTAGAATCTGAACAAATTGTGCGTGATTTAAATGAACAATTTCAAAAAGAAGATTTGAGGTTATATTCGGGTATCAGCTATCGGCACTGTTTGGTATTAAAAAATGCACAGGATGGAGCAAAAACAACTCCGCCCCATGATATATTAGATAAAAAGATACGGGATCACTTGCCGTCCGGTCAAAATGCCGATTTACTATTAGGTATGATGAAGCGCTCCAGAGAGTTACTGAAAAATCATCCTATCAATGTAGATCGTATTGCAAGGGGACTGCCGCCGGTTTCTTCTTTATGGTTTTGGGGAGAGGGAAGAAAACCCAATCTAACTCCATTTGAAGAAAAATATCATGTTAAGGGCAGTGTGGTGTCTGCGGTTGATTTAGTGAAAGGTATTGGTATTTGCGCTGGATTAAACAGTATTGATGTAGATGGCGCCACTGGTACTGTTCATACAAACTTTGACGGCAAAGCGCAAGCTGCAATTAATGCGTTGAAAAACGGTAGTGATTTTATATACGTACATCTTGAGGCTCCGGACGAGTGCGGACATCAGCATGATATAAAGAATAAAGTGCGTTCTATTGAACTGATTGATGAAAAAATTATTGCTCCGATTATGAAAGCAATGAATGATAGCGGAGAATCATACAGCATTGCGGTATTGCCCGATCATCCAACGCCGTTAGCATTGAGAACGCACACATCTGACCCTGTTCCGTTTGCACTATATAGAAGTGATGCGCCACGAAAAAACAGTGTTTCGGCATACAATGAAACTACGGCTAAATCCACTGGGGTATATGTGGAACATGGGTACACATTGATGGAAATGTTAATTTCTGGTAAATGAATAGAGACTATATAGAAAGCAATGCTTTCTATTGCGCTACTATGGCTCAGATGGTAGAGCAGCTGATTCGTAATCAGCAGGTCGCCGGTTCGAGTCCGGCTAGTAGCTCCAAAACTGCGGTGCAAAATTTGTGCACCGCAGTTTTTCTTTGTCAACTAAAATGACTGTTTTGAAAATTTATTTCATTACAATATCACTTTGAAAGTGATATTGTATAGCTTATGATATATCTTCATAGAAAAAAACTATGGGTATCTATAATAATTCCATATTACAATATGTTACGGCTATCATGTTATAATGAAACAAACAATATGGAAGGAATATTTCATTATGAAATTATCAACTGTAGGATACCCACGAGTAGGTACCCTAAGAGAATTAAAATTTGCATCAGAAAAATATTTTAGAAGTGAAATTACTACACAGGAGCTGCAAGTTACAGCAAAAAATCTGCGTAGAGTTCATTGGGAGACACAGCGTAATAATGGAATAGATTATATTCCTAGTAATGATTTTTCATTCTATGATAATATGCTGGATACTGCCGTGTTACTTAACATTGTGCCGCTACGTTATAGAGAACTGCAGCTGTCAAATATAGATACTTATTTTGCAATGGCAAGAGGATATCAGGGAGAAAAAGGTGATGTTAAGGCATTAGCAATGAAAAAATGGTTTCATACCAATTATCATTACATAGTACCAGAAATCAGCGATAACACGGAAATTTCTCTAAAAGGAACCAAATTATTTGATGAATTTACTGAGGCCAGACAGTTGGGAATTCAAACAAAACCTGTTATTATTGGTGCTTTTACATTTTTAAAATTGGCGAAATTAGTAGGGAATAAAAGCATAGATGACGTTGCTGATAGATTAGTTGAAGCATATGTTACTATTTTAGAAAAATTTGATACGTTAGGAGCACAATGGATACAGTTTGATGAACCATATCTTGTGCATGATTTAAGTTTGGATGATATACGTCTTTTTGAGAGGTTATATCAAAAAATTCTGCTTAAAAAGAGTTCAATACAAGTGCTGCTGCAAACTTATTTTGGAGATATTCGCGATTGCTATCGTGAGGTTTGTGCTCTTGATTTTGACGGAATCGGTCTTGATTTTATTGAGGGGAATCAATCAGTAGATTTGATACAAAAACACGGATTTCCATTAGATAAAATATTGTTTGCAGGTGTGATTAACGGTAAGAATATCTGGCGTAATTGCTATACCAAAACTTATGATTTGATTGTAAAGCTGCAACAGAATTGCAGTAACATGGTTTTGGGAACCTCCTGTTCTTTGCAACATGTTCCATATACTTTAAAGCATGAAACTGCACTTTCAGAAGACTATAAAAAGCACTTTGCTTTTGCGGAAGAGAAGTTGACGGAGCTTGAGGAATTAAAAGTTATTGTAGAATCTGCCCAGCCATTTGAGACAGAAGCGTTTATAAATAATAAGGAGCTTTTTAATCAAAATAGAAACTGTACTAATGAAAATGTGCAGAAAAGAGTTGCAGCCATAAGGGAGTCCGACTTTACACGACTACCAGCGTTTACTGCCAGAGAAGCTATTCAAAAAAAAGAATTTCACTTTCCGCTGTATCCAACTACAACAATTGGTTCTTTTCCGCAAACAACTGATGTAAAGGCGAACAGAACTGCGTATAAAAAAGGAACGATTTCATCCGAAGAATATGTTCTATTTAATAAAAATAAAATTGCACAATGTATTGAACTGCAGGAGCAAATGGGTCTTGATGTATTGGTTCACGGAGAGTATGAACGCAATGATATGGTTGAATACTTTGGAGAATGTTTAAATGGCTATTTGTTTACAGAAAAGGCTTGGGTACAGTCATATGGTACACGTTGCGTAAAGCCTCCGGTGGTGTGGGGGGATATTTCAAGAGAAAAGCCGATGACAGTTGAATGGTCTGTTTATGCTCAGAGTCTCACAAAGAAACCGATGAAAGGCATGTTGACGGGTCCTGTTACTATTTTGAACTGGTCGTTTCCACGTGAAGATATTTCGTTAAAAGAGTGTGCCTATCAAATTGCCCTAGCCATCCGTGACGAGGTGCTTGATTTAGAAGCGAATGGCATTCGTATTATTCAGGTAGATGAAGCGGCTTTAAGAGAAAAACTGCCCTTGAGAAAATCAGATTGGAGGCATGAATATCTGGATTGGGCAATTCCAGCATTCCGATTGGTGCATAGCGGAGTAAAACCAGAGACACAAATTCATACGCATATGTGTTATAGCGAATTTACAGATATTATTCCAGCTATTGACAGTATGGATGCTGACGTGATTACATTCGAGACATCTCGTTCGAATTTATCTATTTTGGATTCCTTACAGGAGCATCATTTCCAAACAGAGGTCGGACCAGGTGTATATGATATTCATTCCGCTAGAATCCCGAGCGTGGAAGAAATTAAGTATACATTGGATTGTATGCTTGAAAAGATTCCTGCGGAAAAGCTATGGGTAAATCCTGACTGTGGATTGAAAACAAGAGGTGTTCCTGAAACGGAGCAAAGTTTAACAAATATGGTGCAAGCTGTAAAGCAGCTTAGAAATAAACAATAATTTTATTATGATAAACAATCTTATTTTGGTTGTATCTTATATAGAAAAGGTCTTATCAAATGATAAGACCTTTTTTTTATTGCAGTATGGTATATCCGTCGTAAGTGATTAGTTTTTTTAGTTCTTTAATGTAGTGAAGCGCCATTTTGCTTAAAGGTGTTTTTTTATTAAATATTAATCCAATTTTCATTTTTTCAAGCGTTTGTAGCCTCACAGAAATAATATTATCGCCGTTTAGGTCACTATTTAGCACTCCGGTGCAAATAGTATATCCGTTTAGGCCAATTAACAAATTAAACAGTGTGGCTCTATCACTAACATAAATGGTTTTCTTATGTAATGCGGTGCTTAAAATTTCTTCTGAAAAGTAAAAGGAGTTATAGGTCCCCTGTTCAAAAGCAAGAAAGGGATAGTTGTCTAAGTCTTCAAGAGAGACTGTCTTTCTGCTAGCAAGAGGATGGGCTGCGCTGATAAAGATATGGGGGTCAGCCTCAAATAACGGGGTAAAGGTTAAGTGATTTTCTTTTAGCAGTTTTTTTAAAACTTTCTCGTTAAATTCGCTGATATAGAGAATTCCTACTTCACTTCGAAAGTTTGCAACATCATCTATAATTTCATATGTTCTTGTTTCACGTAGTGTAAATTCATACTCATCTACGTCTAGTGAAGCAATTAGGTTTACAAAAGCCGTTACGGCAAAAGAATAGTGCTGTGTTGATACAGAACACAGTTGTTTTGAGGGTTTTTTATTTTTGTAGCGTTGTTCCAGCAGTTGTGTTTGTTCAATAATTTGTCTGGCATAGGAGAGAAATTCTCGGCCGTCGGCAGATAGCGCTATTCCTTTGGAAGTGCGGTGAAAAATTTCAATACCAAATTCTGTTTCGACTTCTTTTAAGGCGGCGGAAAGACTGGGTTGTGAAATAAAAAGTTGTTTTGCAGCCTCTGTAATAGAGTTGCATTCTACTATTTTAATAATATATTTTAATTGCTGAACTGTCATTGCTGCTCTCCTCATTGCTTTTATTACATTGTACATAAATTTTATTGAAGTTTCAAATTTAGATATAAAATTAAGTGATGGTGGAACTATAGAAAGCAAGCAAAGCAGTTAAAGCTTTTCTTATTTAACTTATATATTCTTCTCTGCTTTCATATACACTTAACAAGAATTGTTTTTATTTTTTGAAGTGAGTAGGAAAATCTTACAAATAGTTTGAACAGAATCTTTTGCCGGCGCATATAGTGAAAAGATATTATATGGCAGACGGCTGTACCAGGCCGGACGAATCCAGAAAGGCAGGATTTCATTTATGAAAATTTTTATTGATCAGGGACATAATCCTCAAAACCCTAATGCCGGTGCAGAAGCTAATGGTGTGCGAGAGCAGGATGTAACTTATGCGGTAGGGATAGAGTTGGCTGAGCTTTTGCGGAGTAACCCTTTTTTTGATGTGCGTTTGTCACGTAACAGTCCGACAGAACAGTTAGGTACTTCTAATGCAACCAGTCTTGCCGCCAGGGTAAATGCTGCCAATAGTTGGGGCGCAGACTATTTTATTAGTTTACACTGTAACGCTAGCGCTAACACCTCCGCCAGTGGTAGTGAAGTGTACGTATATAGCGAATCTAGTCCTGCTTATCCGCTCGGTGAGGATATACTGGTGGGACTGCATAATTATACAGGACTTCCCAATCGCGGGATGCGTATCAATCCCAGTCTCTATGTGCTTAGGCGAACTAATATGCCGGCTTTGCTTGTGGAAATGGGATATCTGACCAATCCCATAGACGCAGAGCTTTTATCTACTGATCCGCGTAGTTTTGCCCGAGGCATTTATAACGGATTGTTAACCTATTTTCAACTAATTTAGAATTTTAAAACAAGCTTTTTTGTCAGGTGTTTGGCGTGACTGAGAGATCTACACGGCTGAATAATTTTATGAACCATTTTTCTCAAATTATACTTTACATTTTTGCAACAGACTAGTATAATAATATCATTAATATCTGTATTTTTGTTTTATACAGTGTGACTGTAAGCGGATGGTATTCTTTTGGAAACTGTACCGGCATACTCTCTGAATCTCTTGGTTCTGAAAAGAACAGGAAAACACTGTGAGACTTCTCTTTTCACAAATTCATTGTGCACAGGATTCCGATGACCGATTAGACCAGTTGGCAGCGAGAATCAGCACAGAATTATGTACCAAAACATAAACAGTATGATGCGTTTAGGTATTTATTTGAGAGATGAACTGATTCGTGTTATTGTTCCTGACAAAATGATGCTCTGGTATTACGAGAGACGAGGTAATTTTAAGGTTTCAGTGAAACACGTTTAAATATGGTAACAACGCCATAGCGGTCAGAGAGATTCTGCGACGTAGGTTGAATTGGCGTCTATATAATTTGATCCATCCGCTTTTCCCAATCAGCAGTCAGTACAAGACTTACAGGGAATTGGCGGGTGCTTTTTTTGTTGTAAAGAACTCGAAACCAACGACCGGTTCAAGGAATATATCTTGAAGGAAGGATTACGTAAATGAAAAAGAACACTGTTGTGACTTTGGCTGCGATGAAAGCAAGAGGAGAAAAGATTTCACAATTGACTTGTTATGACTATTCTACCGCTCGCTTAATGGACGCTGCCGGGATTAATATGATTCTAGTGGGTGATAGTTTGGGCATGACGATGCAGGGTTACCAGGATACTCTTCCTGTTACAATGGAGGAGATGATTATGTATGGCCGCAGTGTGGCTCGGGCATGTGAAAACGCCTTTGTTGTACTGGATATGCCTTTTATGAGTTACCAAATTTCTGTGGATCAGGCTCTTGAAAATGCTGGCAGAATGATGAAAGAAGCCTATGTTAATGGTGTGAAGCTGGAGGGAGGCAAAGAAGTCTATGCCCAGATTCAGGCTATCACCAGCGCAGGTATACCAGTCGTTTCTCATATTGGTATGACTCCTCAATCATGCAATGCTTTCGGTGGTTTTAAGGTGCAAGGGAAGGGTGAAGACAGTGCCCGCAGGGTATTAGAAGATGCTTTGGCTGTGCAAGAGGCTGGTGCTTTTGCGGTGACGCTGGAGTGCGTTCCACAAAAACTTGCCGCACTAATTACAAAAAAGCTTGATATTATTACGATTGGCATAGGTGCGGGCAGTTGTTGTGATGCACAGGTTCTGGTTTATCAAGATATGTTGGGGGCCTCCGGTGATTCTGTACCGAAATTCGTTAGACGCTTTGCAAATATCGGTCAGATTATGAAAGATGCGTTCAGCTCATATGACAGAGAGGTCAAAGCCGGTACTTTTCCGGCCGTTGAGGAGTCTTATGTGAAAAGCGACTGCTCAGACGAGTTTTTAGCGCAATTGGACAGAGAGTACTAATACCGGAATGACTGTACACTATATAGTGAAATTTATGATTGTGAGGGAATGAAGGGTGATTATTGCAACTACGATTGCAGAGGTTCGTGCCCAGGTGCGGGAATGGAAACAAGCAGGGTTGACAGTGGGTCTTGTACCTACTATGGGCTATCTTCACGAGGGTCACGCCAAGCTGATTGATCAAGCAATCTCCATGTGTCAGCGGGTAGTGGTATCTACTTTTGTAAACCCTACTCAATTTGCTCCCAATGAGGATTTGGACTCTTATCCACGTGATTTTGATCGCGACTGTGCACTGTTAAGAGCTCATGGATGTAGCATGGTATTTTATCCGTTGGTGTCTGAAATGTATGAACCAGATGCTGCTACCTATGTGGAGATACTCTCTGAGATGCCAAAGCAATTATGTGGTAAAACGCGTCCAACTCATTTTCGTGGTGTTTGTACAGTTGTTTCCAAGTTGTTTAACATTGTCACACCGGACAAAGCTTTTTTTGGTCAGAAAGATGCTCAGCAGCTTGCTATTATTCGCCGTATGGTGCGAGATATGTCTTATAATATTGAAATTGTAGGCTGTCCTATTGTCCGCGAGGAGGATGGTCTGGCAAAATCCTCCCGCAATACTTATTTGAATACCGAGGAGCGCCAGGCGGCTCTGATCTTATCCAAATCAATCTTTTTGGGGCAGAAGCTTGTGGCAGAAGGTGAAACCAACGCCAATAAAATTATAGATGCGATCGTTACCAATATTTGCACCGAACCTTTGGCCCGTATTGACTATGTGGCTGTTGTCGATGGCATTACCATGATGCCGGTTAAAAAAATTACGGACAATGTGTTAGTGGCAATGGCAGTTTATATTGGTAAAACAAGATTGATTGATAACTTTATTGTGGAGGGCTAAGCATATATGACACTTGAAATACTGAAAGGGAAAATCCATCGTGCCACTGTGACACAGGCGGAGTTGGATTATGTTGGTTCTATTACAGTTGATCAGAATTTGTTGGATGCCTCCGGCATCTTGGAATATGAAAAAGTGCAAATTGTAGATATTAATAATGGCAACCGTTTCGAAACTTATACAATTGCAGGAGAGCGTGGTTCGGGTATGATCTGCCTCAATGGTGCGGCAGCCCGCTGCGTCAGTGTGGGTGATAAAATCATTATTATGGCTTATGCTCAGATGACTCCTGAGGAGACTAAGAGTCATCATCCAAATGTAATTTTTGTGGATAGTGCTAATAAACCTTATCGTGTAACTACTTATGAAAAACATGGATTGCTGCGTGATATGGAATAGTTAAACTTTTACATAGGCGGTATCTACATAAAATCGGTCGATGAAAATCATCCAAGTGCTGGGGTATGGAGGCGTCTAATTATGCAAAATTTACAAGGAAAGCATATCTTATTAGGAGTTTGTGGCGGTGTTGCTGCCTACAAAATGGCAAATGTAGCGAGTGCATTGCATAAAGCGGGGGCTAAGGTATCTGTTATCATGACGGAGAATGCCACTCAGTTTATTACGCCTCTTACGTTTGAAGCGATTACCAATCATCCATGTATAGTGGATACTTTCACACGAGAATTTCCCCATGATATAACTCATATTTCGTTGGCAAAAACAGCTGATTTAATTCTGGTTGCGCCTGCCACAGCTAACGTTATTGCTAAATTAGCTCACGGTATTGCCGATGATATGCTCACTACTGTGTTGCTAGCGAGTCGATGTAAAAAGTTAATAGCTCCGGCAATGAATACAGCTATGCTGGAGAGTCCTGTTACTCAGGATAATTTAAAAATACTTGAAAAATATGGAGCTTGTATTATTGCACCGGCTAGCGGGCTATTGGCCTGCAAGGATATTGGCAGCGGCAAGTTGCCTGAACCTAAGGTGTTGATTGATTACATTATGCGGGAACTTGCGCGTGAAAAGACGTTGGCTGGTACTCGTGTGACTATAACAGCAGGTCCTACACGGGAATCCCTGGACCCGGTGCGATATTTAACAAATCATAGTTCAGGACGTATGGGATATGCGATTGCTCGTGAAGCTATGCTGCGTGGAGCTGAGGTTATTTTAATTTCAGGTCCGGTGGCGTTAGATCCAGTACCTTTTGTACAGATACAGCAAGTTATCACGGCTCAGCACATGATGCAAGCTGTGCAGAAGGTGTTGCCGGCTACTGATATTCTGATTAAAGCAGCTGCAGTAGCAGATTATCGCCCTATTTCTATATCAGACCATAAAATCAAGAAAATGGAAGGCGACCAACAGATTACGTTGGAACGTACCGATGATATACTGGGTTGGGTAGCCCGTAATCGCCGGCAGGGACAATTTGTATGCGGTTTTTCCATGGAGACACAGGATATGATGGCAAACTCTGCCGCTAAGCTTGACAGAAAAAAGCTTGACATGATTGTGGCCAATAATCTGAAGGTAGAGGGGGCTGGATTCGGTGTAGACACAAATGTGGTGACCATTATCACCCGAGATGGAGCTGTTGAATTGCCATTAATGCGTAAGGATGAGGTTGCCGGAAAGTTGCTAGATATGATTGAGCAGCGGTTTCAAATTAAAAAGGATAATGAGAATAAAATATGATTTTAACAATTGATATTGGAAATACGACTATCAGTATAGGGGGACTGGAAAAAGGTTCGGAGGGTGATTATACAGTAAATTTATCTGCTAAAATGGATACGATTCATAGCCGCAATCAGAAAGATTATTTGGATGAAATGAAAGATTTCATGGAGCGTGAAGGTGTTTCGTCTAGTAGTTTTGACGGTGCAGTGATCTCTAGTGTAGTTCCATGTTTAACAAGAACGATGCAAGATTGTGCTTGTATATTAACGGGAAAATCTCCTGTGCTAATTACAATTGAAAGCGATACGGGTCTGATTGTAAATGTGCCAGAACCCAATCAAGTGGGGCTAGATCGCTTGGTAGGTGCCGCTTGGGCGGGCCAACGGTTTCCTTTACCTGTGATTACAGTAGATATGGGTACTGCTACTACCTTTAATGTGGTAGATCAGGGGCGTGTGTTTTTGGGTGGAGGTATTGCGCCTGGACTAAATACAGGACTGCGTGCCTTAAGTGAGCGTACGGCTCAACTGCCCTATATTTCATTGAGCACACCCAACCATGTGATCGGACGAACTACCACGGAATGTATGCTTTCAGGCGCTGTAATGGGAGCTGCTGCAATGGTTGATGGCATTACTGCTCGTATTGAAGCTCAATTGGGCAAACCAGTTACATTGGTTATAACGGGAGGCATGGCTGGTTATGTAGAGCCGCTTTGTAGCCATTCCCATATCTATGAACCTGACCTGCTATCCAAGGGTTTGGCTTTTCTGTATGAACGGAATATAGGGTCATCTTATTAATTAGTTAGTTTAATAAAAATGAATTATGTAAAGATAAACTAAATAAGGTTCGTAAATATTGTATGGTTGGTTACATTTAATTTTTTGTGATATAGTATTTGAATGAGTTGTGGATGAGCTGTTTTTCATCGGAAAATATGTGGATTGTATAAAACATTACTTAAACAGCATTGATTTACAAAGGTGGATAACTATTATACTTTTGGAATTAGTTATCGCATCATATAGTATGAATTGTTATTTATATTTCTTGCGTGCAGTGTATATGTTTATACAGTAAGTAAACTATACGCAATTTTCCTTTGTCCTTGTCATGTATTTTTTGTTTACGTTATTGCCGGTTATATGGCAGGTTCAGTTTTTTGTGCTAATAGAAAAATATATGAAAATAATTATTATATAAATAAACAGAGTTCCTCTTATGTTTTTGAAACGGTGCAGGTGGTTTGGAAGATTTTAAGAAATCCTTCCAAACCACCTGCACCGTTTCATATAGTGCGAATATTTAAAATCAATCAAAACTACACTTTAGAGTGAGTTAAGCATTGGCGCATCTTTTAATTTCATTTGTTATATTAAAATGCCGTATTTTATGGATGAAATTTGTATTTGGTCTATAAAGATTTGTAGAGAGAGTGAAATAAATATTTTTATTGGTCGCTATTTCTCTATAACATCCATTTTATTTCAATTATAATACTAATTTTATAGACATATTTAATCTGTATTTTATCATAATCTAATATAAATTTTGTTACAATATATATCTTTATACATCAAGATACCATATATTTTTTTTATCAAAAAGAGGGAAGAATATGAAAAAAAGATTTTTAAATCGATAGTAATTGCTTTATTGGCTACAGCAGCTGTTTTGCCGGCAAATCTGATGCACATTAGCGCACACACATCTGGTGTTCAAGCGGAAGCAAGCATTGCTGCAGGCGCATCGAATCAGAAAACGATACCGACTACGCTGGATGGAAGGCGTATAATATGGCTACTGAAGACTATGGGACTTTGCAGGAAATGCTAAGGTCGGAGGATGGAATTACTTGGTTGTTTACTGAAGAAAGTATTACGTTAGGGGTCATACATACGAAAGGATATCGTAATTATACTGATTATTTAGACGGATATTTTAACTCAACGCAGGTCAATGGAGTCAGTCGTAAAGATGATATTGTTATTAATACAGCTATTTCCGGTGCGGATACAAATCACATGTTGCGTAATCTGGAGCCATTAATGATCAATAAAAGACCGGATGTTGTATTTATTACATATGCTATGAATAATGGAAGGTCTAAACAGGTTAATTTACAAAAATTTAAAACGAACACACAAACTATAATTGATACTGCAAGGAGTATTGGTGCCATTCCAATTTTGCAAACAGAGAAATATACGACGAATGCTGGAAATAATAAAAATTTAAATCAATATTACAATGTAATACGGCAATTGGCTATAGATAATGATACCATGTTGTTGGATGCTAATATGGAATTTTTGCGCTTAAACAATAATAATCCAACTGGCTCAACTTATTTAGCTGATTGGGGACATCCTAATGAGCTTGGAAATTTACATTGGGCGCATTTTATTTTAGATAGTTTTGATATTTTAGAGAAAGACAGCGCCCTTGCCAATTTGCAGGAAAATAAAGTGATTGTTTCTAAAACAGGAGAGGATATTAATCCGGATAATGTCGCAACCGGTTTAATTGGAAGTCCAACGCAGGGCGATTTGGTTAAAAGTTATGAGATTGGTAAATGCTTTAATAGATGTAAAATTGTAATAAATGATGAAGACGCTTCTCTGTACAGGAATATGACAGATAGAAATATTACTGTTCGCTTTAAGGGAGGCAGACCGTCTGGAGAAACAACACTGTTCTCTTTTGGAGATAAAAACAGTACGAAAAAGTTAAATCTGAAGTTGTTGCCCGAGGGGAAACTAAGAGTCAGTTCTAATTATGGCGGGGAGGATCAACATTACACATGCGGTCGACAGGTAGGAGATAACCAATGGCATATGGTGTCAATAAATATTAAAGAAAACAGAGTGCGTGTATATGTAGATGGAGTGTTTGACAAAGATTGGGACTTCACTAATTATGACGATCTTCTATTTGATAACTTTGATATTAACAGCGTGACAGTTGGGGGTTACAGAGATATCAATCATCCAACGGGAGCAGGCTTCTTTACCGGTATTATAGACTATCTTGATGTATATAGCCGTGTGCTGACAGAGGAAGAGATAACAGGATTTTCAGCAAATCGTTCATCGTCTGAGGCTGCTAATGCGTTAAGAACCTATCAAATCGGTAAGGGGTTCCGTAATCTGGGTGATATGGAAACAAGAGATGAAGATGCGGATTTATACAAAGATTTGACAAGCAGCAACATAACCGTTCGTTTCAAAGGTACTCCAACAAACGGTGAGGCAACCATATTTTCTTTGGGCGATAAAAACGGAAGAAAAATGTTGACTTTGAGGATGCTGGGAAATGGACAGTTAAGAGTTTATTCGGATTATGGCACGGAAGAAAAGTATTATACTTTTCACAGAAATGTAGGAGATTCCAATTGGCATACGGTTTCTCTGAATTTAGAACATAACAGAGTAGTTTTGTATATAGACGGACAAGTTGACATGAATTTGGATCTTACGAACCATCGGAACATGACCTTTAATGAATTTGATATTAACAGCTTAACGATAGGCGGATACAGAATATTGGGAGATACGGCTGGATATTTTGCAGAGGAGATTGATTATCTATCTACGACCAGGTACTGACTGCTGAGAAAATAGAAGAAATTACTATGACTAATGGTATGTCTGGTATACAGGGAAGTCCGAGCCACCAAATTACCAATAATGATGCGCACAGTTATGCAATAGGACAACTGTTGAATGGCAGCAGTTTTATTGAGAAAGATGTAGATGCTGAGATTTACCGGAATATGGAAAGCAGTAATATTACAATTCGTGTAAAAGGAACGTCTTCCAATAATGAAACAACGCTATTCTCTTTCGGAGATAAAAACAGTACTAGAAAAATAAATTTGAGAATGTTAAGCAACGGAAAGTTACAGCTGAATACAAACTATGGCGGAAACGATGAATATTATACATGCAGTAAAGTTGTAGGGGATAACCGGTGGCATACGCTCTCTCTGAATTTGGAGGGGGGAAAGGCAACGCTCTATGTAGACGGAGAAATGGACCGAGAAGTAACTTCAGGGATAAGGAATTTTTCTCTGAATCAATTTAATGTAAACAGTGTAACAATAGGTGCTTACAGAGACGTCAATCACCGGGGCGGTGCAGGTTTCTTCAGTGGAGTGATTGATTATATGGATGTATATGACCATACGTTAACCCAGGAAGAAGTACGCGAAATTACGCCGGGATACGGTGCTGTTACAGCAGCTTCTGTGATTGCTCCATATACGAATAATAGCAGTGCAAATACATGGATGTTTGTAGGAGGAGCTACAACAGAAGGTATTAACCGTGAAATTTCCACAAAAAACTATTTGCAGTTGTTTGATGAAATTATACGTGTAAATTATAATTATAGGCGTTTAGTTACTACACGTTTTGCTCTAAATCAAGGCAAAACAGGTATGAGCAGCGCTGATCTTGTTTCAACTTATGAGGAGCGTATTGCGAAATATTCATCGGATGTAGTAATTGTGACGCCTGACATCAAAAATGAAGGCAGGCTGGTAGAAAGCAGTCCGCAGAGCTTTAAACAAAATCTGGAACAGCTGAGGGCATTGGCTGTTGGGGACGGTCGTACTGTTATTTTTATGACACCTGCCAGCGTTGATGATGACGTAGCGCCTTATGTCTCTGCTATGAAAGAGTTAGCAAACCAGAGCGGTACAGCTTTGATAGATGTATACAGTTACTTTAGGGATATACAAGATCCACATTCGTCTATAGCAACGCTGTGGTTTGAGAACAATGGTATTGTAAATGAGACTGGGCATTTAATGGTTGCCAAATATATGATGAATGAAATGGGTATTAATCAATATACTATAAATTATACTCAAACCCCTATTTTTGGATTAAAATATATTCATACTTAACATCTGCTGAAATATGGGGTTGATAAACGTAGTTAGACAAAAAAGAAGCAACTTCCGGAAACGGGTAATAAAATCAGAGAACACTTCAGTTACTTGACTATAAAATGAAATTATAGTATCTATGTGTTGTGGCATATAAGCAATATACTGCAATAAATTGAGTATAAACTTTTATCATTGTTTTTTAAGCGCAATATATAAATTGAGAAAGTCAGAGCAATAACTTTTTATGCTCTGACTTTCTGTGTTATAGGGATAAATTGGATTTATTTTCATATGCCTAAATTTATACAATGGTATGTATGCTTGAAAAAATGTTAATATGTGATAAAATATAAAAAATTAATGTTTTTAACATACAGATTATTATAACTATAAAAATATAGGGGTATATAAATGCAATGGAATGATTTATTATGTGAAAAAAGGAAAGGAACTGTAGGAAAAACTGCGAAGACAACAGATACCCGTAATGAATTTCAAAAGGATTATCATAGAATTATATGTAGTGCTTCGTTCAGAAGGTTACAAGATAAAACACAGGTTTTTCCCCTTGATAGCAGTGATTTTATTCGTACTAGGTTGACGCATTCTATTGAAGTTTCTTCTTTTGCAAAGTCTCTTGGACAAAGCGTTTGCCAATATTTGATGGTGCATGAGCGTGATGCTGAAATTAATGCAGAAATTAAAGAAAAAATATGTAGTGTACTTGAGTGTGCAGGACTTATTCATGATATCGGTAATCCACCATTTGGTCACTTTGGAGAAAGTTCTATACGAAATTGGTTTCAAAATCATCTTGATAAAATTGAGTTTAACGGAAAAAAGGCGACAGACTTGCTTGATGTACACATGCAAAACGATTTGTATCATTTTGAAGGAAATGCACAGGCATTGCGATTGCTCAGCAAGCTACACTATCTTGTAGATGAAAATGGTATGCACCTTACATTTGCTTTACTCAATACATTAATTAAATATCCGGTATCATCGTGTGAGATTAATAAAACAAGTAATAATATTAAAGATAAAAAAATGGGTTATTATTATGCTGAAAAAGAATTATTTGAAGAGATTTATACTTCAACAGGGGCGGTAGGATGTAGACATCCTCTAACTTATTTACTTGAGGCTGCTGATGATATTGCATATAAAACTGCTGATATTGAGGATGCTCTAAAAAAGGGGTATTTGAGTTATTATGACTTACTTAAGGAATTAAAAAGCGATATGTATATTGAACAATGTCAGTCTGAGCGGGAGTGTGAAAAATATCAGCAGGTGGTAGGTTGGCTTGAAGAAAAATACCAGAGAGCGCATAAAGCAGGTATTGCAAATCCAGAGCTAAATGCGGTGCAAAACTGGGTGATTTCTGTGCAGGGTTTTTTATTGAATTGTGCTACCTATGGATTTACTGCTAATTATCAAGTAATCATGGAAGGCTGCTTTACCAGCGATTTATTAAGTCATTCATTTGGTAAAGTGTTATCTAATGCATTAAGTAATATTGCTTATCAGTATGTTTTTCGCTCTAAACAGATTTTAAAAATTGAAATATCAGCTGGAAATATTCTGAATTTTTTGCTAGACCGATTTGTAAATGCCGTTATTTATTATGATACTAATCAAAAATTATCTCCACTAGAGGATAGATTGATTCATATTATATCAGAAAACTATAAGCAAATTTATAATTTGTATACACAAGGAAAAAGGGAAGCAGAGAAGTTATACTTGAGATTACTTTTAGTAACGGATTTTATCTGCGGTATGACAGATAGTTATGCAAAATCGTTATATCAGGAGCTGAACGGTATTACATAGCACATTACCAAAGTAAAGCGGTGTTTAATGGAATCACTCTGTTTTTGATTTATGAGCTTTTTTCTTTTTAGAAAATGGTTTTGTAAGTAGTATAATACAAAAACCAGCTACCGTAAAACACAGGTAAATAATTAGTGCAGTTAAAGAAGAACAATGAAAAAATTCAAATAAAATTTCGTGTTTCCATATTGCCCGTATCATAGGAAATGCAATACCTTGCAGTCCGTAGATAATAAATACAATACCTGCTAATCGAATGGTGTCATTATATTTCATGAGATGTAGTCCTTTCGTATATTATCAATTTTCCAATAGAAGATTATGCTTATATCATTATATAGATGCAAGGTTGTCCCGAAATATACCAATGTTTTAATAAATATGGTGTAATTAGGTTGCTTTGTAATAGTTAAGAGATATATTTAAAATAACCCAAATAGCAGAAAAATCAGTCCTATAGCTAAACCAACCTGGCAGACCCCAATGGCGCCTCCGTATAATAATGCTTTCGGTCCCTCTTTTATCAGGTCACGAAATTTTACACGCATACCAATGCCTGCCAATGCAATTATTTCAAATTGTGTACTTACTAGATGTGTATAGTGGGAAACTACCTGTGGGACAATATTTGCAGTTGCAATTAAACTAAAAATAAAGAATCCAATAATATACCATGGAATCTTGGCTTTTACTTTTGTACTTGTATCGGTATTGTGGCGTTTTGCAAGTAAGGGTTCCCCTTCATTAGTGTTGCACTTAGAGAAAGCTAATGCAACTACTACAATTAAGATAATACGTATAATTTTAAAGATAGTAGACATGGTGACTACGTCAGCATTAATGAAAGCAGCAGAACCAATAACTTGGCCGACTGACTGCAGTATACCGCCGATCATAGCGGAAGATTGCATGGTTTCGTTATTGTAAAGCGCTCCTGTAATAAATGGTAACGCAATCATTAAAACAGTTCCTGTTAAATTTACGGTAGTTATAGAAATCCCTTTTTCTTTTGCATCGGTATCAATAACGCCTGAAACAGTTCCGATTGCTGAAGAGCCGCATACTGCATTACCAGCACACATGAGTAAACAGAATTTTTTTCCGAATCGCAGCAGTTTGCCAATCAGATAAGCAACTATAATAGTTAATATCATTTGAAAAATAATAAACAGTAAGCCTTGCCAGCCGACACTAATAATATCCATAATATTTAAGGTTAGCCCCATTAGAACAATAGAGTATTCTAGCAAATTACTTTCTGAAAATTTACTGCCTGCATTGAAAATTTCTTTAGAAAAAATAGTATTTCCTGCTAAGATACCAAGCACAATAGCGAACAGCGCTGCGCCTATGATTGGTAAGAAGTATGCAATTATTTGACTTATAACAGCAATAAAAATACAAACAAGTAGTCCGGGTAATATACGTAGGACTATTGGTTTTACACTTTGTATAAAGTGATGAGAGTTTTTGCGTTCTTGCTTCATTTTATACCTTCTTCCGTGTTTGTTGTATACGATGGTTAATATAGTTTTTCTACTATTTATGCTTGTTCTATGTTATTAAAATTTTATATTATAGGCTTTCCAATTTTTTATTAAAAATGCATATGATTTTCAAATTTAAAGCGAGGCGGTTGAAAGGATACTGCCTGCATATTTTTACAGCACAGTGAGATAGAAACCGGAGGGAGTATCATTTGATATTCCCTCCGGTGCAATCATGTATTAATTTAATACATATCATTGTTTGTTTTTGATATATTGTTCAACTTCTTCTTTCATAATTTTAAAGCTGCATGGACCTGTTTCTAGCAGTACCTGATTAAATTCTTTTGCGGTGAATTGATTGCCTAATTGTTCTTGGGCTATTTGCCTTAATTCTTCTATTTCTAGATAGCCGATATAATATTGCAAATAGTTGCACGGTTCAGCAACAACATGTTCATATAAATCTGGCATTTCGGGAAGTGCTAATTTGGCAAGCTCGGTATTCATTCTTTCTAAATCCCAGCCATAATAATTGACAGCAATATCTATATAACTGCATAATAACAAATTTAATTCATAATTAAGAGCGGCAATTCTGCTTACAGCGCTATTACCTTGATAGGTACTATCAAATTCATAGCTATGTAATTCTGTATACGTTGCCCAGCCTTCTGTATAGCCTTTATAGTTCATTACCGATAAAATTGGGTGCTTATTTAAAGAAAGAAAGTAATTATTCTGATATAAATGACCAGGATAACCTTCATGTGCCATGGTGCTGAAAGCACGTGTGTTATCAGAGTCATAGTTTACATAAATGGTGTTTTCCACTGTTGCATCGATAGGTGGTATAATATATGCTGCGGGCGATACAAAAATATCTTTTAAATAGTTGGGGACCTCTTTAATTTGATAATCTATATGATCTAGTGTCGGATAATCGTTTTTAGATTTCTCTATTAGGATATCCATCATTTCCTGTGATGTTCTATTTTCGTAAGGAAATTCTTCTAATTTATTGATAATACTTAAATCCTGTAGTGCAATTTGCTGAACCTCAAGGATTAGGTTTTGCTTGCGTTTTTCTAATACCTGAAAAAGTTCGTCTACTGATTTAGATGATCCGGTGTTTGTTTTGATTAACATTTCATAATAAGCTTTACCTTCTGGAATTTGACACAAACCGCCTTCATATCCAGTTCCCTTTAAGGAGGTAATGGTACTCGACAATTGTACAAAAGCGGGCAATACTGTATTTTGTATCACAGTATTGTTTTGCTCAACATATTGCTGTTTTACAGCTTCATCTAATCCTACAAAATTGTTGAGCTTTTCTTGGAAAGATAATATAAATAAATTATTTGAGCCATTTGTTATGCTTTCAATTTGCTCGATAGCTTTATCAGCGATGAAGTCTGCGCCAAATAACCCTCGGGCGGACTGTTCCTTTAAATATTGACCTACATCTGATAAGTAACCGCCAAGTTGTTCTAATACCGCTATATAATCTTGAATATCCTGCTCTGTGTAGAATTTATATTCGGAGAAAATAAGCGGATAATTTGCCTGTAAACCTGAAATATAACCAATTGCGTTCCCGTAATAATAAAAATCGTAATTTGTTTGTTGTGTAGTAAGGTAATCTTCTAAAATTCGATAAGTCAATTGCTGTTCTTGGGTTAAGTTGTTAATCGCATATTCTTTGAGAGTGTTTAGCAGGTTTTGATTATTTTTTAAATTTTCCTGATAGCTTCCATAGTCTAATTTACCAAGTTCAGGCTTCAATTGTATATCGTATTTTTCTGGTTCTTTTAATTTAAAATGTACATCAATAGAATTAGTAAAGCTTTCTTTAAACAGGTTATCCAGAAAAGTGTTAAAATTTTGCTGAACTTGTGTTAGAGAAACAGTTTGAGTGGCGTTAGAGGAAATAGAGTTATTGTCTATAGGCTGGCTGCAGGCAGTGAGAGAAGTGATAACGACTATGCATAAGAGTATGGTAATGGTATGTTTCAAGTGACTCATATCGTAATATTCATCCTTTCTGTTAGAATATAGAAATATTATATCTTAAAATATGAAAAGATGTAAAGTTGCAAATGACAGAGAGATAAGATGTTTTTTAATTTGTTTTGTATGAAATATAAAAAGATTTTAGACAATAGGTATGTAGAAAAGAAGCGTTAACAATATATGTTATTTTAGCATACGTAAACTTTACAATTATTTATATTTTTCTATTTACTTTCCTATAGGTATATGTTATAATACCAATCGGATAACTGTTTGTTAAAAATTCTACATGCACTGTCTAATTGAAAGATAGAGCATAAATGAATAAGGAGGAAGAAAAATGAAAGCAGTTGTAGATAAAGGCGGATGTATTTCATGTGGTGTTTGTGTGGATACATGCCCGGAAGTATTCCAGTTTGACGGTGATGGAGTTGCAGAAGCAATTGTAGATGCAGTTCCAGCCGAGTTAGAAGGGGCTGTAGAAGAGTCGAGAGACGCTTGCCCAGTTTCTGTTATATCTATAGAAAACTAATAAAAAGGGCGTCCTGTATTGGCAGGACGCCCTTTTTATTAGTCACTGATTCTAATGATTGTGCATATGATGCCTTAGAGAGGAGATTGCGTATAAGAGGAGGCATAAGTATGGTCACAATCAGCTTATGTATGATTGTAAAGAATGAGGAAAGTGTATTGGCACGTTGTTTAGAGACGGTAAAGGATTGGGTTGATGAAATCATTATTGTAGATACCGGTTCAACTGACCGTACAAGAGACATTGCGTTAACATACACCAAACACGTATTTGATTTTGAATGGATTGACGATTTTGCAGCTGCCAGAAATTTTGCGTTTTCAAAAGCTACAGGGATGTATTGCATGTGGTTGGATGCTGATGATGTAATTTTACCTGAGGATCAGACAGCATTTCGTCATCTTAAAAAAACGCTTACACCTAACGTTGATATTGTGATGATAAAATATCATACAGCTTTTGATCAAAACGGAAAGCCGACTTTTTCTTATTATCGAGAACGGTGGATTGCTAATTACAGAGGCTATCGTTGGGAAGGTGCAGTGCATGAAGTGATACCTCCTGTTGGACAGGTTATTTATTATGAAGAGGCTGCGGTTTCCCATAAGAAGATACAGACTATGGACCCAGAACGAAATTTGCGGATTTTTGAAAAGCTGATTGGACAGGGCGCACAGCTGGATGCCAGACAGCAATTTTATTATGCTAGGGAATTGTATTATCATAAAAGATATGAAGATGCAATTGAGAATTTTACAAAATTTTTTGACCGTGAAGATGGTTGGGTAGAAAATCAAATAGATGCCTGTAAATTGACAGCGGAATGTGCATATCAGTTGGGGTTATATAATAAAGCGCTTTGCGCTTTATTCCAAAGTTTTATCTACGATGAACCTCGTGCTGAAATTTGCTGTGAAATTGGAAGATATTTTATGGACCGTAATGCTTATATACAGGCAATTTACTGGTATCGCGAAGCTGCACGTAAGGAAAGACGAGATGTAAACGGAGGCTTTGTAGAACCTGATTGCTATGATTATATTCCATATATGCAGCTTTGCGTTTGTTATGATAAGTTGGGTCAATATGATATTGCTGACAATTATAATGAAAAAGCAGGCCAATGCAAGCCGGAGAGTAAAGCGTATTTATTTAATAAACAATATTTTCAACAAAAGTTAGCAAAATCATAAAGCAGCGGCATCGGGAGCGTTATGCCGCTGCTTTCGCTTATCGTACACGTTTGATATCATACAAACTATTCAGTACTGTCCAACCTTGTTGATAGGGGCGCATAATATTCCAATATCCTGCGCCGCGTAAACCGTATTCAGGTATTAAGGCTAGCTTCGCTTTGATGCTGCGCGCATCTTCAAACCAAACAACGTGTGCGTTGCCTATATCGTCGTAATAATAAAAGAACGGCGCTTGTGCCTTTTGGTCAAATTCAATGGCTGCATTGTATTGAATGGCTAATCGCACAGCTTCTTCATTAGAAATAGAGCGAGCCATATCGCCTGTCCGGTAAGGCAGAGTCCAGTCGTAACCATAATTGGAAATACCCATAAATATTTTGTCTCGCTGAATTTCTGTAATAGCATAGTCAAGAACAGCACGCACATTAGGTAATGGAGATACTGCCATAGGAGGACCATAGGTATATCCCCATTCATAGGTCATAATAAATACAGCGTTGGATGCTATTCCTATTTCTTTATATAAATGTCCTTGGTATAACAGACCTTGCTGTGTTGCCGATATTTTGGGAGCCAATGCTGTAATGACCTCATAACCTAGAGGATTTAAGCGTTGTCTTAAATTGGTGATAAAAGCTGCATACTTTTGACCATCCTGCTGATTAATAAATTCAAAGTCTACGTCCAAACCGTAATAGCCTTTATTTCTCATATTATAGATGATTTCGTCAATCAATTTGTTTTGTATAGTGGTGTTGTTTAATACTATATAGGCAAGACTGCTATCGAAGCCACCGCTTTCAGTCAAAGTAGAAAGATGCATTAGAGCGGCTGTGTTATATTCGTTGGCAGTTGAAATCATTTGCTCGTCATTGAGCATGATAAGATTTCCATCAGTTGTAAAACCGTAAGTAAAAGGAGCTACATATGTGAGGTAAGGTAGCGTTTGTCGCAGTAAATTTTGCGAAATAGAGGGTTCGCCATACCCGTTTACTTCGAAAGCTCCTAGTTTTTCCTGATCGTGAGTAATAACCAGCTGCTGACCGGGTATTACGGAGGGGAGACCATGTAATTGTGGATTGTTCTGATACAGAGAAATTACAGTTACACCGTATTGCTGTGCGATTTGATAGAGTGATTCGTTTTGTTTGACGGTATGCACAATACTGGGGAATTGTACCACAATGGTTTGACCTACTGTCAATGTGCTGTCATAAGGAATACCATTATCAATGGCAAGTCGGAAAGGAGAAACGCCATATGTGTTTCCAATTTGATATAGAGTGTCTCCTGACGTTACAACATGAATGATCATAACAAACCTCCTTTTCTTTATCTTATGACGAAATAAAAAGTTTGTTTCGCTTTCATAATAGTAAAGATATATATTTCTGTTTGTAAAAACAAAGAGGGTTTGGGTACACTAAAGATGTTTTTATGAAAAGTGTGGTATTTTACGTTGCTATTTAAATGGCAGTATTATATAATGTATGAATATAATAGCTTTTGCTGTATAAAGCAAAGGAAAGGGACTGCTTATGAGAAGAATGATTGCAGTTGGTGCAACAAAGTTTTTAATTTGGTTAGGCAAAAAGATGCATAAACAAGGCTCGTCTACTCCAGGAAAAATTGGTTTAAAAATTTATCCTGCTTTGCTGACGGATTTAGCGTCTCAAGTGAGCGGAGATATTTTTGCGGTTTGCGGTACCAATGGCAAAACAACAACGAATAATTTATTATGCGAAGCGTTGCAGTCGGAGGGAAAACGGGTAGTATGTAATAAAGCCGGAGCCAATATGCTATATGGTATTGTTACAGCCTTTGCAGCCTGCGCTAGTATTAATGGCAAACTGGATGCAGATTGTGCCTGCATAGAAATTGATGAAGCTTCTGCTCGTAGGGTGTTTCCCTATTTTAAACCGCATTATATGGTATTGACCAATTTGTTTCGTGACCAGCTAGACCGATATGGAGAAATTGATTTGACCATGGATGTATTAAAACAGGCGTTGGCTATGTCTAAAAATACAAAACTGATTGTAAACGGTGATGATCCTCTGTCAGTAGCGCTTGCAAAGGAAAGCAAACATTCATTTATTACTTTTGGGGTGGACGAGCAGGTGATGGATGCAAGGCAGACAGCCAAAGAAACCAAAGAGGGGCGCTTTTGCCAATCGTGTGGCTCTCAATTACATTATGAGTATTATCACTACAGTCAATTGGGTAAATACTATTGTCGCAAGTGCGGTTTTCAAAGACCGAAACTGGATTTTGCAGTTACAAATGTACAGTTAGGTAATGGTATTTTTTTTGAATCAGAGGGACGAAAGTTTGCAGTTAACAGTCATGGCTTCTACAATATTTATAATATTGTTGCTGCTTATGCTGCGGCTAGAACAGCCGGTTTTACGGTAGAGCGATTCGATATGGTACTGCGGGCACATAAACCACAAAACGGTCGTATGGAACTGTTTCAAATTGGGGGCAAGCAGGTGGTGCTCAATCTTGCAAAAAATCCGGCGGGCTTTAATCAAAATATTTCTGCGGTTTTGGAGGATGATAAACCGAAAGATTTGATTGTGGTGATTAATGATAAAGCTCAGGATGGCCGAGATATTTCATGGTTATGGGACGTTGATTTTGAACGTTTTCAGTATGCAAATGTAGAAACCTTTATTGCAAGTGGAATCCGCAGACTGGATATGCAGCTGCGCTTTAAATATGCAGGTATTTCTTCAACATCTGAAGAGGATATTGCTAAAGTGATTGAACATCTTGTCATCAGTGGAACAGGAAATTTATATGTATTGTGCAACTATACGGCGTTATACAGTACGCACCTTATCCTCAAAAAATTGGAGGAAGAACAAATATGAAATTAACAATAGGGCATTTATATCCTCAATTATTAAATCTTTACGGAGACAGGGGAAATATCATTTGTATGGTACAGCGTCTGCAATGGCGCGGTATAGAGGCAGAAGTAAAGGAGTTTGATTTAAACGATGAGATAGATTTTTCAGAGCTAGATATTGTCTTGTTGGGCGGGGGATCGGACAGAGAGCAGCTGCTGGTATGTAACCGCTTAAGGACAATCAAAGAGGATTTTTTGCATTATGTAGAATGTGGTGGTGTAGTATTGGCAATTTGCGGCGGATATCAATTGTTAGGTACTTCTTATAAAATGGGCGATGAAACGATAGAAGGATTAGGTGTAGTGCAGATTCATACAGAGCGGGGAGACGAGAGACTAGTTGGCAATATAGTACTGCAAAGCGATCTATTTCCGTTGCCGATTGTGGGTTTTGAAAATCATGGAGGACGCACTTTTATTGGTAATTATGAGCCTTTGGGTAAGGTGCTCAGTGGACATGGAAATCATGACAACGCCGTAAATGAGGGTATTCAATATAAGCATGTAATTGGTACCTATTTGCATGGTCCGTTGTTACCTAAAAATCCGCATTTGTGTGATTATTTGTTGCAGCTTGCCTTAAATCGTCGTTATGGTCAGGTAGAGCTTATGCCGCTAGATGATCAAGATGAGTTGAAAGCTAATCATTATATAGTTGAACATTTTACACGTACAGATCTATAAATCATAAGTGGTTTAGGTTATCTTGCTTATCTATAATTTAAACATTGGCTATTGGTGGTTATAAATTGTGTTTCAGCACTTTTTATGTTATAATACCAATAAATATTTACGTACGTATGATATAACTAACATATAAAGGTGTAAATATGAAGAGAAAACGATATATTGTAGCTGCAATGATTTTACTTATGGTTTGGCTAACGGGTTGTTCCGCCGTGGGTCTTGACGCACAAACCCTCATGCAGCCGCCAAAAACTACCGGAGATAAACAGGAAATTTATCAGGTGCTGGAGCGGAAAACCAATTCTCAGTTAAAGTTGCGTTATCCCAAGGCGGGAGACTATCGTTCTGCTATTATTATGAAAGATATTACAGGAGATGGTAATGAAGAAGCCATTGCTTTTTATAGTAGTGGAGAAAGTGATTTTACAAACGTATCAATAATCAGTGAAGTGGATGGCGTATGGACAGAAATCGCTTCTTTTCAAAATCCGGCAACGCAGATAGACCGTATTTGTTTTGGTGACCTTAGCGGCAATGGAGTGATGGAGTTTGCTGTAGGCTGGGGTAATTCTACAACAGGTATTAGCGAATTCCATTTATATTTTTATTCGGATGGAGCATTTCAAGAAATTCAGATGAAAGAATCCTACAATGAGCTAACCGTTCTTCAGCTGGATAGTAACGGGCAAAGCGGTATCGTAGTTGTAAAATTAGGAACCTCCGAGCATCCGGCTCAGGCAAAGATATACAGTATTGTAAATAGCCGTATTCAATTGCTAGGCGTTGCAGATTTGGATTCAGACGTTACAAGATACAATAAAATTACAGTTGCAAAAGTTGACGATACTCATTCTGCGGTTATTTTAGATGGGGCAAAAAGTGCAAACGCTTATCATACTGAGATTTTATATTGGGATGCTGATATTGCCCAACTCAAAAATCCATTGTATCGTCCAGACAGTAAAACTACTGCCTATACATCACGTAGTATTTCTATTGCATCCCAGGATATCAACGGAGATTCAATCATTGAAATTCCTATTACCCATATTATGCCTGGGGTTTCCATGCAAATGAGTTATAATACCTCGTTTTTTACCAATTGGCATCGCTATGACATTAATACCGGCACGTTGACTAATTTGGTGAGTACGGTTGTAAATAGCAACGACGGCTATATGTTTATGATACCAGATCCGTGGAAAGATAAAGTAACAACAGTTTGGGATGAATCTGACAGAAGTTTAACTTTTTATGAATGGCTGTTTCCTGCTGTTGAAAGAGCAATAGGAAAAAAGGGTGAACCTTTGCTAATTATTCAAGTGATGACCGAACAAAAATGGGAGAACATGAACCAAGCAGAATGGTATAAGTTAAAGCAGCATGAGAATATGATTTTTGCAGCACAGCTGCCAAGTGAAGCTTCACCATTATCTTTGACGATGGAACAGGTAGAAGCCTCTTTCCGATTATTCGTACAAGAATAATGTTAATTAAGCACAGGAGGAACGGTGCATGAAAAAAATTCTAGTATGCGAAGATGAACAAGTAATCCGGGAATTTATAGTAATCAATTTAAATAGAGCTGGCTATGAGGCCTATGAAGCGGAAAACGGAGAACAGGCTTTGGAAATATATGAACGTGAGGACGGTGGTTTTGATATTGCTGTGCTGGATATTATGATGCCGGGAAAATACGACGGACTGGCAGTATGTAAAGAGCTAAGAAAAAGAAGCGGTACTATAGGTATTATTTTATTGACGGCTAAAACTCAGGAAATGGATAAAGTGAGCGGACTGATGATGGGCGCTGACGATTATATTACAAAACCCTTTAGTCCATCTGAGTTGGTAGCTCGTGTAGATGCTATTTACCGCCGTGTGGCTTTGGCGGAAATGCGTAGTGAAAACAACTTTAAAGAGGAAATCCATTCTGGAGAGTTTTCGCTGAATTTACGTAACCGTTTTTTATTAAAGCGAGGTCAGCCTATTGAGTTGACGCAGGTAGAGTTTCAAATTATGGAATATTTTTTCTCCAACCCTGCAACAGCATTGGATAGAACCAACATTTTAAAGCATGTCTGGGGGGAAAGCTATTTTGGAGAAGAAAAAATTGTAGATGTTAATATACGTCGCTTAAGAATGAAAATTGAAGACGAACCGTCAAATCCAAAGCATATTGTAACAGTTTGGGGATTGGGTTATAAATGGGAGACATAAAGATATCGCACTGCACCAATTACCTAGAAAAGGAGAGAATTCTGCCTTGTGGATAAAAGGTATTTCGCGGCGTTGGTTGTTTAATTTTTCGGGTATTGTTGTATTGATAGTTATTGTTTTGATTATTTCACTTTCGTATGCGGTGAAAAATTATACATATAACGGTATTTTTCAAGCATTAAATGCAAACTCCAGAGAGCTTACTAACGTATTTATTGACTATAAAAATAAAACTTCCTCCGATTTTATTACGGTTGCCCGTACTTATGTTGAAAATTTCTCTAGCAAAGAAAGTATGGAGTTGATGGTATTGGATTCCGATGGTCAGGTAGTATTGACTTCTACCGGCTTTACTCCGGATATGAATCAGTCAATGCCCGATTACCAGTCTGCCTTGCAGGATGCAATGGGTTATGGCAGCTGGAGGGGGAAACTTTCTTCTGGTGAAAAGGTTATGGCGGTGACACGTGTGCTGCGTGATAATAACGGCATGATTGTAGGTGGAGTACGGTATGTGGTTTCATTAGAAAATGCAGACCACCAGGTATTAACCTTTACAGCAATTTTAATTGGAGTTGGAATTCTGATTATTTTGTTTGTAAATGTTTCTGGTATCTATTTTATTAAGTCGATTCTCAATCCTGTGCGCGAAATCAACAAAACGGCTCAACGTATTGCACAAGGAGATTTTGATGCCCGTATACAAAAGAAACATAATGATGAAATTGGTGAGTTATGTGATACGGTCAACGAAATGGCGGTAGAACTGGGAAATGCCGAGCAGATGAAGAATGATTTTATTTCTTCTGTATCTCACGAGTTGCGTACACCGCTGACGGCTATTAAAGGTTGGGCGGAAACGATGCAAAGCGGAGAAATTGATCGAAGTACTTTTGATAAAGGTATGGGAGTTATCATTCGGGAATCAGAGCGTCTTTCAGGCATTGTAGAAGAGCTGCTGGATTTTTCTCGTATGCAGAGCGGTCGTATGACCCTAATGATGGATCGGATTGATATTTTGGCGGAGCTGGGAGAGGCAGTTTATATGTTCAGTGATCGTGCCCGTGCAGAGCATAAATATTTGTTGTACGAAGAACCTGCAATGTTATCGCCGGTTTTAGGAGATATTAATCGTTTAAGACAGGTCTTTGTAAATATCATAGATAACGCTTTGAAATATACAGAGGAGCAAGGAACAGTCAGTATTTCAGCATATGAAGAAGCTGGATATATTAAGGTGCAGATTGTAGATACCGGTTGCGGTATACCTACGGAGCATTTGCCTAATGTAAAGAAAAAATTTTATAAGGCAAATCAAACAGTGCGGGGGAGCGGAATTGGTTTGGCGTTAGCAGATGAAATTATTATGCTGCACCGCGGTACATTAGATGTAGAAAGTCAGGAGAATACAGGGACGGCAGTTACCATAAAAATACCTGTTATGGAACAGATAAATGGTAAAGAGATAGGTTGGCAAGGACAGACAGAAGGTGGCGAAATGTTTACAGAAGAGCAAAGTTATGTAATGCAGTCTACTGCGGTGTATGATGAAATCCCATACACCCATCAGGAAAAATTGACGACAGGTCAAAATCAGAAAGATGATAACTTTGGAGAAAGAAAGGAGGATTTAGGAAATGGCAAGGGAGCAAACAAAAATTAAGACTTCCATTGGCGGTCAGGCATTAATGGAAGGTATTATGATGAGAGGACCGAAAAAAACAACAGTGGCTGTTCGTTTACCGGATAAAACTATAGATATTGAAAATTTGGAAGTGAAATCACTAAAAGATAAGAGTAAATTTTTTACGTTGCCGTTTATCAGAGGCATTGCGGGTATGTATGACTCGATGTCCGTTGGCTTTAAGGCTATGAGTATGGCTGCTGATAAGGCAATGCCAGATGATGAAGAGGATGATAAAGAGCCGTCAAAATTTGACCGTTGGGTTTCCCGAGTATTAGGCGAAAAGGCTATGAGTTATATCATGGTATTTGCAAGTATAATAGGGATATTGCTTGCAATTGGTTTATTTTTCTTTTTACCTACCTTAATTTATAATCTTATCTATGATTACAGCGGGGTCGGTTTATGGTTTGCACGGTGGCGTTCAACATTTGAAGGTGTTTTACGTATTTTAATTTTTATGGCATATATTGGTGTGTGTTCTTTGATTCCCAGCGTAAAACGGATATTTCAATATCACGGAGCAGAACATAAAACTATTTTTTGCTATGAAAATGAAGAGGAATTAACGGTGGAAAATGTTCGTAAACATAGTCGTTTTCATCCTCGCTGCGGTACCAGTTTTTTGGTATTGATGCTTTTGGTGGGTATTATAATTGGTTTTTTTATACCTTTTGAGAATCCTTTTCTCAGAACCTCGGTTAAATTGTTGTTGTTACCGCTTTCTATAGGAGTTGGTTATGAACTGATTAAAGTTTGTGCAAAATACGATAACATTGTAACGCGAATGATTGCCGCCCCCGGTTTGTGGATGCAGCGTATTACAGTAAAGGAGCCGACAGACGAGATGATTGAGGTGGCTATTGCAGCTATGACCCAAGTAATTCCAGAGAATGGAGAAGATCGAATATGCGGACGCTGCAAACAATTTACTTAGAGGGCAAACAGCGGTTACAAAAGGCAGGGCTTGAAAGCCCTGCCTTTGATGCAATGTGTTTGTTTGAATATGTCTTTCATATGAACCGACAAGGTTTAATTATGCATGGAAAAACAGAATGTTTGAAAGCTGAGAAAGAGTTACAGTTTTTTACACTGATTGAACAGAGAGCACATCACAGGCCATTACAATATATCTTAGGTGAGTGGATGTTTTTCAATCTCCGTTTAAAAATGGGTGAGGGCGTATTAATTGCCCGTGAGGATACAGTGGTATTAGTAGAAACAGCGGTATGTTTATTGGATACAAAATGTTGTTCTATACTGGATTTATGCGCGGGTACGGGTGCTGTTGGTCTTGGAATCGCTTCTATACGACCAACAGCGTCTATCACGTGTGTAGAGAAATTTGATCATGCATTTGCATATTTAAAAGATAATATTGAGCGGTGTAAACAGAAGGGTATTACAAATGTGACAGCAGAACAGGGAGACGTTTTATCACCAAATTTTGCGGCACAGTTTGCAGACGTGGAGTGCATTGTATCAAATCCGCCTTATGTCGAAACAGCGGTACTACCCACATTGCAAGCAGAGGTACAGCAGGAACCACAGACGGCGTTGGACGGAGGTAAGGATGGTTTACTATTTTACAGGGGAATAGCGGATATCTGGATTCCAAAAATAAAGTCAGGTGGTTTAATAGCGGTAGAAATCGGTCAAGGACAGGAAGCGGCGGTTTCACAACTGTTTAGTGCCGCAGGTATTGATCGTATACAGTTTGAAAAGGACAACGCTGCAATTATACGGGTTGTGGCAGGAATCAAACGGTAGATATAAACGTTTGGTTAGATTGCGTAGGAAGTTCATTGATTTTAGTATGAGAATATACTATAATAAAAATATTAACACGAATTATGGAGGGCATTATGGCTGTCATGGACAAAGGAAAAGCGCTGGATACTGCCTTGGCACAAATTGAAAAGCAATTTGGTAAAGGCGCTGTTATGCGTCTTGGGCAAGATAATGGGATACAAGTGGAGTGTATTCCGACAGGTTCACTTTCGCTTGATCTTGCGTTGGGGATTGGCGGTTTACCAAGAGGTAGAATTATTGAGGTTTATGGACCTGAATCTTCTGGTAAAACTACGCTGGCTTTGCACTGTATTGCAGAAGGGCAAAAAAATGGTGGAACTGCGGCGTTTATTGATGTAGAACATGCATTAGATCCGGTATATGCCCGTGCTTTGGGTGTAGATGTGGATGCTCTTTTGGTGTCTCAGCCTGATACCGGAGAGCAGGCTTTGGAGATTACAGAGGCATTGGTACGTTCCGGTGCAATTGACATTATAGTGGTAGACTCGGTAGCAGCTTTGGTTCCGAGAGCAGAGATTGAAGGTGAAATGGGTGATTCTCACGTTGGCTTGCAGGCACGTTTAATGTCCCAGGCACTGCGTAAATTAGCAGGCGCTATATCTAAATCTAATTGCGTAGCTATTTTTATCAATCAGTTACGTGAAAAGGTTGGCGTTATTTATGGTAGTCCTGAGGTAACTCCAGGTGGACGTGCATTGAAGTTTTATTCCTCTGTTCGTATTGATGTTCGTAAAGGGGAATCTATTAAAAACGGCACTGAGCAAATCGGTTCCCGTACAAGAGCAAAAGTAGTTAAAAATAAGGTAGCGCCGCCTTTCCGTGAAGCAGAGTTTGATGTTATGTATGGTCGTGGAATTTCTCGCGAAGGAGAACTTCTGGATCTTGCAGTTAAATTAGATATCGTGCAAAAAGGTGGGTCATGGTTTTCTTACGGTGAAACTAGGTTAGGACAGGGAAGAGATAATGTAAAAGAGTTCCTTTTAGGCAATCAGGATATTTATAGCAAGATTGAGGAAGAAGTCAAAGCAAATGTCGGAAAGCTATATAGTAAATCTGCCAAAAATAGAGTGAAATCTGATGCAAAAGTTGTCGCTAAACCGGTTGAAATAAATCAGCAACCAGAAGGAACTGAAATATCTGCAGCAAGAATTGTATCGAATGCGAATATAGATATTACGGTGGACGACTAAACTGTATCATTATAAGGCGAACAGTGTGTTCGTCTTATTTTCCGTTTTGGTATATCAGGAGGTGTAAAATGTTTATAACTGCAATAGAAAAAAGACGTAATATGTTATCGGCATTATTTTTAGATGGTGAATTTGCTGTAAACATTGATACAGAAACATTACTTAGATTCCGTTATCGACCAGGTATGAAGATTAGTGATGAACAATTGAATGAGTTGATTACAGCCTCTGATATACGACGTGCAAACGAACGTGCATTATACCTACTAGAGCATCGCAGTTATTCCAAAAAAGAGTTAATAGAAAAAATTCAGCGCACCACCAGTAAAGAGGCAGCACAGGCTGCTGTGGACCGTATGGAAGAATTGGACCTTATTAATGATAAGGACTATGCGAAACGATACATGGCAAAGTTGTTTCACCATAAGGGATATGCTGCAAGCCGTGTGCAGTATGAGTTGAGACAGAAGGGCATTGATAAAGAAATGATTGCAGAGCTAATGGAGGAGGAACAGCCAGAGCCTGTTGATAAAATACTGGAAGTTATTCAAAAAAAATATTTACGTTATTTGCAGGATGAAAAAGGGTATCGCCGTGCTGTAAACGGATTGCAGCGATTGGGTTATCGATATGAAGATATCAAACAAGCATTGTGGGAATTTTCTATTAGGCAGGATCAGGAGCAAACCTTGCAAAATGACTGGGAGTAACGTATAGTACTATTTGAAAGTAAAGAAATGAGGAAAGGATATCATATGTCATATAAACTTGGAATGGTTAGTCTTGGGTGTGCGAAAAATCAAGTAGATGCAGAGATGTTGCTAGCCGCTGCGGGACAGCAGGGATACACCATTTGTGATTCAGTGGAGGAAGCAGATGCGGTTATTGTAAATACATGCGGCTTCATAGAAAGTGCAAAAAAAGAATCTATTGATGAAATTTTACAGTTAGCACGGCTGAAAGAAACCGGTAGGTTGAAAGCCATTGTGGTCACAGGTTGTTTAGCAGAGCGGTATCGAGAACAAATTCGAAAAGAATTGCCAGAAGTAGATGCTGTCCTTGGTATCGGAGCTAACAAGGATATTGGTAAAGCGCTGCAACAGGTCCTAAATGGTAATAAGTTGGAATGGTTTGGGTCAAAATATGACTTACCTCTATCGGGCAAACGCATACTTTTTACACCAAAACATTATGCTTACTTAAAAGTGTCTGAGGGATGTAGCCATAAATGTACATATTGTGCGATTCCTTTGATTCGGGGAAAATTACGTAGTCGTACTATAGAGGATATTGTACAGGAAGCAAACAAATTGGCAGAGAACGGCGTAAAGGAATTGATTATCATTGCACAGGATACGACCCATTATGGGGAGGATCTTTACGATAAATTGATGTTGCCTGCATTATTGCGTGAGCTATGCAAAATTGATGGTATTGTATGGATACGCTTGCTATACTGCTATCCGAATCGTATTACAGATGAATTACTGGATGTTATTGCACAGGAGGATAAAGTTTTAAATTATATAGACTTGCCATTGCAGCATTCTGTTGAACGTATACTGAAAGAAATGAAACGAGGCGGCAGTGCGGAGAGTTTAACAGCTTTGATAGAAAAAATGCGTGCCCAAATTCCGGATATTGTTATTCGTACTACCTTTATTGCAGGCTTTCCTGGAGAAACAGAAGAAGAATTCAATCAAATGGCTGAATTTTCCAGAAATATTCGATTTGATCGCATGGGTTGTTTTGCCTACTCTAAAGAAGAGAACACATCTGCGGCGCGAATGCCCAATCAAGTTGATGAAGATGTCAAACAACACCGTGCAAAAATTATGATGGAAGAACAAATGAATATTATGCAGGAGCTTGGAGAGAAACGCATTGGTACAGTTATGCAAATTTTAACAGAAGGCTATGATGATGATTTAGACCTTTATTATGGCAGGAGTTATGCAGATTCTCCTGACATTGACGGCAGGGTAACTTTTACCGTGTCTGGAAGTCCTCCAAATAATGGCGATTTTGTGGATGTACTTATAACAGATTGTATTAGCTGTGACCTGACAGGAAAAATGGTGGAAGGGAGCTAGTCTGTATGAATTTGCCTAATCAATTGACTGTAGCACGTATGATTATGGTTCCATTTTTTGTTGTGTTTTTGGTCAATATTATTGTGCCCCACCATTTTTTGATTGCGGGTCTTATTTTTGCATTAGCCTCCTTTACCGATTTTTTAGACGGTAAAATTGCAAGAAAATACAATTTGATTACCAATTTTGGCAAGTTTTTAGACCCGCTTGCAGATAAAGTATTAGTGATTTCTGCATTGGTTTGTTTTGTAAGTCTTGGACTTGCAGAACTATGGTTTGTACTGATTATTATTGCCCGAGAGTTTATGGTGACGTCAATTCGTTTAATTGCAGTTAACACAGGTACGGTGATTGCCGCTAATGGGTGGGGAAAGCTGAAAACTGTTAGTCAGATGGCGGCAGTTGTAGGTATTTTAATTATGCAGTATATTCAAGAATTGATTGATTTAGAAATGATACCTGTTTTTTCGCTTGGTTCATTTACAAGCAGTACCGTATTCTGGTTTGCAGGAAATGTACTGGTAGGTGCAGCTGCTTTCTTTACGGTTATATCAGGTATTGTCTATTTAGTGAAAAATTGGAGTTTATTTAAAAATTCAAAATAAAGTAGTGCAATTTTGTATGGTTTGTAATATAATAGAAAGTAATCAAATGCAATAAGCAGGAGAAGTACTGTGTTTCTCTATTTACAGAGAAAGAATGTCATAGGCTGAAAGCATTCTACATTAGGAGCACATAGGAAATGCACCTGTTTTGCTGAGCGCATTGCTTTGCATGCAGATAAAGGGAAATCGTATGTGCGGAAGTATCTTTATACGGTAGGCACCGTTATTGGCCGGTAAGTAATAAAACGGAGTGGAACCGCGACAATTCTGCCGCCTCCGTCCTCATTATGAGGACGTGGGCGGCTTTTATTTATATATTATTGTACCTTTATCGTAGAAAGGAGGAGTAGCATGTTTAGACAGTTAAAAGAGGATATTGACTCCATTATGGAGCGTGACCCTGCGGCACGCTCCAGATTAGAAGTGTTTTTATTATACTCAGGTTTTAAAGCTGTGCGTGCTTATCGAAAAGCAAACTGGTTTTATCGGCATAATATGAAATTTATTGCGCGCTGGATTTCTCAGCGGGCGCGGCATAAAACTGGTATTGAGATTCATCCGGGTGCCAAAATTGGAAAAGGTTTGTTTATTGATCATGGTATGGGGGTTGTTATTGGAGAAACAACTGAAATTGGAGATAACTGCACGATTTATCAGAATGTTACGCTAGGCGGTACGGGTAAGGATCATGGGAAAAGACATCCGACCCTTGGTAATGATGTGATGATAGGCTCGGGTGCTAAGGTGCTGGGACCGTTTCGTGTAGGCGACGGCGCTCGTGTAGCCTCGGGCGCTGTGGTGTTGGATGAAGTGCCGGATCATGCTACGGCAGTAGGCGTACCTGCTCGTGTTGTGAAAATCAATGGTATTAAGACCTGTAATTTGGATCAAATACATGTTTCAGACCCAGTTTCTCAGGAGCTTTGCCGTTTAAGCATTGAGCATACAAAGCTAAAGATGGAGATAGAGGCGTTAAAACAACAATTTTCACAAGTTATGATGGAAAACCAATTGGTTCGTTCAGTTGGCAGAGACGATACGTTAACAGATGTATGAGTATAGGTTGAAGAATGAAATCGGGAGGAAGAGTGCGATGCGAGTGTATAATACTTTAACAAAGGAGAAAGAAGAGCTGATTCCGTTAAAAGAAGGTGAATTTAAAATTTATTCTTGCGGACCGACTGTTTATAATTATATACACATAGGCAATGCAAGACCGATTTGCGTATTTGAAATATTACGCCGTTATTTGGAATATCGGGGCAATAAAGTGACATTTGTGCAAAATTTTACAGATATTGATGACAAAATTATTAAAAAAGCAAATGAGGAGGGAACAGATTATTTAACTATTTCAAAAAAATATATTGAAGAGTATTGGAAAGATGCTAACGGATTGAATATAGGTCATGCAACGGTACATCCGCTAGCAACTGAAAATATGGATGAAATTATCAATATAATCAGTGATTTGCTTGAAAAGGGATATGCCTATGTTGCGGAAAATGGAGATGTTTATTTTAGAACAAAACATTTTAATGAATACGGTAAATTATCACATCAGCCATTGGACGATTTACAATCAGGCGCACGTATATGTGTAGGTGAACTAAAAGAAGATGCTATGGATTTTGCGCTCTGGAAAGCCGCTAAAGAAGGGGAGCCTTACTGGAAGGCACCGTGGAGTAACGGACGACCAGGTTGGCATATTGAGTGTTCTGCTATGGCACGCCGCTATCTGGGCGAAACTATTGATATTCATTGCGGAGGACAGGATTTAATTTTCCCTCATCATGAAAATGAAATTGCACAGAGTGAATGCTGTAACGGTAAGCAATTTGCCCGTTATTGGATGCATAATGGTTATATTAATGTAGATAATCATAAAATGAGTAAGTCGCTGAATAATTTTTTTACAGTCAGAGATGTTGCAAATCAATATGGTTATGAACCTATTCGCTATCTAATGGTAGCCTCTCATTATCGAAGTCCGATTAATTATAGTACGGAAATTATTGAACAGTGTAAGGCGGCGTTGGATCGTTTATATAATTGCCGAGAGAATCTCACATTTACGTTAAACAATGCATCGGCTGGAGAAAAACAGGAAGAAACCTTATTAAAAGAGACATTTGACGGTCATGAAGTGCGTTTTATACAAGCTATGGATGACGATCTTAACACAGCTGACGCTATTTCGGTTTTATTTGATTTAGCTAAGGATATCAACACGCATTTAAATGGGGAAAAATCACCTTCTAAAGAGTTGTGTCAATATGCGTTAGATATGTTTGAACGTTTGACAAATGTATTAGGCTTATTGTATAGCAGAAAGGAACAGACTCTTGATGAGGAGATTGAAGCTTTGATTACACAGCGTACAAGGGCGCGCGCAGAAAAGGATTGGGCGACAGCTGATAGAATTCGAGATGAGTTAAAAGCGAGACATATTGTACTGGAGGATACGCCTCAAGGAATTAAATGGAAAATTAAACAGTTATAAACGAAATGACTTTATATTTTCAAGAGCATATGGCGGTAAGTAACAAAGCAACAACGTCATAGTTAAAGAATACACCACTTTACGAAATCAATTATTTAGTTTAAATACAAGAGCCATTGTGGCATCTTCCTTGCGGAAGGTGTCACAATGGCGTTTTTTATTCTGCACAGACATTTGTATTTTTGCGTATGATACCATAGAACTTATTTTAGGGGTGGTATCGTGGGCAGGCATAAATTGAAAAAAGATAAACGTTCTAAAAAGAGTGTGCTGTTCACGGTGTTGGGATTATTAGGACCCGGTCTTATAGCGGCATTGGCAGATAACGATGCCGGCGGTGTGATTTCTTATGCAGTAACGGGTGCTCAATTTGGCATTGGACTGTTTATTCCGCTTACATTACTTATGGTATTCATTACTTATACTGTGCAGGAAATGGCAATGAGATTAGGAGTAGTGGCAACAGATAGTTATAATACTTTGGTAAAAGAAAAATACGGAAAGTTTTGGATGGTATATCAATTACTTTCCCTGGTAGTAGAAAATTTTATTACGCTGATAACGGAATTTATCGGCATGTCTGCAGGTTTGGTAATACTTGGTCTGCCTATGTGGACAGCGGTGCTGATAGGACTGGCATTAGTATTGGCAATTGCTTTATTTCGGGGATATGCCACCAAAGAAAAAATAGCGGTGGGTATCGGTTCTCTAAATATTGTATTTATTGTAATTGCATGTCTCACAAAGCCGGATTGGAGTGCGGTTGCAGGCTCTTTTGCAACATGGGGCGTTCCTGGTGGCGAACAGGGAAGTGTAATATGGTATGTGATTGCCCTGGTGGGTAATGCTATTGCACCTTGGATGATTTTTTATCAAAACAGCGCCTATATTAACAAAGGCTCTAAAAAAGAGGATGTAAAAAAAGGAAAAATAGATACCATAATTGGTTGTGTTTTGCAGGTTATCATTGCAGTATTTATTATATTAATTGGTGCGGCTTTATTTGGGTGTATTCCTGATATTGAACATGCAGGTCCTTCTCAATTTATTGCAGGGTTACAGGAAAAGTTTGGATTTTTGCCTGCTATGCTATTTGGAATTGGACTGTTTGATGCAGGCTTACTTGCAGCTATTACAGTATCTCTGTCCTCCTCATGGACGGTTGCGGAAGCTTTTGGTTGGAGTAAAAGTTTAGACGACAGTATTGCGAAAGCGCCCAAATTTTATGGGGTATATTTTGGTTGTGTAATTGCCGCCGCCGCCGTGGTTATAATACCAAATTTACCGCTGAATCATTTAGCGGTATTGGTACAGGTAATAAGCGGTATCCTCATGACCCCTATATTAGTATTTTTAGCTTTGCTTACCTCCCGCAAAGATGTTATGGGAGAGTATAGCAATACCATGTTTCAAAAGATAAAATCTTGGATTGTTGTTGCTATTTTGGGAAGTATATCCGTCCTTTCAATTATTATAATATTTTTATAAGAGAGAGGAGAGATTTGCTCTTATTTGAAAAACAAAGAGCATATGATGCGTGCATTTAGAAGTGAAATATTCATTATATTGCATCGTATGATATAACAGTACAATGTATTAAAATCGATCATGGAAGCAACTCTGAAATTTCGTGTTTATATTCGTAATACAAGCGGTATAACTGCGTCGCCAATAAGTGCAAAAGCTACTGTTTTTTAACGATGAATGTTTACGCCAAAATATATATTGGGCTGCTATCATTTAGAAATCATTCTGTAGATTGGTTCTAAGTAAAGTGAGTTAAAATTTCATATAGTTTTCTTCTTGACTTTTCAAAAAAATCTATTATAACAAATGTGGACAATATAGGGTTATGTTTTATAATTGCATTTACAATTAAGCATACAGCGTATACGAAAGTCTTAACTTTAAATCAATAAGTGATAAATCTTTAATATTGTATAAAATTGTTTTTATATGTTTAACAAATTATTTTAAAATAATACATTTTATGCCTAAAGTGTATTTGTATATAAGTACATATATTTCCATAATTTCGGAGAGTATATTTCTACAAATTACCAAAAAATAAATTTTTTACATATATTGTATTGAAATATAAAGTGATTTAGTATAATATTGGTATTAAATAAAATATTTAAAAAAAAATACAATAACAAACAAATATTATTGTCAGAATAAAATAGGGAAAGAAGATATTTATCTGACTTTTGTTTAGTGTTTTATGTATAAAATTAAATGCGAAGCATAAGAAGTTTTTTATGCATTAGATACTGGTAGGAGGATATTTAGATGAAAATTATAGTAAAAAGATTCTGGGCATATTGTTTAGCT
>CAJTNL010000002.1 GCA_910577755.1 uncultured Eubacteriales bacterium | reverse complement strand
CAAAATCTATACAAAACCATATAAAGCTGATATTTCCTAACTCGTATGCTCCTACTGTGCCTAGCAAGATAATCAGCGCACACATAGCTAATAACCCCGCTATGATACTACAGATTATTCTTATGATTCGTTTCATTTTTCTTGTCCCTCCTGTTGGGTGCTTGTCCTGTTACCCCAAACCATCATGTATTCAGGCTGCATTTTCTTCGTGTTGGGACAAATCCTTAATTTTATCTGCTATCACATGCGCCAATGCGGATAAATCTATTTCAGTTTCTATAAACTCTACAGTCATGTTTTTCTCCATTCCCCGCACCTCCTCTCCATCATTTATTTGTTTTATTTTTTTCATATGCCTATTTACTTGACCTAAATTGCTAAATCATGGTATGCTTTCTTTGTACTCATTCAGCCTGATTGCCGTCAGGCTCTTTTGTGTTGCTCGGAGTTGCCGCTCCGAATAAATCTCGGTGTCCTAAACCGAATAAATTTTCTAGTTTAACAAGAACGGGGTAAGAGGGGTTTCTCTCTCCGATTTCAATTAAACGTATAGCTTCTGCTGTTAACCCAGTCTTTTTTGCCACATATTCACGTGACCATCCACGTTCAATCCGTTCCCGCCGTATCATACGGTACATTGTTTCTCCTTTCTTAGATTCCAACTTTTAGTTGGTATCTATATCTTACCAACTTTAAGTTGGAATGTCAAGAGGTATAGTATGGATTTTAGAAAAAATTTTTCAGAGTGTCTTTGCCTGTTACGAAAAGAAAAAGGAATCTCATTAATTAGCTTAGGCGAACATCTCGGGGTAACAGACGAAGCTGTTCGTTTGCTCGAAAAAGGAAAACGCTCTCCAAGTTTTGAGGTTCTTTGTTCCCTAGCCGACTACTTCGGTGTGTCTATAGACTACCTTGTTGGTAGAACGGACAAACCTGAGGTGAATAAGTAGACTTGACCTAAATTGCTAAATCATGGTATGCTTTCTTTGTACTCATTCAGCCTGATTCCCATCAGGCTCTTTTGTGTTGTTCTAAATAAATACATAAGTAAAAGGAATTAAGTAAAAATGACAAGCTACGAAATACTAAGCTGCTTTAAAACAAATTAACAATAGTATTCAACAGCTTTCTGACAGATTTCTTTAACCGCCTGATACACTTGCCCTTTGGGATAAGATGGATCATCTATTTCAATAATCAATTTAACTGCATATGTGGAAGTTATCAAATTTCCCGAAAGGTTGTTCACTGTAATGCCTCCATTTACAGCATGAGATAACTCTAACCTTAAAGGGTATAAATTTTCTACAATGTCTTTCATGTCGGCACTCCTTTCTTTAGGCTGGTTTTTGAGAGACATTTAACTCTTCAAAAAGATAAAGAACACCCATCCCAGGGAAAAAGGTATTTTCGATTAAAAATGCTTCTTTTAATGTGATTTGTCTTTTCCTTGAAAGTTTGCTACTAACAGTATCACGAGCAGCACCTAAAACCTCAGATATTTCTTGAATCGAAATATTTCTCCTCGCCATTTCTGCTCTTAAATTTGAAAATGCAATCTTATTTTTCATTTTTATCACCTCAATTCACGCAATGCGTTATTTCTGGTTTGATTATATCGTGCTATGCGTTAAAAGTCAACACTTTTTTCAAAAAAAATCTTGCAATGCGTGAAATTCGTGGTATAATATATTTGGATAAGAGGTGAACCAATGGATTTTTATAAGATTTTGAATGATATAATGGATGAGAAAAATATGAGCATCCCAGATGTAGCTAGATCTTGTGGCTTGCCAGATTCAACTATCAGGAGTATTCTTTCAAGAAAATCTAAAACTGTAGCTCTTGAAGTTGCTTTTAAGATTTCCAACGGATTAAATGTCTCATTGGAAAGACTTAACGGTCAGAGTTATTCGTTAAAAAATGAATCTTATTCCAACAAAGACATTGAAATAATAAAAAAATACCGTGCTCTTGATAAACACGGTAAGACATTGGTTGATAATGTTTTGGACTTAGAGCACAAGCGTGTAACCTCTGAACAGAATAAAACATTCGTAGTAGACATTGCCGCTCGTGGAGGACGAAAGCAAGTAACGCTTAGCGAAGAGGGATACAAAAGCTTGATGGCTGATATTGAAAAAGGCCTTAACAGCGAGTTTCCAGATATTTTTGATAAAAGGGAAGAAAAATAATCCCATAAGAAATCATTTCCTCAAAGTTTTGCAATAAAAAAACTTTGAGGTGCTAACTATGTATGAGCAATATAAAGCTGCGCGTAACAGAGCATGGAAAATATTGATTGAGGCGGGCATTGATCGTCTCCCTATCGACTTAAAAAAGGTCTGCAAAACGCTGTACGCTACCGTTATACCCTATTCCCAGATGGGCGAAAAAACATTGAGTGACTTCGCAGCTACTAGAGATGGATTCACTCTTGCGCTAAACAGAAAACAAAGACTTATCGCTGTAAATGATGCAAAAAGTCTTCCTCGTATGCGGTTTACCCTTGCCCATGAACTGGGGCATATAGCCCTTAATCACCCTCTAAAACCCGTTGTATATCGCAACAGCGAGATAGATGATACCAAAAAAACAGAAGAGATACAAGCTAGTATTTTTGCAAGGGATTTACTTATGCCTGCCTGTGTGCTGGCTAAGCTAAATATATATATACAGCAGAGGATATAGCAAGCTTATGTGATGTATCTCTGACCTCCGCTCAAATAAGAGCAAAACGCCTAGAGGTACTTTATCAAAGTAATATGTTTGGAGTACATCCTCTTGAGAGACAAGTTATAGCTCAATTTGATCAATTTATAAAAAACAACAAATAAAAATATCGCCCACTATAACAAACAAGAGATTTTAATACTAAAATATAAATTGACTTATATGGTGCTCTATGGTATAATGTGAATGTAAAGGGTAATATGTATTTCAACACTAGTTCACAGCAAAACCCCCAGAGCCGCTACTCTGGGGGTTTTTATTATTTGGGCTAGTTGCCGTGTCTGTTTCTTCTGTCTAGCCACTTGCACACAACGTGACTTACTATTCGTACCATAACAGAATTTACAAGGGTAAATATGTAATCCACTAGTCCACCTCCCCTCTGTTGCCAGAGTGGAAACGACAACGCCATGATTATACAATATTGTTTACTATTGTTACAAATTAGTCAAAAACTATAGGTGCTGAAATTGACTAGTTCAAAAGTGTAAAAAATTTTACTACCGTTGAATAAGATAGTATAATTGAGATAGGATATATAGAAATAAAAAGGGGGGATTATTATGGCTAAAATTACAATTAAGATAGCACCAGAAATCTTAAACTGGATAATTCAAGAAATACAATTTGAGAATATTAGTGATTCTGTTTTTCAAACATTATATGAATGGCAGTCTGGAGAAAAAATCCCCACCTTTAGTCAAATTGAAGATATCAGTAGAAAAACAAATATTCCATTTGGATACTTTTTCCTTAAAACACCTCCAAAGGAAAAGTGTTCTATAGTGGAATATCGTACGATAGATAGTTTAATGTTGCGAAACCCTAGTAGAAATCTTATTGATACCTTAGATATGATGACAAACATTCAAGAGTGGATGAGAGAATATTTGAAAGATAACGGATATGGACAACTTGAATTTGTGGGTCGTTATCAAAATCAAAAAGAAGTTAAGGATATTGTTAAAGATATACGAGGGACATTGAAGTTAAACGACAATTGGTTTATTAATATTAAAAATCCAGCTGATTCCTTTAAATATTTGAGAACGTTATATGAAAACATTGGGATATTGGTTATGATGAATGGAACCGTAGGTCAAAATACACATCGAAAACTTGATGTATCTGAATTCCGCGCATTTACTTTAGTTGATAGCTATGCCCCTCTCATTTTTATTAATACCTGCGATTCTAATTCTGGAAAACTATTTTCTTTATTACATGAATTAGTTCATATTTGGCTTGGTGTTAATAGTTTTTTTAATGAACAAGAAGTCAGTATAACTTCGGTTAAGCCACTTGAACAGACTTGTAACATTGTAGCAGCAGAAATACTGGTGCCTAATGAGATATTTGTGCAAAAATGGAATGAAAAGAACATTGCTGATATAGAAAAAATAACTGATTTGGCTGGATATTTTAAATGTAGTAAAAGCGTAATTACAAGAAAAGCTCTGGATAACCGCTATATTACGAAAGAAAGATATGAAATAATTATGGAAGAGATATCCAGGCAGTATAATGAATGGCAGGAGAGCCAGAGTAAGAAAAAAAGTTCCGGCGGTGATTTTTATAAAACCATGCGGAGTAAAATGGATAGACGTTTTATAAATGCATTGGAAAATAGCGCCAGAGAAGGTAGGACACAATATGCGGAAGCATACAGGTTAACAAAGACAAATAGAAAAACATTTTCCAAATTGGTTAATGAGATGGGCGGTGAAGAATGGTAAAAGAAAAATTTCTTTTAGATACTAATACTTTTATAACACCTTATAAAAGTTATTATCCATTTGACCTTGCACCAAGTTTCTGGAAGCAATTATTACCAAAACTATCATCGGGTAATGTTTCTGTGCTAGATATTGTACAAGCAGAAATCTTAAAGGGTGACGATGAATTATCTGAATATATAAAATCAGTTCCAAACATCAATATATGCAGTATAAAAAACTCACAGATTATAATAAAATACGCAGAAGTATTGAATTATATCCAAAGCAGCGGATTATATACTGAAAGAGCTCTACGAGAATGGTCTCGACCTGATGTAGCAGATCCATGGTTAATTGCTACTGCACGTACATATGACTATACCCTAATAACTTTTGAAACCTCGGCAGGAAAAATCACTACTGCAAGCAATAAACCGAAAATCCCAGATATTGGAGCTAAATTCGGAATAAAAATAGAAAATCTGTTCTATTTCATGAGAGAAATGGGATTCTCGTTGTAGTTAAGGAAAATTAATAATAAATGTAGTTAAACAAAAAACGCCCCTACCCTGCGCCAACAGGATAGGGACGTATACAATATAACCCTAATGGCTACATAGTAAATAAGAACCTATATTATTATACACTATGCAGCCTATAAAAATCAAGAGGGCTGCTTTTTTGCGCTCATTTTTAGGAGGTATTATAATGGCAAGGCGTAAAGCTATAAAAAGAGAAAACGGAACAGGCAGTATATACAAAAGATCAGATAGTAAAAACAGACCTTGGGTAGCCGTAGCACCCGCGAAATATGATAGCAGCTATAAGCCTAAAAGAATAGTAATCGGTCATTTCGCAACGGCACAGGAAGCTAAAAACGCACTGTTCCAATACAATCTTAATCCTACAGAAAAATATAATATAACTGTCGAACAATTGTTTACCGAGTGGAGCGATATAGCTTATCGTAATATTTCAAAACAAACGGTAGATAATTATAACGCATGTTTTAATAAAATAAAACCCATATATAACATAAAATTTAGAGAATTGCGCACTGGTCAAATGCAAAAAATTATAGACGATAATACTAATATGTCGTCCTCCACTTTGTCAAAAATAAAGTTATTGTTTACCCAGCTTTATAAATACGCCTTAGAAAACGATATTGTTAATAAGAATTATGCAGAATTTATTGTTTTACCAAAACAAACCACAACAAAAAAGGATAGCTTTACTGATTTAGAGTTAGCTAAAATTGAACAGTCAGTCAATGAAGTATCTTTTGCGGACTTAATATTCGTAATGTGTTACTCCGGTTTTAGAATATCAGAATTTTTAGAATTAACCCCGTTTGCCTATGACCCCAAAGCACAAACATTAACTGGAGGAAACAAAACAATTGCTGGCATGAATCGAGCCGTACCCATACACCCCAAAATACAACCTATAATTGAAAAATGGATTGCTAAAAATGGAGATACTATATTCTGTAAAGAAGACGGTAAAAAGTATAGCGCAAAATACTTTAGAGAAAAATGCTATTATCCTGCTTTGCGGGCAATTGGGATTAGAGAATTACCTCCTCATTGTACACGCCATACATGTGCCACCAGACTAGCAGCGGCAGGAGCCCGACCGGAAGATATCCAAAAAATATTAGGTCATAGTGATTATGAAGTTACTGCTAACACATATATCCATCAAGATATTGATACTCTTAAAAACGCCATAAATTTAATGGCATAAATCCGTAGCAACCCCGTAGCAACGCACACTTTTTTTATAACATTTTTCGCCATTTTTCAGAAAAGAAAAAACCACGTAAAACAGCCCAAAAACGGCTATAATACGTGGTTTTTAATTGGTGGAGATAAGCGGGATCGAACCGCTGACCTCTTGAATGCCATTCAAGCGCTCTCCCAGCTGAGCTATACCCCCCTACATTTTCACTGCAAAAATAATACCATATTTATCTCAATATTGCAATAGTTTTATTAGATATTTCTCACTAAAAATACATTTATAGAACGCTAGACTATAAAGAAACACAAAATAATAAATTATAAAATTTTCAAATAGATAGTATGAGAAAAAAACAAGCGAACAAGAATAAAATAATAAATACTAACACCTATGTACAATACTGATAAGATTAGGTAAACATAATCGTGAACATGCAGAAATAAAAATCCACCTATAAATACACCTAAGAAAAATAACAAAATATTCGCTATATCTAGAATAAATCTTTCAAAATGCATTGTATCCCCTCTGCATATCCCTGCAAAATAAAAACCGGCGTCCGTAATGCATCCCGATACATGACTGGCTCTCAACTTAATTTTGTTATGTGTTAAAAATCCATTCTGTATACCAGCATAAAATCCACAGTAATAGTTTAATATATGAGATTCTTTAAAAATAAAGTTTAACACCCATAAACCAATTCCACCTATTAGCAAAAGAATTCCAAAAGACCGTTTTAGTTTTAAAAAGCCTCATGATTTATTATACCTGAAATAAATGCCCCACAAAAAAATGAACATACAACTCCAATCAAACCTAAACAAGTATAAAAATCTAATGAAAGAATAGACAATGCAATTTTGCTTATATTACCTGTCTGATGCGTTCCGCCATACTCAAATCTTAAAAAAATAGTTGCGTTAATATACCCGCATAACAAAGTCATCATAAACGCTAAAATCCGAATAGATAGAATACGGCGCACCGTAAATTGCCTGAATAGATTATGCACCACCAAGCCCCCTTTACTGTATCGATACACTCCTACATAAACCTAACCTTATATCTTATCATTCACCTTTCCATTTTATGATGTTATCGGAGTAATATGACTTTTATACTGAGTATATACACTCAAATTTCAATTAAAAGAGCAACGGCCATTTTCTACATACCCTTAAATAATTGTTTGGGAAATGCAGTTTTATGACCGCTGCTCTTTATTACGCACCTCTAACATAAATATTGACTTTATAATCTCCAAAGACCCATACTGAGCCCGACGAAGAATTTACTATAATATTGGCAGGTACCTCTGTGTTGCCTACTACGTTGATTCCCCCCATATCAATTTCTGCGACAATATCACTATCAATTATTTCATCAAGTATACTTTTTGGTGCAACAATTGTTACACTTAATGATCTAGTCGTAACTGTAGTACGTTTTGTATCATTTGTATTTTTCACTTGAAAGTTACTGATATCTATGGTACGCGTTTGATAATCGGATAAATCAAACTCAACTTTTGCCGTTGTAATATTATTAAGATTATTCACACCATCTGGCAGAAGAATATCCATTTCAAAAACATTGGTATCGGGACTCAGTTTACTTAAGTCCAACTCGCCTATGCTTATTCCTGACAGTTCTTCCGTCATCTCAACCGGAACACCTACATCGATAACCTCCGGTGTAATTTTAATTTTAGATTTATCCAAGTCAAAATTAGACGGTTGATTTTTGTACTTTAACGTGATTGGAAGTTCTTTTTTATTTAAAACAATTAATGTTACATCCGTCTGCGTTGCCGATACTTGTACACGATCATCCACTATTTTATTACCTTGACTATCGTATAAGTAAATTGGAGTGGAAAATATTTTTGTTTCTTTCAAAACTTCTTTAACATCATACTCCACACCGACTTTCGCAATTCGATTCAACACCGCTTCAGGACCGGATAAGGTAACAGAGGCCACTGATAATTCTGGGGCGGAAACATAATGTTCGTCATCTGTTGTATAATTAATTTGACTTTCAACTTGCATGGTCAACTCTCTTGAGCGATCAACCTCGACAACCACGGTCCCCGGTTCAATAGAAACAACCTCATAATCTGTTAGTTGTCCTTTTTTAATAGCAATCAAATTAAAGGTATATTCACCCGAACCAGAAACTGTTGATACCTGTTGGGCCATTACCTGAATATCACCACTTTTGATTTGATTCACCGTTAAACTGTTCCCTTTAATAGATACTTTCGCCCTCGTTACATTCTGATTATATATTTTATAACCTTGCTCCAACGCCATATCGGGTAAATACACTTCAATGGGTACATCATAAACTACACGTGGACGTTCATTGGTATTGACCATTGCCATAACAAACCATAATATGATTGCTGCAAAAACAGAAAACACCAATACAAAACGATCATTATAAAACATTCTCGGAATACCGAATTGTTTTTTCTTTTTTATTTCTGTTTCTTTCTGACTCATTTCTTCTTCCCCCTTTTAATAGAGGGAAATTTTTTAGATTTTTTCTCTCCGGCAGTTTTATTGGAAAATTGAGACAAAAGCAATTTTTCCAACTCATTTTTTAGGGTATCTTTTGTAAAATTACGTGCAAGAACACTTTTTCTGGCAAAAGAAATTTGTCCTGTTTCTTCCGAAACTACTACAACCGCTGCGTCAGAAACCTCGCTCATACCTAATGCGGCACGATGCCTTGTACCTAAATTAGCGCTAATTTTATCACTTTTTGTGAGTGGCAAAATACAGCCAGCAGCATATATCATACCTTCCCTAACCACTACAGCTCCATCATGCAGCGGCGCTTTATTAAAAAATATATTGGCTATCATCTGAGCCGAGGGCTCAGCATTAATCACTGTACCAGAACCAATAATATCACCCAACTTTGTCTGCATTTCAAATACAATCAATGCGCCCATTTTCAGCCGCTGCAACTCTAAAATTCCATCTACCGTTGCATCAATACATATCTGGTATTTTTTCTGATCTTCCTCTGTATCTTTAGAAAAATTACCTAAAGACCAATATTTGCTACCAATTCCTTTTCGCCCTAACTGTTCCAGCGCTCTGCGTATCTCAGGCTGAAATAATACAATAATTGCAATAACACCAAACTGAAATATATAACTGAGTATATTACTAACCATATGCAGTTGCAAATAATACGCCGCTGCCCAAACAGCACAAAGAATCAGCAAACCCTTGATCAATTGTTCCGCTCTGGTTTCTCGAACCAATTTAATCGCATTATATATAATGAATGAAACCAAAATAACATCCAGTGCATCTGTTACCTGAAACGACATGATCAATCCCAAAAAGATATCCCAGATATTTGTAATAAAATTCATCCGTTCTCGTCCTTCCAAATGGTTATCCCATTTCTATCTCTCAACGTCCTTGACAGCAACTGTTTGTCATAAAATAACTTAATTTAAAACTTTCTATTTCTATTTTAGCATAAATTAAATGCAATGCCTACTACATTTGACGATTTTTTGTCATGTAGAATATAGATTGTATTAATTTATGAACCTCAACTTCTTTTGTAAAAGCTGATGGTGCTATACGTACCGCACCGCCTTCCAAAGTACCCATAGTCTTATGGGCAGCAGGTGCACAATGAAGTCCCGCTCTCACCGCAATACCCATCCGATTCAGTCTTTGACCAACCCATTCGCTTTCTTTTCCCTCCAGATTGAAAGAAAGTACCGGAACATAATGCTGCATATCGGGCCGCTTTGTATATAGCTTTACACCATGAATTTTAGATAAGCTATCATATGCTGTTTGAATCAGCTTCATTTCATGCATATAAATTTTTTGAATAGTCCTAGTTTGTACAAAATTTATACCTGCGTGCAAACCTGCAATACCCGCCAAATTAGGTGTACCACTTTCTAAATGCTCCGGCATTGTCTTCGGCTGCTCATAAAATGCAGATTCAGTACCGGTACCTCCTTCAATAATTGTTTGAAGGTTTTCGCCTTCCTTTGCAATTAAAATTCCAGTTCCCATCGGTCCATATAACCCCTTATGCCCAGCAGTACACAAAAAATCAATACCAGAATCGCCTAAATCAATAGGTAATACCCCCGCAGACTGGGCTGCATCTACCAATATAGGAACGCCGTATTCTCGTCCCAGAGCCGCAATGCGCTCAACCGGCATGCGAATCCCCCATACATTTGAAGCATGGATGCATATAATCAGTGTAGTATTCGGCCGCAATGCCTGACGGAATGCATGTACCGTGGCGTCATTATCCCCCGGTACAACTGAAACCTCAGTAAATGTAATGTTCATTCTGTCAGCCATTGTTTGCAGCGGACGTGATACTGCATTATGCTCCAAGCAAGATGTAACAACATGATCCCCAGGTTTAACATGTCCTTTTAATACTATATTGATTGCTTGCGTACAATTCAGTGTAAAAACAACACATTCAGCGCCGCCTGCATGAAAAAGGTCTGAAACAGCCTGACGACTTTTATATACTTCTTCCGCTGCTTGTATAGACATAGCATGACCGCTTCTACCGGGATTGGCCCCATATTTGGACATTGCTCTGCTCATTGCCATAGTTACTTGCGGCGGTTTTGGAAAAGTAGTAGCTGCATTATCCAAGTAAATCATTGTATATCAGCCCGTTCCATTCTTCCTGTTATGCGAATACCGCTGTCCGATAAAAGCTGTACCGCCTCTTCTGTTTTGTCTGGTACATAGATACCATATCCACATCCTGTTGTCCTGCTAGTATGCGGTATGCGCTCCACATAAGCTTTTATCCCTTTTCTGTATAGTATATCTCTGCTTTTAATTGCATATGTGATAGAGTTTACCATAATTAAGGGTTTACTCATAAAGAATCACCTCTCTGTTTTTATTACAGAATATGCGAAGCAGACAGATTTTGTTTATTTTATTAAGCACACAGCATGTGCGGCAATCCCCTCTTTTCTGCCGGTAAAGCCAAGCCTTTCTTCTGTGGTTGCTTTTACACTCAACCTGTTAATGTCAATTTCGCAGGCTTTCGCCAGATTATGACGCATCTTGTCTATATATGGCTTTAATTTGGGAGCCTGCGCAAGAATTGTCGCATCTATATTTTCCACACTAAACCCGTTTTGCTTTAATTGTTTGCAAACTTCCTTTAACAGCACAATACTGTCCGCATCCTTATATTGCAGATCATGGTCAGGAAATAAGCTTCCTATATCCCCCAAAGCCGCTGCTCCCAACAACGCATCTGCCACAGCATGAGTTAACACATCTGCATCAGAATGTCCCAGTAAACCTGTTTCATGGGGAATCGTGACTCCTCCTAAAACCAGCTTGCGGCCTTGTACCAGTTTATGTACATCGTATCCATGCCCAATTCTCACAGTATCCCTCCTATGCTTCTGTCTCCGTTTCTGCAAAATAGACTCAGCAATAAACACATCATCAAAAGTCGTTAGTTTAATATTATCATAATCACTTTCACATAAATGAACAGGAATACCAATTTGCTCCATAAGCTGACAATCATCCGTATAGTCTTTATTGAGAAGCACTGCCTGTTTAATAGCATACAAATAGCTTGTCTTTTCAAAAACCTGAGGAGTTTGCACTGCCCACAATAGACTTCTGTCCGGTGTTTCAATGGCAAACTCGTTACTATCTGCAATTTTAATTGTGTCTTTCATGCGAACTGCCAATGCAGCCGCCTGATACACCATAGCATCTTCAATTACTTTTTCAATCAACTCAGGCGTAATCAATGGTCTTGCCCCATCGTGTATCACAAAATGCGTTGCACTTTCAGAAGCTAACTGTATACCGGTCCAAACAGATTGTTGCCTTGTGCATCCTCCTCTAGCAAAACGCACCGGTTTTGTAACACCCGCAATTTTCACACAATTTTCAAATCGGCGCTGATCCTCTTCCCTACAAACAAGCACAATTTCATATACTTGATCGGCTTGTTCCAAGGCAGATAATGTATATGAAATAGCCGGTTTTTCTAATAGCTTTAAAAACTGTTTCGATGTTCCAATACCCATTCGGGTTGAATTTCCTGCTGCAGGAATAATAGCACTGCAATATATTTGCATTCCGTCACCACTTTTCACAATTCTTATTTTTTATTATAGTACGAAATGTATTGAGTATCAATGAAAATCCCGTATACACCATATACATACCAAAATCTGATGATTTATCGTTTTATCATTATGTTACAGTAATATAATCGCTGCTAGCATACCCTACAGTACCTTGATAATTTACCACATACCAGTTTTGCCATTTTCCCAATACTTTTAAAGAAGCCCCTTTTGGAGCCTGACCGACAATCGCAGCGTTTAAGTCAGGTCTACTGCGAATATTGAGAGCTGTGCTTTGTGTTGTAACAACTCCGTTACGCTCCAGCTGCGGTATGGCAATAAAGGGAATGGCAAATATTTCAGTTAACGACTTCACCAAATTTGCAGCTATCTCCTGCACATGCGTGCGAATCCACTCGGCATCTTCCGGATTATCATGGTACGCAACTTCAATTAGCACAGCCGGCGCATTAGTTTTCGTCACCTCTGCCAAAGTCTTGGTCGACACAATTTTCACCATATCCGGATTGGGATAAATCTCTTTAAAGTTATCCGCTATAATTTGAGCAGCCCTTTTTCCAAAAGAACTATCCGTATAGTAATATACATCGGTTCCCTGCAGTTGACCTGCTAAAGATTCCGGTCCTGCATTAGAATGAATTGCAAGGTGAAAATCATAATCATTTGCATTTGAATCACGAATTGACTGCCCCACGTTGGTCCCAATTTTATTTCTAGTATACACAATACCGTTAGTCCGTAAATATGGAATCATAGCATCAGCAATTTTATTCATATACTCCTGCTCATTGCCTCCGCCACTATACTCATTAAAAGGCTGCAAAGATGGGCTTAAAAATATTTTAGGCATATAAAATCCTCCTTTTCCACAGTATATGCTGCATTTTCCTTTTAGGAACAAAAATAACAGATTACTCCAATATATTCTGAAAAAAAGTTTGACTGTCACTCTCGTTGGTGCGCAAATAGCGTCCTAAACCATATAAACATTCTGGGTCATTTGTCAGCATATTCACACGACTTACACATGTCAGCGTAGACTGAAACCCTAATTTACGAATATAATCTTCAGAAGTGTCAGAAAAAGCGCCAAAAGGATAGACAAAGGTATTTGGCACGATACCAATGTGCGCTTGAATTTGATCTTGTGCCATTTGTATATCCTGCGTAATTAGATGCTCATAAGCGCTCTCGGTTTCTCCTTTTCTCTTTTGAATACCCACGCGCTCTTTATTACTGGAATGTAAATCATAAGTATGATTTTGAATCTCTACATAACCAGATTCTACCATCTCTTTCATTTTCCCCCATGTGATATGACCATAGTTTGCATTCTCAACTTTCATTTCACTATACTTTTCTGTTTGTGCAATAATAGGCGCAATTACAATTTTTGCATGGTATTGCTGCGCCAACGGATATGCATAGGTATAGTTGTTATAATATCCATCATCAAATGACAGCACAATTGGTTTTTCTGGTAAAGGATGACCATTTATAACATAATCAATCACTTCCTGCATAAAAACAGGGGTATACCCATTTTCGTTTAAATATTTTATATCTCTTTCTAACATGTCTGGGGAAATAACATATTTGCCTTGTCTTTTGCTATCTTTTAGTATACTGTGATACATAACGATTGGTAGTTTAATTCCTGCAGACATTTCCTGATTTGCCTGCGCTGCCTTAACGGCTGTATGTATTCCCAATCCACCGCCAATCAAAATAACAAAAAAAGAAATACAAAACAAAATAAATATGTTTCTTTTACACTTAAAAGAACAATACATATACCGAATCTCCTTATCTTGATACCATTCCATTGGAAGCATATTCCAAAATACCGTCTATTATAACCTTTTCCCTTTACGAATCACAAAATCTAAAAAGGAACAATTCGACACAAAGCTCTCAATAAATACATATTTTTATTCACCGTTTTCCAAATAAAAAGCACTATGATTTAATTTATGGTAAAAACAAATATAATTTGCGTAATATTGTGAAATAATAAACCAAATTGACAATCATATTAGCATATGATACAGTAAAAATTAAATAAAACTTAAGGAATTTGGAGGTATCCATTTATGGCAATCTATGTAATTACCGGAGGCACCACAGGTATTGGTGCTGCTACCAGAGAAAAATTACAGGAGCAGGGGCATGAAGTCTTTAATATTGACTATAAAGACGGAGATTATACTGCTGATCTTTCTTCCAAAGAAGGACGGCAAGGTGCAATTAACGAGGTATTTAAACGCTATCCAGACGGTATTGACTGCTTTATCAGCAATGCCGGGGTAGGTCCCACAGTGCCTGCTACTACTCTGTTTTCTCTCAACTACTTTGCAGCCACTGAACTTGCCGAAGGTATGCGGCCATTGCTAAAAAAGAAACGCGGCAATTGCGTCTTAACGTCATCAAACTCTATTACCTTTCCCTATATACGCAAAGACTGGGTTGATATGCTCACTAACATTCATAATGAAGACAGCTTTACACAAATTGCACAAACTATTCCTCCTCAGGCTGGTCCTGTATGTTACAGCACCTCAAAACATGCATTGGCCCGTTGGATGCGACGTACTTCCGCATCATGGGCGGTAGACGGTACTCGTATCAACGCCGTTGCACCCGGCAATACAACAACACCAATGACACAGAACATGACACCGGAACAAAAAGAATCCGCGTTACTAATTCCCATTCCAACAAGATACGGTACAAAAGAATTTTTGGACGCGGAAGAAATTGCAAACAGTATTATATTTTTGTCATCACCAATGGCAAGCGGTATCAATGGCATCATTTTATTTGTTGACGGCGGTATTGATGCGCTGCTACGATCTGAACGATTCTAATTGTGAAAGGAGACTATCATTATGACTTTACTGGAACAATATATTGATTGCATGCAAAAAGGCAATAACGTCGCTCTATCTGAGCTTTTTGAAGAAAAAGGTGTACTGCATGATTCCTCTGTCAATAAAGTAGGACTTGACACCATTCACTTAGAGGGCAGAATGGCTGTGGATATGATGTTCCACCATAGGTTTGGTTTTAACGGAGGACCTTTTCAGATTATGGATATACAATACCAAGAACCAAATACAGTTTCTTATTTCATTATGTATCAACAAAAATTTGTTCCCGTTACTGCCATTATTTCTTCCATTGGAGACACAGGCAAAATTAAACGTATGAATATTTTCCCATTATAACCAATCAACTGTACGGATATTGTAAGTACCATATAATACATGTATTATATGGTACTTTCTTTTTGAAAAATAGTATATAGCATATAACCATGATACCACACTACAAAAAGCTAAAATTGTGATGCTATATTTTTGTTTATAGAAAACCCTCCAATTATAATTGGAGGGTTTTCTATAAACAGTATTTTTTCATTTTAAAAACCACTATGAAATGCTATTCGTCACCGGGGATAAGCAAACCTTTACGGTATGCTGTAAGCAGCAAGGATAAATCATAAATAGCGCTACTAATGTTTTCACCAATATCAGTGTCTACCACAAGAAGACGAGTACCATTGGTCTCAAAAAACTCTGAACTAGATTCGATATCCACATGTTCTTCAATTGCTTCTTTAATACTTCTAAACGATGTATGAGATACAATACGCATACCACGTGAATTATAAATCAAAGTATATCCTGCGATACCCGTTGTTTTTTGGTATGCTTTACAAAATCCACCGTCAATAACAATAAGTTTTCCATTGGCTTTAATTGGACTCTCGCCTTTCATGACCTTTACCGGCACATGGCCATTTATAATGTGAGAAAATCCCTGTGTCAAATGAAACTCTTCCAGAATTTTATTGCAGGTTTCCTCGGACTCACAAAAAGTATAATAAGGGTCTTTTTCTTCAGTCCAACTGGATTTATCTGAAATAAACATCCGTTCAAATGTCGTCATTCGCGCTTTACCAAACAAAGGCGAGGTTTTACCGCACCACAAATACCAAACAAAATCTCCGTATTTCTGTTTTTGGTTTTCTTTTACACTAAAGTAAGCCTTACGCGTAATTTCATCAGCTAAATCCAATAACTCTTTGCCTTTCACATGTCTTCCTTCAAATTCAAATGAAGCGAATTCACCGTCTTTTGTCATTGGTATGCAGGCATGAAACAATAAATTCTGATTAAAACGTTTATAAATGCTACCGTAGCCATATAAAAATTTCATATGACGATGTAACCGGTCGCTTTCTAAAAATGCATTAACAAGCCCGTTCAAAACACTTTGTTCTTCATCAGTTAAAGCATACGGATTTTCTGGATCAATTGTCGGAAAATCTACAGTAGAAAGCGTATAAGTTTGACCGCAGATAGTAATACACTGATTTTGATAATCGATTTTATGCAAAAGCAAACGCTCCTGCATCTCATATTCAGGATGACGTTTAATCACTTCCGCCTCTGCTTTAAATAATATAATGGCAATAGCTCTATGCATAGCCTCATGAGTAGTCTTACAATTAACATAAGTTTGTGTTGCAAACAACGTGAGCGGACGCAAACTGATACCGTAACCACCTTCTAACGTATCAAGACGTTTATGAGATACGCTTGTTTTCACAACCGTCGCCACACAGGCAGGGTGTCCTGCGGCAGCGCCCATCCATAAAATATCATGGTTTCCCCATTGAATATCAACTGCATGATGCTCCATGAGCATATCCATAATACCATCCGCACGAGGACCACGGTCGAAAATATCGCCCACAATATGCAAACGGTCAACCGCCAAACGTTTAATCAGTGTTGCCAGTGCAACGATAAATTCATCTGCATTATGGATGCTGATAATCGTATCCATAATATTACCATGATACGTTTCTTGGTTATTATCTCCCTCTACCGAATGTAACAACTCATCAATAATATAGCTAAACTCTTTAGGTAGCGCTTTTCTGACTTTAGAACGTGTATATTTAGATGCCACCAATTTACAAATTTCTATTAACTGATTGAGTGTTATTTTATACCAGCTTTCCAAATCGCCAATGGTATCGTGTATAATATTCAGACGCTCTTCCGGATAATAAATAAGCGTGCATAATTCTGAACGTTCCTGTACACTTAATCTGTTATTAAAAATCATATCCACTTTTTCATGGATAACGCCGGAACAGTTATTGATGATATGATAGAACGCTTCATACTCTCCGTGAACGTCACTCATAAAATGTTCGGTACCTTTAGGTAAGTTTAAAATGGCCTTTAAATTGATAATCTCGGTACAAACCGACTGTATAGTTGGATATTTTTCTGACAGCAGCGCCAGATACTTTAATTCCTGTTTTGTAAATTGATAATCTTCCAGTTCCATGTTATCACACCCTTTATCTTTCATAAGTTTGCAATTTGCAAATTTATACTATAACGCATCGTCCAACAACAAACCAACCGGACAATGATCACTTCCCATTACATCGGCATAAATAACGCTGTCTTTCAAATGGGAACGCATTCTTTCCGAAAGAACAAAATAATCAATACGCCATCCCGCATTATTAGCACGGGCATTAAACATATATGACCACCATGTATATGCTCCCGTTACCTCAGGGTACAAAGTTCGAAATGAATCTATAAAACCAGCCTCTAACAATTCTGTAAACTTACCTCTCTCTTCATTAGAAAAACCAGCATTGCCTACATTGGTTTTTGCATTTTTCAAATCAATTTCTTGATGTGCAACATTTAAATCACCACACAAAACAACTGATTTTTTCTCATCTAGCCGCATCAAATAGCGGCGAAACGCATCTTCCCATGACATACGGTAATCAATACGTGCCAGACCTCTTTGTGCATTTGGTGTATACACATTTACAAGATAAAATGTTTCAAACTCCAGCGTAATGGCTCTTCCCTCACCAATATGCGCAGGGTCGTCTATATCATATACAACGGTCAGCGGCTCATGCTTAGTAAATACCGCTGTACCTGAATAGCCTTTTTTCTCAGCGCTATTCCAGTATTGGCGGTAACCATTAAACTCAATTTCCGCCTGTTCTTGTTGCATTTTTGTTTCCTGTATGCAAAAAATATCCGCTTGCTGCTGCTCAAAAAATTCTCTAAACCCCTTATTTAAACAGGCGCGTAATCCATTTACATTCCATGAAATAAATTTCATAAGCGTTTTATCTCCTCCAAACAAATGATGTATGGACAATTATAACATAAATAAAATGACAAAACAATTTTCAACTTGTAAAATATTGATAATATATTTTATTTATTCGTTTAATCTAATCCAGCGTATAATAAATAATTTTAACCATCACCAACCTTATATACTTAGATATACAAATTTTTCCCCAAGTTAAATTCTCTAACCAGCTTATCATAAATCGTTAAAACATTACTTGAACAACCAAATCATTCGTATTATAATAGAAATAAATTGCTCTGCAATTTTGAATGACTTACCAAAAATTCGGAGGATTATCATTTATGAGCAACCCAATTGTGACCTTTGAAACAAATCAAGGAACTATTAAAGCTGAGCTGTTTCCCAAAATTGCACCTAACACGGTAAACAATTTTATCTATCTGATAAAACAAGGTTTTTACGACGGCCTTATTTTTCATCGGGTCATTCCCGGCTTTATGATTCAAGGCGGTGATCCGCAAGGTATCGGAATGGGCGGCCCCGGTTACTCCATTGCAGGCGAATTTATCATGAATAAATTTAATAATGAACTTTTGCACAAACGCGGCGTATTATCTATGGCCCGTTCACAAAGTCCCAACAGTGCAGGTTCTCAATTTTTTATCATGGTAGACGATGCTCCTCACCTAAATGCCCAATATGCTTCTTTCGGTCAAGTGATAGAAGGTATGGAGGTCGCAGACAAAATTGTTTCTGCTAAACGCGATCACAGTGACCGTCCACTAGAAAATCAAGTTATGGAAAAAGTAAGCGTAGAAACCTTTGGCATCGACTATCCAGAACCGGAAAAAATAAAGAGTGTTTTTTAAGTATAAACAATATTTTTGAGTGGAATGCACTGACATTCCACTCTATTTTTCATTAAGAAAGCAGGTGTATGATGAAAGAATTTAAAAAATTTTTATATTATTATAAGCCTCATAAAGCAATGCTGATTTTCGATTTAATTTGCGCTACCATTGTCTCCTTAATAGACATAGCGTTTCCTCAAATTTTAAATATGTTAAATACAAGCTTATTTACACGCAATGCAGAAGCCATCGTAAAATCCATTGGCTACGTTGCCGTTGGACTTATAGCCATGTATTGCATCAAATTATTTTGTGACTACTTCATTGCTACATGGGGGCATATCATGGGCTCCCGAATGGAAAACGCTATGCGCGCTGATCTGTTTGATAAAATGCAGCGTTTGTCGTTTTCTTATTATGATAAAAATAATACTGGCGAAATGATGTCCAAAATGGTATCAGATTTATTTGATATTTCAGAAGTGGCACACCACGGCCCTGAAAATTTATTTTTATCTCTATTAAAAGTAACAGGTTCGTTTATATTACTAATGATGGTTCATATTCCGCTGACACTAATTCTATTTTCTGTAGTCTTGGTTATGGCTGTATTTAGTTTTTTTCAACACAAACGTATGAAACGAGCCTTTTTAAATAACAACAAGAGAATTGGCAATATCAATACACAACTCCAGGACTCTCTTGCCGGTATACGTGTTGTAAAATCCTTTGCCAATGAAGATATGGAAAAAGGGAAATTTCGAAAAGCCAGCGTATCCTTTTTATCATCTAAAAGTGATTCCTATCATGCTTTCGGCAAGTTTCAAGCTGGCAACTTATTTTTACAAGGTATTCTATTTACAGTCATTCTTGTGTTTGGCGGTATTTTTATTGCACAAGGTTCTCTTGCAGCACCAGATTTGGCTTTATATGCATTATATATCAACATATTTATTCATCCTATTACTGTACTTGTCAACTTTTCAGAAACATTTCAAAAGGGTATGGCAGGTTTTTCACGCTTTCTGGAACTGATGGAAACCCCTATTGAAATTCAAGATAAGCCCAATGCCCCTGACTTAATTAATGTAACAGGCACAATTTGCTATCAAAATGTGAACTTTTCTTACGATGGTATTCATAACGTTTTAAAAAATATTCAAATTGAAATACCTGCCGGAAAAACAGTTGCATTAGTAGGTCCTTCCGGCGGTGGTAAATCTACAATATGCTCTCTTCTCCCTCGTTTTTACGATGTGACAAAAGGCAGCGTCACCATTGATGGCATTGATATTCGAGATGTAACACAACAGTCTCTGAGAAGAGCAATCGGTATTGTGCAGCAGGACATCTATTTGTTCTGGGGAACCATTGAAGAAAATATTGCATATGGCAAACCTGGTGCAAGCCAAGAAGAAATTATCCAGGCAGCCAAAGATGCAAATATACATAACTTTATTATAAGCTTGGACGACGGTTACCAAACTATGGTTGGTGAACGCGGCACACGCTTGTCCGGTGGTCAAAAACAACGCATTGCAATTGCGAGAGTATTTTTAAAAGACCCTAAAATTTTAATATTAGACGAAGCTACCTCTGCTTTGGACAACGAAAGTGAACGTTATATCCAATCATCTTTAGAAAGACTCTGTCAAAATAGAACGACACTTGTCATTGCTCACCGTTTAAGTACCATTCGCCATGCTGATGAAATCATTGTAATCGATCAAAATGGCATAATTGAACGTGGCTCTCATCATAATTTATTGCAAGCAGACGGTCTTTATACCAAATATTACAACATGCAGTTTGAAGGGCTAGATATTATAAATGATGAATAAAATAACAAAATAAGGAGCGGTTATATGATTATAAAATCTAACGTTGTAGCACGTTATGCCGAAACCGATCAAATGGGCATTGTACATCACTCAATTTATGCTGTTTGGTATGAACTTGCCCGTACAGATTTCATAAAACATATTGGTATGTCTTATACAGATATGGAACAAATGGGCATACTATTGCCTCTATTGGAGTTACATTGCAAATATCATCAGCCAACCCGCTACGAGGATGAATTGACCATAGAATCTCATATTACCAACTTAACTCCAGTACGTATAGAATTTGGTTATACCATTTATAAAAAAAACAGTGAAAAACCTGTTAATACAGGTTCTACTTTACATGCGTGGACAGATACGCAGCTAAAACCTGTCAATTTAAAAAAGCGGTTTCCTGATATTTACAGAGTAATACAAACTCTCGTACATATATAGTGTTAAAATTGTAAATTTTTAAAAAAAAATTATAAATTATGTTGATTTTATTCATTAAATATAGTATAATACAATTATTAAATGAAAAGGAGATAAATACATGAAAAAATTTAATCAAATTTCAGAAAAACAAATGAGCAAAATTAATGGTGGTATTTTTACAGCAATTATCATGGGTACTATCCTGGCCGCTACCGCAGGCGGCACAATTGGTGCTATTGAAGCATCAAAAAAATAATATTTCAGTTGTATTTAAAAACACAAATTATTAGTAATGATAAAAATCAATAACTCTGACTTATAAGCCAGAGTTATTGATTTTTTACATTACACATCTAAATAAAGAAACACAAACTTTAAACTAGAGTGTATGGCTAGACAATAAACACTTCAAAATAAAGCATAAAAACAGCTGAAAAACTAAATTTTTCGGCTGTTTTTACTGTTCGAATCTTCGTAAAAGATTTTAATGCTCATCTGTATTTTTGTTTACGTATCTTTAATTGATGAAATTGATCTTGCGGCGTTACAAAAGAACCTATAGAGTGCGGTTTCTTAGAATACATACCGTGGAAATCAGTTCCTCCAGTCATAAGCAAATCATGCTGTTTGGCAAAATCTATCAATTGGGATACAAGTGCTTCGCTATGGTCCGGATGCCAAACTTCAACACCGTCAATTTCTTTTTTGTCGGCTAATTGTTCCAGTAAAGAAATATCTTTTAATTGACTTGGGTGTGCTATTATAGCAATACCTTCTGCCTCCCTGATACTTTTTAATACTTCATGCACATCAGGATATTCTATTTTGGTATATGCCAACCCAATACGCTGCATAAATAATTTTTGATATACTTCTCCATATAACTCGTCGGTATAGCCTGCATCTATCAATCCATGCATAATGTGCTGCTTAAAAATATTAGTGCTGCCCTGTGCATGGCGAATTAATATTTCAAAGCCTACAGGGTAGATGTGCATGACCTTTTGCAGCATCACACCTGCGGCTTTCCTACGATTGATACTAATTTTTTTGCACAATCCTTCCAAACGATCCGGAAAACAACAATCATAACACAACACATGTACTTTTTGATTTCGATCATAATCATAAGCCGAAATTTCCACACCGGATATTACCGTTATTCCATGTCTTTCTGCGAAAATTTTTGCTCTTGTTGAACCGGCAAACGTATCGTGATCTGTTACAGAAATAGTACTAATTCCTTTATTTTTAGCCAGCAGCACCAACTCTTCAATCGTGACAGAACCGTCTGACATCTTTGTATGACAATGCAAATCAGCAGACACACAATCACTCCTATTCTTTAAACCAATACAATTCTTTTTAATTTTTATTATACCATATTTCTACATATGAAACAAGAATAAAACCTATTCTCTCTGTAAAGTTATATAATATTATTGCCTCTATATGGTACGAAAAAAGAGGTTGGGATAAAAAATCCTGACTCTCCAAAAGCTTTGAAAAGAGCTAAGTCGCTATGTATCCGCAAGATAAAATCAATATACATAACAAAATGGATATTTTAATATGATACTAAAAAATTTATTCTTATGTTCTTTACAAAGCACACTTATCCGAATAAAATATAATTATAGTTTACAAAATTTACAAAAATAAATCAATCTTGTTTAAAAACACCTTGTCCTATGGAAAAAAAATAGATCATATATTTTGAATATCGCCGACAAATGAAAAGACTTTGACATTTAAATTCTCATAGGGAATAAGTGATATATCTTTTAGTAAAAAACTACGTAGATAAAGAGTACGAAAAATATCCCCTGCAAAGTTTATAAAACAGTACCAAACAAAAATATGTTTGGCCTATATTTCAAATTTATAAATCATAACCAAATCTAATTAAGCTATTGAATCACTTTGAGAACTATCCATCAATCTAATTGAACAACCAAACCTGTTTATGGCAATTGTCCTACAATGCTCCCGAGTTGTAATTAATAAAGTATAAATGATAATTTAGGAGGTATTACTTATGAATAGTTTTATTTATGATATTCCAGTAAAAGTATATTTTGGAGAAAATCAGCTATGTCATTTGAGCGAAGAACTAAGTAAGTATGGAAAACGCGTATTACTAACCTACGGAGGCGGTTCTATTAAAAAAAATGGTCTCTATGATAAGGTGGTACAAGAAATCAAAAAAGCAGGACTTCAGATATTTGAACTATCTGGCATTGAACCGAATCCACGGATAGAATCAGTAAGAGAGGGTACAAAAATTTGCAAAGAAGAAAAAATAGATGTGTTATTAGCAGTAGGAGGCGGTTCCACCTTAGATGCAACAAAATACATGGCGGCTGGCGCATGCGTAAATTTTGATCCTTGGAAATTTCTTAGCGAATGGGCCCCTATTGAAAAAGCGTTGCCAGTTATAACAATTCTCACTCTTTCCGCAACCGGCTCCGAAATGGACGCCGGCGGAGTTATCAGCAATTTAGAAACACAGGAGAAAATTGGCCGCATGGAATATCCATTGTTACCGAAAGTCTCTTTTCTTGATCCTACTAACACTTATACTGTCAGTCCATATCAAACCGCCTGTGGCGCAGCAGATATGATATCCCATATTTTAGAGGTCTATTTTAACATGGAACAAGACTTTTATATGTTAGACTGCTTTATGGAAGGTATGCTTAAAACCATTATCAAATATACTCCCATCGCCATGAAAGAACCACAAAATTACGAAGCTCGAGCCAATCTAATGTGGACGTCATCATGGGCAATCAACGGTTTTATCAATGGAGGAAAACGGCAGGCTTGGAGCTGCCATCCTATGGAACATGAGTTATCCGCAATTTATGATATTACTCATGGACTTGGGCTTGCGATTCTTACCCCTCGCTGGATGGAATACTGTCTGAATGAAACCACGGTATCAAAATACGTACAGTTTGGCACAAATGTATTTGGTATTGATTCATCTTTAGAGCCGATAGCAATTGCAAAAAAGAGCATAGAAATGCTATCGACGTTTCTTTTTAAAACACTAAAGTTAAAAAGCACCTTTACGGAAGTAGGGATTGAGAAAAAAAATTTTTGTTCCATGGCTAAAAAAGCCTGTAAAAACAGCATATTACAGGGTTTTCAGCCTCTTTCACAACAAGACATTGAAAAAATCTTTGAAATGTGTCTGTAACTGATATGGAATGGAAATACAGATTCATTAACGGTAATATACTTAAACTTCTTGCTCTGGTGACTATGACTATCGACCATGTAGGATTGATACTGATGGGAAATTTCACCCCATTTAGAATTGTGGGAAGATTAGCTTTTCCAATTTTCGCCTACATGATTGCTGAAGGATGCCGGTATACCAAAAATAAAGTCAAGTATTTATGTTCCATATTTGCGGTTGGACTACTAAATCAGATTGTTCTCTATATTACCTTAAAAAGTCTGATGCAATCTATCATGATTACTTTCACTCTGTCTATTCTTATGGTTTATGCTATACAGTGGTCTCAATCAGTAAAATGGAAACTTTCATGGTTATTACCGTTAGCTGTCATAACAGCGGTTGCTTTTATTTGTGAGGCAGTACCATTTTTCTGGTCTGAAATTGGATTTTCTATAGATTATGGTTTTTGGGGCGCAACACTTCCGGTATTTATTTCTCTCTCAAATCATTTTACACGGAAATGGTTTTTGACAGCATTAGGACTTCTTATTATATGTCTATCCTTAGGTGGATTACAGTGGTGGTCATTCATGGCATTAATTCCTCTTTTATTTTATAACGGTCAGAGGGGAAAATGGAACATCAAATGGTTATTTTATATCTATTATCCTCTACATTTAGCATTTCTGTGGGGAATCAGTTTTATAATTCTGATGTAAACACATATCTATACTACTACATCTAAACTTAAATACCCTTTTCTAAAAACAACATAAACTTTGTGTTATGCAGCAATTTACTTCTTGCCAATACCGTACTAAACTAAAGTGCGCCAACATTAGAAAGTACCACTCATATGGAATTATAAAATTTACAAACATACTGGCGTTGCAATTTCAGCAGCGTCAGTTTTTCTTTCTCTTGAAACTGAACATTGTTAAATTGTGAAATAAATTCTCATATATGAATATTCGTTGATCTCCAAAAAACAAACGACTACCAAACAGTGAAATATTAAACATATATATTTTCTTCAATAACAATATATCTGCTTACTTATATATCCTGTTTTAATCAAGTGGCAATTAGTATAATTTCACTATCATTTTCACATAATTTGATATTTTTTTTTAATGGTATTATAATAGGTACTATATTTAAAATATTTTTTGAGTATACGGAGGAACTTATGATTATTGAACCTAAAATACGAGGTTTTATCTGTACGACCTCTCACCCCCAAGGCTGTAAAGAAAATGTTATGCAACAGATATCATATATGAAAACTCGGCCCAAATGTCAAGGTCCCAAAAAAGTACTGGTAATTGGTGCAAGTACTGGCTATGGGTTGGCTTCCCGAATCGCTTCTACTTATGGCTGCGACGCAGCAACCATTGGTGTTATTTTTGATAAACCTGCCAACGGTAACCGTACTGCAACTGCCGGTTGGTATAACACCGCCGCCTTTGAAAAGTTTGCAGCCAATGACGGCTATTATGCCAAAACAATTAACGGCGATGCATTTTCTCAAAAAATAAAAGAAGAAACCATTGCATTAATAAAAAAAGACTTAGGTCAAATAGACTTGGTTATTTATAGTCTTGCCGCACCAAAACGCACCACGGCAGACGGTACTACATACCAATCTGTTTTAAAGTGTACCAATCAGGATTTTGTAAACACCACCATTGATTTAAAAACAAAAGAAATTATAGAAGTAACCGTGCCAAAAGCAACCGAACAGGAAATACACGATACGGTAAAAGTAATGGGAGGAGAAGATTGGCATGACTGGATGACAGCTCTAGAACAGGCAGGCGTTCTAGCAAACCATACCATAACCGTAGCTTATTCCTATATCGGACCGAAACTAACGTATCCAATGTATCATCAGGGTACTATTGGCGCTGCTAAGGCACATTTACTGAAAACTGCACAAGATATGACAAACAAAATGCAGGGTATAAAGGCATATGTTTCTGTAAATAAAGCTCTGGTGACACAAGCAAGTTCTGCAATTCCAGTCGTACCTCTTTATATTGCTGCTTTATATCGTATTATGAAACAGAAAAAAGTACATGAAAATGCAATTGAGCAAATTGATCGTATGTACCGAGAAAAACTATTTACCGACACCCCTATACTTGATCAAACTGGACAAATCCGCATGGACGATTGGGAAATGCGTGACGATGTACAACAGGAAATCAATGCGTTCTGGACAAAGTTATATGCCCATAAAATTACTGATTTCTCCTATATTGATGATTATTGGGTTGAATTTAAACAGCTATTTGGTTTTGATGTACCAAATGTCGATTACACAAAAGAGGTTCATTCTGACATAGCAATTCCATCACTGTAAAATGAAAAACATAATTTAAAAATACAACCTAAATAAAAATCTGTAGTCGTTTATTTCATATTTTGAATGCAAAGGATAAAAGGATGAATGACCTGAAAAACATTGTGATGCCACTGCTAAGCTGGTACAAAAAATACGCACGAATATTGCCTTGGCGTCAATTATCTTGCGCTTATCATATCTGGGTTTCAGAAATCATGTTGCAACAAACTCGCGTCGAGACCGTAAAAACATACTTTACCCGCTTTATTAACGAGCTGCCTACTATTTTAGATTTATCTCAATGTAATGAAGAAAAACTTTTAAAACTTTGGGAAGGACTCGGATATTATAATCGGGTACGGAATATGCAAAAAGCCGCTATTCAGATTATGAGCCGTTATAACGGTAAAATGCCTAATTCCTATGAAGAGCTGTTGAGCCTGCCTGGTATTGGCACTTATACTGCAGGAGCAATATCCTCTATAGCCTATGGTATCCCCGTACCAGCTGTAGACGGAAACGTATTAAGAGTCATCGCACGCATTACTGCTAATTATCACGATATTACAAAACCTGCAACCAAAATAGAAATTACCCAACAATTACAGGAAATTATACCGCAAAACGAAGCAGGAAATTTTAATCAAGCGCTAATGGAATTAGGAGCTACTATATGTGTACCTAAAGGAGAACCACACTGTCTTTTATGTCCAGTAAGAGCGTATTGTAAAGCATTTCATCATGGATATATTAATCAATTACCTGTCAAAGAAAAAAAGAAAGCAAGGCGTGTAGAAAACAAAACTGTACTACTACTTATTTGTGACGGCGCTGTAGCTTTACAAAAACGTGAAAACCATCAGTTACTGGCAGGATTATGGCAATTTCCCAATATAGAAGGACATATATCTCTATCGTCATTACAACAGCAATTAAAGCAATGGAAAATACCAGCAAAACAGATCCAGGAAACTAAACAAACAAAGCATATTTTTACCCATATTGAATGGCACATGAAAAGCTACTTAATTATTTGCAAATCACAAGCTATTGACCATTGTATGCAATTTGCATGGACATTCAGACAAGAGTTAGAGCATATTGCTATTCCCTCTGCATTTCAACCATTTTTACCTGTTATCAATCCTCATATACAATCATAAAAAACTCTGACATACACTATATCGGTGCCATATCCCATTACACTTTATTTTACTATGATAATATATTCATATTTTTGTTACAAATTATATGGTGAATCTATTCCTTTTTAACTACCATTAAACGCCCAACTGTAACTGAAAATATCAGATTAACTAATGTGCATAACCGTTTATTACATACATAATAATTTTGCATAAAAAATCACCGTGAAATTCACGGTGATTTTTTAACACTTTCATTCAAATCATCAAATGTCCTCTGTAGTCTGTGTATAGACTCTTTCTGACAATTCGCTGTCCAACATATAAAGTCCTTTACCATCCTGACCGAATAACTCAAACTTTTTCAATAAATCTTCTGCAGTTTTTTCTTCTTCTCCCTGTTCCTTAACAAACCAATTTAAAAACTGCATAGTACGAAAATCTTTTACCTGATTTGCAGTTGCATAAATATTATGAATCAATCCGGTTACCAATCTCTCATGTTTTAAGCTTTCTTGTAAAGGCTCTTGGAAACCAGTAAAATTTGCATTAGGCGCTTCAATGGTTTTCAAAGCTACATGAGCGCCGTTATTATGCAAATATTGTGAAAATAATATTGCATGGTCAAGCTCTTCTTGTGCCTGTACTGAAAACCAATGTCCAAATCCGCTGAGTCCCTCTTCATTGTAGTAGTTTGACATAGACAAATAAAGGTAAGCTGAATAAAACTCCTGATTAACATGATTATTCAACAGTTCTGCCAATTTAGCATCTAACATAAGTAATCTCTCCTTTATACTAAATTCATAAATCATATCATAACACAAAAGCAACTGCAAAGCAAATTGATGCCCATTATTTCAGCAGAGAATATTAGTTATTATTGATATGCAGATGTACGTAGTCATACATTTGGTACAAGCATTCTGCAATACGTATTATTTTCCCATTAATGTATACATCATCATATATCTGATGATAATGCAACTCAGGATACAATTTCGAATATTTTTTATCAGACAACATATCTTTCATCACTTTAATAGTAGTTTTTAATTCCAACAGTAATGCTTTAAATGATACCTCATCAATACGCTCCTTTTGCTGCATTGACATTAAAGTATGAATATGCGCAATATCTGTAATAAACTTATTATTTAATATCACCAATTTTCTAATATAGATATGACTACATGATTTTGCCATCATGCAATGGTTTTCAATACGTTCACTCACCAAATATGAGGTTAGCACCATATCTCGTTTATTCTGCTGTCTGCCTGTATTTTGAAAAAGCTGTTGTAATAAATCCAGCAAACGGTCATCTATATCAAGCAAACGACACATCATATTTTTTAACTCGGTAGCATGATTAGTAGGCAATACAAAAAAACTTACAATTACAGCAATTAAGGCCGCACCTAACGTATATATGATGCGTAAAGTAAATAAATGATCCGCTCCCAGCACTGCTACATTGATGGAAAGGGAGGAACAGGTTAAAAAAATGACAGTAAACATATATCGTCTTGTCATATAAATAAAATAGTTTACAATGACCATAATAATCATCTGCTCTATTGAATTGGGAAACAAATAATATAAAATAGCAAACAATGTAACACCTACTAAAGTACCTATCACTCTATCAATAATTTTACGCAAAGTATTTTCCCAATACGGTAAAATAACCACCATAACAGTCATGGATATCCAAAAACCCTTTGGTAAGTTAAAGAAGTAGACCAAAGTGGTTATCGGACACACCGCAATACTTAAGCGCAGTGCAAACCGCATTCTGAACGAATGAATATTAAAATTTGATTTAAGATAATACCATATATGAGATTGTGAACACAAGCTTTTAAAAGAACACACCTGCCTTTTATATGGCAAATCCATTAAAGCTGTAGACATATAATTCAGTAAATATACAAGATTGTAGTTAATATCTACCTGTTCTATCTCTGTTTCATCAGCAAGTTCAATCAATTTTACAGCCACTTGTTCCATAGCATTTATCTGCGTAAGTTTATAGGTATCACTCAGTATATTTTTCAATTTCTCCAGATACAATAAAGTATCCTGTGTCAATTGTTTGGGATTTTTACAAATATCATCAATTAAATGATTCATATGCTGAAATATAATAATAAATGGGAAATAATGTTGACTATTACTTCTGTTAAAAACCAAAGTGTCGTGGGCGCCATATATATATTTACTTAAATCTCGGCTAATATTAAACAATATAATTTGGTGCTCACTCACTCTATCATAATTTTTTTGAATGACTGCATCTAACTGACAAATCATTTCCTGTATACCTTGGAGCGTTAATTTCTGAAGCGTATGGTTGGATCCTGTCTTAGTCATCATTCGTGTTACTAATACCATACAATAAGTAATTATGCAAGCCCCTACGATTGCACCAATGCGAATCGGCAAGTCTTTTATTTCTACCGGTATCATTTGAAAAAAAGAAAATGCCAATACATGCGGTATTTGATTCGTCGGATCAAATTCATCTAAAAATAGATAAATAATGATAAACGGTGTAATGAAATTGATCACCGCACATAAATAAATATTGAGCATACCCACATAAGCAAGCAACGCAATTCCAATATAAATAAAAGTTGATTTCAGAACGGTACTTGCCACAAATTCATCCTTTTGCAGACGCAAAAAAAACAATGTCATAAACGGTGCAATGATAACATTCTCCATACCACAAATAAATAGAATTGAAAAAAATAACAATACATACAACGCTGTGGGCGCTATAGATTGTAAACATTTTCTTTTAATAGATTGAAGCATAATAAAACCTTATTTCATATAATTTTTCTTTTATCATATGGATGCAAATTTGCATAAACCAAAAGAAACGATAAGCCGACTGCTTTAATACAGCAATCGGCTTTGGATTATATTCGTTATTATTTCAATGTGGCTATCAACTCACCTGACTTTACCTGTTGCGTATCATTTACAAATATTTTATCAACTACACCACCAATTGGGGCTAAAATATTTGTTTCCATTTTCATAGCCTCTATCACTGCAATAGGTTGATTTTCTTCTACTTTTTCGCCCTCTTTTACCAGTACTTTTAAAATCGTACCTGGAATATTAGCTCCAATTTCTTTCTCATTATCAGGATCTGCCATAACAAGAGAAATAGATGCAGTTTGAGATTTAGCGCCTTGATCTTTAATTGAAACTGTCCGGCGATTTCCATTGACCTCAAATACAACCTCACGGAAACCTTCTTCATTTAACTCTTTTACTTCGATTAATTTAACAGTTAAAATTTTACCTTCCGCAATCTTAATGTCACTGGTCTCTCCTATACGCAAACCATAGAAAAATGTATCGCTGCCTATATAGCGGAAATTGCCCTCTTTTTTGAGGTTCTTGAGATAATCTTCAAATACTTTCGGATACAAAGCATAGCTTAATGCTTGTTGGTCATTTCCTTCAATACTGTATGTATCACGCAGGTATGTCTTAATTTTTTCAAAATCTTCATCGGGTAATAATTCACCTGGACGGCAAGTTATTGGTTTTTTACCTTTTAGCACCAATTTCTGTAATTTTTCAGGAAAACCGCCGGAAGGTTGCCCCATCATTCCCTCAAAGTAAGCAACAATAGAATCCGGAAAATCAATATCTTTTGCTTTTTCGTAAATATTTTCAGGGGTCAGGCCATTTTGCACCATAAAAATAGCCATATCTCCTACCGCTTTGGAGGAAGGCGTTACCTTAACAATATCGCCCAGCATATCATTAACCGTTTTATACATGACCTTTACTTCTTCAAATTTCTGACCTAAACCAAAACTTTCAACTTGTGGTTTTAAATTAGAATACTGACCACCCGGAATCTCATATTTATAAATTTCAGTTGTACCCGCTTTTAGACCAGATTCAAATTGTCCGTAGACCGGGCGCACATCTTCCCAATAATCAGAAATTTTCTGAATATCATCCAAGTTAATAGCAGACTCTCTCTCTGTACTTTGGATTGCAGCTACTACAGAGTTCATAGCCGGCTGACTGGTTAATCCCGCCATGCTGTTGACAGCGGTATCCACAATATCAACACCTGCCTGCGCAGCCATAAGCAAAGAAGCCACACCATTGCCGCTTGTATCATGAGTATGCAAATGAATAGGCAGACCTACATTATTTTTTAACTCTTTAATCAATTTATATGCAGCAACCGGTTTTAACAAGCCGGACATATCTTTGATACAAATAATATGCGCGCCACGTTTTTCCAACTCTTTTGCCATGTTAATATAATATTGCAAATTATATTTAGTACGGCTTTCGTCAAGAATGTCACCAGTGTAGCACATACAGGCCTCGGCAACTTTTCCTTTTTTAATTACTGCATCTAATGTAATCTCCATACCCTCCATCCAGTTTAGAGAGTCAAAAACACGGAAAACATCAATACCCGCATCAGCAGCTACATCAATAAATTCCCGAATTACATTATCAGGATAGTTCTTATAGCCCACCGCATTTGCGCCGCGAACCAACATTTGCATCAAAAAGTTCGGCATTTTTTCACGCAAAGTTGCCAAACGTTCCCACGGATCTTCCTTAAGGAATCGGTAGGCAACATCAAAAGTAGCTCCACCCCACATTTCCACTGAGAACAAATCTTTAGCCAATACAGACATAGCAGGTGCAATTTTTTCCATATCTACTGTTCGGACACGTGTAGCAATTAAAGACTGTTGACCGTCACGCATGGAAGTTTCAGTAAATAACAGCGCCTTTTGTTCATATGCCCATTTGGATAAATATTCAGGACCGTGCTTATCTAAAATTTGTTTTGTACCCTCTAACTTTTTCGGCGTTTCAAATTTTGGTATAAGCGGCACGTTAAATCTTGGTTTTGCAACGTTCTCATTTACCACTTTATTTCCCAGGAAATGAAGTAGCTTTTGCTCTTTATTTCCTTTCGGTGCAAAGGTCAGCAGCTCCGGATGTTCGCCTATAAAGCTGGTATCACATCTACCAGCACGGAAATCCTCATGATTCAATACATTTAAGATAAATGAAATATTTGTTTTTACACCCTTAATTTTAGTTTCTTGCAATACACGCACCATTTTATCTATAGTATCCCCAAAGGTTCGGGCATGAGTAATTGCTTTTACCAGCAGGCTGTCGTAATAAGGCGTAATGGTTGCGCCTGAAAAACCATTACCTCCGTCTAAGCGAACACCAAAACCAGAGCTTGTATGATAAACAGAAATTTTACCTGTGTCCGGAGCGAAGTTATTCGCAGGATCTTCCGTTGTAATACGGCTTTGAATGGCAAATCCCTGCGGTTTAATATCATCCTGAGATTGAATATTAATTTCAGGAGAATCTAGACGATGCCCCTCCGCAACCAAAATCTGTGTTTGCACCAAATCAATTCCTGTTGTCATCTCAGTAATCGTATGCTCCACTTGAATTCTCGGATTCATTTCAATAAAATAATGGTTGCCGTGTTTATCAACCAAAAATTCCAGCGTACCAGCATTGCGATAGTTTACCGCCTTGGCAAGCTTAATGGCATCATTACAAATAGCAGTGCGCTGCTCTTCGGTTAGGGCAATGGCCGGAGTAAACTCAATCACTTTCTGGTGGCGCCTTTGAATAGAACAATCACGCTCATACAAATGCACAATATTTCCGTGTTTGTCCCCCATCACCTGAATCTCAATATGTTTGGGAGATTCTAAATATTTTTCAATAAAAATATCACCGTTGCCAAATGCTTTTTTCGCCTCATTAGTCGCACTGTTAAACTCTGCAATCAAATCCTCCGGTTTATGTACAATGCGCATACCGCGTCCGCCGCCGCCTGCTGCAGCCTTGAGCATAACTGGATAACCGCAAGAATCTGCAAATTTCTTTGCATCTTCATCATTTTTGATTGCCTCCTCAACACCAGGAATGGTTGGAACACCTACTGAATGAGCCACCAATTTAGATTTAATTTTATCGCCCATTTGCTGCATCATAATATGATCAGGTCCAATAAATTCAATACCGGCTTTTTCACACTCATAAGCAAACTGATCGTTCTCAGCTAAAAAGCCATAACCAGGATGAATAGCATCAACACCTTTTGCAATTGCCAAATCTATAATTTCAGCAATACCCAAGTATGCCTCAATCGGCGATTTACCTGCTCCTATTTGATATGATTCATCCGCCATGGTACGGAACAGCGCCTCTTTATCTTCAGCGGAATAAATTGCAACGGTTCTAATCCCCAGCTCTTTACATGCACGGAAAACCCGAATGGCAATTTCACCGCGGTTTGCCACTAAAACTCTTTTAAATTTCTTCATAAAACATTCTCCTTTTGATCTTATTGGTGCATTCATTACCCTTTAAGGCACATGTGCAACAGATAATATCTTTACTGTTGAAGCCAAATAATCAGTTATTTTAATTTTATTACAAATTAAGTAGTTTTACAATACTAATTACCTCTGAAAAGAAATTTTGTACAATTCTTTTAAAAAGTAACCAAATTTATTGTGGAAAACTTAGCTTTATACAAACTTTTTGAAAAGTAAATGATTGACAAGGAATTCTCTTTATGTCTTGTAATGTATGAAAATACAACTCTTAAAAATGAGTTTTTTATAAACGCTCTTATTGCATATATAATTTTTTAAGATTATGCTTTTGTGTAGCAGGTACTTATTTATTGCAAATGAAGATAAATAAGATTTTAATGCTATGTGAAACGATAATAGAGATATGCCTAAATTTTAGGTCATGACGCATAAAAAAGTACAGAAGAGTATGAAGGAAACAAAATGTATTTTGCACCGCCGATTGATTATGGCAAAGTCATACGGCTTGTACTGTTTGGGAAGTAGCTTACGGATAAGTACAATCAGAGAATACTTTGCAAGAGAATAAAACAGACCTGTTAAAGAAGAAATTACCTGTATAACCCAAATGCGAACAGTCATACTAACAGCGAGGTGATAATATGTTTCACTTACCCTTGGGATTTGGCCTAGCAATTGCGCAAAATGTACAAGCCAAAGATTATTTTATGAATTTAAGTCAACAGGAACAACAAGAGGTAATACATCGAGCCAAACAATTGCAGTCTGACAAAGATATGCTAAATTATATTGAGTATCTAGCAAAACAGAACAATAATTCAACAATTTGAATTGTGTATGCATCGTAATAAATCAATCCCGACCGTCCCGTTTTTATATGATATGAATATAATAATGGTGGGAGGCGATTATTTTGGTAGAAATGAAAATTTATCACTGCACAAACACAGAAGATAACCCAATACCTGTGTGGATGCAGATGAAACCTCATCAAGAAAAAATCATAGAAAAAAAGGAAATGGATTTAGTAGAACAATTCAAGCAGAACCCCGATGCTTTTTTCCCAGATTTTCTAAAAGTCCAACAATAGTTTATTTGTTACCTTTAAAAATATACAATTGTAAACAAAAAAACACGAAAAAATAACATGTGCTTCGCAGGCATAAAACGCCTTATAAGCACATGTTATTTTTTAACCAATCATTAATAGGAGCATTGTAAAACAACGCCTGATACCATAAACATGCATGTGATTTTTTAAAAATACATCGTTGACATAATTTATATTTTTTAACTGATACTCACCATAATTTGACGCGTAATTAAACTGCACAAAATTTAACAAAAAACTTACGTTAACCTGTTGTTGAGTTTTTTTCCATATGCTACAATATTTTAACAACAGGAGGTACATAATTTATGTTGCAATTAAAAAATATAATAAAAATATATCGAAATGGTGAAGTAAAACAACAAGTATTAAAAGATCTTAATATTACTTTTCGACAAAGCGAATTTGTATCTATTTTGGGACAAAGCGGCTCGGGTAAAACGACTATGCTAAATATTATTGGCGGTCTTGACCAATACGACAGCGGCGATTTGATAATCAACGGTGTATCTACTAAAAAGTACAAGAGCAGCAACTGGGATGTTTATCGCAACCAATCTATCGGATTTGTTTTTCAAAGCTATAATTTAATTCCTCACCAAACTGTGCTGGCTAATGTAGAACTGGCATTGACATTAGGAGGAATATCAAAACAGGAGCGGCGCAAACGAGCCGTCACTGTTCTGCAAAAGGTCGGTCTTGGCGATCATATTTATAAAAAACCAAATCAAATTTCTGGGGGACAGATGCAGCGGGTAGCAATTGCTCGTGCACTAATCAATAATCCCGATATTATACTGGCAGATGAACCAACTGGCGCTTTAGATTCAAAAACAAGTATTCAAATAATGGAGCTTCTTAAAGAAATCGCAAAAAATAAGCTTGTAATTATGGTAACCCACAATCCTGAATTGGCAAATATATATGCAACAAGAATCATAAAGCTGCTGGACGGTAAAATTGTGGTCGATACAGATCCATATGCAGAATCTGACAAGCTCTATACGGAAACTTTGGAAAAAAACAAGAAAATACCCATGTCTTTTTTTACAGCGTTGTCTTTAAGCTTTCATAACCTCAAAACCAAAAAAGGGCGTACCATATTAACATCCTTTGCAGGCAGTATCGGGATTATTGGCATTGCGCTGATTTTAGCCATTTCCTCCGGTATGCAAACATATATCGACAAAGTACAGGAAGATACACTTTCCTCTTACCCAATTACCATTCAGAGTCAGGTAATGCATTTGCCGGGAATCCGTGAGCAACATATCAATACAAACGAGAAAAAATCAGGAGAGCACGCTCCTAGTAAAATTTATCAAAACGGATTTTTGGGTGATACGCTGAAAAACCAGACCTTGCAAACACAAAACAATAATCTTTTTCAGTTCAAAAGATATCTTGACAGCCCAGACGCACAAACAATTCAAAAACATACTACGGCCATCCAGTATGGTTATAACCTGGAGTTACAAATCTATAAATCCGATACTGAAAATGGATTAACACAAATCAATCCCAGCCCACTTATAGACGATCAAGCAAATCTACCATTTCTCCCTGCAAACACCATAAAAAAATCTGGCGGCATATTAAGTAATATATGGACTGAAATGATTGAAAATACAGAGCTTCTTTCTTCTCAATATGATGTACTTGCCGGAGCATGGCCCACCGCTTATAACGAAGCTGTTATCCTGGTAGATGAAAACAATACAATCAACGACATGGCCTTATACGCCCTCGGCTTAAAAGACGCGGAGGAGTTCAAAGAAATTGAGAAAAAAATGAAAAACGGCGAAAAAATCGATCAATCACAATACAGCGAGATAAGCTATACATATGATGATCTTATGAATTTGGAATTCAAGCTGGTCCATAATACGGCATATTACGAAAATGAAAGCGGCGTATGGGTTGATAAACGAAACGATGAAGCTTTTATGAAAAATATTGTTGATCATGCTGAAACCATTAGAATTGTGGGTATTCTTCGTCCTTCGGCAGAAGCCGCCGCTACACCTATCAGCGGAACTATTGGTTATACTAGCGCTCTTACAAAATATATAATAGAACAAATTAATAAAAGTGAAATTGTAAAAGAGCAGATTGCAAATCCAAATATTAATGTATTTACTGGCATGCCATTCATCACTGCCGAAGAAATAAGCCATGAAACATTGCTCAATATTTTGCCGGCAGAACGCAGAGAACAGCTACTTGCCTTATCGACAACAGATCGCACTCTATATCTGGAAGCTTATAAAAAAATATTGCAAGCAACCTATGACAGTAACTTAGAAAACATGGGTGTGGTAAATTTAGAAAAACCTTCTGTAATCAACCTGTATTTAAAAAACTTTCAATCCAGAGAACATGTTATCTCTGAAATTGCAAACTATAATCAACAGCAACAAGAAACCGGCCACACAGAAAATATCATTGAATACACAGATATGGTTGGTATTATGACCTCTTCCATCAGCAATATCATTGATATGATTACCTATCTTCTGATTGGCTTTGTATCCCTTTCACTATTAGTATCTTCCATTATGATTGGTATTATTACCTATATCTCTGTATTAGAAAGAACAAAAGAAATCGGTATTTTGCGCAGTATCGGCGCTTCCAAAAGAGATATTTCACGTGTCTTTAATGCAGAAACTATCATCGTAGGATTGACAGCGGGACTAATTGGCATAGGTATCACTTTGCTGTTAATCATTCCTATAAATGCGGTTATTAATACTCTTTCCGGTGTATCTGGTCTTGCAGCCCTACCTGTATCCGGCGCGGTTATTCTAATTCTCATTAGCGCACTGCTAACCATGGCAGCCGGATTGATTCCCTCAAAAATTGCTGCAAAAAAAGACCCCGTTATTGCTCTAAGAAGCGAATAATTGATAAAAAGCTTTATACATATAGCTAAATACTTATATAAATATATAGTTTTTACACAAATTTGTAACATAAATCATAAAATAATTAGCATTATATCACTAGCCAATACCGCAAAATCAATATTCAATGTATACTTCTTTTTTCATGATATAAAAACAGATGTCTCGTAGTAAATAAAAAATACACATAATTTTATTCACTATCAGAAATTACGGTATATTGTAATCCCTCCATTGCCGGATTATCTATCAAATTACCTTTATAATCAAAACGTGAACCGTGACAAGGACAATCCCAACTGCGTTCATCTGCATTCCATTCCAGCTGGCATCCTAAATGTGTACACTGCACTTGTACAGCATGAATCGTTTCATTATCCTCTTTATATACGCCCATTTTTTTACTGTCCGCTTCCACAATTCCACCATGTCCTTTCGGAAGCTTATCCAAAGCAATTCTTGGCGGCGCAAGAAAACCAGCAGTTAAACCTCTTATAGCATGAGCGCCGTCTTTTATAGCCTGCTTTACCGACATCTTAATCGTCGTTCTTTGCGGCGCAAATACTTCCTGAAAGGAATTATTTTTTCCTAAAATTTGATCGCTTAAAATCATAGCCGATACCATAGCAGACGTCATACCCCATTTACAAAAACCTGTTGCCACATAAATATTGTGTAGTGGAGAAGCATACTGACCAATATATGGAATACCGTCTAATGTCATACAGTCCTGTGCAGACCAGCAAGCAGTTTCTACCGCATTGGGATAAAACTCTTTTGCTGCTTTTCTCAAGCGTTCATATTGTCCGCCTTGCCTGTTCTCTCCCGTTCTGTGAGCAGAACCGCCAAACAGCAAATAATTCCCTGTATTACGAAAAGAGTATATCGGCTGATCTACCCCTAAATACATACCGCTATACTGCTCTGCCTGATACAATGACAGTACATAAGAACGCTCTTGATGTTGGCGCGCAAAGTAATATCCCGGAACATTGATAAACGGATAATGAGTGGCTACTACAATATGTTTCGCTTCCACACATCCACCATCTGTTATCACCGTACCGTCCTGAATAGTACGTACCATAGTACGCTCATAAACAGTAAGCTGCTCAGCAAGCCCTTTTAAAAAAAACAAGGGATGAAATTGTGCTTGCCCTTCTAGTCTTATAGCCCCCGTAATTGGAAAAGGTAACTCTGTTTTTGTCACAAAACTTGCTTTCAAGCCTAAACGCTGCATAACCTGTACTTCCTCTTCAATAGCAGCAGGACTTTTTGTTGCATATAATATATTCTCTTTTTCTTCAAATGCACATTTTTCACTCATCTGATTGGCTAAATTACGATAAATACCAATAGCTTCTTGATTTGCGTCTGCGTAAAGTTTTGCGCGTTCTTCTCCCAGAGATTTTAATAATTTATGATAAATTAAATTGTGCTGAGAAGTGATTTTAGCAGTTGTATGTTTTGTTTGACCACTACCAATACACTGTGCCTCTAAAACAACTACATCTGCGCCTTGTTTTTGTAACAAATATGCCGTTAGTATGCCTGCCATACCACCGCCTATCACAGCTGTATGCACCTTAATATCTTGTTTTAACGGAGCATACATAGGCATATCAATTTCTTTTTCCCAAATAGATTCCATATCTATCACCTCTTAGTTAGGATTTACCATAATCATGAAAATAAACGCACTGCATGTAATCTACAGAAGGATTTTTATTCTGGATAATATATAAAGTAACAAACCGCCATCCATTTGATTATAAACGGATAGCGGAATAAAAGTGATTTCTTAGCAATTACCAGATAAGCTCATCGGTTTCCCGATCATCAATTGTTATAACGCCAATATTACTAACATGCAACATATGTGTCGTTTCCATAGGTTTACCCTCTTCACCTAATTGTACTATTTTATAATCTCCTGCTTGTAAATTCATATAAATAGCTTCCCCATTCCCATCAGCACATACTTCCTGTACAACCATTTCTTCTTGCAGTAATTGAAATACCACACCTGACATTGTCTCCTGATTTGCATTGAGCATACGGACTGTTATCACATCTCCTTTCCGTTTATCCCCAATTGTAGCACGTTCGGTCGGAATTCCATCTATAGTAACCTTGCCGTCCTGCGCTACAACAACGGTATAAGCATGTGTATTGGTCAAATATCCTGCGGGCGGTTTCTGTTCACGCAGCAAATAAGTCCCTGGTGCAAAGCTGCCAAAATTAATTTCTCCTTTTTCATTGGAAACAGCGGTATATAGCACAACTGAGTCTTCTAATAACTCGAACACTGCGCCTTGCAGCGGCTCTCCTGTCTGTTCATCCTGTTTTACAAAGAAAATATCATATAAAATCGGCTTATTACCGATAGAGGTCTGTTCGGCTGCATGACCGTCAATAGTAACTGTTCCATCATTGGCCACAACCACCACATGAGAGGCAGAATTTTTGATATAACCTGCTGGCGGTTGTTGTTCTACAAGGTTATAAATACCAGATGAAAGATTATGAAACTTAATCAAACCGTCTTTATCAGAAACTTCTGTTCCCAATATTTTCTCGTTCTGACATAATGTAAACACGGCGCCATCCAGCCGAATACCACTTCTAACATCATATATAATGATGGTAAAAGACGCTGTTTCTTTTTGCAATTTATGTTGTATTTTAAACCGACAAACAGGCATACCATCTATTGTAATATTTCCATTATAATGAATATGTACCGAAAATTTATATTTTTCGGGTATATACTGCTCCGGATACGATAGCTCTTTTAACGTATAAGTACCTTCCTTTAATAGTGGAAACCAAACAGCGCCAGAGCGATTTGAATAACTCTCAAAAATAATCTCCTCATTTTTCATGAGGGCAAATTCAGCTCCATGCAAACCATATCCGGTGTCTGTATCTACTATGTAAAACATAAATGCAGCCGCTTTACAGGAAGATTGTTCTATATAAGACAGCCACTGGTCTGTATTTTTATGGCAAACACCAATTGGTAGCTTTCGCCGGATTGGTATACGGTGATGGAAATTTCTCATGACATGCCTCCTCTTGCTTATGATAAAATAAATTCTCTTACCTTTTCTTTCTTTTATAATATATTCCTGCAAATACTATATTGTGAAAATATTTTGTTGCTAACAAATAATTGTAACATTTTGTCGAATATGTTATGATGGCAATATAGTGAAAAAGGAGTATAAAAATTATGAAACAAAAACTTGCCGTAATAGCTGCTGCATCGCTGCTTGTATTCACATTTGTGATTTCAGGATGTGCCGCCGATAAGAACATAAAAGAATCAACTGCTTCTCAACCTCACACTACGAACAGTCAAACTGGTCCAGAAAATAGCGTACCCACTTCATCTTCGGTTTCTTCCCGTTCCCCGTCTTCAGGGCTAAACACTCAAGAAGTAACTATTACCATTCCAGAAGGTTTTACATGGGATTTGATTGCAAAACGATTGGAAGCCAACGAAATTTGCACAGCAGAGGAATTTTATCAGGTATGCCAGAGCTACCGCCCTAAATCTGTTACTGTACCCGCAGACAACAACCGTGCATTTGTGATGGAAGGCTACCTATATCCTGCTACCTACACATTTAAAAAAGGGGAAGATCCACAGAATATACTGATTGCTATGTTAAATGCATATCGTAACAACACCGGTGCGACATTGACCGACGAACAACTAATTATTGCATCTATTGTTCAAATGGAAACACGCAGTCCCAATCATATGGCAATGGTTGCAGGGATTATTTATAATCGTTTAAATAATGGGTTGCCTTTGCAAATGGATTCCACTAGAGAATATATTAACAATTACGTTACCGACAATCCACTGTTAGGAGATACCTCAAAATACGCAGCTTTATTTAATACCTATAAATGCCAGGCATTACCGGCCGGCCCCATTTGCAGTCCTGGAGCCGATGCAATCAACGCTGTGCGCAACCCCGCACAAACAGATGCCTTATACTTTTTCTTTGGCAAGGACAATGAAAACCATTATTCCGTCACATATGAAGAACATCAAGCCGCCATCGCTCAATTTGGTGTACAATATGAGTAAGCACACCCCCAGAAATAAGATGTCTATGACGACATCTTATTTTTTATATATAAATAATTTATGGAATGAATACGATAGATTTTGCATATAGTTAATCAAATAAAGATCGAAAATATAAGGGAAGGAGTGTTGCAATGGCTTTATCTGATTTAGAAATATTAGCACGTACCATACAATGTGAAGCCGGTGGAGAAGGAGATAACGGCATGCGCGCTGTTGCCTGTATCATTATGAACCGTGTGAATATTACTTACGGTGAATATGGACGGTTAAATACTATTCGTGAAGTTGTGTTTCAGCAAAGGCAATTTGTATGTGCAATGGAAACCGTAGGCGGATCATACAACTCACAAAATATATATAATATGCGTCCTAGTCAAATTGAATATGATATTGCTAATTGGGCAATTGCAGGAAACCGACTCACAAACTTAGGTTTTGCACTGTGGTTTTTCAATCCGTTTTCACCCTCCTGCAGACCAAACTTTCCAACAAATGTAGGTGAATTTGTGATTCGAATTGGCGACCACTGCTTTTATAACCCAACAGAGGCATATGCCGCAACATAATAACATGGAGGTATTTTATGTGTCCTATTCACAATGAGCATGAACTCAAAATGAAGTTTGGTGCCAACGATCCAAATGCAAATTATCAAAGAAATTCTGATGGATCCAGCCAAATGAATGATTTTAATACGCCACCTCAGCAGGTATTTGATTCACCTGAAATGATAGGATCCATGCAACGCATTCTTTACCAAAATATTGGCGAATACGTTGTCATAGAGTTTTTAATTGGTACTGAACAAATTATGCGCAAACAGGGTTTACTGTACTTTGTTGGAACCAGCTATGTAACGCTATATGACGATATAGAAAAAGACTTTATTGTTTGTGATATTTTTTCTATAAAATTTATTTATTTTTATTTTCCTGGAGATCGTCCTAGCGGTAACTACAATATATTAAATAACAATAACAGAACCCCCAATCAACCGCGTAATATAAGAAACCAACGCCGCTAAAAAATTAAAAAAACTGAGAGCTAAATAGCTCTCAGTTTTTTTTAATTTTTTAAATATCCGGTTCAAGCCCCTCCAGCTCCTCTGCAGATAAAACAGATGTTTCTGAATTTTGCACATTTTCATCTGTTTTTACAAGCTGAAAGAAGCGAATAAGTGCAATTAGGATACTTATTTCGCTCAATGTCAATTCTAATTTTAACCCTTTCGTTGCATTACCGCTTTCACAAGCCTCCTGCAGCAAGTTTTGTGATTGATGATTAAACGCAAACAATGCATATAGAATTATTAGTGATGATGCAACCTGCATTTGCAGAGCATCGGTACCACTGTCCGACTCAGCTTGTTCAGGACATAAAGCGTTGCAAATTAACTGTTGTTTCTGCAAATCCATACTTTTATATCTCATTAAAATACCAGCAATGATAATCATGGTCAATGACTGACTGCGATTTAAAATTGCCAACTGTTCTTGTATTTCTTTTGGTAATTGAGAAATATCCACCCCTTCACCATACTGTATATAATCGATTTTCACCACCGCCTGTACATATTTTCACACCACACTCCCTAATTATCCTATGCAAAAACGGCAGATTCCGATACATCTCGTACACTGTAGCATATAAAATATAGCAATTTAATATTTTATGCAAATACGCAGAACTGATCCATATATGCTTTCATTGCATTTAAAAGGTTTCTGTCGGTTTCCTGCTCCTTTAAATATGAGTAAATATCCTGTACGGTAATCAGCGCATGAACTTGAATGCCGAATTCCTCCCCAACTTCTGTAACCGCTGTTTTTCCAGGAATTTTGCCCATTTCACAACGATTTACAGAGATAAACATGTCAGTTACCTGTATATCGCCGCACTCTTTCAAAATTGGCATAATCTCACGAATAGCCGTACCGGCCGTAATCACATCCTCAACAATGATGATACGATCCCCGTCTTTTGGCTGATACCCAACCGTATTTCCGCCTTCACCGTGGTCTTTTATTTCTTTGCGATTAAAAAAATACGGCTTATCAATTCCATACTCCCGTGCCAAAGCACCAGCGGTGGCAGTCACCAGTGGAATGCCCTTATATGCGGGTCCAAACATAGCGTCAAATTTATTACCGATAGTTTTTGTTATAAAAGTCCCGTAAAAACCACCTAATTTAAAGCTTTGCATACCTGTTTTATAATTTCCTGTATTGACAAAATACGGTGTATTCCGTCCGCTTTTGGTAATAAAATCTCCAAAGCGCAATACATCGGCAGACATCATGAACTCAATAAACTCTTTTTTCTCTGTAGAAAGCATGTATTCACCATTCCTTTCACTCTGATGTATGTATTATAACAAAAATGTAATTATCCCACAAGTTAAATTATTATAACATAAATAGATGATAAAAGAGCAGACACCCATAATGTAGTGTCTGCTCTTTTATCATCTATTAACAAACCGCTTTTTCTTGGCTTTAGAAATAGTATTTTTATAAATTACATTTGTAATTAGTGCCACAATACGCTCAACCATGATACTTCCAGCCACTGCAACTGCAAAAATTAGAATCGCTTTTAACGATGGTATCTGTAAATGCAACATATCTTTAAAGAGAAATGTAGCTGTAAAATAACCCAATATCATAGAAATAAATAAAAATCCGCGCAACCAATTAAACGGATAGCACGCCTTAAATACGGCAGCAATCCCCACAACCCCTACCAACAAATACATAATAGTATTCGTCAGCTCCAACGATACACCAAATAATGGGGTAATAAAAAACAACACTGCCACACCAATTGTTGTTGCCACAGCATTTGGTATTGCCCGCCTGAATACAGATGGCAAAAAACTCCCTTTAACCTTTCTACCATCTGGCTCAAACGATATAAAGAATGCTGGATAACCCTCGATTATCAAATCAATCAGTGTAATTTGAATCGGCAAAAATGGAAACGACTGATTTGTGCAAACACAAATTATAGATAACAAAACAGAGTAAAATGTTTTTACAAAGAAAACACCTGCTACACGTGTAATATTATTTACAACACGTCTCCCCTCACGCAATACATACGGCAATGATGAAAAATCTGAATTTAACAGCACCAATTGCGAGACTTGTCTCGCAGCATCACTACCCTCTGCAATTGCAATGCTACAATTCGCTTCACGTAATGCTAAAATATCATTAACTCCGTCACCTGTCATGGCAACCTTATGTCCACATTTTTGCAAAGCCTGTACCAGCATTTTCTTTTGTTGCGGTGAAACGCGGCCAAACACTGAATATTGTCTTGCAGCTTTTATTAGTTGATCTTGTGTCTCAATGTTGCTCATGTCAATATAATTATCAGCACCCTCTAAACCAGCTTTCTTTGCAATCGCCGCCACTGTTGCCGGATTATCACCAGAAATCACCTTAATCGTAACACCCTCACGTTTAAAATAATCGAAAGTTGCCTTAGCATTTTCACGAACCGGATCGGTAATCACAATAGCTTTCAACGGTATCACATTTGTCAGCGGATCATCTGCTGTAACAACATTTCTTGTAACACCAACTAAAATCACACGGTTACCACTTTCAATTTTCTGCTGAATTTTATTAGGCAGCGCAGTGTTCATTAAACGCTCCGGCGCACCTAATACCAAAGTACCAATACCCTCAAAAGTCATAGCGCTCCATTTTCTTTGTGAAGAAAATGGTATCATGTGGGTAGGTGTATACCTCGCACTTTCACTATAATAATTTTGCACCGCTTTAAACGTAGCATTATTATCGTCGGTATAATGCAAAAAGGAACCGATTGCGTCCTCATACCATGGGACATCCTGCGACATTAAATTATAAACAGTCTCTACTTTCATATTCCCCTGTGTAATGGTTCCAGTTTTGTCCAAACATAATACATCAACATGGGCAAGAGTTTCAAGGGCATACAGTTCTTGTACCAATACCTTCTGTTTTGCCAATCGGCCTACTCCTACGGCTAAACTTATGCTGATAAGTAACATTAAACCTTTCGGCAGCATACCCAACAAACCTGCCGCTGTCGAAATTACAGACCATGCCGCATCTCCCCCCTGCAGAAAAAATGCTTCTAGGAATAATATAACTCCCAAAGGTATAATTAAAAAACCAGTAAAGCGTGTTACTTTTTTCATAGATGTAACCAATTCAGATTCAACTTGTTTCATTTTTTTGGCTTCATGAGCAATTTGCGTAGCATAATTATCATTACCAATATGCTCTACTTTTGCAAAGCATTTACCACTAATAACAAAACTACCCGACAGCACATGATCTCCATAACCTTTGTTGATTGGATCTGATTCTCCCGTAAGCAACGACTCATTAATCTCTGCATGCCCCTCTAAAATAACAGCATCAGCACAAATTTGTTGACCGGCATATAAACAAATAACGTCATCTAAAACTAAATCCTCCACAGGTACTTCCTGCTCCTTGCCATCTCGTAGCACTCTTGCATGAGGTACAGACAATAGTGACAGTTGATCCACTAATTTTTTTGCACGCAATTCCTGGATGATTGCAATTAAAACATTAGCAATAATAATAACTATAAACAATAAATTACTCCATGCGCCAACACATGCCAACGCAATTGCAATAATAAGATTAAACAAATTGAACAACGTGCAAACATTGTCTTTTATAATTTGTCCGGTAGATTTGGATATTTTTTTGGTTACTTCATTTTTGAAACCTTTGGCTTTTTGAGCCGCTACCTGCTTTGAAGTAAGGCCCATTTTAACATCAGGGATTATCCGTTGCTTTTGTTCCATTCCATCACCTTTTCTACATGTATATACCTATATATTCGGATTCTATTTTTATATGTATTATAGCATTTTCATATGAACATTTTGTGACATATAATTTTACATGGATTATAACTACGTAGATACAGTATCCTACTGCAAATTGCATTATTTACATAGATAACAAATATATTCATTTTTATAAAGTGTAAAATTTCTATCTTGATCTACGTTATTCTTTTTTAACATAACACTAATTAACAAAAATGTCCATACCTTTTGTATTATAGACATTATTTAATTTTTCATGATATACGATTATAAAAATATATATTTACAATAGTATGCGGAAATAGTTGAGAATGGGCAGGCAACATGATTCATATTAAAATCGGTTCTTCTTTTTATGTACAAATAAGTTTAGAACTGCAAAGTATTATCACTGCATAGGACGTCATGTATAAATAAATAGAATAATTGAAAGATTAGGTGAAAATTCTAAGATTCAGATAAAAGCATATAATCAAATATAATAGTGAAAATAAAAAAAGATTTTTTGTAAAATATTTGTCACATTTGTTGATTCTGGTATTTTTTTCTGTTACAATATATATTATTATTAAAATATACAAATATGTGAAAGGATGTTGAAAAAAATTATGAAAAAAATTAAAATCGGCATTATCTCACTTACATTGTCCCTAATACTGGGAATCATACCAGTTCCTTTAGCAAACGCAACAACACTCGGACCACCCAATAACATTAATTCCAACACAACTGTTGAAAATATCGCCCAACCTACTGAAAGTACTATAACAGAAGATTTCAAGCAAATTCATGAAAGGGAAGTCGCAACAGAAAACACTAAACCATTACATTTAGAAAATCGTACTGATACGTATGGATGGGAGCATACAAAAGAGATGCACTCTCTGGTAGAACAGCCACAAATATCAAGTCGGGCTTCCAGCCAACCTAAAACACTTCAATATCTTGCAATACTAATTGAATTTCCCGATATGACTGATGTAGATATAGATGATGAAAAAACTTTAAAAGCCATTGATATGGTTTTAAACAGCGGTGGTACTAACATCCGTAACCAACGTGAAACTCCAGTAGTATCTTTAAAAGAATATATGAATAAATTTAGTTATGGCTTTTATCAAATTAACGGTTCTGTTTTTCCAAAAAACAATGCCGGTCAAGTTGTTTCTCACACCGCGAGCCATTCCTATAATTACTATCTGAAAGAAACGCATTCTAATCCGGATGGCTATGATCCGAATATCGATGATTCTAATAATCCAAAATCATTAACTTATAGAGAAAATGAACTCATTGAAGAAACTCTTAGAGCTGCTGCTGCATCTATTGAAAATCTGTATTCAGGCGATCAATTGGATATCAATGAAGACGGATATATTGACTCTGTGGTTTTTTTTGTTGAAAGCCGCGGCACTGAGAACGATACATCTATAATAGATTGGGATGATTTATTGTGGTCTCATCAAATAACTTCAACAATGAAAACAATGATTGCAGGAAAAAAAATTGGTTCGTATAATTTAATTAATACATATGATCCTAACCAACCCAATAGTTTGTTTGCTCACAATGGCTCAAAAACTACGAACCTTAACCAATTAAAACTAAATTATGCACGTTATGCTACTGTTCACCATGAGTTTATGCATACGCTGAATTTACCAGACTTATACCGCGGTTATAACAACGGTGTACCCGTTGGGTTTTATGACATCATGTCAACTGACGATCATTATTATCCGGCAGGTATGCTCAGCATTTTGTCGCGTGATCACCTGAAGTGGGGCGGAACAATCCCCCAGCTTAATGTAAGCGATACAATTACCATTAACCGACCGAAATATCAAGATAGTAATGAAGTAACATCATATAAAATAGTCTCACCCATGAATAGCCAAGAATATTTTATGGTCGAGTTTTATGAAAAAGGGAAATATCCTTTATCAACTGAATTAAACGGGCGTGCGGATGGATTTATTGTTTATCGTATTAATTCAAAATATCATACAAATATCAATGGCTCAGACGATGGTCAAAGGGACTACATATTTGTTTTACGCCCTGGAGAATTTTTGCTTGGCTCAGGATTAAGTCCTCTAAAAGATGCCGTAGTATTGCCCACGGTAGGCAACACATTTGGTAAAACATTAACCGAGGTAAATTATGACAGTGAATGGAATAATACTACATTATATTACAGTAATGGTAAAAACAGCGGCATTAAACTTGAAGTAACTGGTTCTACAGCGGATACTATTACATTAAAAGTAACCGTACCTTCTATATCGGCGACAAGCATACAAGTAGATACAGAAAACGTTCAATTAGATATTGGTTCTTTTGCCTTTGTAAATGCAAGCTTATGGCCTGCTAATCATGGCGACACTGCAACTTATCAATGGAGCAGTAACAATCAAAATATTGTAACAGTGAACGCCAATACAGGTCAAATGACCGGAGTAGCGGCAGGTAACACTCAGGCGACTGTTACAGCAACACTACAAAATGGAAAAACACTTACCCGAACAATAAATGTTAACGTGAAACCAGCCACCGACCATACTGCTTGCCGAAAGCATATTTTGATGATGGTAAACGGAGTATCCGCATGTGTACACCCATCCAATTTTTCTTTACATGTATGTACGAATAATTTTCCAGATGCAGAATTTTATGCATATATTTATAACCGAAGCGGAAGAGACGGATACCTGACAATGAATGAATTACAGAGCATTTACAATATTTCTGTTGCTTCCCGCAATATTACTTACCTGCAAGGTATTGAATATTTTGCTGAGTTAACAGACTTAAATTGCAGTAAAAATCAACTAGCAGAATTGGATATAAGCCACAACACTGCTTTAACAACACTAGACTGCCAATCTAATCAATTGACAACACTGCATTTAACAAAAAACACTGCATTAACTACGTTAAACTGTAATTCCAATCAACTAAAAACATTGGATGTAAGCAAAAATACTAATTTGGCGCATTTAAATTGCTATTCCAACCAACTAACAACACTGGATGTAAGTAAGAATACAAATCTGCTGCATTTAAATTGCTCTGACAATCAACTAACAACACTGGATGTAAGTAAGCATGGAAGGTTGTTGTATTTATATTGCTATTCCAATCAACTAAAAAAACTGGATGTAAACCAAAATACAGATTTAACAAGACTATATTGCTATGATAACCAGCTGGATAAACTGGATATAACCATGAATACAAAATTAACAGAGTTGGACTGTGAGTCCAATCAACTGAAAGAACTAAATGTGAGTCAAAATACAAACTTAACAAGACTATATTGCGACGAAAATAAACTAACAGAACTTGATATAAGCCGGAATACATCTTTAACCATTCTATACTGCTATTCTAATCAACTAACAATACTTGATGTAAGTAAAAACACAGCGTTAAGGAGATTAGAGTGCTATGATAATCAACTAGCTACCTTAAATTTAACCAACCATCAATGGCTAAATAGAGTAAATCTCTCTAATCAAAATCTCACTTTACCCGCTCAATATCAGAATGATAAATGGATAATTGATTTGTCAGAAAGTATTCCAAGGGATACTCTAGGTCGCATTTCCATATCCGACCCTACATATAGATATGATTCCGGCACAGGAATTGTACAATTTAATGGTAGCGGTCATCCTGTAAGTTTCTCATATCAATACGATACTGGAAAAACAGATACAACTATGACGGTTCAGGTGAATATAAATGCACCCCCATATGCTGAGGGCACGGGAAATCTTGGTACTAACGCCAGTTTTAACGGAGAAACGGTTTCATTGAGCCGTGCTCTATACACCTTTACCGCCAGTAACAACGAAAGCTATTCGGTTTCTGGTCAAACTACCACTGGCGAAACAGTATACTTACAACTGCGCCCCGGCAAGCCAGGCTACCCCCAAACCATAGGCGGTCCCGTCTCTATTACATTAGAGGAAAATAATGACGGCAGTTTCTATATAAAAAGTACTTCTTCTTACTATACCGGTTATCTATATTTCTGGCGTGACAACAAAAATTACTTCGACCAGCAGTACCGAACCGACAATGACTGTAAGTTTCTAATCTACCGCTGCGGTACAAACAGCGAAACAACAAGCTTTGAAGTACCTGGATATGTAAAAGTAAAAAATAAACAAGAAATTATCAGCGGCAATCAATACCTAATTGTTGCTAAAGTTAAAGACGGCTATTATGCGCTCTATCCCTCCAACTCAATCAATAATAAGTATTCCCATGTCATCAAGATCAATTCTGCAAAAATATCTGATGGTATGGGCAATCTTGGAAGCGATGCCGGTTTTACTGAACAAATGGTTTCTCTCCGTAACGCATTATACACTTTCACCGCCAACAATGGCGGTTATACCGTTACCGCCCATACCACCAGCGGTGAAACTGTAAATCTATGTCTACGTGGCGGCAACGCCGGTTACCCACAGACCACAGGTAATCCTGGTATTATTTCATTAATAGAAAATAATGATGGAAGCTTTTACATAAAAAGCTCTTCTCCCGGCTACACTGGTTATCTGTATTTTTGGCGTGAAAACAACAAATTATATTTTGATCAATCGGTGGAACTAGGTTACACATACAACAAAAGATTCTATCTGTATCACTTGGCTGAAATAGGGGAAACACCAAGCAACGAGGTACCCGGATATGTTCAGGTAACCAAATCTAATGCAGTTATCAGCGGCGGTCAGTATTTAATTGTAGCTGAGGCAGAAGGCGCCTGCTATGCTCTCTATCCTTCCAGCACAACTAACAATCGATACTCCTCTGTCATTAGGGTAAATTCCGTAGGACTTGAAAACGGAACAGGTAATCTGGGCAACAATATTAGTTTTACAGGACAAACTGTTTCTTTAAGTAACTCGCTATACACCTTTACATCTAATAGCAGCGGCTACACGGTTTCTGCCCAAACAAACAGCGGTCAAACGGTATCACTATGCCTGCGTCCCGGCAAAGCCGGTTATCCTCAAACCACAGACAGCCGCGGTATCATTACATTGACACAAAACAATGACGGTACATTTTATATTAAAAGCTCCTCTCGTGAATATAACGGATATTTATATTTCTGGCAGGACGCTAGTAAACTTTACTTTGATCAAACGTTAACCAATAACAGTGAGGACTACAATAATAAATTCCTACTCTTTCGCCCTGCTATAGAAGGGGAAAAATCCAGCACGGAGATTCCGGGATATGTTTGGGTAAACAATGCCAATGCAATTACCAACGGCGGTCAATACTTAATTGTGACCGAGGCACACAATACCTATTATGCCCTCCATCCCTCTAACGATACAAACAATAAATACAGTCACGTAATTAAAATTAACCCTCCCCTCCTCCTTCCAAGCGGAACCTGCAATTTAGGTACAGATAACAAATTTAACGGACCAATAGTTTCTCTCAAAAATGCTTTATATGATTTTACCAACAGTGATAATAAGTGTACCATTTCATCTAAAATAAGCAGCGGAAAAAAGGTAACCCTGTGTCTGCGCCCCGGCAAAGCCAGCTATCCTCAGACTACAAATTCTACTTGCAATACAAGACTATATGCCACAACACAAAATCACTCCTTTATGATAAATACCTTTACCGACCAATATGACGGATTTTTATATTTTTATCATGATAGCAACAAACTCTATTTTGATCAAACTACACAATATGACCAAAACGATGTTAACCAAAACTTTTTCCTGTACCGTCCTGCTGCAGCGAATGAAAAATCCAGTACTGAGATTCCTGGTTACGTACGTGTTACCAGTTACCAAACCATTGGCAGCGGTAAACAATATCTAATTACGACTGAAGTAAACGGCAACTACTATGGGCTCTATCCCTCTAACTCATCCAATAATCCATATGCACATGTAATGAAGATCAACTCAGATCAAACGGATTCGTTTGCTAATCAACTAAATAATCTCGGTATGGATGATGTATTTACTTATATATTTTATTTTATATATCTATGGCAGATAAATAATGGTCAATAGAATAGAAAAAACAGATTATCCTACCAAAATATACAGATAATTTTGAGGGATGTAGCCAAACGGCCTAAGAAGTACCAGTCTATCTAATAGGAATACATTATATACTGATATAGCCGAACTCCTACATATTAAAATTTATTTTTTAGAACACTCGCGTATTATTTGCTAATGTGAGAATGAAAATCCAAGAAATTACCAAAACTAAAACATTTTAAAACCGAAATGTTATGAAATACATATTTATGCCTAGAAAAATCAAAGACATAAATATAGAAATTTCGTGTAAAAAATAGAAAAACCCGCAATAATGCGGGTTTTTCTTTCTTTGGCGGAGAGGATGCGACTCGAACGCACAATGCCTTGCGGCACACCACATTTCCAATGTGGCTCCTTACCATTAGAATACCTCTCCAAAATATTTATGATTTCTCTGATTATGTATTCATTAGTATACACCATATTTTATAAAAATGCAAGGTTTATACCTAAATTTTTAAAGATAAAATATTTATATTAACCTGCACCTGTTTCTCTAAATATATGTTATAATATTACAAATATGATTTTATTGTAAACAGTAAAAAGTAAAAAAAGGAGAATATCCTGTGAAAAAGACAGCCATTATGCAATTATATCAAAATCCAAAACAATTTCAAAATAAACGTATTACCGTATGCGGTTGGATTCGCAGCTTAAGAGATTCAAAAACATTAGGATTTATAAACCTAAACGATGGCAGCTGTTTCAAAGGTATACAAATTGTATGTGAAGAAAACCATCTTTCTAATTATAAAGAAATTACCAAACAAAATATTGGTACAGCTCTTTGTATAACAGGTCAATTCATTATAACACCTGACGCAAAACAACCATTTGAACTACATGCCAACGACATAACCATAGAAGGTGCTTCATCCCCTGATTATCCTTTGCAAAAAAAACGTCACTCTTTAGAATATTTACGTTCTATGGCACATCTTCGCCCTCGTACCAATACCTATAGTGCAGCTTTTCGCATACGGTCTGCCGCTTCTTTTGCAATTCATCAATTTTTTAATACACGTGGTTTTATTTATATCCATACCCCTATTTTAACCGGCAGTGACTGCGAGGGGGCCGGTGAAATGTTCCGGGTTACAACATTAGATTTAAAAAAGCCACCTAAAAAAGAAGATGGTTCTATAGACTATACCAAAGACTTTTTTGATAAACCAATCTCTCTTACCGTTTCCGGACAACTAGAAGGGGAATGTATGGCTATGGCGTTTAGTAATATTTATACTTTTGGCCCTACTTTCCGAGCAGAACACTCCAATACCCAACGTCATGCAGCAGAGTTTTGGATGATTGAGCCGGAAATCGCATTTGCAGATTTACAAGACGATATGGAGCTTGCACAGGACTTAATAAAATACATCATCTCTTATGTGATGCAAACATGCCCGGATGATCTTATGTTTTGCAATCAATTTATTGATACGGGATTAATAGAGCGTTTGCAATATATTCTAAACGTTGACTTTGCCTGTATTACATATACCGAAGCAATTAAAAGATTGCAAACCTGCGGGGCAAATTTTACATATCCAGTTATATGGGGCATGGATTTACAAACTGAGCATGAACGCTATTTAACAGAACAAATTTTCCAAAAACCTTTATTTGTGACTGATTATCCAAAGGAAATTAAAGCCTTTTATATGCGCCTAAACGATGATAACAAAACCGTTGCAGCTATGGATTTATTAGTACCCGGTATTGGTGAAATTATTGGAGGCAGTCAGCGTGAAGAGCGCCTTGATATATTAACAAAACGTATGAATGAATTAAATTTAAACAACGAAGATTATTGGTGGTATTTAGATTTACGTCGTTTCGGCGGAACAAAACATGCAGGCTTTGGTTTAGGATTTGAACGTATGGTCATGTATTTAACTGGTATATCTAATATCCGTGATGTATTACCGTTTCCAAGAACAACTGGGCATGCTGACTTCTAATTTGATATCACAACCAATACTCCCTGTTCTCATATCAGTAAGCCCCCTAATAAATAATAAAGCATGCATGTATCAGCACACTTAAAAATAATATATAGTATACCAGAATACAGATAAGACGCTTATTTATTAGTTAAATAGAGAAAAAAAGATATACAAAAAATTGATAAGTAAACAATATGCAAGATTATTAAAATTAACTTGCATTTTTTTATAATTAAGTGTAAAATAAATACGAATTTGAAGATATTTATGCAATTATAATTTGAGGAGATACGCAAATGAACACAGAACAATACATATCTATGCCTAAAGAAGCACTGCTCAAAGAACAAACAGCATTACAACAAAAATATAACGCTTATCAAGCACAGAAATTGAATCTGAACATGGCAAGAGGTAAACCGGGACCTGAACAGTTGGAGCTTTCTATGCCTATGCTGAATATTTTACATGGAAAGTCTGAATTATACGCAGCTAACGGAGATGACTGCCGTAACTATGGTCTTTTAGAGGGGCTTCCAGAAATGCGCCAATTTTTTGGAGATTTATTAGGCGTAGATGCTTGTGATGTGATTGTAGGCGGAAACTCTAGCCTAAACATGATGTTTGATACAGTAGACGCTGGAATGCATTATGGATTCAGCAACTGTAAACCATGGGCTGCGCAAGGTAAACTAAAATTTCTTTGTCCTTGCCCCGGTTATGACCGCCATTTTGGATTAACAGAATACTTCGGTATTGAAATGATTATAATACCAATGACGGAACAGGGCCCTGATATGGATATGGTAGAACAATTAGTTTCCAGCGACACTTCCGTAAAAGCTATTTGGTGTGTTCCAAAATATTCAAATCCACAAGGTATTACTTACTCTGACGAAGTCGTTCGTCGCTTTGCCACATTAAAACCAGCAGCCAAAGACTTTAAAATTCTTTGGGATAACGCATACTGCGTACACGATATCAGCGACACGCCCGACAACTTATTAAATTTAATGAAAGAATGCAAAAAACAAGGCTCAGATGATTTACCAATTATTTTTACCTCTACCTCTAAAATTACTTTCCCAGGCGCCGGTGTTGCAGCTATGGCAGGCAGCAAAAATACTCTTGCAACAATTCGTAAAAAGCTTGCGCTTCAAACAATCGGTTACGATAAAATCAATCAATTGCGCCATCTGCTCTTTTTAAAAGACCTAAACGGCGTAACCAAAATTATGGAACAGCATAAAGCACTAATCCGACCTAAATTTGATATTGTATTAAATACATTAAAACAAGAGCTTACCTCTGCTGGATTCGCACATTGGACCAATCCCCAAGGAGGCTACTTTGTAAGTGTAAATGTAATGGAGGGTTGCGCAAAACGTGTGGTAACATTATGTAAAGAGGCTGGAGTAACGCTAACAGATGCTGGCGCTACTTATCCATATGGAAAAGATCCAAATGATTGTAATATACGTATTGCTCCCACTTTCCCCTCTATCGAAGAACTCAAGCAAGCCATGGATATCTTCTGTATTGCTGCCAAACTTGCAGCTTTGGAACATCTATTGACAAAATAAAATGAGCAAAGATTGTCATACCTTTACAGTTTAAAGAGAGTTTATTTCTATTGTATAGAGATTTAACTTCTACTTGTAGGGCAGAAAGCCTCCACGCAACAGCGAGGTTTTTTTACAGGCTATCTGCCCATCCTCGATATGGTATATGTATTAAAAGCTGTTGCAGGCAAAAGAAATCCCTCCAAACTTCATAAAGCGAAGTCGGAGGGTAATTCAAGCATAACAAATCAGCCCACCCGCACATCGTTTTTTTATTAGATAGGCTTATCCTACCTATCTAATAAAAAAACGATGTGCGGTGATTACTCATTTATTCGTCGGCTCTTCATCTTATGTGTCTGGCTCTTTGATAACGGTTACTTGTAAATTTTTGACCTCAATCAATATTTTCTGCTTACATTTCAGACAGTATAGTAGATAGTTTTCAAAACGGTATCCTCCTTAATTTTATCATGAGTTTTACTGCCGCAGACAGGGCAACGTATCCAATCCGCTTTTAGCATTTGCAGTTTCCACTGAACCAAAATTCCTCCATAGCTGCATTAAATTTATCCGGTGTATCCATATTCACGCAATGCCCTGCTCCCTCAAAAATAATCACACTACATTCTGGCTCATTTTTCTTCCACATTTCTACGGCTAATATTTCCATAGGAATATCGTACTTTCCGCAACCAATCAGTAAAGGATATTTCCTCGGCTTTGCTTGCCAAACATTTATCATGCTATTCATAGAAGCTAAATACATAAACGACTTTTTAGGAAATTGAATATTCATCTCGTAAAAATCCTTTTGAGCCTGCAAAGTATAAGCAGATATTTTTTTATTCGACTTTGCAAACCATTTGACTGAAAATATAGCTTTGAGCATCATAAGCATCTGTGATGCACCATTTTGTCTCTGCATTTTAACATTAAAATTATTTATATCATAACCGCCGAAACAAGCAAGTGATTGTACGGCTTCAGGATACCGGTTAGCAAAGTCTTGCGCTAATATAGCCCCCAATGAAATCCCGACAATATGTATCTTTTCAATTTTTTCTGTTTTTAGAATTTCACTTATCCACACCGACATTTTAACTATACTATCACCTTTTCTTGCTTTCGTTGATTTACCGTGACCAATAATATCAAGAGTAAGAATATTGTATTTATCTTGAAAATAGTCAATTTGTGTTTGAAACATATTATGATTTACAAAAGCTGCGTGTATAAAAAGTATCCACTCAGCTTTTTTCTTTCTGTTGGTATAATAAACAATAGGTGATTTATCTAAATGGTATTGTTTCATATTTCACCGTCCCTCATCTTTCTTAACAGACTTTCAAACCAGTCGATATTGAATTTAATTAACTCCTTTCCATAAAGAGCGGAAACAAATTGATAGTTAAGTATATCTTCATTCTCCTCTGAAATCTTGATATTTTCTGCTTCTTCACATATTGCTGTCAACACATTATATAGTTCACTCAAAAACATTAAATGCTGTCGTATATTTGTTTCACGATTCTTTTTATCCAAATAGACCTTTGCTAACTCTGGGCTTTTGGGGCTTTGCTCTTCTATGGGTGCGTTTATCCAGCCGAAAAAATGCTGCCTTCCACTTTCGGTTATAGAATAAACTTTTTTATACTTTCCATTATCAACAATTTCCTCATAGCCGATAAATCCACAATTCAGTAATTTTTTATAGCTGCCTGTATGCTTCCCATGCTACTGCTATACATCAAATTTATTCCTTTGTCGATTCTTTGCCTTAGTTGATATATTGTTCTATTGCACATAAGTAAAAGTCCAAGAATAATATTGTCCATCGTTTACCTCTATATTACTATTAGTAACATTACTGTTATACGTATATTAAGTTTTAAAGTCAAGCATCTAGATGATTTTAACAAACGTAAAACGACAGATCTTTTACCCTCTGCCGCCTTGTGGCTTATACGTAAATTATTCCTTCGTTGACAATCTCCATAATAAACGCCCTTATGTTATTCATTCTTCCGACCCATACAAAACAAAACACAATACCACCAAATGGCAGTACTGTACTTTATTTTAAAACGTACGTCACATATAAATTACATTCATATATCAATCTATACATTCGAAATTAAATTGACAAATGTGTATTTAAACGCTATAATAACAGACAATATATAGTGTACTTATAAAAGCACAGGAGCTGTCACTCCTGTGCTTTTCTTTTTAGTCCGACTATCTTTTAATCCATTCTATCCAACCATTGGCAAATTATAAAGCTGATAATACTTTTCATAATAGAATTTAGAAAAGACGATATATAATATTATACATGTACACTCCCCTTTCCGCTAGAAAGAGTCGATAGCATGGCTACTATACAGAATTTGACATAATTTGTATAAACGAAAGTCAAATAAGACCAAGCTCTATTAAAACATGTTTGTAACATTTTACTTTGTTATCACTGGGGGACGTACGTCCCATAAATATTTTTATTGTATATAGTCAACTAAATATAGAAACAAAGAAAAACTCATTAAAATCTCAATAGAATTTTTTGCATTATGGAAAAATTAGTGTATACTAAAAATTAGTAAAACAAAAATAAACACTAGTAGCCCTGCTTTGAACGGGAAATTCAAAACAAGGCTTGAGTCATAGAAAGTACCACAATACTTCTATGACTTATAAGTGCCTATAATGTCTGTACTTTCTTTATGGTTAAGAAGTACAGGCTTTTGTTTTACTACACTGAACCTTGACAAATTATAAGCCAAGGCAAATATCCAGTCGTAATCTGAATACTTGTGCAGACTTACAATAAAGGCTTATACATAGCAGCTGTATCATAGTAACGGTAACTCTCAAAGCCTACAGGTACGGAATTGAATATCTCGTACTGCGCTGACAAGTACCGCCAGACTTTATCTTACTCTCAGTAAGAAAGGATGCTCCATCCAGGGCAGTGATACAACCGAGTTGTATATCAAAAGAGTATCATTCTGTGATAGACTATCGTGTCATAGCCTATCACATGATCATTGGAGCTGCTAACCGGATTCGAACCGGTGACCTCGTCCTTACCAAGGACGTGCTCTGCCTACTGAGCCATAGCAGCATAATGGCGACCTAGAACGGGCTCGAACCGTCGACCTCCAGCGTGACAGGCTGGCGTTCTAACCAACTGAACTACTAGGCCATATATTTAAAGCGTTTATTATTATATCCTGTTTCGCAATATATGTCAATATATTTTTATCAAATCCCTTTTATAATTTCCTGCACTTAGTCCATGACAAACAAAAATATATGTGGTATAATAAAAATATAAGATATTATAGTATGGCGGTGACAAAATGTCTGCTTTTGTTGAATTTAATCATGTATATAAGCGCTATAAAATGGGTGAAGTAACTATTACCGCAAGCGACGATGTTTCATTCGGAGTCAATAAAGGTGAATTCGCTGTAATTGTTGGGTCAAGCGGAGCTGGTAAATCTACTGTTTTAAACATTTTAGGCGGCATGGACCGCTGTGACGAAGGCACCATTTATGTAGACGGTAAAGAAATCAGCAAAATGAAAGAACATGAACTAACCGCTTACCGCCGTTACGATATTGGATTTGTATTCCAATTCTATAATTTAGTTCCTAATTTAACAGCTAAAGAAAACGTGGAACTGGCTTGCCAAATTTGTAAAGATCCATTAAATGTTGAACTGGTTCTACGCAACGTCGGTTTACAGGAACGTATGTACAACTTTCCATCACAATTATCTGGCGGCGAACAGCAGCGAGTTTCTATTGCCCGTGCTCTCGCAAAAAATCCAAAATTATTATTATGCGACGAACCTACTGGCGCTTTAGATGACAATACTGGCAAAACAATTTTAAAATTGTTGCAGGATACCTGTTATCATGATGGCATGACTGTTATTTTAATTACCCATAATCATGCCATTACACCTATGGCAAATCGTATTATCACCATGAAAAATAGTAAAGTGATCAGTAACATCTATAACGACAATCCTGTTCCTATTGAACAAATTGAATGGTAATAAAACTTTTTATATCTCCAAAAGGGAGGAAATACAAAAATGAGCGGAGCTCTCTGGAAAGATACTTTACGTGAAATCAAACGTTCTTTTAACCGTTTTATTTCTATTTTGCTCATTATCGCTTTGGGCGTTGGATTTTTTGTTGGAATTAAATGCGCCAGCCCCAGTATGTTGGCAACGGCCGATTACTATTTCCACTCTCAACAGCTTATGGATTTTAAATTACAATCTACCGTTGGCTTTGACACAGACGATTTAGAATCCATCGCTAATACAGATCAAATTGCTGGTATTATGCCGGCTTACTCTGCCGATGTCATTTTACGGCAGGAAAATAAAAGCACAACCGTAAAAATGATGAGTATTTCCCCAAAGGAATCACCTTATCAAAATCTCAATCAACCGGTTCTCATTGAAGGCAGACTGCCCGAATCCTCCAATGAATGTGTCGTAGACCATACACAAACGATGAATGGAATTATTGAAATCGGCAGCACCATTCAGTTGGAACCAACTGTGGGTGAACAAAATTTGTCCGAAATCCTAGCATCGGATATCTATACAGTTGTAGGTATCGTAGAATCACCTATGTTCATTACCTATGACCGTGGCAAAAGTACAATAGGTGATGGTTTTATTGACTGCTTTTTTATGATACCACAAGAAAACTTTAAAAGTCAACGATATACTGAAGTATATGTGCAAACCAATATGAGCAAACAGGGTATTTCTACTTATAGCAGCGAATACAAAAATAGTATTCAAGAAATAACAACAGAACTTGAAAAACTTGGAAATGAACGCGTGATTCACTTTGAGCAAACTATATTACAGGATGCAAGAATCCAGCTGGAACAGGCAAAGCAAGACTATCAAAACGGTCAACAGGAAGCTGATATACAGCTAAAACAGGCGAAGCAACAGCTAGAGGATGGTCTGGTAGAAATTCAGCGCGGAGAAGCAAAATTGTCAAATGGTGAGCAACAACTGCATGAAGGAACTCAAATTGCCAACGAAAACTTCACTTTAGCAGAACAGAGATTAAAAAATGCGCAAGAACAATTGGAACAAGGAAAACGTGCATTAGAACAATCAAAACAACAACTGGCACAATCTGAACAGCAAATACGGCAAGGACAATCACAGTTAGTTCAAGGAGAAAAACAGTTACAAGAGGCTTGGCAGCAATATGATACCGGCTTGGCTCAATGGAAGCATAGTCAACAATTATTACAAAACGCCACAGCTCAACTGGAACAAACCGAACAAATTTACGAGACCATGATTGCAAACGGTACTTTAAACGCCCCCGACCAACAATTGGAATTTGCTCGTACCGTCTCTGCCATGCTGACAGCGATGGTTCTATTTATTCAAAATAATCAAAGCGATACCACTGATATTGTGGAATTGCAGTCTATTAAAAATGAGTTTGACCAACGTATTCAGAAAGTGGAAAACACAGTGGTACAAGGGCAGCCTATTCCTCCCCTCTTCTCTAACAGTGAACTACTATTCATTACCGCATTTTTTCCAACATATTTTAGCAAAGCTGAAACCGCCTTACAAGATGCTGCAATACAATTGAGGCAAGGAGAAGAACAACTTGCACAAACCAAAACACAATTGGATCGGCAGCAAGCCGAATTTGACCGTAGCCAACAAGAGCTTACAGCAGGATTCTTACAACTAGCAATCGCTCAACAAGCGGCTTTGGACGCAGAAAACACTTTGCGGACCGGTCAAGCGGAATACGAAACCGGTCTATCCACCCTACAAAATCAACAAGCACAGTATCAAACTCAATATGCCAACGGTATTGCCGCTTTACAGAACAGCCGTAACCAACTAGAACAGGCAAAGGCAGATTTAGCAGCAGGTGAGATAGATTATGATCAGGCTGTAGCAGAAGCCACACATACTCTGGAAGATGCCCGACAACAAATTGACGACGCACAAAAACAACTTGACCAATTTAGCGAAATCAAATGGTATGTATTTCAGCGCGATGATAATCCCGGATATAGCAGTTTTGAATCTGATACGCAACGTGTAGACGCGGTTGCAACTGTATTTCCCTTTTTCTTTATATTGGTAGTGATTCTAGTTACTCTAACTACTATGACACGTATGGTGGAAGATCAGCGTATTCAAATTGGTACCCTAAAGGCGCTTGGCTATTCTTCCTCTGCAATTGCGGGCAAATATTTTTTATACTCCCTTTTTGCCGGTGCAATCGGTTGTATACTGGGATTGTCAATTGGAATTTTCCTATTCCCCAGTTTGATTTTTATGGCCTATGGAGCAATGTATCCGTCACTACCATCCCTGATTTACTCTGTACCGTGGTTATATCCACTCTTATCAATTCTTGTTGCAATAATATGCACATCAGCAGTAACAATTATCGCCTGCTATAACTCTCTTCGGGTATCGCCATCCATTTTAATGCGTCCTAAAGCGCCAAAACCCGGAAAACGTATTTTATTAGAACGTATCAATTTAATTTGGAAGTATTGCAGTTTTACATCGAAAGTTACTGCTCGCAATTTATTCCGCTATAAAATACGGTTTTTAATGACTTTGCTTGGTGTAGCCGGATGTACCGCCTTAATTATCACTGCATTCGGACTAAATGATTCCGTATCGGTCATCGCCCAAAAACAATTTGTAGATATTATTCATTACAATACCACAATCGTATTTGATAAAGAAAAAAGCGCTGATGAGGCTGAGCAAATGAAAGTATACCTAAATCAAAATACCCATACACAAAAAAATCTATTTGTGTCTATGCAATCTGCTGTAGTATATAATCAAGATGACAGCATCAATATTGAAACTTATCTTCTGGTACCTGAATCAACAAGCGATTTTTCATCTTATATTGAATTGCGAAACAGAACTACCGAAAAAAAATTAGAGCTTCAAGATGAAGGTGTGATTATTACAGAAAAAATTTCTATAAAGCTAGGTTTAAAAGAAGGTGATTTGCTCACATTCCGTATAGATGATAAGGACTACGCCGCACCAATTACCGGAATTACAGAAAACTACGCAAACCATTACATCTATATGTCACCAAAAATATATGAAGAAATTTTTCATAAACCCGTCGCTTATACGAACGCATTATCTATTGTACCTAATTTAAATGATGAAATAAAAAGCGAAATAGCCAGCGATTTATTAAAACGCGACGATATTATCACACTCTCATACAACGATGCGTTTATTGAGCAATTTAATGATACCATTAAAAGTATGCAGGCAATTGTGGCTGTGATTATATTAACAGCAGGCGCTCTTGCCTTTGTGGTGCTATACAATCTAACCAATATCAATATTGAAGAACGCGTACGTGAAATTGCCACAATCAAAGTGCTGGGCTTTTATACAAAAGAAACAATCAGTTATGTATTTCGTGAAAATATTATACTGACTTTATTGGGTATTGCAGTGGGAATCGGTCTAGGCACTTGGATGTCTTCTTTTGTGGTAAACATTATAGAACTGGATACAATTATGTTCGGCCGAGGTATCAACTGGGTTAGTTATTTAAGCTCTGTGCTTATTACTTTTGCATTCGCCGCACTGGTTATGGTGTTTATGTCCTTTAAAATACGAAAAATTAATATGATTGAATCATTAAAATCAAATGAATAAAATTAGTAATGGATAGTATGATTTAGGGAGACATGCATATTTGAAATAAAATCAATCATTTTTTAAAATGCACTCTATTAACCAAATGAGTTTTATTACAAACTTATATCAATTTCTATACTTTTCTATTTTTATAAATACGTTATCGGTGTAACATAAGTAATTCCATATTGCTTTATGAACTTTATTCAATTATATCGTTAATAAATGGATTATTTGATCTGCTATAACAGATTGGAAATATTTTAAGTCTATATACAAAGTCAATATCAGAATACAGTCTGTAGTACTAATAGTATACAACAAAAAAATTCAAGAAAAAGGATAGGTTGAAACAACCTATCCTTTTTCTTGACTAAGAAGCAATATAATGAAACTCTTTTTTTATCTCTCTCCAATGACAAACGTCAATTCCGCTTTGCACGCAATCTTTCCATTCACCATTGCAACCGCCGAACCAATACCAACTGGACCGCGTATTTTTATCATTTTCACTTCCATTTCCAGTACATCGCCGGGAAGTACCTGTTGCTTAAAACGCGCCTCTTTAATACCACCAAAAAAAGCAATTTTTCCTTTATTGGCTTCTACCGATAAAATGGACACAGCGCCTACTTGCGCCAACGCTTCAATAATTAGAACACCAGGCATCACATGGTGCTGGGGAAAATGCCCTACAAAGTGCATCTCATTAGCGGTAACACATTTAATACCCTTAGCTCTTACACCGGGTTCCAACTCCGTAATTTTATCTACCAGTAAAAACGGATAGCGATGCGGGATGATTTTTTGAATTTGATTACTATTCAGTTCCATATTAATCTCCCTTGTACTTCTTAAACAGAATGCTGGCATTATGACCGCCAAATCCTAATGAGTTAGACATAGCATATGTAATTTCCTGCTTACGCCCTACATTCGGTACAATATCTAAATCGCATTCTGGATCGGGAATTTCATAATTGATAGTTGCAGGAATAAAGCCGTCTTGCAAAGCTTTTACAGTAATAATTGCTTCAACAGCGCCGCTGCCACCCAATAAATGCCCTGTCATCGCTTTGGTAGAGCTGACCGCTAATTTATAAGCGTAATCTCCAAATGTCATTTTAATAGCATGTGTTTCACCGCGGTCATTAGGCGGTGTAGATGTACCGTGGGCATTGATATAATCCACTTGCTCCGGCGCTACACCAGCATCCTCTAATGCACCTTTCATAGCACGGGATGCACCGCTGCCATCCGGTACAGGCAAAGTCATATGAAAAGCATCGCAAGTAGCACCGTAGCCTACAATTTCCCCATAAATTTTTGCACCACGTGCTTTTGCATGCTCCAACTCCTCAAGAATAAACGCACCGCTACCCTCTCCCATTACAAAACCGGAACGCTCTTTATCAAATGGAATAGAAGCGCGCTTTGGATTGTTGCATTCTGATAAAGCCTTCATTGATGTAAATCCGCCAATCCCTAGTTCTGTTACAGATGCCTCAGAACCTCCGGTACACATGATTTCAGCATATCCGTCACGGATATAACGGAACGCATCTCCAATTGCATTGGTTGCACTGGCACAAGCTGTTACAACACTAGTACAAATACCTTTTGCCCCTAATTCAATTGCAATACATCCAGCACCCATGTTCACAATAAGCATAGGTACAAAAAATGGCGATACACGGTCATGGGTTTTTTCTAATGCTTTGGAATGTTCACGCTCCATGGTGCCAATGCCACCCACTCCGGAAGAATAAATCACTCCAAAACGTTCCGGATTGATCTTTTCAATATCCAGACCGGAATCTGCAAACGCCTGCTTGGCAGATACCATTGCATATTGACAGTATGTATCCATTTTCTTGGCCTCTCGTTTTTCAATATAGTCATCCATATTAAAATTTTTAATCTCGGCCGCAATCTTAACCTTGTGGTTACTTGTATCAAAATTTTTTATAAAATCAATTCCACATTTACCAGCTTTTACTGATTCCCATAATTCTTTTGAATTGTGCCCAATAGGGGTTAAGGCACCCATTCCTGTTACTACTACACGTCTTTTCACACTATGCTCCTTTTCTCTGCTCCCTTGAGCAGAAATCAATTATCTGCTCTTTCTTACATCACCATACCGCCATCAACATGAATTACCTGACCTGTAATATAGCCAGATTCATCGCTTGCTAAAAATGCCGCTAAATTTGCAACATCCTCCACTTTACCCATAACACCCATTGGAATGACTCGTTTCACTTCATCTTTCACTTCATCTGTTAATACATTTGTCATATCTGTTTGAATAAAACCAGGTGCAATTGCATTAACCGTTATACCACGATTAGCAAGCTCTTTTGCCATAGATTTTGTCATACCAATTACACCAGCTTTACTAGCAGCGTAATTCATTTGACCCGCATTACCGCTTACACCAACCACAGAAGTCATGTTAATCACTTTACCGTACTTTTGCTTCATCATGGGTCGCGCCGCTTGTTTCATACAATTCCATGCGCCTTTTAAATTTACTGCAATGACTGAGTCGAATTCTTCTTCGCTCATACGCATCAAAAGATTGTCTCTTGTAATACCTGCATTATTTACCAGAATATCCACTCTACCAAAAGTATCTTTTGCTGTTTGAAACAACGCTTCGCAGTCCGCCATTTTAGAAACATCTCCCAAACTTAACGCAACCTGTGCACCTAACTTTTCACACTCTTTTTTAACTTCCATTGCAAGGCTTTCGTTGCTCATATAATTAATGACTAAGTTAGCGCCCAAAGACGCAAATTTTAAACAAATTTCTTTACCAATACCACGGCTGCCTCCTGTTACAATGGCCACTTTATTTTTTAAATCCATACTATTCCCCCTTTATACTTTCTACAGTTTTGTTTAAGGACGCAATATCCTCTACCTGATATATTGCGGTATTTTTAGAAATTTTTTTAATAAATCCGCTTAGCACTTTACCTGGACCTATCTCTACAAATGTATCAATTCCCCAGTCCAGCATATAACGGATGCTGTCCTCAAAGTATACAGGCGACATAATTTGCTTTGTTAAAAGCCCCTCAATCGTTTGTTCCGGTTGTATTTCACTTGCAGTCGTATTAAATACAACTGGTATTTGCAAATCTCCAAACGCAACTCTGTTTAATCTTTCTGCTAATTTTTTGGAAGCCGGCTCTAATAAAGCAGTATGAAACGGTCCGCTTACATTCAATGGTATAACTCGTTTTGCTTTCAACTCTAACGCACGCTCTGCAGCCTTATCAACAGCTGTTACTTCTCCGCCAATCACAATTTGTCCGGGACAATTATAATTTGCAGGCTGCACCAAACCAAATTGAGCCCCTGCCGCACATGCCTGCTCTACAAACTCCCGTTCTAATCCCAGCACTGCAACCATTTTGCTTTCAATACCTTGTACAGCTTCCTCCATTATTCTGCCGCGGTAACGCACCAGTTCCAAAGCCGTTTTTCTATCAAGTGCGCCTGAAGCATACAAAGCAGAATATTCACCAAGGCTTAAACCGGCCGCCATTTCAGGCACAATGCCGTGTTCCTTTAAAATCTCCGTGATTATGATTGCTACAGCAACCATACAAGGCTGTGTATATTGTGTCTGGGACAGGGTTTCCAGAGGACCTTCAAAACAAAGCTTTTTAACATCAAAATCTAACTCTATCCCATCAAAAACCTCTTGTGCTATAGAAAAATTCTGATAGAACTCTTTCCCCATGCCAACAATCTGGCTTCCTTGTCCTGCATAAACAAATGCTGTCTTCATGAATTTCACCATGCCTTTTCTCAAAAACGATTGATTACTACCCATTACTTTGGTATTCGCTCATAATTTCGTCAATAACCTCTTTTACATGTACAATTTTATCCATACGATAACCATTACTTCCACAAAAGAACAGACCTTCTTCCCAATTACCTTTGGCCGCCTCCGTTAACGCCTTTGTAATACAATAGTCAACTACTCTTGGATCGCAGGGGCGCAAACATACTACACAACGGCTGATATGATCAACTTCACCACGTTCACGGCGCTCAATAAACGGAGAGCGTAACGCTCTACCCGGCATACCGACCGTGCTTTGTATCAACACAATATCCTCTGGCTTTACGTTAATATAGTGCTTTTTAAATTCTGGGCTTGCATCACATTCATAGGTTGCAATAAATCGTGTTGCAATTTGCGCGCCCGCAGCTCCCATGTCTGTAAATTTTCTTAAATCATGACCACTATAAATACCGCCGGCAACAAAAATGGGAATCTGCGCCTGATATTTCTCCTCAAAACCTTTTATAATCCCTTGAACATCTTTAAAAATCTCCTCCAAAGGCTGTTCTTTCTGTTCAATCAGCTCTTGATAAGAAAATCCCAGATGTCCCCCTGCCTTACTGCCCTCAATTACAATAAAATCCGGCAGACGATCGTGACGTTTTTTCCAAGCCTGACAAATTATTCTTGCTGCTTTACCTGAAGATACAATCGGTGCAATCGCAATATCGGCATCACCTACAATTCCAGGCAATTCCATAGGCAGTCCTGCCCCCGAAATAATGGCATCTGCGCCGCCCTCGATAGCGGCCCTTACCATTTTGTCATAATGACGTAAGGCAACCATAACATTAATGCCAACCATACCCTTTCCTTGGGCAATATCTTTAGCTTTTCTAATCTCATTTTTTAGCTCGGTCAAATTATCCTCTAAAAAATTATCCCAAAAATCATCTAGCCGGTAACCAGTATGGGCAGTTGAAATTACACCGAGACCACCACATTGAGCCACGTGCCCTGCCAGATTGCCAAGCGATATTCCTACGCCCATGCCACCTTGAATAATTGGAACCTGTATTGTCTTATTTTTAAGTTTGATCGTTTGCATAAGCTAAATTTCCTTTTCCAACGTCAAATATGCCTGCTTGTATTCTTCAAATAAGTTTTCAATAATTGTTTTAAGCGGTCGGATTTCTTTACATTGTCCTGCAACCTGTCCCGCCATAAGAGAACCGTTTTGTATATCTCCATCAACAACTGCTTTTCTTAAAGAACCAAGTGTATATACCTCTAGCTCCATTGCAGTAGCACCCTGTTTTTCTTTTTTAATATATTCTCGCGCCATTTTATTTTTGATAATCCGTACTGGAGTTCCGGCAATTCTTCCAGTAACTATTGTGTCTGTATCTCCGGATTTACAAATGGCATCTTTGTAATTTGGATGAATAGGACATTCCTCTGAAACCAGTAAGCATGTACCAACCTGTACTCCGCTGGCCCCCAAAGCAAACGTCGCTAACATTTGACGTCCGCTTGCAATACCTCCTGCTGCAATCACAGGAATATTCACTGCATCCACAACCTGCGGAACTAAGGCAAGAGTCGTTAACTCTCCAATATGTCCACCAGCTTCTGTTCCCTCTACAATAATTGCGTCTGCACCACTGCGTTCCATACGTTGCGCCAACGCCACTGACGGTACAACCGGAAAAACCTTCATACCTGCTTCTTTCCACGCTGCTATGTATTTACCCGGATTCCCTGCGCCCGTAGTGACCACCTGAACTTTCTCTTCAATCAACATTTGGGCAATGGCATCAGCATCAGGATTGATTAAAATAAGATTAACGCCAAACGGTTGATTTGTAAGACTACGGCATATTTGCACATGCTTACGTACCATATCTACCGTCATACTGCCTACTGCAATTACCCCCAGACCGCCTGCATTGGAAACCGCAGCAGCAAACTCACCTGTTGCAATATTAGACATGCCTCCCTGTATTAAAGGATATTTAATCCCTAACATTTCAGTTAACTTCATGGAAACCTCCAAAATTCACTCTCATCGAATTCTTAAAGATAAAACAAACGCCGGTCACCACTCTAAATATATGGTACCCCAAGTAAGTCCTGCACCAAAACCAACCAGTAATAATTTCATGCCTTTTTTCAGCAGACCTTTCTGATTCATTTCATCCAGCATAATTGCAATACTTGCAGCCGAAGTATTGCCATATTCCTCAATATTCATATAAAGCTGCTCTTGTCTAATTTTCATCCGCTTGCTTACTGAAGCAACAATACGTGCATTTGCCTGATGAAATAATACATAATGGATATCTTTCATCGTATAACCTAAATGGTCCAAAACCTCCTGCATAGAATACGACGGGTATTCTACAGCAAATTTAAAAACCTCCTGTCCATTCATTGTACAATAAGACGGTTCGGTACAATCATAAAACGGAACTCCTGGAATACGCAGTGCATCCGTATTTCCTTTTGAAGATATCACTTGATAAAATTTAGCTGAGGCGCAATATTTCACTACTACTGCGCCTGCACCATCACCAAACAAAATACAGGTAGAACGATCTGTATAATCCAGCAATTTGGAAAATACCTCCGCCCCGATAACAACTGCACATTTGTCAGGACGCGTTGCCAGCAAAGCATTTGCAACAGATAAAGCATACACAAAACCGGTACACGCAGCGTTTAAATCAAAAGCCATTACATGTTGATTGTTGAGATCTAAGCGATCCAGCAGCATACAAGCCACTGAAGGCATAATGTTATCCGCACTGCAGGTTGCGACAATGATAAAACCAATGTCACTTTTATCTATACCGCTATTTTCAATAGCTTTTTTTGCAGCTTGATATGCTAATTCAGAGGTATTTTCTGTTTTGCTAATATGACGTGTTTTAATACCTGTTCTTGGAAATATCCATTCATCATTTGTTTTTACCATCTTCGAAAGATCATCATTGCTTAGCCTATTTTCGGGTACATAATGTCCTGTACCTAAAATATCAATTCCGCTCATACAAACTCCTTGCTAATTTTTACTTAAATACCGCTGCAATCACCAATACTGCGGAACTTTTTATAACGCTGCTCCAACAATGCACGTTCGCTCATTTTACTAAGAGCAACTAGTTCATTGTTCAGCATATCTCTTAATTGTGTGTATATAAAATCCGCATGTTCGTTTAAATTCCCCATAGGTTCTTTTACAATCACATCTACAATATTAAACGCATACAAATCCTGTGCTGTTAACTTCATAATCTCGCTGGCTTCTTTTGCTTTGGAGCTGTCCTTCCATAAAATTGTTGCAAAGCCTTCTGGTGATAAAACAGAATATACGGCGTTTTCCAGCATCCAAATACGGTTAGCAATTGATAAAGCCAAAGCGCCGCCACTTCCGCCTTCACCAATTACAATGCTAATAACCGGCACAGTCAAATTACACATTTCCATTAAATTACGAGCTATTGCTTCACCTTGGCCATGTTCTTCTGCTTCAATACCAGGATATGCACCTGCCGTATCAATAAAAGTAATAATAGGACGTTTGAATTTTTCAGCCTGTTTCATAATACGCAACGCTTTGCGATACCCTTCTGGATTCGGCATACCAAAATTGCAAAGCAAATTTTCTTCCAGACTTTTACCTTTTTGATGCCCTAGTACCGTCACTGGCATATCACGAAACATGGCAATTCCACCGATAATAGAACAATCGTCACGATAAAGACGGTCGCCCCTCTGTTCAAAAAAATTCTCAAATACGTTACTAATATAATCGCGTATATTAGGGCGGGTAGATTTACGCGCTAAATACACTTTATCGTAGCTGGACAAATTGGCATATGCCTTTGTCTGTATTTTATGCCTGGCTTTTTCCAACTCTTCTTTCATAACCGCAAAATCAATATCCGGTGAATCCCTTTGTTCCAGCAAATGAATCTCTTCTTCAATTTTACGGATTTGCACTTCTGCTTCTTGAATAGACATTAAAGCGTTGCCTCCCTTGCATGAAGTCTCAATAACAATGCAATGGTAGCGCGCATTTTTTTACGCTCTACAACCTGATCTATAAATCCCTGCTGTTGCAAAAATTCAGAACGTTGAAACCCCTCCGGCAATTTTTGTTTAATGGTCTGCTCAATCACCCTAGGTCCTGCAAATCCAATCAAAGCTTTCGGCTCTGCCAGCATAATATCTCCCAAAGAGGCAAAACTTGCCGTAACTCCCCCTGTTGTGGGATGCGTCAGATAAGATATATATAATAAGCCCGCCGCATTGTGCTTTGCCAGAGCACTGCTAGTTTTAGACATCTGCATTAAAGAAATAATACCCTCCTGCATTCTTGCACCACCGGACGCACTGAAAATTAGCAACGGCAACCGACGCTTTGTAGCATATTCAATAGCTCGTGTAATTTTTTCTCCTACCACACTGCCCATACTGCCCATTAAAAATCGGCTATCCATAACACCTACTACCACACGCAAACCGCATACCTTGGCAATCCCTGTTACAACCGCATCATTTAAACCAGTAGTTTTTTCTAAATGCGCTAGCTTTTGCGTATAGTTTGGGAAACCCAATACATTCTGAGTTCTTAATCTTGGCGTAATTTCTCTAAAACTATCTTTGTCAACCAACAGCTCAATACGGTCTGCTGCCGTAATTTTAAAATGATGACCACAACCAGGACAAACAAAAAAATTTTTTTGAATATCCTCGCTCAAATAACCCTGATCACATTCCGGACATTTCGTATATAATCCCTCCGGAACATTGGATACATGAGCACCTGTCTTTTCTTCTTTTGGTTTACGGAGTAGGGTCTTGAGAAGATTCAATTTTTCTCGTCGCTCTTTAAACAGTTCTTCCATCTATTTCACCAATTTCTCCAGGTTCTTTTCAATAAAACTGGTATCAAAATCGCCTTTTAAAAAGACCTCATTTTGTAAAATCATATAATGTAATTCAATATTCGTATCTACACCTTGCACAATCATCTCTTCTAAAGCACGGCTCATACGACAAATCGCTTCGTCTCTCGTATTGCCATACACAATCAATTTTGCAATCATAGAATCATATGTCGCCGGAATTTTATATCCTTGATATAAGGCTGAATCAACACGTATACCCAATCCTCCCGGCAAATTAATTCCACACACCTGACCAGGACAAGGGCGAAAATCCTCTTTTGGATTTTCTGCATTGATACGGCATTCGATGGCGTGACCATTTAACACAACGTCATCCTGTGTAAAGGAAAGCGGATGATTAGATGCAATTAGAATTTGCTCGCGAACCAAATCAATGCCGGTAATCATTTCTGTTACAGGATGTTCTACTTGAATACGAGTATTCATTTCAATAAAATAGTAATTTCCATTTTGATCCAGAACATATTCAATAGTACCAGCATTTCGATAACCTGCAGCCTTTGCAGCCTGTACTGCATGACGCCCCATGCTCTCACGAAGTTTGGGTGTCAAAGCAGCAGAAGGTCCTTCCTCCAGCAGCTTCTGATTTCGTCTCTGAATTGAACAGTCACGTTCACCTAAATGCACCACATTGCCAAAATTATCTGCCATAATCTGAAACTCTATGTGCTTTGGATTAAGAATCAATTTTTCAATGTATATGTCATCATCATTAAAACAAGCTTTTGCTTCTGCTTTAGCTGCCGTATAAGCCTGCTCAAACTCTTCTTGTGTAAATGCTTTTCTCATACCTCGGCCACCACCGCCTGCAGACGCTTTTATCAATACAGGAAAACCTATTTCGTCAGCCGCATTTTGTGCTTCTTCTAAATTCTTTACACTGCCATTGGAACCGGGCACTACGGGTATACCGTTTTCAAGCATTAAAGCGCGGGCAGCAGATTTATTGCCCATTCGATCAATCACATCGCCATCTGGTCCAATAAAAGTAATGCCGCAAGTATTTACCAAACGGGCAAACGTAGCATTTTCAGACAAAAAACCAAAACCCGGATGGATGGCATCCACCCCTAGAGCAACTGCAGCGGAAAGAATATTTTTCATATTCAAATAGCTTTCCGTAGATTTGGCTGGTCCAATACAAACTGCCTTGTCTGCTAATTGTACATGAAGCGCATTATTATCTATTTCAGAATAAACTGCCACTGTTTCAATCCCAAGTTCCTTACATGCGCGAATAATCCGGACTGCAATTTCTCCGCGATTTGCAATCAATATTTTCTGAAACATGAATTGTCCACCCTAACCCTTTATCAGCATTCTTTTATAACCATAATGGTTTCGTTGTATTCTACCAAACCTTCTTGTTCTGCAAGAATGCTAATGATTTCACCTGAAACAGGCGCTTTAATTTCGTTCATCATTTTCATAGCTTCAATAATACATAAGGTTTGCCCTTTTTGCACCTTGTCACCAAGCTTTACAAAAGCCGGGGCATCTGGTGCGCTTGCACAATAAAACACACCAACCACCGGTGATTTTACAGGTGTACCCTGAGCAGAATCCAAAACAGACACAGGCGTCTGAACAGTGGAATCCGTTGAGATACTTGCCGGAACAGAAGGAACAGCTGTCGGCATTAAAGCAGGCGGCGCAGTCATAATCGGTTGTGTCGGCTGCACTTTTTCAAGCTTTAATTTTACATCGTCCATTTCGATGGAAAGTTTATAGATATCAGAATCATTAAATTCTTTCATCAGTTCTTTCATATCTTGCAAATTCATAAATACAATACTCCTTCTGCCTCAAAACGAAGTTCCTATCAGATCAATTTTATTAGCTTATATGTTATCTATTATAAAGGATTCGCCATTTAAAGTAAACACTTATACAATTCAAATTCATACCTAATTGTAAACATTCTATAAAATAATGATTCTTTTTTTTACAAGGAATACGTTTTTTTAATTTTTTTTTATTATAACATTCAAATATATACATATATGATTCTATATTTGTTTATAAATAGAATTGTTAATCTATAAATTTTACACACGGTCTAATTGAACAATAAAATTATTTTAACCTATATCCTTTACTCAATGTGTGTCTAAACTTTAAATCTTTTCTCAAAAAAACGCAAACCATTTTATTTAACACTATTTTCGCATAATTTTCTAATTGTGTTCATAAAACTATCACATAAGAATTCTATACTACAAACATGCTAAACAGCATAAATATTTTTCATACTCCTATCATTCCTTTTTACTGTCAATACTGGCTAAAATTGAGTATACCAGTATTGGACCGATTGAATATGACAGCTGAATTAAAAAAGTCATATTTCTTTTTCATATTTTTCTCCTTTAGCCACATCATTTTTTAAGATGTGGCTAACTTTTTTATATGTTACACTGTCACAAACTTCTATCAGTAGCATAGTATAAAAAAGAGGACAAGAAGCTTCTTGTCCTCAAAATAAAGGATGATTTCTCATTCACGCAAGCTTTTCATATATTCCAATATTTATGCTGCATAATAAAATCATATGATCTTGCATAAAAGTTTTTTGTCAAAATCTCTCCTTCAAAACTCAACGTAAACTCAAAAAATAAAAGAGCTCTCAACCGAGGGCTCTTTTATTTTAAATCTCACTACGATTGCAGTTGCTTAAAAATTTGATTAGCATATACACTTGCGCCGCTCACCAAAATCCCCTGTGTTAAAGCAGTAAAAATGGCCATCGTAATTGTCTGAAAACTATGCAGATGAGCAGTTGCCAGAACATAAATAATAGACAGTAAAATACCGAATGCACCAATTACCAATGGGATTAGCTTATCTGCAATCAAAGTTGTTTTCTTTATGCCTAATCCAATTACATACAATACCGGAATTAAAATCAAAAGCTCCGGTTTAATATACTCTAAAAAATCCATTTTATTTTCCTCCGTTATTTTAATATTTGTGTTAAGATTGCCGCGACAATCCCAGATGCACATGCACCAATCGCAGCTGCTATTAATTTATCCCACCATTGACCCGGTTTGGATGTGACTTGCTTAATATCATTTTTGATTTCATGCATATCGACAGTTAAATGATCAACCTTACTATTTATTTTAATAACTGCTTCTGTTAAATTTCGTAAGTCTTTCACCTCTACAGCCAAAGCATCTATCCGCTTATGTGCAGATGCAGCCGCTGTTTTTGCTTCGATTGCAATATTGTCGCTCATAACTGCACCTCACTATGGCAACCGCAGTACTTGTCCCGGATATATCATATCCGATGATAGACCGTTCAAACTCTTGATTTCCTTGTATCTAGCACCATTCCCCAACTGCGCTTGTGCAATTTGCCATAAACTATCGCCAGCCCGCACTGTGTAGGTACGGTCAGCCGCAGCATTACCACTCAACTTAATAATTTGTCCAACTTGAATCAAATTGGGATTTACAATACCATTAATTGCAGCCAAATCTTGATAGGTTGTACCAAACTTAGCCGCAATACCACTTAATGTATCCCCCGCCATAACCGTATAAGTATCTTTTGGTTGCTGGTCTGGCGGTAATATATCATCGTTTGCATATCCTTTATAGCACCAATTCATATCAACAGTATTGGCTGTAATACCGTCTACAACACCTTTGGAGGTATATTGCCACATCACATACTTACCAGCATAATCGCACTGTGTGTTATATTGTGCCATCCATACGTCTATACCTGCAGCGTCTATTTTATCCATATCAATATAATTACGAGACCAATTTAAGTTAGTATATAACATTGGTATATATCCTGCAGCTCTGATTTTATTACAGAAAGCAATCGCAATATCGGCACACACAGACTTACCTAATGCCGATTGTCTGCTTTCTTCCATGTCAAACGCTACTGGATACTGTGGGTTAGAACCTGCAATGATTTCCAGGCAAAAATCCGCTTCTTGTTCTGCACTTTCTACGCTTGTAGCATAGGAATAATGGTAAAATCCGTATGGTATTCCAATCGCTTTACAGCCTGCTAGATTATTGGCAAACTGCTTGTCTATTTGGCTTGGAGACTTCACTCCGTACCCACAGCGTATTATTGCTCCTGCAATCCCTGCCCTCTTCACTTTATACCAATCAATTTGTCCTTGATGTTCACTGACATCTACCACCAATAAATTCATAGTTTCTATTCTCCTTTGATTCGACTTTTGCTTATAAACTCCATCGTCGCGGTTCACGTTTTTGTTTTAAATACGGCGTACCAACATGTTGATAACACGCTTCCGGCGGAATTTTCCTTAATTTACCTGTATCAAGCAGATAATGGCAGCAATAATCGTCGAAAAATTTATTTTGCGATAAGCTTCTGTAGTAATAACAACCTAAGCATTTCACTACCATTCTATTCCTCCTTTTCATCCTTCGTTCCATATTCCCTTGTATGTTTCACCCCACAGTTCGCATTATAGGGATTTCTACACCATCATCCGTCCCCAATTTCTTTTTCTTTCAACCAGTTACCGCTAAAATACCATGCTACGAGCATTTGGGCAAATTCTTCAGTAAGTTTTGTTATATGTATAATTTGAATACCGCAATGCAGCATTACATAACACAATGCATCCTGTACTCGAACCTCTAATCCTTTGTTTTCGCCAATACCAATATATTTCAATCTGTACCCGCCTCTCGTAATTGATAAAATCTTACACCGCAAAATTCGAAAGAGGCTTCTAGAGGATACTCTAGATTACCCGACCATTCTGTATGAGGCACTTTACCCACAGCATTTGCAAGCTCTTTAATCCCCCGATACACTTGCATTCCCCCGTACAGTTGATTGCATAATTCTACTGTACCATTCCCCAACGCCAAACGTTTCATTTGATAAAACGCATCAACGCTATCATACAAAAATTCGCGCATTTGCTGTAATGTTTGATTGATATACATAACCTGTTGTTCATGTTTCATGGATATCCCTCCTTTAAATAAATTTTGATATGTTATAGCTCGGCTTTTACTAAATATTTAATATAACAATTCTTAAATTAATTTTCTTTTCTAACCCATTACAAGATCGTACACTCTGCTATAACAAACTACAGTAACTAATAAATAGTTCCTACATGACCAATATTTCATTAATGCTGTATAAATATTTGTATAATGAAATCCGTCCAAATATCTTAACAATACTTAGCATACTGCTTCTCAAATATTTTGAGTTAAAGTCCGTTTTATGGGACATAGACTTTGCTATACTTATAGTTGTAAAATTGTTTTAATGGCATGTTCCAGCTTCGGACTGTTTAGCTGTCCTGTCATAATCTTATGCAAGTTTGAGCAATCTACATACATTCCCGTCATGTGTTTGCATTGTTGTATCAACCATGCCTGTGTTTGCCCCATTTGCATTAACTTAATTTTCATTGCAATGCCTAACGGAGTCATTTGAAATTTTGCCATATGCTTTCTCCTTTTCTTTCTATTGACATTTACATAATTCTGTAATATACTGAAATCAATCTCTAAATATATTCAGAATTCTGTTTTATATTTAGATTGTATATCAGAGTTCTGTAAATGTCAACGGTTTTCACTTGTTTTTTTTCAGTATTCTGTAAAATTTATGCAAAATTCCTAAAGGAGAAGAGCATTAAAATGGATATGTACAACAGAATTAATCAACTTTGCAAAGAAAATCATACAAACATTACAGCGTTATGTCGCATTCTAAATATCAGCCGCAGCACCTTATCAGAGTTAAAATCAGGAAGAACTAAAACCCTTTCTGCAGAATACGCATCAAAAATTTCTCAATATTTTCATGTAACAGTAGACTATTTACTAGGCAAAACAGACCAGAAAAATATCCCGGCCGAATCTGCCAAAGAACTGTCATTTGATGATTTTACTTATGCTATGCATCATGAAGGGAAGAAATTAAGTGAAGAAAATAAAATGAAGCTGCTAGAAATGGCGAAATTTTTTGTTCAGCAGCAAGAAAAAGAACAAAAAAGAAAGTGAATAAACTATGAAAATATTATTTGATATTTACAAAGAACTTTATAATTCAGGTGTAAAAGTGTATAGTCACAATTTATGCGATTCTCCTGCCGTAACAATTGAAGTAAATCGAAAATATGCTATTTTTGTTAATCCAAATGCAATTGAATCTTTAGCTGATGAAATTTGCATTTTAGCCCACGAGGCCGGTCACATTATGACAGGAACCACACACAAGATAAATAGTCCATACGATTTAGTCGCAAAACATGAAGAAAAAGCGACACGCTGGGCAATCCAGCATGTCGTGCCTTACAATGAATATAGACAGGCATTACAAAACGGAATTTGTGAAATTTGGGACTTAGCGGAACATTTCGGTGTTAACGAAGCTTTTATCCGCAAAGTGATTCATTATTACCAAATGTTGGAACAATCTTATTAGGCTATCTGTTACAAAAATGTCAGATAGCTAAAAAAATATACTTTATGTGAAAATGATTCACATAAAGTATATTTTTAAATGTCAACACAATTAAAACTTCTTATAATGATGTTACTTTCCAATTATAAACTAACTTTCTACACTGCCAACTCAAAACATATGTGAAAATATAAGACATTATCTTTGAAACCTATATATGCAGTGCTGTGATTGATAATAATATCTATGCAGGAGAAATATTTCATTTCTCTCTTTTATTTCATCAAAACAAAAAATTTATTTACAAAAGCATTTCATTCTATTTACAATTGATTCACAACCATACAAAAAAGTTTGTTATAATATGATTTACAAAATAAACTTACTTTGATTTTTAAAAAGCATTGTATAAAAACTTATTTTAAATGATTACTTACAAAAAAACACCCCAACCATACAGATCTAATCGTTATCCATCATAGACTTGCACGTTGGAGCATTGCTTTGTTATTCAGTTTGCTTGTTTATCTAATAAATCTTTTATATTTACAAAACATTACTCTTGCTTACTGAGCGTTCTTTTATTGGCTTGTTCAATCATAACACGTTCAACGATTAAGATAAACCAACCTGCTAATACAAATGCGATTGTACAGCTTGGCAATCCAAATGCGCCTAAGAATGTTTGCGCACCAAAATTGATAAAACTCGTCATAACTAAGCCAAGGAAATACAAGAACCAATATCTTCCAGAATTAATTCTGCTTTTGCAGAATGTATCCAAAGCGCCCACAGTAAGGATTGAGCTGTAACCGTAAAGAGAAAGACCCATTGGAGTCATATCTGCGCCGAATAATAGTCCCATGCCAATAGCAAATGCTGTAGCAAGTAAAGCTTTCAATGCAAAATCCCATTTATACCAGAAATATGCTGCAATAACAATCAATGAAGCGATAAATCCATCTAAAACATAAATCTCCTCAAAAGCATTGATTGCAAATAGACCCCAGTGAGTCGGATTCATAGAACCCCAATCCCAACCCATAATGTTCCAGTCAAATCCTGTCATCCAGCTACCACCAGTACCTGTTAAACCATTGTCTAAGAATGTGTTCATACCGGTTTTTAGTACTGGATCGTTACCAATAGCTAAAAGATCTGTCTGGAAGCTGATCATAGTAAAGAACCATATCATCAGGATAAATGGAAAAGTGAAGCCAGGTAATCCAAAATGATTTGTAAATCTGTTGACAAACATTTGTAAAGGAACGCACAAAATACATCCTACTATTAAAAGAATCCATGCAGACCACCAGTTACCTGCTGCATCTGCAGCGCCTGTAAAAGTACATGCGCCGATTGCAATTAAGTTTGGACAAAAACCAAATAATCCTGATGTAATTGCATCTCTATCAGCGCCCATCAGATATGCAACAAGGTTAGCAAGATTTACGCCAATAAAAGTAAATACCAAAGGTCTCCAACTATACCAATTTGCAAAATCCCAATTGTGCATCTCAAGACCAGCGATCCAAAATGATACAAAAATCATTGCGCCGGCAATGACGTTTTCAATAAAAACTACCTGTCCAATACCGTTAAAGAAAGCTCTAACCGGTTTTGGTAACGCTTTAATATCGGTGCCCATTTTTCTCCCCCTATTTCTTTGTTTAAACTAATTACTTTTTGTTTACTTTTGTTGATTTGCAAATTATGTTTCATTGAGCCTCCTTTCATTCTCCAAATCAACTTCTTTTTATTACAGTAGTATTTTTACACTGCAACCATTATAAAGTTTATAATAGTCATTATAATTTTATAAAAAAAATATACAATTTGTCAAGAGTTTATATTGAATGTCATATATCTTATATATCAAAAATACAAAACTATTGTTAAACTTCCATAAAATTATAAGCACATTTAATATTTTTGCAAAAAATATCGCTTATATACATATCGCTTGCAATTCATTCTATTATATTCCAATTCATCCATATTTTTATTTAATTTGTTTGTAATACTTAAATCAGTATAAGAGACAAAACATACTATATCTATTCACTTTAATGAATCAAATAAACACTGACAAACAGGATATATCTAAACGATCACACAGCTGCCAACAAAACGGCAGCTATTTTGTTGTATCATTGTCTCTAAAAAATTCTCCTGCAATGTACCAGCTTTTTGGAATTCCATAGTAGCCCATATTTTACGCTTTACACAATTTATTGCTTAAATTACATCTCTTTACTATATGAACATATATCATATTTTCATTTTCGAAACACAAATATTTAATAATGTTCTTGTATTGAAACACAAAACAGTCGGTATTTGGTTATGCGCCTAATCCCCTTAACTAACTCATCGCAATTTTTTCCACATACCTCGTGCAATCTTTATAAAACCCTTTGATACACCGTATTCAAAAAACATATAGTAAAAATTTATAACAGAAACCTATTATTTTAAACTGTAACATTAATTATGTATTATTCGGTGATAAAATAAAAAGTAAAAAAAGAGGAAGTGGTCAAGCTACTTTTTTCCACTTTCTCGTTAAAAATGCTAAGCATGCATAATATTGGTATGTTCTGAAATTTCATGATTAACCGTAACCAAATCTTTTACAGAAAGATTATGAATATTATCATGACCTGTAATCCGTCCGAACATTTTCAGTTCCTCAAAAACAGTATTTAAATAATTATACAAACATTTTGCTCCATGTTCTATGTGCAATCTTTCACGTAATTTAGGATCCTGTGTAGCCACTCCTACAGGACATGTACCTGCATGACAAACACGATATTGCTGACATGCAGCAGACATAAGAGCTGCGCTTGCAATTGCTTTTGCAAAATCACTGCTGATACGCAGACCTCCTTAATCACCAAATCAATATCAAGATTATAGTCTACCAAATATTTTTTGACCCTATAAAGTGCATAAATAGTAGGAACACTGGAGGCCTCTCTTAAAATTAACGGACTTGCACCCGTGGCACCTCCTCTACCATCAATAGTAATAAAATCGGGCTTTGCACAAGCAATACATTCTAAATCCTTTTCAATATGCCCAGCTGCAACTTTAATGCCAATGGGACGTCCCCCTGACCGTTCTCCTAAATCATTCTTGGTTCGAATATCAGAAAAACGGCTGGGACTTATGATATCTTCACCAACCAATTTATTACAAATTTTTGCAATTTCCGGCGTAACCTTTGCACCTGGTAGATGTCCCCCATACCGAGTTTTGTTCCTTGACCTATTTTAATCTCAATTGCATCGCAATTCTGTAGGTTCTCGTCGGTTACACTATATAAATTAGGTACGTATTCAAATATATATTTATGACTTGCCTCACGTTCTTCAGGCAGAATTCCTCCTTCTCCTAAACACATAGCTGTTCCTGCCATAGCAAAACCTTTTGCAAGCGCTATTTTAATTTCTTTTGACAATGCTCCAAAGCTCATATGTGAAATATAAACAGAACCATCAAGCTCCATCGTTTTTTTAGCATACTTGCCGATTATAGTTTTAATATGTACAGGAGCATCATCATCTAAAGGTGCAGGATTAAGCTGCGCACCTAACAGCAAAATATCGCTCCAATTAACAATTGCTGTTTGCATTCCCATAGGTGCAATCAAAGAACTCCCTTTTAAAGACATCTGATGAATCAAATGCATGTAAGGTTCATGCTCAGAACTAAGTTTTGCAAATTCCTTTGGGTACTCTAAAACATTCTCTGCCCTCGCAATATCAATTTTTGAGTCTTATCCGCCCTAATCCTGCTCCTCTGCTATTTGCATAAATTGTTCTTTTTCTGCGCCACATATGGGGCAAATCCAGTCGTCTGATAAAACCTTAAATGGTATATTATCTTGATCTTTATATTCATAACCGCAAATATTACATTTATATACTGACAACTCAATTCTCCTTTCATTTCTATTATACTGATTTTCCTATACTATGCCTATATGTTGGCAGACTATTGCAAATAAAGCAGACCAAAAACAAAGAGTAAATTCCAGACCCAAATTTTATTTTTACATTAAAAACGCTTGATTATCGGCTGCAAGCAGTAGTTTTGACATAATAAACTGTTTTAATTTCAAGATATTCTAACATAGGTATCTATTCATGATCTTTAAATATTTAAAAAAATGATACTTTTAAATAGAAATATATTTTTGTACACCTCTATGTTTCAATTGCAACTGATTTGCTACTATTTGAAAGTAAAAATCGCAGACTTGTAGAAATGAAAGCCAGTAAAAGAAATTTCATATGAGATTCCTTTACAATGAAAAAATATATCCCAATAACTGTAAAAATTTTATCAAAATTTCTTGTTTCTATCTTGACATTATAAAAAAATTATGTAAAATTAAATATTAAAGAACTGATATGTAAAATCCAAAGAGCAAAAGTAAGTAACATATAAAACGATGATTCAGAGAGTCAGCGATTGGTGGAATGCTGGCACATACGATATATGTGAATGGGTTTGTGAGGAGCATAATGAAAAGGTAAATTTGATAAAATTTTAACCTAAGTAGTTACCGCCGTATCTCCTGCGTTAAAGGAAAGGATATTGAGGCAAATGAATTTATTTGCTGCGTATCTGCAAAAAGGAAGTATAACCTCAAAGGATATACTTTGAATTTGGGTGGCACCACGAGTCTATCGTCCCTAATACAGGGAGGATAGACTCTTTTTATTTTAACTAAAAAAATCTTTCATACCGAAGGAGTCAAAATATGTTATATCCAACACGAAACAAAGTAAGCGAATTATTAAACGATTATAAATTCATTCTTATGTTCTATGAGATACTTTTAGATACATACTCTCCTATTCACATTGATAATGCTTTGGAAAAAAATGATCAAAATTGTTTCGTGCTGAAAAACGTAGATAAATCTCATCAACGGGGACGCTATTCCCTTATTGGCATCAATCCCAAAGCTTCAATTAAAATAAAAAACGCCACCATCATCCGCACACAGAAAAGCAGCACCAAAGAAGTCCATTTGGAGAATCCAATTACATATTTGTCCGACATTATGGAGAAACCCCGACCTCCGAATCTTCCAAATGAACCAAAATTAACCGGAGATCTTATCGGTTGTTTTGCTTACAATGCTATTTGCTATATTGAAAAAAACGTTTGAATTTACTCAAGATTAACCTGGGTATGCCAAATTTCCATTTATTCCTATATAATGTAATTATAGCTTTTGACCATCCAGGCTACAAAACAGCTATCATTTTAAATATTTCAGCTCAATATGAGACATGTAAAAACATGATGCCCCAAAAAACCAAATTTATTAAGCAGTTATATTCTCACTTAAAAACAAAGACAAAATTAAATCATACAAATAGTAAGAGATACGCCATACACCAATTAAATGCATTAGACAACAAGAAAAGAGGTATATTATGGAAACAAAAGCAGGACGATTTGGAGACTTTGGAGGGCAATATGTTCCTGAAACCGTTATGAGTGCAGTACATGAGTTAGAACAGGCATATGCCTATTATAAAAACGATCCTGAATTCCAAAAGGAATTAGCCGCCTTATATCAAAACTACGCCGGCAGACCTTCTATGCTTTATTATGCAGAACAAATGACAAAAGATTTAGGCGGGCCTAAAATTTATATCAAACGCGAAGATTTAAATCACACTGGCTCTCACAAAATTAATAATACGTTAGGCCAAGCATTACTAGCAAAAAAAATGGGTAAAAAACGTCTGATAGCTGAAACAGGCGCTGGTCAACACGGTGTAGCAACTGCCACAGTTGCAGCATTATTTGGTATGGAATGTGAAATTTACATGGGAGAAGAAGATATTGAACGGCAATCACTAAACGTATATCGTATGAATTTGCTAGGCGCTACAGTAACCAGTGTCAAAAGCGGTACTCGCACGCTCAAGGACGCAGTAAACGAAGCAATGCGTGACTGGACTGCTCACATAGATAATACGTATTATTTAATAGGTTCTGCAATGGGACCTCACCCTTACCCTACTATGGTACGAGATTTTCAAAAAATTATCGGCCAGGAAACCAAACGCCAATTAGAGGAAGCAGAGCATACATTACCAAACTGCGTTATAGCTTGTGTGGGAGGCGGTTCGAATGCTATTGGTATGTTCTACGACTTTATACCAAATCCATCTGTTCGTTTAATAGGCGCTGAAGCGGCAGGACACGGCATTGATACACCTCTACATGCGGCAACCATAACAAAAGGTACCAAGGGTATTTTTCACGGTATGAAATCATTATTTCTGCAAAATGAAGAGGGGCAAATTGATCCTGTTCACTCCATTTCCGCCGGTTTAGATTATCCGGGTATCGGTCCTGAGCACGCACATCTTCATCACAGCGGACGGGCAGAGTATACCAGTATTACAGACCAAGAAGCCGTATATGCATTTGAGTATTTATCACGTATAGAAGGTATTATTCCTGCTATTGAATCTTCACACGCACTAGCTGCCGCAATCAAAATTGCACCAACAATGAAATCAGACGAAATTATGGTCATATGTCTATCAGGGCGCGGAGATAAAGACGTATACCAAATTGCAAAATACAGAGGGGTAACGATTCATGAATAGAATTGATACAACATTTAAAAAGTTGAAAGAACAAAATAAAAAAGCGTTGATTCCCTTTATTACAGCAGGTGATCCAAATTATACAACCACAGAAGAGCTAGTATTGGAAATGGAGCGCCAAGGTGCTAATATAATTGAATTAGGAGTTCCATTTTCCGATCCTGTTGCAGAAAGCCCTGCTATTCAAGCCTCCAACCTTCACTCATTGCAGGGCGGCACAACGTTAACAGGTATTTTCAAAATGATAAAAAAACTACGTACCAAAACACAAGTACCACTGGTACTGATGATGTATATTAATACCATTTACAGGTTTGGCACAGAACGCTTCTTTACCTTATGTGCAGAAACAGGCATTGATGCTGTAATTGTACCCGACCTTCCTCTGGAAGAGCACGATGAAATTGAAGCCTACGCAAATACGCACGGCATCTATCCTATACATTTGATAGCGCCAACCTCTAAAGAACGTATTGCATCAATTGCCGCAAACAGTAAAGGTTTTTTATACTGTGTATCCTCTACAGGTGAAAGAAGCTCGTTTGGAACAGACATGGACAGTTTCTTTGCTACCGTTAAACAATACTCTCCAGTTCCTTATGCTGTCGATTTTGGTATCTCAACTCCAGAGCAAGCAACTATGATACAAGCATACTGTGACGGCATTATTATAGGCAGCTCCATTGTAAAAATAGTCAGTCAGAAAAAAGAAAACTCTATTCCGTCTGTCGGTACATTTGTCAAAAGTTTGCGTGATGCGCTAGACAAAGCATAAATTCTTATTATTTCGAAACATTTCTATAACCAAAATATGACGCATGTTTGACCATTATAATAAGCTTCAGAATCAAAACAAAACTGAAGGGCTTGCTACATGTTTTATTCAAGTAGCAAACCCTTCAGTTTTTAATTTTCTACCTAACTTTTAACAGCATTTCAGTTCTGCAGAAGTATTCTTTAAAATTCATCTGTGTTTTCATTATAATGCTTCACACCATAAGAAGATATGTCTGTATGCCAAGGTGCTGACGCAGATTCTATGCTGCTGGTTTTTGTTTTATGTATTGAAATAACATGATTTTTTACAGTATGGATTCCTGTAGCAGTATAAATAAGAAAAAACAACATACCGGTTTGAATCCAAAAGATTGTCACATCAGTTGCACCATGAATCAATACGGCAGCAAAAGCCACTAAAACTAAAATGTTTCTATTTTTACATACTTTTATTTGCAACCGTTTCATAAGTATTTTCAGCTGCGTCAATAGATAAAAGAAAATACTGCAGCATCCTATTACTCCAAAATTCAAAAGAGCATCTAAATATAAATTATGTGCATGAAAAGTCTCAAATCCCCCGTATAACGGCCATATCATACGATATGCGCCCGGTCCCATTCCAAATAACGCATGATCTGATATACCCTTTAACGTAGTGCTCCAAACGTCAACGCGTACACTTAAAATATCACTCACAGTATCCATACGAGGAAGTATTTGATCCGATAGCAGAACAATCGATATAATCGCTATTAACACAAAAAGCACAGTCATTGCAGATTTTTTCTTACCCTTTACAATTAAATAGATAAGCATTACCAAGAACAATGTCATGCACGACGACATACTCGCCGACATATATAAACCAATTAGGTTTATTAAAATAGTTCCCAGATACCATTTTTTCATTTTTCCATTTTTATTTGTAAAAATACGATACATAGCAATTATAATCACAAATTCTATAATCATTCCATAATAATTAGCATTAATAAACGTAGAAGGCGGTCTACCATCTATTGTAAGCCATGGAAAATAAAACACTTGAATCATCGCAATCGGCATACATATAACACTGGTAAAACATGCTAAATCCATCATATTATCAAATATACGATATGTCATAATTGTTTTACCATAAAACATGGTAACCAGCGCCACTAAAAAAATCAACGAATACAATATACCTTCAACATTTGCATATATACAACTCACAACTACAGCGTAAAACATCACACTCATGATGAAGAGATTAGATAAATTTAAAAAAATAGCTTTACGTGTCCTCTTTTTTACAATAGCAACAGTTGCGACTAAAACCATACATGCTATGGTAATATAAAATGGAAGGAAAATTGATATAGTGAGTGACATCATCATGATGCTGTCAAAGTCTTTAAGCGCTTTGGTATGTTGCAAAACGCTGATAAACTTTTTTAAGATATATAAACCTCCCAATATTTTAATCTTTATAGCTATTCTATGATTTTCATAGATTTGATATTATTATAACATAAAAAGATTTACAACGCAATTTTTGACACATAATTACTGTAACGTTCTGAGCAACAACATGTTGCTTCACTATCAATAAACTTTTGGCTATTTAGCATAATTATATCTAGTAACATAAAATTGACAAACTTGTTTAAATATTTTAATATATTGATAAAAGAAAGACGTATGCGAAAATCATCAGAAGATTTGTAATATTGCTAACTATTAGAATCTTAAATTCTGTATATTGCCAAAGCAAATAACTCCTGATTGATTTCCATAAACATTTATAGTTCTTTCTTGTATATTGGCTATAATAAATTTTCAGATGCAAACATATAGCTAAAATATATTTATTTAGTATTAGGAGATCACTATGCGTTTGGATGAAAACCATGTTCCTCATGCTCCGCCTGCGGCAGAACACCTACAGGGTCTAACGGACGCAGAAGTACAGCAGCGATATGCACAAGGTCTGGTAAATTGCGACAGCGAGATCAAAACAAAAAGCATTAAACGAATTGTTTTGGAAAACTTAATCACACCTTTTAACATTTTAAATATTATTCTAGCTACTTTAATTTTAATTGTCGGCTCTTACAAAAACCTATTGTTTATGGGGGTAATTATTTGCAACACATGTATTGGGATTATACAAGAAATACGTGCCAAACAAACCATTGACAAGCTCTCTTTAATTGCAGAACCAAAAGCGCATGTTATACGCAATGGCATAAGACAAGAAATCTCTATACACGAAATTGTCATGGATGACATCACCTATCTGAGCGCAGGCAACCAGGTCTGTTCAGACTCAGTCGTAATTGACGGAGAATGTGAAGTCAATGAATCTTTGCTTACAGGAGAATCGGAACCTGTAATAAAACAAATCGGTGATCATTTGCTTTCAGGCAGTTTTATTATCAGCGGAAATTGTCATGCACATGTTGAACATGTAGGTAAAGAGAATTATGCCGCAAAAATTACCAACCATGCAAAATATCTAAAAAAACCAAATTCTGAAATTATGAAGTGGACAAATATCATCATTAAATATATCGGCTTTACATTGATTCCTGTAGGGCTGGCTTTATTCTGTAAGCAAATTTTTATTTCAAGCCAGTCGTTTGAAGAAGCAATAGTAGGTACAGTAGCCGCTTTGGTTGGCATGATTCCTGAAGGTTTAATATTACTCACCAGCGTGGTGTTTGCCGTCAGTATCTTGCGTTTATCTCAGCATAAAACACTAGTACAAGAGCTATATTGCATTGAAACATTAGCTTGTGTTGACGTATTATGCCTTGACAAAACGGGAACCATTACTGAAGGTACCATGGAGGTCACAAAAGTATTGCCACTCAATGACACATCTGAAGAAAAAATTAATCAAGCGGCAGGCGCACTGATTTATGTATTAAATGATAATAACCCTACTTTTTATGCAATTAAAGACCGCTTTGATCAATTTGATAAAGCAACTTGTATCTGTACAGTACCGTTTTCTTCCGCACGAAAATGGAGTGGGGCTTCGTTTGAAAATTTGGGCAGTTTTATTCTAGGCGCAACAGAATTTGTGCTAGAGGATATTGCTCCTTATCAATCCACTATCGACACCTACACATCTGAGGGACAGCGTGTTTTATTATTAGCACATTCGAAACAACCGCTGAATGAGAAAAAAATACCGGACAATATTACACCAATAGCATTTTTCATAATCAGCGATAAAATTCGCACAGAAGCATCTAACACCCTCGCTTATTTTGCTGATCAAGGGGTTAATATCAAAATTATTTCGGGAGATAATGCTGTAACTGTTTCCAATATCGCTAAAAAAGCTGGACTAAAAGATGCAGACCGTTATGTTGACGCTACCACCCTTCAAACCCCACAAGAACTAAAGCATGCAGCACAAACATACAGTGTTTTTGGACGTGTAACCCCACAACAAAAACTTGATTTGGTAAAGGCATTAAAAGAAACAGGACATACCGTAGCTATGACCGGAGACGGCGTAAATGATGTACTGGCATTGAAAGAAGCAGATTGCAGCATTGCAATGGCATCCGGCAGTGACGCCGCCAGGACTGTTTCACAGCTGGTGTTATTAGACTCAAACTTTGCATCTATGCCGAAAATTTTAAAAGAAGGCAGGCGTTCTATTAACAACCTTCAACGCTCTTCTTCTTTATTTCTAACAAAAACAATTTTTTCTACCATCATTGCAACCATCTTTATTTTTCTACAGATGCAATATCCTTTCCAACCCATTCAGCTAACCTTAATCAGCACTTTAACAATTGGTGCACCTTCCCTGATTTTAGCTTTAGAACCAAATAAAGAACGTATTAAAGGTAAATACATTATTAATGTAATACGCAAATCCTTACCTGGCGCTTTAACAATGGTTTTTAATATTATTGCTCTTGTAATTTTCTGTACTTGGATTCCGTTCAACAATTCCGAAATTTCAACTTTAGCAGTTATTATCACTGGATTTACCGGGCTTCTTGTGCTTTTAAAAGTAGCATTACCATTTAACTGGATTCGCGCGGCATTATTTTTTACAATGCTCATTAGTTTTGTAGGCGCTATATTAATATTCCAACAACTTTTTTCACTTACCCCTATTACTCTGCCAATGCTATATATGATCCTTGGATTAACGGTATTTGCAATTATTATATTTGTATTATTATCATTTATCATTGATAAAGCATTAAATAAATATTTCAACCGTTTAGAGGCGAAAATTAAATAATTAAGAACCGGTAGCTTACTTTTAACAAAAAGCTACCGGTTCTTTTATGAGCAAAATATGACTGAACAATAGGTTATAAGATAATTAACTAGCTGTTTTCATTTGTAAACGCAGTTTATCGCTAATCATCGCAATAAATTCACTGTTCGTTGGCTTACCTCTTGTATTATGAATTGTATAACCAAAATAAGAGTTTAAAACATCTACATCACCACGATCCCAAGCCACTTCAATAGCGTGACGAATAGCTCGTTCTACACGGGATGAAGTCGTTTCGTACCGCTTAGCAACAGATGGATATAATTGTTTGGTTACTGCATTGATAATCTCTGGAGTTTCAATTGCCATGATAATAGAATCTCTTAAATAATGATATCCCTTAATATGCGCTGGTACGCCAATTTGGTGCAAAATTTCTGTTACTTGTATTTCCAATGACGGCAGATGATTCACGTTGTTTTCCTCCAATGTTTCTTCAATTGTATTGTAATAACCGGATAATTCTAACATTTTTGCTGTCAAATCCTTTATTTGAAATGGCTCCACAATAAAATAGGACACTCCATTATTAAACAACTCACGTTCTAAGGTTGGACTGCTAAATGTAGATTTTACAAAAAATAATGGCACTTTTTGTATTTTTATTCGCTGCATTGAGCGTATCACTCCGATACTGTCTAAATGCGGCATAAATAAATCCATCAGCACCAAATCCGGTTGTTCCTCTTCAATTTTGTCTAATACCTTTAAGCCATCTTTTGGAGAAAAACTCAGCCGGAAGCCTGCGTTTTCAAATATTTGTGCATATTCTCTATTAAATTCGTCACGTTCATCGGAAATTAATAATTTTAAAGCATTTTGCATTTTTTCTCCCCCTGTTTTTTTAGTGCACATATATATTACCATATAATGGAAATATTGGCAATAGTTTGTAACATTAAATTTTTAAATTGGGAGAAAATAAGAATAATCTACAAATCAAAATATCAAAATAAATTTTTAAGAGGCTTTTTGCACAGTCTCTAATTCAACAGCAACCATATTTTCAATCATATTTTCTGCAAAAATACCATATCCTCTTGTAGGATCATTTAAAAACACGTGCGTAACTGCACCGACAAGCTTACCGTCCTGTATAATAGGACTACCGCTCATACCCTGCACAATACCACCAGTTTTTTCTAATAAAGTAGGGTCATTGACACAAACGACTAAGTTTTTCACCCGAGAAGTATCTTTAAAATCAATACTTTCAATCGTTACCTCATAATATGTCGGCTCGCCGTCTTCCACTGTAGCACGTATTTGTGCCGGCCCCTCTCGAACTTCTTGTTTCATTGCGACAGGTAAAGCCTCTTGCATTACAGGTGAGGCTTCTAAAATACCGTAAACACCTTCGTCTGAATTAACATATAAATTACCTATAGGTCGATTACTGCTAAAGTAGCCGCGTAATTCACCTGCAGAACCCTTTTGACCTTTTATGATCCCATTTATCGTAACAGGAACAATATCGGCATTTTTCATAGGCATCAAACTATTTGTATCAATATCACAAATACCATGACCTAATCCACCAAATAATCCGTTAACAGGATTATAAAAAGTAACTGTACCTATCCCAGCTGTACTGTCTCTAACCCATAATCCACCTTTATAACTGTTATCTTTCACTGATTTTACAGGATATAAGGAGACTTCTAACTGCTCATTATTACGTTTTAGAGTCAAAGTCAAAAGCTTACCATCACTTTCCTGAATTGCATGCGATACCTGCTCATTCTCATTCACTTCTTCACCGTTGATCGCTGTAATAATATCACCTATTTTGAGCCCTGCTTGAATTGCTGGATTCAAATAACCTGAATCTGTCATAATGTCGGATATACCTACAACTACCACACCGTTTGTAAACATTTTAATACCAAATGGTGTACCACAGGGTATCAACATCATTTGATTAGCAACCTGTACCTGTACTTTTTTTATGGGTATAACATCAAATAACCGCACTTCAGTTTCATAGTCCATGTTTGCAGTATTCATTGAAACAACACGAACATCTTCTTCCATGACCTGTTTGGCGCTAAGTCCAAATGTTTGCAAATCTAATTCCTGCCCTTGAATAACCTTATAGCTATCAGGAATACTTTGTTCTACTATTCCAATTGTTATACCAAAGACTATTACAAGCACAGCAATAATACCGCTTAAAATTCTAAAACAAGTCTTCATACTACCATTGATTCACCTCCTTTATGCGGCTTATATTTAATCTGCCACATATAAGAAAGATTTATTTTGGTAAATACATAGATGACCTGTAATAAATAGAACTTTTATTACCTAAACTATTATTTACGAGGTTTTTCAGAAGATTTTACATTATTTTTTAAATCTTTTTCATAAATTTTAAAATCACTTACCAAAAAGTTTAATAAGATGGGACATACTATTAACTGAATGAATAGCTGTAATAATATTATTTGATTTTTTTTGCGGCTTTAACACGTTTTTTTATTAAGATTAAAATACCCGCCGTACTGCAGCTTATGAAAATAACAGTACCAAAAGCAATAATATGTATATAAGTTTCATCTTGTCCTGTTTGACGAGTTTCTAATGTTAAAGTCGTAGCTTGATTGACTTCCTGCATGTATTCCATATATTGAATCTCTTGTGCTAAAATAGTATTTGCTTGTGAAAACCTAAATATACCAGCTACCAGCAGTACAATCATACCAATGTATAAAAACAACACATAAGCTTTCCTGCCCATGCTCCGACTGAAACGATACATCATTCACTCTCATTCCTCGCTTTAAACTTCTATTGGTAACAATTTAGTTACAGTTTATCATAGCTTTGTCACTTTATCAAGTATAAAAACGATATTTTGTCATTTTTACCCATATTATAACAAAATTCACCTATATATTATACATCTTATGTCTCTTTTAAGCCTTCTTTGTCGTTTTATAGATAAAAAACGGTATTCATTCTGCTGGCACTCCATGCTACAGTAAAATTAGAATGCGTCAACGCACGAAACGTTGACGCATTCTAATTTTACAAAAAAGCTTTCACAATCTCATCCGTCCTCATACTACGCGATCCTTTTATCATCACTGCATCGCCTCGTCTTATCGTCTCCTTCAAGCAATCAATCGCTTGCTCGTTATTGGTACACATAAGAATCTCCATATCCGGTTTTACCGACACAGCGCCTTCAGCAATACGAACTGACCGTAAACCAACAGTTATCAGAACATCTATCTTTACCTTTGCAACCGAAACACCCGCCTTAAAATGAGCCTGGTCGCTAAAATCACCTAATTCCAGCATATCGGCTAAAACTGCAATTTTTTTTCCTTCATTCGGCAAACTGCAAAGTACATCAATACCACTTTTGATTGAATCCGGACTAGCATTATAAGAATCATCCACCACGGTAATACCATGGCTTTCGTAAATCCTCTGACGCATAAACGGCGGTCGATATTCTTTTAACCGATCCACCACTTTTTCTAGAGATAACTTCATAACATCCGCCACTGCAATTGCCGCCAATGCATTTAGTACATTATGAATACCCAATACAGGTAATAAAACTTTAGCCGTATACGAAGGCGTACACAAAGTGAACATCGTTTTCATTCCATGGGTATGTATCGCTTCCGCCCGATACGTACACCATGGCTGCGTACCATAGTAGACAACAGGCAACTTTGTTGTATGATAAAGGCTTGCCAGCATTTCATCATCTCCATTTAAAAATAAAACAGAGCTATCACCAAAACCTTCTGCTATTTTTAATTTTTCACTCATAATATTTTCACGAGTTTTCATCTGCTCTATATGAGCAATACCAATATTCGTAACAATGGCGTACCCAGGGTGTGCAACCTTTACCAAACGATCCATTTCACCAAATTCGCTAATACCCATTTCAATCACTGCCGCTGTATGTTCTTCTGTAAATTGGAACATGGTTAGCGGCAAACCAATTTGGCTGTTAGCATTACCTCTGGTCTGCATCACATTTCTTTCAGCCGACAGCGCAAGAGACACCATTTCTCTTGTACTGGTTTTGCCCACGCTTCCTGTAATACCAATCACCGGTACTGAAAAACAATTACGATATGCCGCCGCAATTTTCTGCAAGGCATCCTTCGTATCCCCTACGCGAATCCAGCAATGATCCATATCATTCATCATATTATGCTCCTGCGTCAGCGTTGCTACCGCACCCTGTTGCAAGGTTTGTTCAATGTAAATATGCGCATTTATTTTTTGTCCATGTATTGGAACAAATAATGCACCTTTTTTCACCTGCCTGCTGTCAATTTCGACCGACATGATCACCGTTTCCGGATCTCCGCAAAGTAACTGGCCGTTACATGCCTTTACAATGTCTTTTACTTGCATCCGCATCTTCCGTTACCTCTTCCCTATCAGGCTAGCCGCATTTTGCTGTTAAGCTCTGCCACAATTACATGTTCATCAAAAGGATACTTAATACCCTCTATCTCTTGATAGTCCTCGTGACCTTTTCCTGCAAGTACAACAATATCACCCTCCTGCGCATGTTCCATACAATAAGCTATCGCCTCTCTACGGTCTGGTATTACTACATACTTGCCGTTCGTTTTTTCAAGTCCTACTCTAATATCTGCGATAATATCTAAAACAGGCTCAAAACGGGAGTTATCTGCAGTTACAATAGATAAATCAGCCAAACGGCCACATGTCTCACCCACTTCAAAACGGCGGGATTTTGAACGGTCTCCTCCTGCACCAAACATACAAATTAACCGATTAGGTTGGTACTCTCGTAATGTATTTAAAATACTTTCCATACTGGCTGCATTGTGAGCATAATCAATAAGCAATGTATATGGACCGTCAACCGGCATTATTTCTACCCGGCCTTTCACTTTTACCATATCTAGTGCACAGCAAATATGCTCGGGTTGTATGTTAAAATACGAACATGCTGTAATTGCCGCCAACGCATTGTATACACTAAATTTACCCGGAATAGCAACATCCAGCTCCAGATTCTGTTTACCACTTAACTCAAAATGAACGCCCAAATATCCTGAGCGGCTGATCAGCCGCTCTCCGCTTGCACGATAATCCGCCCCGTCTGTAAAGCCAAAAGTAGTTATTTTCTCGCAAGTATTCCCTTGTATCACCTGCTTCCATACGGTGTCATCACAGTTAATCGCACCATACCGACATTGCCCGAACAGCATACTCTTACATGCCAAATATTCTTCCATATCCTTATGTTCCACACCGCCAATGTGGTCCTCCGAGAAGTTTGTAAATACTCCAACCGCAAACTCCATTCCTGCTGTACGGTGCTCTCGCAACCCAATAGAGGAAGCCTCTACCACTGCAGATTTACACCCCATATCAATCATTTTACGTAAATATTTTTGCATTTCGTAAGATTCTGGCGTAGTGTTACTGGTTTTAAACACAGTTTCGCCAATCAAAACTCCAACAGTACCGATTAAACCAGTACGGATACCTGCCTGTTCTAAAATAGCACGAATCATATAGGCAGTGGTTGTTTTGCCTTTTGTTCCTGTTAAACCGATAACAGCAATCTCTTTTGCAGGATAGCCGAAAAATGCTGCCGACATCATAGCCAGTGCCTGTCGTGTGTTTTCGACTCGAATTATTGGAATTTTTTTTGTGATTGCTACATCATCCTGTACAATCAACACAGAAGCTCCTTGCTTTGCTGCCTGCTCTGCAAAATCGTGACCATCGGCAGAAACACCTTTTAAACAGATAAACGCACAGCCAGGTACAACTTTTCTGGAATCATACACTAAATCCGATACTTTTACGTTTTCAAAATCGGTTGATGCGTAAGAAATGTTGGCTAACAAATCTGCTAAACGCATGGACGTTCCCCCTAATCTTCAGTACTTTGATAATACAATAAGCCATAATTAATGTCAAATACTACTTGCGGTTCTCTCTAAGTATTGCTATCATAAATATAGAATCAAATATAGAAAGGACATAGCTATAATCATGTTTAAAATATTGATTGTAGAAGATGAAATCACCATTCGAACAGAGCTTAAATCAGTATTGGAGAAATACGGTTACAGCGGCATTGTTATTGATGACTTTACCCGTGTCATTGAAACAATCGAAAATCAACAGCCGCATTTGATTTTATTAGATATCAATTTACCTTATTGTGACGGCTATCACATTTGCCGGCAAGTAAGAAATTACTCACAAGTGCCAATTATAATTGTCACCAGCCGTAACACTGATATTGACGAGCTAATGAGCATAAATTTAGGCGCAGATGATTTTATTACCAAGCCGTACCATACACAAATATTATTGGCACGTATTTCCGCATTATTAAAAAGAAGCTATCAAATTGATCAAGAAAATCAATTGGTGCATAACGGTGTAACGCTTTCATTGGCAAACGGTACCATTTGCTTTGATAACAAAAGCGCAGAACTGACAAAAAATGAAATTAAAATACTCCATCAGCTGATGCACCATAAAGGTAAAATTCAATCAAGGGAAGAATTGATTCACGCATTATGGCAAACGGACGTATTTATTGATGACAACACCTTAACTGTAAATATCAATCGTTTACGCAAGAAACTTGAAAGTATTGGAGTAACCAATTTTCTGCATACAAAACGAGGCATTGGGTATCTGGTATGAAATTGGGTCAATATTTAAAAGATCGCTTGATTTTCATAATCTGCCTGTTTTTCGCTATGCTTTTGATGAGTATTTTGCTATGGACATTACGTCTTTCCATTGCCGGAGTCATTTTTATCAATTGCCTAATTCTATTCTTTTTATTGATAGCAGTTACAATTGATTTTATTCGCAGGAAACGATTTTATGATGGCGTTTTTCAACGTTTAAAGGATTTGGATCAAAAATACCTGTTGCATGAACTGTTAGATTTTCCTCATTTTACAGAAGGAGACATATTATGCAACGTACTGTATCAATGTAATAAATCTATGACAGACAAAATAGCCGTCTATGAGCATAACACAAAAAATTATAGAGAGTATATTGAAACATGGGTTCATGAAATTAAAACACCAATTGCTTCAGCCTCATTAATTTATGAAAACAATCCGTCTCAGGTAACCAGAAGTATATATGAAGAATTGCTGCGCATTGAAAATTATGTAGAGCAATCGTTATTTTATGCCCGCAGTAATTATGTAGAAAAAGATTATCTAATTAAAAAATATAAGTTAAAAACTATAGTAAGCAATATATTGAAACAACACGCAAAATCCTTAATTGAACATAAAACAATCGTTTCTATGCGCCAACTGGATTTTACCGTGTGGACAGACCAAAAATGGATACAGTTTATATTAGGACAATTAATTCTAAATGCAGTCAAATATCAATCTCCGCATAGACCGCTGCATTTAACCTTTTCAGCTGTAAAAAACCTGCAATCTGTAACGCTTTCTATTACGGACAACGGCATCGGTATTATGGAACAGGACATTCCGCGTGTATTTGAACAGGGATTTACAGGAGAAAACGGACGAGCCTTTGCAAAATCCACTGGTATGGGGTTATTTATATGCAAAAAACTATGCGATAAATTAGATCTGAAATTTGGTATTGATTCAAAACTAAATAAGGGCACTACTTTTACCATCACCTTCCCTATCGGTAACATGCATTTATTAGCGCCATAGTCAGTTAACCTTTCGGGGTTGATTTTTTCATGATCATTTTCTTACAAAAATGTAAGAAAACTGTAAGATAAACCGATGGTATATTTTAAAAAAAACAGGTATACTGATTAAAAATCGAAAAGGAGTGCACTACGTATGGAAACTATTTTACACGTTAATCACATCGAAAAATACTACGGTAATAAAGGTATGGTAACAAAAGCTGTGAACGACATCAGTTTTACAGTTAAAAAAGGGGAATTTGTAGGGATTATGGGTGCTTCCGGCAGCGGTAAAACTACTTTACTCAATTGTATTGCCACCATTGATACCGTATCCTCCGGTGAAATTTTCATAGGAGAACAAAACATTACCTCTATGAAAGCAAAAGAATTATCCGCTTTTAGAAGAGAACAACTGGGCTTCATATTTCAAGACTTTAATCTGCTGGATACCTTAACGGCCTACGAAAATATTGCGCTTGCACTATCCATTATGAAAACACCAGCCAATCATGTATCGGCGGCTGTTGATTATGTAGCCAAAACACTGGGAATTGAGCAGGTTTTAAAAAAATATCCACACCAATTATCCGGTGGTCAAAAGCAAAGAGTCGCTTGTGCCCGAGCCATTATCACACAACCCTCACTCATTCTTGCAGACGAGCCTACAGGTGCACTGGACTCAAAATCTGCCCGTATGCTGTTAGAAAACTTCGAAACCTTAAACCACGACTTATCAGCTACCATTTTAATGGTAACCCACGACGCCTTTACCGCCAGCTATTGCCAACGTATTTTGTTTATGAAAGACGGTAAACTGTTCAATGAACTGATACGCGGTAACAGTAGCAGAAAAGAATTTTTTGATAAAATTATTGCCGTTGTCACAGTGCTGGGAGGTGACAATTCCAATGTTTTTTAAAATAGCCATTCATAATGTAAAACGCAGTTTACGTGATTATGCCATTTATTTTTTAACACTTACCTTTGGGGTATGCTTATTTTATGTTTTTAACTCTATGGACTCCCAATCGGCAACTGCTGCTTTAAATTCCAGTCAAAAAGAAATTATACAAATGCTTACAAATGTAACTGGATACGTATCTATCTTTATCTCTATTATACTCGGATTTTTAATGGTATACTCCAATCGCTTTTTAATGAAACGCAGAAAAAAAGAACTTGGTATTTATATGCTCCTCGGAATGGATAAATCTAAAATTTCGCATATTTTAATTACCGAAACATTGTTAATCGGTCTGTTTTCCCTTGGTGTTGGTCTTGCAATTGGTATTTTTGCTTCACAAGGTCTTTCCGCCATTACAGCCTCTATTTTTGAAATGGATTTATCTTCCTTCCAATTTTCATTTTCATTAAACGCATTTTTAAAAACACTCCTTTATTTTGGTATTATATTTATAGTAGTCATGATTTTTAACACCATTTCTATTTCTAAATATAAATTAATTACATTATTGCAGGCAGATAAGAAAAATGAAACTTTTAAAATCACAAACTCTTTGATTTCCGTCATTGCCTTACTCTTATCAATTGCCTGTATTGCAGGTGCATACTACCTGATTTTAACAAAAGGTTGGGAAAGCCTGAATATGATGTTAATATGTATTATTCTGGGTAGTGTCGGCACCTTACTGTTCTTCTTTGCTTTATCCGGTATTTTACTGCGCATTGTCAAAGCAAATAAAAAACTATATTACAAAGGTCTAAACGCCTTTATCTTTCGTCAATTAAGCTCTAAAATTAACACAAACTTTTTATCGGTAGGCTTAATTTGTTTAATGTTGTTTGTTACAATGGTTACCTTTTCAGCAGGCTTGAGCGTGGCACATTCCAGTTCCCAAAATGTAAAATCCTCTACGCCTTATGATATGACTATATCAGAACGTTCTTCTTATTACGATGAAGATAACCTAAAAAAATTTCATAACAGCAATACAATTACGAACCTTGAACTGAAAAACGTTTTAGACCAATATGCAAGCGAATATTTTGCAGTTGATATTTATGAGGAATATTTATTTCAATCAGATATTATAAGCTTAATGCAAAACGTACCGCAGCAAGTTAGTAATCATTCTGTCCGCGCAATTTCTCTGACTGACTGCAACCGAGTATTAACTTCACAAGGAAAAGAACCGATCGCACTAAACGACAATGAATTTGCAATTATCTATAATGCTCCAATGATTGTTCCTTATTATCATTTAGAAAAAGAGCAAACCATTACTTTCAACGGAAAAAATTATCAATTAGCCATTCCCCGTTTAATAAATCTCACTCTATCCACTAATTACGGTCCAACCGATTCTGGTAGTATCATATTACCTGACAACGCTTTCAGCGGTTTATACTCATCTCATAAAATATTAAATGTAACATACAAACAAAGTGATGCTGAATATGCAAAAGAAGCAACCAACGCCTTTCGGGAACAACTAAGAACGGAACGTGAAAACGTCAAAGAAACAACCGGCGACTTTCAGGATCAACTGACAGTAGAACATGAAACCGTTAATGAAAACTTTATTAACTGGATTGATAAACAAGATGTCTACCAGAGTAATATTGGCGGCAGTGTCCTTATATCGTATCTGTCCATTTATATTGGTCTTGTATTTATAATTACATGTGTGGCAATTTTAGCTCTACAGCAATTATCAGAAGCCTCCGATAATACTTTCCGCTACAATTTACTCAGAAAATTAGGTGCAGACGCTAAAATGATCCACCGTGCGCTATTTACCCAAATAGCTATATACTTTGCTATGCCCTTAGTTCTTGCCATTATCCATACCATTGTCGGTATACAGTTTTCCAGCACCATTATATTGATGTTTGGAAGTAGTGGCAGTATTTTAACTATGTCAATAGTCACTGCTGGTATTATCGTCCTTATTTACGGAGGATATTTTATTGCAACTTATTTAGGCTGCAAAAGTATGATACGTCCGAAAAAAAGTTAGTTTTATTAATATTATTATGGAAACAGTTCCTCACATCTGCAAGGAACTGTTTTTTATTGCGTTTAAAAAATGATCGTGATATAATAAGCAATCATAAACCATACAATAACCAATATGGAGGTGCTGTTACATGCTGTTAACCGTTGATATTGGTAATTCTCATATTACCATTGGCGGTTTTGCTATAGCAGGCAAAGCTATTGAGAACACCCCTGTGTTTATTTCACGTTTTTTAACAGAGCACCATAAAACCGACGATCAATATGCAATGGCTTTTAAACAATTATTTTCCTTGTACCATATTGACGAACATTTAATTCAAGGTATTATCATTTGCTCGGTAGTACCTGGGCTAAACGATATCATAAAACAGGCATTTATAAAAGTAACTGGTATCAATCCCGTGCTGCTGGGACCTGGTATTAAAACAGGACTTAATATTCGAATTGATAATCCGGCACAGTTGGGCGCCGATTTGGTGGCGGGCGCTGTGGCTGCAATTTCCCGATATCCCTTGCCTTGTATCATTTTTGACCTCGGCACCGCAACTACCATTAGCGTAATTGATAAAAACGGCTTTTTTTTAGGGGGAACAATTTGTTCCGGAATAACACTTACGTTGGATGCTCTAGCAAAAAAAACCGCATTATTACCCCATGTCAATATTGAAAAACCCAAAACTGTTATTGGTACCAATACCATACATTCCATGCAGTCCGGCGCTATATATGGCACGGCAGCAATGATAGACGGTGTGGCTGAGCGCATCGAGGAAGAACTTGGCAGTCCGGCCAAATTAATTGCCACCGGTGGTTTAGCAAAAATCATCATACCATGCTGTAAAAAAAAGTTAGAATTAAGCGAAAATCTTTTACTGAATGGTTTATGTATTATTTATGAAAAAAACCATATGTTTCCAAAACATGTAAAGTAATTTGTTTTGCTTTATTACAGTTTTAGCTTTATAAAAATATTGTACACTACCGTTTTTTAGTAGCTATATCATATCGTATATAAATATAAATATAATAACAATAGATAAAACACTACTGCCCATTCAGTAGTGTTTTATCTATTGTTATTATTAAATTATACGCTGCAACCGCCACTGCTGCAACCATCTCTTTTGCGGAAAGTTTCACAAAGCGTTTGGCATTTATCCTTTGTATCATTATTTTCACTTTCTACACAAATACTTTTTGCTTCACATTGACCATCGCTGTAATGAATACAAGTAAATACATTACAATTTACTTGTACCGCCTGATTCGGTACATCATGACGTACAACATTATTTTTTGCCGCACTTTTATTCTCAAAAGATGAGCAACAGGTTTCACAACATCTCTCAGCGTCGGTACCGGATACTTGAATATCAGGACGACAACATTGGTATTCGGCATTATTTGCACAACTTGTAACGCTACATTTCAGGCCTGTCATAATCATGCACCTCGTTTGATTTATTTTATATCTTTCAACAATAATATTGTGTACCATTACATAGATAAATATACAAACTAATAGAGAAAACAATTATATCCAAATACCCTAATTTTCCATGATTAACAATTGTATATTGTACGAAACTATGATATACTGTTATTAATCATATAGTAATATCATAAAATAATGACAGGTAAAAGGTGATAAAGATGAATTTAAAAAATCCATACAGTAAAATACTGCTTTTTTCTGTTTTAGCAACAACCATTACATTGTCATTAACCGCTTGCACTAATTACACTTCCGATTCATTAAATAATTCTCAAACTGCTTTTGAAGTACAAACTAACAACCATATTTCTGAAACAGTAGCTGACAATACTACATCTTACAATTCTATACTGGACGACTCTTTTTTTGACGACGCTGTATTTGTAGGAGACTCTATTTCATTAAAGTTAAATTTATTTGTTAGCGCTCAGCGTAAACAAGACAGCAACTTTATGGGTATGGCAAAATTTTTAACTCCCGGCAGTTATGGTACTGGTAACGAATTAAAACAACTAGGAGCAGACGATTCAGTTCACCCTTCCTACAATGGTACTGAAATGTACTTAGCAGATGCTATTCATACAATGAGAGCTAAAAAAGTATTCATCATGTTAGGTATGAATGATATTGCTATTTATGGAATCAACGGTTCTGTAAACAATATGCAAACCGTTTTGGCACAAATAAAAGAAAAAAATCCTGCTGTGAATATTTATGTGCAATCTGCAACGCCATTGGTAAATGAAGCACAAAAAGGCGCTTTGACAAATGAAAATTTATCCGCATACAATGTTGCCCTTAAAGCAATGTGCGAACAAAATGGTCATACCTTTTTAGATGTTGCCTCCGTTATGAAAAATAGTGATGGATCACTGATCCGCGATTATTGTAGTGATCCTGATGGTATGGGCGTTCACTTTACAAACGAAGGCTGTATTGCATGGATTGAATATTTACGAACTCACATATCTTAACCATATTTATAAAGGAGTATCACCAATCATGAGACTAAAAACCACGTTTATCAGTATTGTTGCAGTCCTTGCACTATCAACAACTTTAATTGGATGCAGTAACACCAATTCCTCAGTAACCCCACAAGACATCGCCGCAAGGATCAAAAACACTGTTACACTAACAGATATGCAGCCACTAAACGAATTTGATATTTCTTCTATGTACGGCATTGATTTAAATGATGTAAAAGCATTTGCAGGAGAAATTGATTCTACTGGACTACGTACAGACGAATTTATAATCATTGAAGCCAAAGACAGTGCCGGCGCAAGCAGAATTCTTGATAAATTACAAGCACGTCGAACACAGAGAATGAATGAAGCCAAGAATTATAATCCAGAGGGATACGCAACTGTACAAAAAAGTCCTGTATCCCAAAAAGGCAATTATATCTATCTGTTTTTCTCAGAAAATGCAGATACAATGACAAACATTTTAAATGAGTTTATCAAATAATTTAATTACACATTACCCAAAATTCTTTTTATGAAAAGCGTCTTATAAGCCTGTCAATAATTTCATTATGTTTCCATAACTTTATATGTTATGGAAACATACAATCATCACATAATTAGGGGTACTTGATAGTGATAGAAAAGCATTTAAACAAATTTAAAGAGCTAATGCCTGATGTTAAAATATCAGCCGCTTTAATTGGACGAAATGAAGCAACCGGCCAAGCAGGTTTCTACTATATTGAGCCGTCCAAAATGCTGTTTGTGCTTACAGAGGACGACCAACTGATTATCATGAAATTTACTGCAACTATGTACTATAGACCCAAATGTGTACCATATGCTGCACTGAAAAAAAGCTTTGCGCTAAAAGGTTATTCTATTAACATGTCAGGTGCCGATATTCGAAACAATGATGAAAAAATGTATGTAGAAGGTGAAGATAATCCCGAAGAAGCCGTTACAAAAAAACGCGGATTTTTTAGAGGAAACCCTAACAAGCCAAAAAAAACCTTATACGATAGTAACTATCGTGTTGAAGAATACGTATTAAACAATGCTTTCCCTACAATCGAAGCGTTTATTGACTATCTATATAAAACTTTTACAAAAGAAAACTCGCAAAGCAAAATTCAAAAACAAAAGAAATCAAAACGCAATACAGGTTTTGATTTCTAAGCCAATATTATACCAAAATAGACTAGGTTAGTCACTTTAACACGGTGTCTAACCTAGTCTTCTTTTATATATTTTCTAGTTGTTACTGCATTAATTCACAAATCTTATTGGAAAATGCCACCGGATCTTCAATAGGCATACCTTCCATTAGCAACGCTTGTCCATATAATAAATCCGCATATATTTTCAATTTATCTTTATCATTTTTATAAAGCGTCTGTAAAGTTGTGAAAATATGGTGATTAGGATTCATTTCCAACACGCGCACCGCTTTTACATGTGAGCCTGAAGGCATAGCATTTAGCACTTTTTCCATCTCTAACGTAATTTCACCCTCAGTTGAAAGACATACCGGATGAGATTTTAAACGCTGTGACAACACCACTTTTGCTACTCGATCTCCAAGGCTCTCCTTTACAAAGTCAAGTAAATCTTTATTCTGTTGAATTTTTTCTTCATTTGATTTTTTCTCTTCCTCACTTTCCAAGTTTAAATCATCAGAAGAAATATTTTTAAAAGGTTTACCGTCATAATTCATGATTGTTTTAAGAGCAAATTCATCTACATCATCTATCAGATAGAGCATTTCCATTCCCTTATCTTTTAGTAGTTCTGTTTGTGGCATTTGCTCAATCCGTGCAAGGCTATCTCCACATACATAGTATATGGCTTCCTGTCCCTCTTTCATACGTGAAACATATTCTTTCAAACTAACCAATTTTTTTTCATGAGAAGAATAAAACAACAATAAATCCTGCAACAGCTCTTTATGCATACCATATTGTGCATAAACACCAAATTTCAATTGCAATCCAAAATTTTGAAAGAAGGTCTCATACAATTCACGGTCATTATTCATCATGAATTCCAACTCTGTCTTGATTTTTTTCTCCAGACGGTTCTCAATCAATTTTAGCTGACGGTCATGCTGTAACATTTCACGAGAAATATTCAATGATAAATCTTGAGAGTCTACAAGACCTCGCACAAACCCAAAGTATTCCGGCAACAAATCTTCACAGCGTTCCATAATCATAACGCCGCTTGCATATAACTGCAAACCGGTTTCGTATTGTTTCGTATAATAGTCCGATGGCGCTTTTCCCGGAATAAACAACAATGCTGAATATGTAGATACACCTTCTGTATTGCTGTGAATAATTTTTAACGGTTTTTCATAGTCATAAAATTTTTCTCTATAAAAGCTTGCATACTCTTCTTCCGATACTTCACTTTTTGCCTTTCTCCATATAGGAACCATGCTGTTCAAAGTCGTTTTTTCTACAATCGTTTCATACTCAGGTTGTTCACCGCTCCCCTCTTTCAAACGAGATTTTTCAACATCCATCTGAATGGGATAACGAATATAATCGGAATATTTTCTAACGATACTTTGAATTTGAAAGGAATCAAGATATTCATCATAATTTTCTTCTTCCGTATTGGGCTTAATATGTAAAATAATCTGCGTACCATGAGACTGTTTCTCGCAGTCAGTAATCACATAGCCTTCTGCACCTTTTGATTTCCATTCATAAGCCTCTTCACTGTCATAAGCCCGTGTACGTACCGTCACACAGTCGCTTACCATAAAAGCGGAATAAAAACCTACGCCAAACTGACCAATAATATCAATTTCCTCTTGCTTTTCTTGTGTTTGCTTAAAGTTGAAAGAATCACTTTTTGCAATTACTCCAAGGTTATTTTCCAAATCCTCTTTTGTCATACCGCAGCCGTTATCGGTAATAAGTAAATTACGGTTCTCCTTATCAATCTCAATGGTAATGCAAAAATCTTCCCTGCTTAATCCTGTATCTCCATCTTGCAAGCTTTTATAATATAACTTGTCAAGCGCGTCGCTTGCATTGGAGATTAGTTCTCTTAAAAAAATTTCCCGATGCGTATAAATCGAGTGAATCATCAAATCTAACAACCGTTTTGATTCTGCTTTAAATTGTTTCATTGCATTTACATTCCTTTAACTTGATATTTTTAGCACTCATCTTAACAGAGTGCTAAACACTGTATATATTGTATATGATTTAAACAGAAAAAACAAGACCTCTTACAAAGTTTTACGATTTATTAAAAATTGTTTCCTGTACAAACAAAACAGCGCAGTAAAAAACTGCGCTGTTTTGAAAAATATTTATCAATCTACACATTCATCTAATCTCTGAAAATAGTAAGCGTTTCTAAAACAAGTCTACCTTTAAAGACAAGTTAAATTGCAACCAAAATATAACAACCAATCCAGGTTGCTTTGCTACAGTTTATTCATCATCGGTTAATGTACCCTCGTGGTCAATTACCAGTATTACATCGTAACGGTCATTCAGTTGTTTAATACGACCTGTAATAATTTCCTCCAACTCTTTATCTGAATAGAGAAAATTAAAAGGAACTGAAATATCAAATATGACCCGATCAGCTTTATCCTCTACGTTCCAAATAACACGAAAATCATGAATTGCAATTTGATCAGAAAGCTTTGCAAGAATCCCCTGTACCTGCTGTTGTAATGCGTTGGCACGCTCGTCGGTTGTAATGACCGGATCCATATGAACCACCAAATTGATATTCATTTCCTTAAATACTTCTCTCTCAATATCATCAATGACATCATGAATTTGCAAAATATCTTCTTCAGCTGATACCTCGCAATGTACGGTAGCAAAACATGCAGACGCACCATAACTATGCACCTGTAAATCATGCATTCCTAAAATCTCGCAGCGGTTTGTGATACGCTGTTCTAATTCCTGCACCATTTTTTTTGTCGGCGGAAGCCCCAACAAAGGGTTGGCTGTTTCCACAACCAAGCGTATACCAGATACAATGATAAATATAGCTACTGCTATACCCATATAACCATCTAAATTAAAACCAGCAAATTCAGAAATTACCGAACCAATTAAAACTACGGTTGTGGCAATGACATCGTTAAAGCTATCAGTAGAGGTAGCTTTTAAGGTAGAAGAAGCAATTATTTTTCCTATTTTTCTATAAAATAAACACTGCCAAACCTTTAGGATAATAGAAATCATTAAAATACCTAAGGTTATATAGCTAAAGGTCATTTCTTCTGGGGCTAAAATCTTATCAAACGAGGATTTTGCCAACTGTAAACCAAGAACCAGAATAATAAACGATACCATTAAACCGGCAATATACTCGATTCGGGCGTGACCATAAGGATGTTTCTCATCAGCTGGTTTACCCGACAGCTTAAAACCCACCACGGTTACAATAGAAGAAGCTGAATCTGACAGATTATTAATCGCATCGGCAATAATGGCTATACTATTAAATATAAGTCCTACCGTAAGTTTCATGACAAACAAAGCAAAATTTGTAGCAATGCCTGCAATACCTGCCAGCTTACCATATGTTTCCCGTACTTTATAATGATCGGTTTGTTGATAATCCTTAACAAATAACCGAACCAATAAATTTGTCACGTTTTACACCTCATCTAGTCTTTATAAAATAAGCTATTACCATGGCTATCAATTGCTACAATAAGTGGAAAATCTATAATTTCCAGACATTTAACCGATTCACATCCTAAATCGTCATAACCAATGATCTTTAATGATTTGACACATTGCGCCGCCAATGCCCCTGCACCGCCAATTGCACAAAGATAAACCGCACTATTACGCACAATAGCATCTATAACATCTTGAGAACGTTCCCCCTTACCAATCATACAAATCAAGCCAAGATCCAGCAAACGTGGCGTAAAAGGGTCCATTCTGCTGGAAGTGGTAGGCCCGCATGAACCAATTACCATACCCTCGGGCGCCGGTGTTGGTCCTGCATAATAAATTGTAGCCCCTTGCAACGGAAATGGAAGCGGTTTTCCTTCATCCAATGCTGTAAATATTCGTTTATGAGCTGCATCGCGTGCTGTGTAAATAGTTCCGCTCAGTAAAATAGCATCTCCAACTGTTAATTCATTCGCCGTTTGTTTTAATGTATGTGTGTAAATATGTTTTCTTTCCAAACTTATTTCTCCCTTACCTATCACTTTATTATTATTATACACCATAAAATAGCAATAAACATAGCACAACTTTTATTAGCATACATTAACATCACGATAAATATCCACAATTATATATTTTTAGCTTAATATAATACAAAACTTTTTCTCCTATTATATGAAAAAGCTGACACAAGTTTTAGCGCTATAGTATGTACAATCTTGAGATCAAAATAAAAAACAGCTAAAGTTATAAAAGGATACTGATACAGAAAAGTGCAGCAGAGCTATATCGCTGGACTTTATCCATTACATGAATTATGATATTATATAACCAAATATAAATATAAGTAGAGAACGTATTATGAGACGAAATGACAGAGAAATAACAGATGATAACGCAATTAACAATATGATTCATTCATGCGACTGCTGCGAACTGGGATTTTAAGAAGGCTACAGTGTATATATCGTTCCGCTAAATTTTGATTTTACCATAAAAGATAATCAGAGAATTCCATATTTTCATTAGCAAACGAAAGCAAGAAAATAGATTTATAAAAAACAAGCTCACATCGTTTTTGAGATGGATACCAACCATAAACTACTCACATCTGTTACATGCTATGGTACTCCTTTCAATTTCCAAGTATTATTGGACATGGAAATGTGAATATTATAAAGGATTTACAAGAAAAATATGAGGCATTACAATATATGATGTCTCATTATACCATTAAAAAATTGGAAGTTTTCACAAATTACACTTGATGAAGTCTCGACTATAAAATTACAAATTACTGACCTCACATGTAAACAACATATATAAATGGATTCTTTTAATATGAAACCTAAATTTGTCAAAAGCAGATTGAACTAGTAACCTATAGAAGTATACCCGTATCATAGAAAATTTTAACGCAACTTTTTCATTTTGTAGTATCAATCTAAACAAAAAGAGTAAAAAATAAAAAAAGAGCCTTATGGCTCATTACAACATATCTTTCTTTTTGAGAATCACAAATGCTGCAATCATACAAACAATTGATAATGTGATAGGAAACCAAAAAAAAGGAAGCGGCACATTCTGCACATTCATGCCATAAATACCTGAAATAACGGTGGGAATTGAGCTTAATAAAGTCAAAGAAGCCAGCACTTTCATTACAATATTCAGGTTATTGGAAATAATAGATGAAAACGCATCCATAGTGCCAGACAAAATATTCAAATAAATACTAGACATATCAATTGCCTGACGTACCTCAACCAAAACATCTTCAATCAAATCCTGGTCTTCCTCATACATTTTGATGACACGTCCGCGCATAATCTTTTCAATGGTAATTTCATTAGCCTTCAGTGAAGATGAGAAATAAACCAAAGATTTTTCAATATCCAATAGTTTAATTAACTCATTATTTTTCATGGATTTACGCAGCTTTTTTTCCAATTGGTTAAAAATTTTATCAATCTGTTTCAAATATTGCAAATATCTAGTTGCTATACGCAACAAAATATTTAGTATAAATCGTGTTTTTAAATTAGTCTGAATATCTTTCACAGCTCCGTCAGCTATTTCAGATAAAATCGGGCTTTCTTTTGTGGACACAGTAATAACATGAGACTGTATAATAATAATGCCTAACGGCGTTGTAGTATATGTGATTTTTTCATGAGGACGTTCCAAAACAGGAATATCAATAATTAGCAACGTACTTTCGTCCTCAATATCAATATGCGAAGATTCCTCTTCGTCCATTGCGGCACGAAAAAACTCTGGCTCAATGTTAAATTCTTCAATCAAATTATTGATCTCATCATTGGTTGGCGCTATACAGCGAATCCAACAGCCTGGCTCGCATGTTTCAACCTGTGTAACTTTTCCATTGATAGATTTGAAATAGGACAGCAACCGTACTCAACTCCTCAGTCAGTGTCAGCACAAGGCAATAAAGGCATTGCGCTGCAAAATAATATGTGTTGTTGCAGGATCAGGTTTCACAATGCCACCTCCAAAAACTGAGTTTTATCTTTCATTTATTATAGCACAAAAACAACAAATTGCAAGGAAAAAGCCGTGATTTGCATTTATATTCCTTTATCTAGGGTTTAATAAGATTTATCTGTAAATCTAAATTTTATACCTTTTAAGTAAAAATATATGATTCTATCTCCTGTTATTTTTATCAACATAGACAACCTTTAGCATAACTTTATACATGTACCCTTTGACATAAAAATTAATCCCAATTTTCTTCCGCAATTTTTTTTTGAACCTGTAATAAATGTTGTTTACGTGCTTTGTAATCCGGCATATAGTCTGCCACAATACTCCAAAATCGTTTGGAATGATTGTGTTCTTTGATATGCGCCAATTCATGCAGTACTACATAATCTACTGCATATAAATCAGCAAAAATCAGTTTCCAAGTGAAATGAAGTATATTTTTTCCTGAACAAGAACCCCATCTTGTTTTAGCGTTTCCAATTTTCACTGCTTCTGCTTTCAATCCCGTTATTTCACTAAAATGAATTGTCCGCTCCAATATCACTTTTTTTGCAATGCGCTTATACTCCTCAATTATCTCAGACTTAATTTGCTCAAACGAACCTTCTGGTATAATAAATATTGTACCATTAAAACAAGCCCTTTCACCATATACAACAGGATATTGCTTGCCTAATACTGTTAGCTGATCACTTTCTGTGATAGAAAAATCTCTTTTATTTTTCCATTGCCGCATTAGTTCTGTACGCTTCTCACATACCCAACTAGCATGCGACTGTACAAATGCTGCTATTTGTGATTTCGGCACAAAATACGGCGCCCGTACTACTACTTCTCCTGCATTTTTTATATGCAGTGCAATACTTTTTCTATTACAGCGAATTAAATGAAAATGTATTTTTTCACTCATGTTTTCTCTGCTTCTTAATTGTACGTATCCGCTCTTTCGTCAGTACATCTACACGGTTGGATTCCAAAATTTTTTGCAGAGCTTTTTGATAAGTCCATTCCTCTAATTGATTTTGCTGTAAATATGAAAAAGTTTTCTCCTGCATTTTCACAAAAGCTACTGATATTGCCCAAGCTAAAGCCATTTTTACATAATATCCCGTATGTTTTGCAGAGTCAAATAATTGAAAGACAGTTTGAATATGCATTTCATCCAGATAGTAGTACATCAGCATAACTACGCCAAACCGAACCTGATATTCCTCTTTTGATTTTAGATAATGTACAATGCAAAAAAAAGCTTCTTCCTGATGTTGCGCAACTGATTTTAAATCACCACAAAAGGTATCTACTAAAGCCCAGCTATTCATTTTAGGTACATAATACGTAATATATTTTAGTATATTGGAAAACTCAAGCTTGCTGCTTACCATAGCAATAATCATACCTTGTAGCATCACTTCCTCATGACTTGTATCCTTTGCCGACTGCAAGTAGGATTTCCAGCCTCCTTTTACAATCTTTTTTGCTAATTCACGTAGTTGTGGAATACGAATACCAATCATTGGATAATCACAAGGGATCATATTCTCATTAAATTCACGATAACCCTCTTCTGCAATGCTGTGCAAATACTTTGCAAACACAACATAATCATGTTCTGTCCAATGCTCTTTAGAAAAATCCATGGTAATCGCCTCCCCCTTTTTCTTTATTATAACTTTTTTACACCTAATTTACAAGAAAACTTTAAAAACAGGTTTTAACAGTTTTTTCCTGTCATATTTATACCAACAATATACCTCATTTGACAATAAAAAACAGGGAGAACATACTCTCCCTGTCAAAAATGTTATGCGCTCTCTTCAGCGAGTGCGTCTCTAACTTTTTTTCTTTTTATTAACTTCATTCGTGAGAATTCTTCTCTGTCCTTTTCTTCTAATGCTTCTGTAATAAACTTCACTTCGGCCTTAAAACGTGGAATCATAATATTTTTCAAGGCATTTGCACGTCTTGTTGTCTGTTTAATGGCAATAGACAATCTGAACACACTATTCTCTATTTCAGCTAATTCCGCAGTTAATTTCTTAACCTCTGTAAATTTAATGAGAGCATCGTCAAGAGGAGCATTACTTGACTGTAAACCAAAAGGAACTCCAGAAATCTCTGAATCTTCAAGGGCAACCATCGGAAGCTCAACACCCATGACACTTCTATACGCAACATTTAAATTATTATCAAATGCTACTGTACTTGCAAGCTCGCTCGTATTACCTAAAGTCACATTAGCATGCTCCAATGCTTCATAAGCCGCTTCGTAGGTAGTATCAATTCTAGCCTGAACATCTGCAGCTTGTGTTAGTAAAGACATAATTTCTCGTACAAGCACATTACGTTTACGATCCAGAATCTCAAAACCTTTTTGGGAAAGCTTCAAAGATTTTTTAGTAGCCAGCAACTGGCTTTTGGTTGGTACAATTTGATTACTCAATATAACTCACCTCATTAATTATAGTCGAAAATTCTATGCTTATTTACAAAGACCTTCAACATAATATTTATCCAAAAGCTCTTCTTTTACACGGTCTAATTCAACGCGAGGTAAAGTAGAAAGTAATTCCCAACCTAAATCGAGGCTCTGTTCAATAGAACGATTTTCATTAAATCCCTGTGTAATAAAACGAGACTCAAATAATTTACCGAATTGGATATATCTTTTATCTGAGGTTGCCAATTCTTCTTCTCCAATAACAGATGCTAAAGAACGAGCTTCCATTGTTTTTGCATAGGCTGCAAATAATTGATCGGCAAGAGCTGTATGATCCTCCCTGGTATATTCTTTACCAATACCATCTTTCATTAAGCGGGATAGAGAGGGCAATACGCCTACAGGAGGATAAATGCCATTACCGTCCAAAGAACGATCCAAAGAAATTTGTCCTTCAGTAATATAACCGGTAAGGTCAGGCACTGGATGAGTAACGTCGTCGTTAGGCATCGTTAAAATAGGCAATTGCGTAATCGTACCTTTTTTGCCATGTACCATACCCGCACGCTCATATAAAGAAGCAAGATCGGAATACAGGTATCCTGGATAACCTTTTCTACCCGGAATCTCACCTTTAGAAGAACTAAATTCACGCAATGCCTCCGCATAAGCTGTCATATCTGTCATAATAACCAGCACATGCATATCTTTTTCAAATGCCAAATATTCCGCTGTCGTCAGTGCACATCTCGGTGTAAGCGTTCTCTCGATAATCGGATCATCAGCCAAATTGAGGAACATAACAACATTTTGCAATACTCCAGACTCGTCAAAAGAACGGCGGAAGTAATCTGCAACGTCATTTTTCACTCCCATTGCCGCAAACACAATAGCAAATTTACCTTCACCCTCTGCATCGGTAATATTCGCTTGACGAACGATTTGTACAGCCAACTCATTGTGTTGCATACCTGAACCAGAAAAAATAGGTAATTTTTGACCGCGAATTAAAGTCATAAGAGTGTCAATAGAAGAAATACCAGTATGAATGTAGTTTCTTGGATATACACGAGATACTGGATTTATTGGTGAGCCATTAATATTCATTCTTTGCTCAGGATAAATATCACCAAGTCCATCAATGGGATCTCCAGCACCGTTAAAAACACGTCCCAGCATTTCTGGCGAAAGCGGCATCTCCATTGCACGACCACGTAGTCTTGTGCGAGTGTTGTCTAATGAAATCTCGCGCGAGCCCTCAAAAACCTGAATAACAACTCGTTTGCCCTCCATTTGCACAATTCTACCTTGACGCATAGAACCATCATCGAGGCGAATGTCAACCGTTTCCTCATAGAAAGCATTTTCAACATTATCGATAACGATTAGAGAGCCGTTAACTTCTTTTACGCCAATATAATCAAGAATCATATTATAACCGCCTTCTCCGTGCGACCATAAACTAGAGTGATTCTTATCATCTTCGCACGGGAAATGATAAGAACCTTATCGGCGTCAAACTATGCGTTTAAAACACTCGCAATTGTACGATCAATATTGCTGATAATATCATCAAACATTTCAAGCTTATCATTGGGAACTTCATATTTCATCTTAATAACATCCTCATACAAACCGGTTGCAAGCACATCATCCAAAGGAACATTTGCTGCAACAATTTGTTTACTTTTATTATACAGATGAACAATGACCTTCATCATCTCGCGTTGTTTAATAATTGGCACATAAGTATCTTCCTGATGGAAAGCATTTTGCTGTAAAAATCCAATTCTAATAACACGAGCAATCTGAATTACCAGCTTTTGATCGTCCGGTAATACGTCGGCGCCAACCAATTTTACAATCTCCATCAATTTATTTTCTTCCTGAAGAAGATTGTTAATCACATTACGATATTCTAAAAATTCTTCACCAAGTTCCTGAATATACCAAGCCTCTAAATCATTTAAATATTCGGTGTAGCTAGCCATCCAATCAATAGCTGGAAAATGTCTCGAATAAGCCAATGATTTATCCAAAGCCCAAAAGCAACGGGTAAAGCGCATGGTGTTTTGCGTAACAGGTTCAGAAAAATCACCGCCAGCCGGAGAAACAGCCCCAATAACTGAAATAGATCCTTCTGTACCATTTATATTGTGTACATAACCTGCACGCTCATAGAACTCTGCAAGCCGAGATGGCAAGTATGCCGGGAATCCTTCTTCAGCCGGCATCTCTTCCAAACGGCCAGAAATTTCACGTAGAGCCTCTGCCCAGCGTGATGTAGAGTCAGCCATCATAGCCACATCATACCCCATATCACGATAGTATTCAGCAAGAGTAATACCCGTATACATCGAGGCTTCACGAGCTGCAACAGGCATATTTGACGTGTTTGCAATCAACACAGTACGGTCGGTCAGCAGTCTATTTGTTCTAGGGTCAATCAACTCAGAAAACTCCTCTAATACCTGAGTCATCTCATTACCGCGCTCACCGCAACCAACATAGATGATGATGTCAGCATCACACCATTTTGCAAGTTGATGCTGCGTCATTGTTTTACCAGAACCGAAAGCGCCCGGAATACACGCAGTACCACCTTTAGTAATTGGATACAGCGCATCCATAATTCTTTGTCCTGTAATTAGCGGTACAGTTGAAGTAGTACGCTTTGCCACAGGACGTGCATTTCTGATGGGCCATTTTTGGCAAAGAGACAGTTCGTGTTTTTGACCAGTCTCATCTTCTACCTCAACAACCGTATCATTTACTTTGTACTTTCCATTTGGTTGTACCTTTGTAACAGTAGCTTTTTTAATCAAAGGCGTCAGCATACATTTATGCATAACTGAAAGTGTTTCAGGCACTTCAGCATAAACTTTACCGCTTTCAATAACATCGCCTACTTTTACTTTCAAGGTAACATCCCATAACTTTTCTTGGTCCAAGGCAGAAGCGGTGCTACCGCGGGCAATAAACGTACCGCTTTCTTTTGCAATTTCTTTCAGCGGTCTTTCAATACCGTCGAAAATATTGCTCATAATACCAGGACCTAATGTAACATTCATTGGACTGCCAGTACCGTAGATTGGCTCTCCGAGTGTTAACCCGGTAGTCTCTTCATAAACTTGGATTGTGGTAAATTTGTCATTGATACCGATAATCTCACCAACGAGACGCTCATGTCCGACATATACCATTTCCATCATAGAAAAGCTGCGAGCATTTTTTACGGTAACAACCGGTCCATTTATGCCGTATATAACATTCTGATTTTCCATCAATTTCATCTCCATTATAAATGGGTATTTCCGGCTCAGACCACAGCCATTCCCGAATTTTCTTCAAACCATCCACGTTTACTTGCCAGAATGGAATCAAGTGTTTCGTCCGCTACCAAACGCATTGCTACATTTTCAGCGCGAAGCCCACCAATTTTAATTTTTTTATCTATTGTAATAGTTACTGCACTGCCAAAAGCTTTTTCAATTTGCTCTTTAAACTTTTCATCGCCGGACTTTACGTATACTACAGTACCTGGCTCTGTCAGCAGTTTAGCAATGTTAGCAGCATAACGTTCCATTAAAGAAGCGTACTCTGCTTTTTTTGTATACTCTACCAAAGCTTTTTCAGCCCGTTCAAATACTTTATTTGAAATCTCTTGGCGCTTAGCTAGCAATTCTCTGCGTGAATCCATCTCACGGTGAGACATTTCGCGTATAATGCGATCACGCATTTCCGCCAATTCTTTTACTAAAAGACGATCAGACTCAATTTTAGCATGCTCAGCTGTTTCTTTCAGCTCTCTTTCTTGAAAGTCCGCAATATCTTTTAAAATCTTCTCACGTTGTGATTCAGCATAGTGATTAATGGCAGAGTTGAATTTGCTCAATTTCTCGACATTTGAAGCCATATTACCCCCCGTTCCGCCGCAATAGCGGCCAAGCTGTAAAATAGAAACTAAATCTTAATCCCGATAGCCTCGCGGACATAACGGGTAATCGAATCATTGGCGCGACCATTGCCGCCCCTTTCAGGAATTTCCACAATAAGCGGACGCTTGCGGTTTAGTTTAAGGTCATAAACTAACTCTGAACACATAGCAACCACGCCTTCTGTTAATAAAACAACAGCATTATCGGTTGTATTATTCATAGCCTCAATTATAGCCTTTTGCGCACTAACAGGTTCTTTAACTAAAATACCGTCAACACCTGCCAAGCGCATACCAACCAGGGTGTCCTCATTATCGCTAACAAGATGAAAGCGCATGTGATACCACCTGCTTTCTAAAAAATCAAACGACTTTGTTCAAGATCAAGATAGAAATAAGCAAACCGTAAAGCGCAATACCCTCACCAAGAGCAACGAAGATCAAAGCTTTACCGAATACTTTTGGGTCTTCAGATGTAGCACCAATAGCAGCTGGAGCAGCAGCAGCAACAGCAATACCGCCGCCAATACCAGAAATTGCTGTTACGAAACCTGCAGCTAGCAGACCCATACCGTTAGAAAAGTTTCTGTCCTGTGTATCAGCAGCTGTATCAGCAGCTGCTGCAGTTGTAGCAGCTTGCGGTGCTTCTTGCGTTGTAGCTGAAGCTACAAAAGGGACTGCAAATGTTAAAACTGCAACTGCAGCAAATGCAATAACTTGAGATTTGAAAGCTGTTTTGGTTTTCTTTCCCTTTTTAACAGCTCTGATAGCAAAAAATACGGAAGCAATAATAGCAATAAGTGGCAAAGCAATTAATACGTAAGTCATAATAGTTCCTCCAAAACTTCACAATAAAAATTTTTAAAGTGTTTCTAAAATTTTTTCATTTAAAATTATTCAGTAATTTTAGCTGTAACTGGTTCAAACTTTCGTCCACTTCCATCAAAGTAGCGACAGAATAGCTCATAATATTCAAGTCTAAGCACCTGAATACATACCAACAGACACTCCAGAACAGAAACAATAATATTACCGATAATTACAATAATTACGAAACCAACATGCGGCAGCATTTCAGCAAGTGTAAATACAACCAACATCATACCTGCATGTACAAGAACAAACGCACCTACACGCAAGAAAGACATGGTATTTGCCAAGTAGTCGATAAACATAACGATAATTTCAAAGATACTCTGCATGAAGTAATCGCCCCAGCTGTCCGGTTTCCAATTTTTATTACCTTCACATAAAGGTCCAAGAATACCTTTTAGTAAAATTAAAACGAGCGGAACACCACATAATAAGCCATACCATAAACCTTGTGAAACATTTCCGCCAAATGTTGTAATTTGTGTACCGAGAACCATATCGAGCACGACGCACAATATGCTAGCATATAAAACGAAACCGGCAACTCCACTTTCACCAAACAGCGCATGCTCCAAGTGACCTTGTTTAATGCCTGAAATAATACCAATGATCATGGCAATTAAAATGAGAACAGCGCCAAAGGCAATGGTTGCATAAATAATCATTTGAGATGTCGCACCATCCATAACATGGATCGGTTTGCCATGCGCACCGGCGATACCCATTGCTTCATACATCGGGTTAAGCCATTCTTCAAAGCCAAAAACCGATCCATATATCAATCCAAATATAGCAGATGCGATACCACACGGAATTAACACTTTACCAATGGCCATTTTCTTAAACTTCCACATTAAATAGCCTACAATTGCAATACAAGGTCCTTGTCCCAAATCTCCAAACATGATACCAAACAAAATGGTATAAGTAATGGCAACAAACGGAGTCGGGTCAAATTCTGTGTAGTTAGGCATACCATACATATCTACAAAGAACTCAAACGGTCTGAAAATACCAGCATTTTTAATTTTAGTTGGTGGATTATGCTTTTTAGCCTCTGCGCCGCCTTTGAAAGAAACCTCCATCAAATTGAGCTTGCTGAGTTCAGATTTTAAAGTGCTTTCTGCTTTAGCCGGAATCCAGCCTACTATAACAAATTTATCATCATATTTTGCCGCATTACGGCAAATTGAATTAAAGTAAACATTTTTTTCGGTTAGAAGAGAAAATACTTTTTGCATTTTAGTTGCTTCTTTTCTCCAAAGAGCATCCATACTGGTTTCAATCTCTTTAACAACGGCAATTTGAGCATCACGCTTTGCACGAATATCTGCTACAATCGCTTCAGGAGAACCTTGAAGCTCTTTCAAATTTACTGTCTCAAACTTTAAACTTGAAAAAATGCGATCAACCTCAGCTGCTGTAATAATGGGAGTAAAATAAAGACCCCACTGATATTTTTCATCGGTTGTACACGGCGTAAAAATAACATTTGGATTGTCTTTATAAACCGCTAGTTTCTCTAAATTCTCTTTTGGCAATGCACCAAAACGAACCTGCACATACTCACACGAGTTTACTTCTTCAAGATTTAGGTTTAAACCTACAAAGTGACCCATATCATCAATTATGGTTGTATACTCGTTAATTTTATCTTCGGCTTTTTTCTTTTGCTTTTCCCATTCATTGATTCTATGGGCAATGTTCTTTGCATAATCAATCATTGCTTCATTTTCCAAATAAATGTTTTTGGTTTCATTTGTATCCAAAAGCGTTAAAGTTTTTTTCGCCTTTACGACAGCATCGTTGAGTTGTTGCAATGGTTCGGCATACGGATTTTCCTCATTATATATAGTAAAATCCGGTGTATCCGCATAAAAAGTCATAGCATTATCTGCATGAAAAATATTTGATTGACCGCAGATAGTTGCGACTTTGTCCAACTCGGAAAGCTTGCCAATAATACTTACTTCTTTCAGCTTTACAACAGACAATTACTCGACACTTCCTTTCATTGAAAATTAACGATGGTAAGTAATTTTGCTATTTTGCTTGGTGCAAGATGATATCTAATACCCTCCAAAATAGTAATTACATCATACACTTCTGCTTGCTTAACAAAAATATAGGATAACAAAACTACAGAAGGGTGTGTTGAGAAATGAATATGATGTTTAGCAGTTTCATATTGAACTCTCAACGGAATATCATCCTCAAACGCATCTTGATCTTTCAGAAAACGTTTACCGACAGAAGTCTGTGCCATAATTGCGTGTACTTCTTCCTCATCTTTGGCATTGATCATTGCATCAATAAAATGTTTTCTGATGGTGGAAAACGGCAACAATGCATTGCGAATTGCCTCCGGCGGCGCTTTATAGAAAGATTTCATTCTTACAATACGCACATAGTTATCCAGATCCAGATAGGAATTAAAAATATCCCGGAGTTGTTTTGCAGCCCCGCCCTTGTAATGTTTTTTTATCATAGTGAAAACATTATGATATAAAAACGTATACAGGGCATTTTCAATCTTTGTATAGTCCAACAATTTGTTCTGCTCCGGTTTGAACGGAGCAATAACCTTTGCATATGGCGTATTCCCCAAAGACTTAATCAGGTCATCAAACGTTTTGATTTGTCTAAGAGCACCCAAATCAATTCCTGTTTTTTTCTGTAAAAATTCAGGCATGTAGATAACATAGTCATCATTTTTGCCGGAATTTAACAAAATTAAACTGTGCATAACCTGTTCAATCTCACTACGCATGATTAAATAGTCTGAAAAACGTTCTCCTACTGCCGCTCCGTACTTACCAAGATCGGAGCAGTCTGCGAAAATTTTTTGCTTTAACAAAACCTCCAGCTGGCTGCGAGTAATTTCGTTTTCATTAATCTCTGCCAAAATTTTGTTATAGCTCGTGCGGTTTTTGAGGTAATAGGCAACGTCGTGAATTGTTTTACAGTTTAAAAGATCCATAAAGTTGCTATTATTCAAACGTTTGCCATGCATACCTCTCGCTTTTGCCGAAACAGCATTAGAAGAAAGACCGGCAAGCATGCAATCATCACTCCCCTATCACTTGTGCAACGATATTTTTTACCCATTCGTCGCCCTTTTTGCTATAAAGCTCGTCCAATTGACGTGATAGATCTGCATGTCTTTTTGCCACAACTTCCCACTTTTTTTCAGCGGCAGCGCGTTCCTCGGATTCAGTTGAAGGAATCGCTTCTCGTGCTTTTTCAAAATATTGTGCACGCAGTTCTATGCGTTTTTGAGCAATTCCCTTTTCTGAGTTTACTCTGTCCTGTTCAATAGCAGCAGTAATCTCTCTGGCTTTTCGGTCCATATCAATAATTTGTTTGACTATGTCCTGCACTATGACCGCACCTCCTTTAAATGCAACAAATTTGAGCTTTGCTTAATACAAATATATTATAGCGAGCCACACACCTAGTCTCGACACATGAAACAATCAAAATGCAGTACAATTTTACAATATTTCCTCTAAATAACAGCTCTTTCATCGTACTGAAATTCCGAAAATCTCAACTGGTAATTTATAGTTACCATCTCTTAGTGTTAACATAACGGAAGCATCATATGCATTTAAACTGCAGACGATATAAAAACTGTATTTAAGCAAGGCTATCAATCTGCACAATTTCGATTAATTTCCATTCCTGAAGCATCGGCGAACTCGTATAATATGTAATGTATGTCAGGTGCAAAATTGTTAATATTTGTTAAATAAATTATTAACAAACTTTGCATCAATGCGCAAATTTCATTAGCAATGTTGCTATATAAAAACGAGAGACAATTCCTCCAGATTTGTAAATAGCACCAAAGAACTCCATTTTTCTGCACTCTTGACAATACTCATTCAATATAACAAATAACAACCATAAAATCAAGCCTATTTTCTACTATTATTCTAAATAAATACAAATTATTATTACGTAAAACCATTGACAAATTGCAAATACTATACTGCACGAAAATTTATATAGAGATTTTTAGTAAATATATACAAACCATAATTATTTTCCACAATATTCTATTGTATAATATTTAATTTTTTAAACTTTGCAAGGGAGCAGGAATTCTACCGCCGCGTCCAATAAATTTGCCGGGAGAATGTCTATTAACCTTCATAATCGGCCCTTTGCCTAACAAGCCGCCAAAGTCCAGTTCCTCCCCTGCTCGTTTACCTATAGCGGGAATCACACGCACCGCAGTAGTTTTACTGTTTACCATACCAATTGCAGCTTCGTCGGCAATGATGCCGGAAATAATATCAGCAGAGGTATCACCCGGAATGACAATCATATCTAGTCCTACCGAGCAAACAGCCGTCATCGCCTCCAGTTTATTTAAAGTAAGAGCGCCGGTTCTAGCCGCATGAATCATACCAGCATCTTCGGAAACCGGAATAAATGCACCCGACAAGCCGCCAACATGAGAAGAAGCCATTACACCGCCTTTTTTCACGGCATCATTTAACAAAGCAAGAGCAGCTGTTGTACCATGAGCACCACAGCTTTCCAGCCCCATCTCTTCTAAAATATAAGCAACTGAATCTCCTACAGCCGGTGTCGGCGCTAATGACAAATCAATAATACCAAAAGGCACACACAGTCTGCGGGAAGCCTCCTGTGCAACCAATTGTCCCATTCTTGTAATCTTAAAGGAGGTTTTCTTCACAATATTGGCAATCTCCGTAATATCACAGTCCTGTGCTTTTGCCACAGCGGCACGCACAACCCCTGGTCCAGAAACACCGACATTGATAACGCAATCCGGTTCACCCGGTCCATGAAATGCGCCTGCCATAAACGGATTATCCTCCGGCGCATTGCAAAACACCACCAGTTTTGCCGCACCGATACAATCCCTCTGCACTGTCAATTCTGCAGTCTCGCGTATTACCTTACCCATTTTCGCAACAGCATCCATATTAATACCGGCCTTTGTAGAGCCAATATTTACAGAAGAGCAAACAAAATCTGTTTCTGCCAATGCCTGCGGTATACTGGAAATCAGCGCATAGTCACCCGTACTAAAACCCTTATGTACTAAAGCAGAATAGCCGCCGATAAAGTTTACCCCAACTTCCTCTGCTGCTTTATCAAGTGCATAAGCAAAGTAAATAGGACTTTTACCGTTACAGGCTCCTGCCAGCATTGCAATAGGAGAAACTGCAATACGCTTATTAATAATTGGAATTCCGTACTCTTTGGAGATATCGTCACCTGTTTTCACAAGGTCGCGGGCATAGCGACAAATTTTATCATATACCTTTGCAGCGGCTGTCTGGATATTTGCATCAATACAATCTAATAAAGAAATCCCCATTGTAATGGTACGAACATCCAAGTGCTCATTATCAATCATATTAATGGTCTCTAATATGTCTCGTGAATTTATCATATTAAAATCCTTTCTTGTCTGCTAAAGACACAGTCTACGCCCATGATTAAATGCGGTGCATGGAATGAAAAATATCTTCGTGCATAACATGTACCTTCAAACCCATATTGTCTCCAATTTTTTTGAGGCTATCTGCTAATTCGTCAAAAGCAACAGTGGATTTTGATATATCCACCATCATAATCATTGCAAACAAGTCTTGTAGCACAGATTGCGTAACCTCCAGCACATTAACATGTGCTTCTGCACATCTGGCAGAGACCTTTGCTAAAATTCCAACCATATCCTTGCCCAATACTGTAATTACAGCGCGCATTATAAATCCCTCCAAGTAATTCATAAGTTATCCATAATTATGAATTAGAATGTTGATTCTGTCAAGGTTAAATCAAAACCTCTTACATGGCAGAACCTGTGTGGAATTAATCTAAAATAACAAAACTTTGTGATAAAAATAATAAATGTTTTTTTCAATTACACCTATAAAAAATATTTGTTATATGATATGATAACTAATAATTATAGATGAAAATAGTACTTTTGCTATTTCGGCATTAGAAAGGAATGAAATTATACAATGAAATATACTATTGTTGCAGACTCCCATACCCATAGCTGTTTTTCACACGATGGCACAGACTCTGTCTTATTATTGTGTAGCCATGCTGTAGAAATAGGCTTATATGCGCTCACTATTACGGATCATTTCGAGTGTAATATTGTGGAAGAAAGAAACTATATGCAAGCGCTAAACGACTCCTATAACGAAACAAAGCGAACAGCCACCACTTTTGAAGATAAATTACGTGTATTTAAAGGAATTGAACTGGGACAGGCAACGCAAAACCTAAAAGCAGCTGAATCCATTTTATCTCAATGCGACTTTGATTTTGTGCTGGGTTCTATGCACAATATTCGTGGCTTGCAAGATTTTTATTTACTAGACTATGACAAACTAGAAATACATGATTTGCTATCTACCTATTTTGACGAACTTTTAGAACTAGTTGCTTGGGGTAAATTTGACTCTTTGTCACATCTAACTTATCCTCTGCGCTATATAACCGGCGAGCATCATACACAAGTCAGTTATGATCTTTATAAAGATCGTGTCGACTCTGTTTTAAAAGCACTAATTGAACAAAATAAAGCGTTAGAGCTAAATACATCCGGTCTGCGCCAAGCTATTGGTAAAACTCTGCCTTGTCCACAGGTAATAAAGCGCTTTCGTGAACTAGGCGGTCGATATCTCACCGTAGGTTCAGACGCACATAGACATGCCGACATCGGTTCCGGTCTCGAAGCTGGTTATGAAATCGCACAGCAAGCCGGCTTTTCACATATTACAATATTTATTAACCGCGAACCAGTCTTGCTTCCAATCCAACCAAAATAAAAATTAAGGAGTTGTACATATGGATTTACTGAACCTATTAAATGAAAATGCACGGCTTACCAATGCACAATTGGCAGTTATGCTCAATAAAACAGAAGAAGAAATTGAAAAAGAAATTGCAAATTATCAGCAGAAAGGTATCATCAAAGGATATAAAGCCCTAATTAACTGGGAAAAAGTTGACCACCACAAAACAACCGCTCTTATTGAACTAAAAGTCCAGCCCAAAAAAGAAAGCGGATTTGATGAAATTGCAAAAATCATCATGCAATTTAGTCAAGTAGAAAGCGTATATTTAATGTCTGGCGGCTTTGATCTTGCCGTTATGGTACACGGAGACAGTATGCAGGATATTGCAATGTTTGTCGCCAAAAGACTTTCTGCTTTAGATTCAGTTCTCTCCACCGCAACTCACTTTATACTAACCCGCTATAAAGAGGGAGATGTAATTTTAACATCAGCAAAAGAAGAAGATCGGAGGAACCTGCTGTAATGTTAGACTATGAATCTTTACTCAATCACCAAATTCAAGCTGTCAAACCTTCGGGTATCCGTAAATTTTTTGACATTGCCAACGAAATGGAAAATGTCATTTCACTGAGTATTGGAGAGCCCGATTTTTGTACCCCTTGGCATGTGCGCCAAGCAGCAATCGATACTTTGCAACAAGGAAAAACATGGTATTCACCTAACCGCGGTTTTTTAGAGCTCCGACAAGAAATCAGTAAATGGTTAAAGCACAAATACCAGGTCTCATATAATCCTGATAACGAAATACTTGTCACTGTAGGCGGCTCTGAGGCAATTGATCTTTGTATACGCTCTTTAATTAACCCGGGAGACGAGGTGTTAATTCCTGAACCCAGCTTTGTATGCTATGTACCTATGACAACAATGGCAAAAGGCATACCTGTAACTATTGAAACAAAAGTGGAAGATAATTTCCGCTTAACAGCAAAAGCATTAAAAGAAAAAATTACGCCAAAAAGTAAATTGCTTATTTTACCTTTTCCTAACAACCCTACCGGTGCTGTTATGCGCCGCAAGCATTTAGAAGAAATCGCAGAGGTCGTACGAGAGCATAATCTGTTGGTACTTTCCGACGAAATATATGGGGAATTGACATACGGTGAAACCGGTCATGTCTGCTTTGCCGAAATAGAAGGAATGAGAGAACATACCATAGTGATAAACGGTTTTTCCAAAACATATGCAATGACCGGTTGGCGTTTGGGATACGCAGCAGGGCCGCATCAAATTATTGATCCTATGACAAAATTACATCAATATGCAATTATGAGTTCTCCAACTATGGCGCAATATGCGGCTATTGAGGCGCTGAAAAACGGTGATGATGATATTTTGTGCATGCGAGAACAATATGATGTTCGCCGAAGATTAATCGTAGATTCCTTAAACGAAATGGGACTTACCTGCTTTGAACCGGAAGGCGCATTTTACGTTTTTCCATGTATAAAAAGCACCGGGTTAACCTCAGAATCCTTTGCAGAAGAGCTTCTGCGTAAAGAGCATGTTGCGGTTGTACCTGGCAATGCATTTGGCAACTGCGGCGAAGGTTTTTTACGTGTTTCCTACTCCTATTCTTTAAATCATATTACAGAAGCGCTCAACCGTATCCAACGCTTTTTAAAAGAACGTAGCACACAATAAACTTACCTTTCCGGCTTCCCTGAGGAGAAGCCGGTTTTATTTAATACGGAATAGTTTTTTATTTATAACAGGAGGTTGTCTATGATACCTAAACAAACAATCTATTTGAAAGCATTTGCAAAAGTGAACCTGTCTTTAGACATTATTGGTATATTAAAAAACGGCTATCATCTTGTTGAAACCATTATGCAGTCAGTTTCCCTTCATGATCTGATTATCTTAACATCAAACACTAATACCACAGGAATTACCTTGACATGCTCACATCCCACTTTATGTCCCATGGAAAAAAATACAGCTTATCGCGCAGCAAAAGCCTTTTTTACATATTGCCGCTTAAAACCTATTTGTATAACCATTCATATAAAAAAAAACATTCCAAGCGGCGCAGGTCTTGCCGGCGGCAGCGCTGACGCAGCCGCCGTTCTATATGGATTAAATGAGATGTACCGTACGAAACTTACACTTGCCCAATTATGTGAAATCGGTGCAACAATCGGCGCCGATGTTCCTTTTTGTATTTGCGGCGGTACCATGCTGGCAACCGGCATTGGTGATAAGTTATGTACACTGACTCCTCTTCCTGCCTGCTTCATAGTGATATGCAAACCTCCTGTTTGTGTCAGTACCCAAAAGGCTTACCAAAAAGTTGATAGTGCAGTGAATTTAAAACACCCCCAAACACAACGAATATGTATGGCATTAGAACAAAATGATTTGATGACTGTTGCTCAAAACTTGAAAAATGTTTTTGAACAAGTTCTTTCAATATCTTCCGTACAACTCATAACTGCACAAATGAAACAGCTAGGTGCTATCGGCTCATGTATGACGGGCAGCGGTTCAGCAGTCCTCGGTATTTTTTCTACAAAACAACAAGCAGAACAATGTGCAGTTAAATTAAAAATGCAGTTTCAAGACGTTTTTATTTGCGAACCCACTGTACAGGGCGTTCAATTGCAAAAAATGAATAAACTATACAATGTATAATAATTATTATAATAACCAAAATATTAAAAAATATGACAAAATAAAACAAACGCATATTTTTATAAAAAACGCACACGCTAAATAAGATTTCATTTCTGCCATCCAAGTTTACAGAAAGGTGTGAGCAAATGTTTATCATAGACTGTATTATGTTAATTTTGCTGATCATTGGCGGTATCAACTGGGGCTCTATTGGTATTTTTCAATTTGATATTGTTGGATTCTTATTTGGAGGACAAGGTGCAATTGTAAGCCGCATTGTCTTCTGCCTTGTAGCAATTGCTGCAATTTGGTGTATCTCTTTCCTATTCAGAGAACACTCTCCACTTGACAAACCCAAACATCGCAATGACGACATCCACCACCGTGATGTAGGTATTCCACACCATCGTTAATAAAAGCTCCTTACACCAAGTTGCGGTGTAAGGAGCTTTTATATATAATTTATACTAATTAATTTCTTTCAAAATACTTTTGGTGTCTCTTGCAATAACCAGTTCTTCATTGGTAGGTATAACATATACGGTAACAGTCGAATCAGCAGACGTGATTTTACCTTCTTTTCCTCGAATCATTTGTTCGTTTAAATTGTTATCCGACACAACACCCAGATATTGTAATGATTCACAAACTTGCTGACGCACTGCAGCAGAATTCTCTCCAAGACCTGCTGTAAATACGATTGCGTCAACACCATTCATAGCTGCCGCAAAAGCGCCAATATATTTTACAATTTGATAAACGAGCATTTCCTGTGCAAGAATGGCTCTTTTATTACCCTGAGCTACCGCCTGTTCAATATCGCGTGCATCGCTTGAAACTCCTGAAACACCGAGCAAACCAGACTTTTTATTTAAAATATCATCCATTTCTTGAGTGGTTAAATTTTCTTGCTGCATAATAAATGTTACAACAGAAGGATCCAGCGCACCGCTGCGTGTACCCATCATAAAACCATCTAAAGGAGTCAAACCCATTGTGGTATCTAATACATGACCATCTTGTATAGCAGTAATAGAAGAACCATTACCCAAATGGCAAGTAATAATTTTTAATTGATCCATAGACTTGCCCATAAGCTCTGCACAGCGATGACTCACAAATTTATGGGAAGTACCATGAAATCCGTAACGGCGTATTTGATATTTTTCATAATACTCATAAGGAATCGTAAAAATATAAGATTTTGGCGGCATCGTGGAATGAAAAGCTGTATCAAAAACAGCAACCTGAGGTACCTTGGTACCAAAAACATTCTGACATGCACGAATACCTTGTATATGCGCAGGATTATGCAACGGTGCTAACATATTTAAAGATTCTATTGCATTCACCACATCTTCTGTGATTAACACAGATTTACTAAACTGAGACCCGCCCTGCACAACACGGTGGCCAACTGCAACAACCTCGTCTAGAGATTTGATCACACCTACCTGAGAATCAATCAAAGCATCTTTCACTAGTTCAAACGCATTTGTATGGTCTTTCATATCAACAGTTAAACTCTTCTCTCTACCATCAGCGGTTTTGTGAGAAAAAATACCGTCATCCATTCCTATACGTTCACAAATACCTTTTGCCACTACTGATTCGTCTGTCATATCAATCAATTGATATTTTAGAGAAGAACTGCCTGCGTTAATTACCAAAATATTCATTGTTTATCCTCCTATTATGTTACTATACTATTGAAACTGTTTTTTTAATCATATACACTATATTATAAATAATAAAAAATAGCAAGGACTTTTGACAAAATATGTTAGAAAATTATAAAATTTGCGGTATCATTTCTGAATTTAATCCATACCATCTTGGACATCAAACATTAGTTAATCAAACCAGACAAGCAGGAGCCACTCATATTATCGCAATCATGAGTGGAAATTTTGTTCAGCGCGGTGAACCTGCATGTTTTGATAAATGGGTCAGAACCAAGGCAGCCCTCAGCGCAGGAGTAGACCTTGTGATTGAATTACCCTTACCATGGGCTATTGCTGGAGCTGAAATTTTTGCAAAAGGCGGTATAACACTGGCTAATGCAACCGGCTGCATCAGCCAGCTAAGTTTTGGCAGTGAATGCGGCGATATTACAAAACTAAAAAATTTAGCAAATTTATTGCTGACTCCTGATTTTTCTGTCTCCTTACAAGAACAACTCAAAAAAGGCGTTTCCTTTGCCACAGCCAGACAACAAGCCGCCGCCAATTTAACCAATCAAGAAACGGCCGCCTTATTAGAACAACCCAACAATATACTGGCCATTGCATACTGTAAAGCTTTAAAGGATGCAAATTCGTCTATTGTACCATTTACAATCAAGCGGGTAGGTGCCGCTCATAATGATGCGCAGCCGCCCCAAGGGTTAATTGCATCAGCATCACAAATCCGACATATGATTTTTATCAATCAACCGTTTAACGCCTATATCCCCAAAAAAACTTGCTCCTATTTACACGAAGCGCTTTGTGCAAAAACTGCTCCGGCATCTCTGCATACTCTTGAAACCGCCATACTTGCAAAGATGCGTACCATGACTATCAACGAATTTTCAAAATTACCTGACGTTTCCGAAGGGTTGGAGCATAGACTGTATCAAGGGAGTAAAATAGCCTCCGATCTGGAATCTTTCTATCGGCAGGTTAAAACAAAACGTTATTCCCATGCTCGTATTCGGCGTATTGTCTTATCTGCCCTGCTAGGTGTACAGGCAACTCATACTGCTATACAGCCCCCATATTTACATGTGCTGGGTTTTAATCAGCAAGGCAAACAAATACTAAAAATCATGAAACAAACCGCTTCTTTGCCAATCGTTACACAATATAGGCAAATACAAAATCTACCGCTATCTACACGGATATTATTCGATTTAGAATGTACTGCAACCGATTTATATTATTTATCAACCCCACTACCTCAACCTTGTGGCAAAGAGCTGACTCATGGTATTGTAAAAATTTAATTGCAACGAAAGGTGATTTACGATGATTCATACAAAAGAAACAATATATCAACCGTATGGCTCTTGTATCTCAATAAGCAATGATACAATTGAGCTAATCGTAACAGTAGAAAAAGGGCCGCGTATTGTTTATCTGGGTTTTGTTGGGGAAGATAATATATTATATAATGATACAGCGCTGAAATATAAATTTTTAAACAAAGAGATTTCACAAATATACGGACAAACAGCGTACCATTATTTATACGGTGGACATCGCTTTTATTTAAGTCCCTCTCATTTAGAACAAGCACGATACCCCGATAATGATGCCGTAATATACAGTGTAGATGACGACGGCATTACATTTCAGTCCTTAACCCAAATAAATTCTAATATGCAGTTGTCATGTAAAATTATGCTAAAGGAAACTGGTACAGATTTTATGATTGTACACACAGTTGCCAATCGTTCAAGCGAAATAAAGCACGCTGCACTATGCACAACAACTATGGTGAACCAAAAAGGTTACGTTATTTTGCCCCAAAATGCGGGCAATGATATTTTTATAGCCAATCGTGTTTATGTGTGCTGGCCATTTACAAGACTGCATGATTCGCGTTTATCTATGAACGATAGCTTTATGACAATTCAGCAAAACCCATCTATCAATTATCCGTTTAAAATTGGCTATAACAATACGCAGGGACAAATATCCTATGTAACAGGCGATACAGTGCTATCTAAGCATTATGTACATGACCCGCAAGCTGTGTATCCTGATAATGGCGCTTCCAGTCAAATTTATTGTTGTAAAGATTTTCTGGAGCTAACTGTCCAAAGTCCTATGTACCGTATCTCTCCTGATGAGACCATTAAACATGTAGAAAACTTCTCATTACACCATACACAAACACCTAAAAAACCAAAAAATGATGAAGAGTACCAGAGTTTTTTGGAGAGCCTCGCATAGTATCAATATAAAAATAGAGTAAACAGACTTGCTGCAAAACAAAATTATAATAACAATTAAAAATAAAACACACTACAAAAAATAAAATGGCGTTCTAGATATTTTAATATCAAAGAATTGCCATTTTATTTTTCATAAAATCTGTAAAACATATAGGTTCAATATTAAAAATTGCTCCCATTACAACTAGCACCTACAATCTCCGACCTAAAAATCTATCATACAAAAAGTCTCACGCAAATGATACGAAACTGATATATACGTATCCTGTTGAAATAGATGAGCGCTTCAGTCTGCACTTAATCGGATAATGAACTTTGTTCTATGGTAGCAATTTGGTCAATGCGCCTTTGGTGACGACCTCCCTCAAAAGCTGTATTCAAAAAGATATCGGTAAACTCCACAGCCTCCTGTTCTGTAATAACCCTACCGCCCATACAAAGAATATTCGCATCGTTATGCTCACGGGTTGCCTTTGCACAAAATGCATTCGTTACAACTGCTGCACGAATCCCTTTGATTTTATTCGCAGCAATAGAGATACCAATACCCGTACCACAACAAAGAATCCCTTTTTCTGCTTCTCCATTCGCTACAGCATAAGCTACTTTTTCACCAAACGGTGCATAATCAACAGACTCCGAACTATTGGTACCAAAGTCGTAATAAGAAATCCCTTTTTGATCTAAATATTTTTTAATGGCTTCTTTCAATAAAAATCCGCCGTGGTCTGCTCCCAACGCAATCATCTAATTCCCTCCAACTTTTTTTTCAATTCACGCTCTGCTTGTGGTAAACGCAAATAGTTAGGCGCTAACCGCTCAGCTGTAACGGTAGGAACACCTTGCTTTAATTGTGCCGCTGCACATTGCGCCACGCCAACTGCCCTCTGATAGCGTAAATGCTCTGGCACAAGCTGAACCGGAAGTAATGAAAACGCCTCCGATTGCTTACATAGTTGAGCTCCATCACCTACTAAATATATTGTTTCTTCTACGTATTGCTTTAATAGATTTGCTAAATCTATTAAAGCAACTGCACAATCATGACCTATACGCTCTACTTGACCATTTTGAACACGAAACAAACCGCTATAAACCTGTTGGCATCTTGCATCCATTACCCCACATATAATACCATTTAATGATGACAACGGAAATGCCATAGATTCCAAGGTTGAAATACCCATACATGGCTTTTCCTGCGCAAATGCCATGCCCTTTATACAAGACACACCAATCCGCACGCCTGTAAAGGAACCCGGACCCGCCGAGACAGCGAATATGTCAATCTCTTTAAGATTTGTTTTACTGCTTGCCAACAACGCATGAACCATAGGCATTAAAGTTTGACTATGAGTTTGTTTTGTGTTGACAAAAAACTCACCGATTAATTTATCATTATCTAAAATTGCAACAGATGCCGTAACCGCTGAGGAATCTAATGCTAACAGCTTCATAAAACACCTCCTTCGATAGTAAATATCCGTTCATTCTCATTTTGTCCTGTTTCTACATGAATTTTAATACAAGCCTTTGGCAATGCCTCTTCTATATTTTCGCTCCACTCTATGACCAAAACAGCCTCTGTATCTAAATAGTCAAAAAATCCAGTTGAATATAAATCATCCCAACCATTTACACGAAACATATCAAAATGGTAAACCTTAAGCCTACCCTGATATTCATGAACCAAAGCAAAGGTAGGGCTGGATACACCCGATGCAATACCCAAACCACAGGCCAGACCTCTTGTAAAGGCTGTTTTCCCCATACCCATTCCACCATACATAGCAATGACTTCTCCGCCTTTTAAGCTCTGTGCGAAACGCAAACCAAATTGTTCTGTTTCCTGCAAAGAAGTGCTGATGAATTGTGACAAGAGAATCCCCTCTTTTCAATCATTATTTAAAATAATCCCAAAATTACACCATTGTTCTCTACATCAATTTTATCCGCAGCTGGCGTTTTAGGCAACCCCGGCATAGTCATAATATCACCTGCGTATGCCACTACAAAACCCGCTCCATTTGACAAACGCAAATCACGAATGGTAATGGTAAAATTTTTAGGTCTGCCTAATAAGGTTGCGTCATCAGACAAGGAATATTGTGTTTTTGCAATACAAACAGGCATCTTATCTCCACCTAAAGCGATAATCTCCTGTAAAGATCTTTCAGCTTTATTTGTGAATAAAACTTTATCAGCGCCATATATTTCAGTTGCAATCGTATTTAATTTTTCTTTGACTGACAAATCAATATTGTAAAGCGGTTTAAAATTAGAAGATTGATCGGCTGCCCGACATACTATGTTTGCCAGCTCGATACCACCTTCACCGCCTTTTGCAAATACCTCTGAAAGAGCAAACTCAGCATCATTTTCACGGCAGTATTGTTCAATCAATTGTAATTCGGCGTTAGTATCGGTGTAGAAACGGTTAATTGCTACCACTACCGGGACACCGTATTTTCTCATGTTTTGAATATGCGCACCCAAATTGACAATACCTTTTTTTAAGGCCTCTAAATTCTCTTGAGACGTTTCCGTTTTCGGAACGCCTCCATTGTATTTCAACGCCCGAGCTGTTGCAACTAAAACAACTGCGCTAGGTTTTAAACCTGCAAAGCGGCATTTAATATCAAAAAACTTTTCCGCACCCAAATCAGATCCAAAGCCTGCCTCTGTAATGCAATAGTCGCCCAGTTTAAGAGCTAATTTGGTAGCACGAACAGAATTACAACCATGTGCAATATTGGCAAATGGACCGCCGTGCATTACAACAGGAGTACCCTCTAAAGTTTGTACCAAATTAGGTTTAATGGCGTCTTTCAGTAATACGGTCATTGCGCCATTTGCATTTAAATCACGTGCAAATACTGGTTGTCCTTCATGTGTATAAGCCACTAATATGTTTCCTAAACGCTTTTTTAAATCATCTAAGTTTTCCGCCAGACATAGGATAGCCATAACTTCACTGGCAACTGTAATACAAAAACCATCTTCACGCGGAAATCCGTTTGACTTGCCGCCTAACGCAACAACAATGTTTCTTAATGCCCTATCATTCATATCAAGACAGCGTGTTACGTTAATTCTCCGTCCGTCAATACCTAATTGATTTCCTTGGTGTATATGGTTATCTACTAAAGCACACAATAAATTATTGGCGGCGGTAATTGCGTGCATATCTCCGGTAAAGTGCAGGTTAATATCTTCCATGGGCAGTACCTGAGCATATCCGCCGCCGGCAGCGCCGCCCTTTACCCCAAATACAGGACCTAAAGATGGTTCACGCAAAGCAACTACAGCATTTTTTCCTATTTTATGCATTGCTTGTCCTAAACCGATTGTTGTAGTTGTTTTACCCTCGCCTGCTGGTGTTGGATTGATTGCAGTAACCAAAATCAATTTACCCTCTTGCTTATTTGTAAAATTTTCAAATAACTCTTCCTTTAATTTTGCTTTATACTTACCGTAAGGCTCATAGTCGTTCTCAGTCAATCCGAGATTCGACGCAACCTCTCGGATTGAAAGTATGCTTGCCTGTTGGGCAATTTCAATGTCTGTAAGCATTTATTTAACTCCTTATGCAAAATAATACTGGAAAAATTATACCATATTCATAGTTTTATGAAAAGTCTCTACTTGAACTTTAGTCATATAAATCATATAATAATGGAGTACAAACAACAAAAATATTCAAATCATATTGATTTCCATCAGAAAGTATCGCTCGAACAGTTTAGGAGGTGTATTTTGTCTAAAATCAGAAAAGCATTATGGAATTATTTAAAACGGGCAGATTTATTGCTATGGCTGATTATGTTGACAATTTCCGCCTATAGCTTACTGCTTTTGAAAACTATACCTCCTCCCCAGGGAAGCCGCAGTTACTTTACAGTACAGCTAATTTCAATCCTGATTGGCTATGCGGGTGCTATTGTGTTAACTGTTATAGATTACCGTTCTTTAGCCAAAACATGGTATTTTATCGGCGGGATCTCTCTAATTCTTCTGTTATATACACTATTCCTTGGAGAAGCTGTAACCGGAGATGCCGGCGTTAATGCCAGAGCATGGATAAAGCTGCCCGGCGGATTGACTTTTCAAACCTCCGAACTAATAAAAATCGGGTTTATGATCACCTTTGCAAAGCATTTATCTATTGTAAAGGAAAAGAATAAAATTACTTCACCATTGCATATTCTATTACTATCCATACATTGTATGATTCCGGTTATACTTATTCACCTTCAAGGAGATGACGGCGCTGCTGCCGTATTTATCTGCATGTTTCTCGTAATGATGTTTGTTGCAGGCGTACAATTACGCTATTTTGCAGCATTATTCGGTAGCTTAATCGTCATTTTACCATTAGCATGGCAATATATACTGGCAGATTATCAAAAAACGCGTATTATCAATATGTTTCAACCCGAATCTGATCCTTTAGGCGCAGGATTGCAGCAAATTCAGGGTAGAATTTCCATTGGTTCCGGAGAATGGTTGGGTCGCGGATTATTTACTGCACCTCGAGTACAGCGCAATGCCGTACCTGTACAGGAAAGCGACTTTATTTTTACTGTGGCTGCCGAACAATTAGGATTTATCGGCGCTATTGCAATTTTAGTGTTAATTATCTTATTATTACTTCGTACGATGAACACCGCCAGAAAATCATGTGATGATTTAGGAACTTACATGTGTTTTGGTTTTTTTGCCATGATTACCTTTCAGTCTATTATTAACCTTGGTATGTGTTTAAGCTTACTACCTGTGATGGGCGTTACGCTTCCGTTTTTCAGTGCAGGCGGTTCATCTGCAGCATGTCTATATTTAGGTTTCGGTCTGGTGCAAAACGTATATATGCATAAAAGTGAAAAAGACCGCATTCATCTGAGCTCTTCTCATTTTTTTATGCGGCGCATTTAACATAAGAGATTTAAAAGCTCTCTTTTAATACCAATGGGTTGGCGCAGTTGCGTCAACCCATTGTGATTTTGTATTTATAAACAGAATAAAAAAATTCAGCTTCATTCTTATATTCAGTTAAAGCAGCAATAAGAGGTTCAACATGATCTCTAATCACAGAATAAACACCAATTAAATCACTGTTTATATCATTAATAT
>CAJTNL010000001.1 GCA_910577755.1 uncultured Eubacteriales bacterium | reverse complement strand
CATCATTTTCGTCCTCACTCTTTTAACAACATGCTCTCTCCTGACCAGAAGGAACTTCTCTTCTTTCAATATCTCTCCTAATTTCACTTTTTTCTGTCTACTTTATTGACTATGAGCCATTAAGAGAAAAAGGATTAAGTTTAAGAGAAATCGGAGAACATCTAGAATTTACAAGGGAGAAGGTAAGAGGGTTAGTAAAAAGCAATAATAAAAAGCAAAGAATAATAGCAGAGAGGGAAGCCCTTTACAAGAAAGGCAGACCTTGTAAGAATAAAAATGGCGAACTGCCGTCTTCCATTTAAAAGCTTAATAAGCTTGCGCAAATGAGATATGTAATGGCAAGCAGGGAAAGATACAGAAATAGAAAATCAGTTACTGCGGAATTTTCTCTCGCACGCAGAAAGGAAGTGAAGGCGTCCATAAAGTATCGGATAAAATATAAACATAAAAATCAATACAGTATCAATCAAATTTGCAAAATTTTTTCAAGTATCAAAAAGTGGTTACTATGCGTTGTTAAAAAGGCTGACTATATCCGACAGAGATTTACCGCTTGCCGAAAAGATAAGAGAATGTCAGAAAGAAAGCCGTAACACCTACGGTTATCGCAGAGTCCATATATGGCTTGAAAGACAAGGAATATACAGAAACCCTAAAACAGTATTGCGGGTAATGCAGAAATATAATTTGCTGTCTATTGTACGTAGGAAAAAGTTCAAATATGTGTCAGAATAGCTTCACAAATATCCAAATTTACTTAACAGAGAGTTTATCACTGACAAACCGAATCAAAAGTGGGTTACCGATATCTCATATATACTAACAAACAAGGTATGTGCTATCTATCAATTATCAGAGATTTATATGATAATAGTATCACCGCATATCATATGTCAAGAAACATGACTGTTAAGCTTGTGCTTGATACAATTAACAAAGCTATGGAAAAAGAAAATGTCACCGTAGGGCTACAACTCCACAGCGACCAAGGCGAACAATATATCTCACACGAATATTTTATGCTGACGCAATCATATGGCATAACTCAGTCTATGTCAAGGGGCGGTAATCTATATGATAACGCTTTGGCTGAGAATTTCTTTCCAATTCTTAAATCAGAATGTATCAATTGCGTCAAACTTGCCGTCTATCAGCCGACGCGCCTTCTCATAGACGAATACATACATGTTTACAACAACTACCGTATTCAAACTAAAACAAAACTGACTCCGTTTGAAAAGAGAAATCAGTTTGTTGCTTGCATTTTAATTTTCTGCATTATGCAGGGCTTTTTTGTGCTGTCTGTACATTTTGGGGCAGTTCATTTTTTATTTTAATTTCCTTTTATTGTAATTGCTTGCTGGTAGTTTTAATTGATTATGTAGATTGTTTAATTCAGTAGCGCTTTTAGTATTTGACAGTGTGGTTAATTGTTCAATAGCCATTTGGTTTAGTTTTTTCAATCTGTCAGCTTGAGATATGTTCTGTTTAATAAATATAGCATTAGCATTTTGTAAATTTGTTAAAACAAGAAGCTGCCCAATAGTGGTAAAATCTCTGATGTTCCCTTTTACATTAGGATTCTCTTGTCTCCATTGTCTTGCAGTGGTGTTAAACAAAGTCATATTTAAAATATCAGCTTCACTTGCATACACAAATCCTTGCTCTCTATTTGTAATATGTGCGGGTATAAAATTTTCCTTAATAGCATCTGTATGGATTTGATAATTTGCTTTTGATAAGATACGTTTTACATTCCAATCCAAATATAAACGATAGTGTTCATCTTCTTTTAATCTTTGATAATTTTTAATGACATAAAGTTTAAATTCGGGTGATACCCAAGATGCGAACTCAAGGGCAATGTCTTTGTGCGCAAATGTTCCTCCACCATATTTCCCTGCTTTTGAAATTATACCAATTGCATTAGTTGATGATATCCATTTTTGCGGAGATAAAACAAAAGAATTAGAGCCAGCATCATTTTTAACATGGTCGAAATCGACCATGTTAAAATTAGGATTATTTAAACTCTCCCATAAACCTAAAAATTCAATTGTACTACGCAATCGCATCCAATTCTTGATTACATCAGTGGAAATTCAGAGTTTTTATATTTTGCAATATCTGTTAAAGAGATTAATCGCCTTCTTGCTCTTTAATATTAGTAATTAAGAGATTTCGACGTCTTTTGCTATAATCTTGCTTTTTATAGATTGCGATTTATTCATAAACTTTACCCTTCTTATTTTTTATAAATCAACAAATTTAGTCAATCAAATATAATATTTTAGTATTCATATATTCCTATAATAATCGCACACTATTGGCAGTAGTGGGCGATTTTTTATTTTACAGTGGTTGATTTTCATACTTTAAGTTATCATTTATTTTTTCAATCCATTTTGGGTGTTTATAGCCTTTTAAAATCAATTCTCCATATTTATATTCGGCAACTTCCATAAAGCCGTTATCGTTATCAAAAAATAATGCTTCATTGCAATACGGGAGTATCTTTTTCAATGCTTCAAAACGATTGTTAAAGCGGCGAGTACATCCTCTTTGGGAATATCATGCCCGCCTTTTGCAACACGGTTTTGAATGCGTTTTACACTCTCCTGTGCGCTATCTAAGCCAACATAATATAATCTAATATAATAACCATTCTCTTTGGCTTTTTTCGCTGTAGTGGCTGTCCGTGCGCCAGATAAGGTGGTTTCTTGTGTAAATGATAAACCTTGCTCAATGCAATGGTTGATTTTTTCAATTGCTTTTTTCCCACCAGCTACCTTATCACCATCAAAAGAGGCGTTTATTTTATCTACATCAATAATAGTGCCTAAGTCTTTACGTTCTGCTTTTATGGCTCCTGTTAGGCTAGATTTGCCGCAACCATTTACTCCACCTATGATTGTGTATATTTTCATATTTTCGCCTCCTTGGCTATAGGTAGAAATATTCTTATTTATTGTTTTTTATAAATTGATCAAATTGAGCTATAACCTGCCGCTTTAGTGGATGTGCTACAAACATATTTTGCTTATATAGTTTATGTAGCCTTTGTAAGCGTATTTGAGTAGATGTGAGAGGTACATTACATATCTGCATTATCTGGTCTACTATAGTCGCGTGTAAGGCGGCGAGTACACTTGCGGGCATAAGTAGGTCACGAGCAAATATGTTTGCTTGTACTTTTATAGGAGGTTGATTTTCGCCAACTTCATTATTGTGGTATGGTATATGATTGGATTAATTGGGTGGTCTAAAACAATATGCCCAATCTCGTGCGCCATCGTAAATTTTCTCTTCTGTGTAGTATCTTTTCATTCGTTAAGATAAATAGCTTTTTTATACCCTACCAGTGTTGTAAAGCCATCACTGTCCCTCAGTTTTGGACTATCTGCATCAAAATCTGCATCCTAGTACAAAAATACATTAACATCAAGTGCTTTTAAAACTTGATTTGAATCCACAGGCAAGCTGGTGATACCGGCGTCCAGTAGTACCTCCTATGATAGGTTTCTTGCTTTCTTATAATTTTTATACATATATAACACCTCATGGTCATGTTAATCCCTTACAGTGTTATTTCCCTTAGGAGATTTTTGGTAAATTATATAATGCTGTCTGGCAACTCTTTTCTGCCGCTTTTTTTAGTAAGCTCTATGATTTTTTCATATTGCTCTTTTGTAAGCTGTAGTGTAGAAGAGCCGTCACGAGAGGCTATACTAATCGTAACAGTTTCTTTGTATTTATCGCTGTTTACCAGTTCGTCAGAGTAATCTATTAGCTTTGTTTGGTCGGTGTTATAATTTGTTAGGAGTTTTTGCTGTTGGCTATCCTCGTTATTTTCTTCTGATTCATCCGAACCCATTAAGTAGGCAGGAGTAGTACGGAGTACTTTTGCTATAGGTTGTAGTTTATCAATACGCATGTTCATAATATCGTTTGATTCATACCTATAAATGGTTGCTGGTGATACTCCGAGTTTGTCGGCTATTTGTTTAGCTGATAAACCTAATTCTTTTCGGCGTTTTTTATATGCTCTCCTATATCCATGTTGTCACCTCTTTGCTAATATTATTAAACTATATTAGTTGCAAGTATGCAAGAGCTAAAGTTATAGAAACCTCCAAAAAAAGAAAAAACTATTAATAACTGGTGTTTTAGAGAGTATCATTGTAGCATAAAATTCGTGGGAACGAACGAAAAGAGGTGGTTTTAATGCCAATCGACACAAACCGTATAAAAGGTAAAACTGTTGAAAATGGAGTTATAGGGGCTAAAATAGTTCATATCTTAGAGATTAACTCAAGTACTTACTATCGAAAGTTAGGAAGTGGAGGCGGGGCTTTTATTATTACTTAAGCTAAAACTATTGCGAATACTTTAAAATTAAATGCTGACGAATTCAATTCTATTTTTTTGGAATATAACTCGCATAAATGTAAGTTAGATTAAAAAGAAGTATATGGAAAAAAGTAAAAAATAACATAAAAAGAAAGAAGAACACATATGACACAAGAAAAAATTTAGACTTAGAAAAAGGAGTGTCCACCTTAGAGCAAGCGCTCAAAGATGGACGTAAGAACTTAAATGAAATTGTAGACAGCTGGGAAAAGGTAATTATTGATTTTGCAAATACCTTTGGCATTAAGTATCCCAAGTCTAAGCGGAATGAAACTTTTGATTTTAATCATACAATCAACTATTTTATTACCTTTTCTTTTAAATCTATTTTCCATGTAAATAATGGCTTTGTCGGATAAAATTACAAAGGAAGCAATATTGTTATGTAGATATCCAGCACGCAAAAGCTCTCGATAAGTCTCATCTACATCTTGAAAAAGCCATTCACTCATGAAAGTTTCGTAAATATCTCCTGACGAACCAAACATTTTTGCACCGTCTTTATCAACGTCATTTTCTCTTTTATCAAGATAGCTTTTATATAAGGCACACAACATATATTGAGCATCCTTAGTTAATTCATTTTCAATTGTAATGCTCACCCCCTCTCTAAGTCAATTTTACTGTTTTTTAGGAGGATATACAACAAAAACTATATTTTTTATCATTTGAGAGTGGGTGAGAGGGGTGAAAGTTTATGAGATGTCAGAAGAGAATAAAAAATACTATCCTAAACTTGATATCAAAAAGGATGGTACTGCATACCAACTTTATCTTAACGGGACGGAATCGAAAACTGTCACTAGTTTTAATCTGCAAGTTAATGTAGGTAAATTATCAAATTTAACAATCACTATGGATATTGATTAAAAAATACTTAAAATAAGACAACCCATATTTTACATACATTTAAAAAGGGGGGTGATACATATGGGAAAAAACCGAACATTAAAAGGAAGAGCAACTATAACAATTGACGGTCGGAGAATCACGCTTTTGAAGATCAATGAAAAAGGAGAGTGTGAGTATCTTGTAAGTGAAAAAGAAATGGACGATATAAGAGGTAAATTGTTAGCCAGAATACAGGAGGGGGTAAACAGTTGCAGCTTCGATACCATAACTTAGGGGGATTGCCCCTTAATAAACAGGACAAGCATCCAACAGGAGGCACAGAAAAAAATGAAACGAATGAAGAGAATAACCTATAGAGGTCTAGCAGGGCTATTGACCATGTGCTCACTGCTTTTGTTACTAGGTACAGTAGGTGTATATGAGTTAGGAAATATCAGCTTTATATGGTTTTGGATGGGATTTGCTATTAGCATTGCAATAGCAGGAGGAAGCGTGTTGCTGCAATTATGTCATTAAAACAGGTAAATGGAGAAAGATCAAGCCCTCTGAATGTTACCGGCATGAGGGTACGCCTTATCTGAAAAAGAAGCGAGAGCCCAAAGATTAGAATTGAAAGTAGTGTTATGGAAGGACATAAGACATTCCTAGATTTATTCGCTGGAATCGGCGGTTTCAGGTTAGGTATGGAGCAGGCAACAGTGTAACCATACTGGTTATGTATGAGATAGCTAAAAGAATGAAAACAGGAGGATAAGTTACATGCAATGGATCAGTGTAGAAGATAGGTTGCCATTCGAAATAAGTTCATATATAGGTTGCTTGTTTTTTGAGGATATACAAGAAAGTATTATTGCTATAATGCATTATAAAAGTTAAAGGTGGGTGGATTTGCTTTAACTATGAATATCTTCTATGGAGAGTCACCCGCTGGATACCATTACCGAATTTGCTGGAGGAGGAATAAAAATGCTACATGAACTGAAAATAGAACTGCAATACTTTCAAGTCCATAAAGATGACCGTTCTTATCAAATAGGTGATATGTTAAAGTTAAAAGAATATCATAAAGGCAACTATACCGGCAGAGAGATATAAGCATTAGTCAGATGCATATTACGAGATAGTTATTGTAAAGAGGGGTATTGTATTATGACGATAGAATTAGTCAAAGTTTATACAAATACATACAAATTATGGGGTACATTGTTATAACTATTTTGAGACTGATCGGCGTATGGGGAATTAGAGATAGTCTAGATCGGAGGATAGGTGAGGCGCACGACAAAGAATCAGCGGAAAAGATTTGTAAAGAGCACAACAAATGTCTTTTGGAGGAGTGATTATGATTGAATTGGAAATATGAATTTTAAATCTATACAAAAAATAAAAACCCAGGCATTGCCCAGGGATTAATTGATATATGCTTATTTGTTTTGTGTGCCTTTGATAATCCCACCTACACCGGCTCCTACTACAGCTATCGCTATTAGAGCGGAGATAAGACCGCCGTCTGTTTTACTCATTTGTTTTTCAGTCATTTGATTAAATTTTTTCATACCCATATGTTCCTTTCTTTAATTATAAGGATATTATAAAATATTATATAGAAACACCAAGAAGATTTACTACTAAGAGAAGTGAAAATCCTTCACAAGTTAGGTTTGAAAAGGGATTTTACTTATTTATTTTCGAGCAAGATCTGCTATTGTTTTGGCCAGACCGATAGCTCCACAAATTGTAGTAAAAATAGGTAACAATATTACAGCACCGCCGTTTACATTGCTCATTCGAACTTCTGTCATTTGATTGAATTTTTTCATGTGTGATAGCTCCTTTTATTAAGATAATTACATTATAAAACCATTAAAGGAAAAAAACAATATAAATTACAAAAAAATAACAAAATAACCGTAAAGTATATAAAATAGGTAGGTAAATACGTGACGTTAAGAGAATTATCGCAGCTATATTATTTAAACCGTGAGATAGAATTAGATAAAGAAAGAATAGAAACTTTGAGATTAAAAGCGTGTAGTCCGTTTATGCATAACCTAATAGACATTCCAAGCGGAGGTTATTCCGACAGCAGTATAGAAAGGTATAATGCGGAAATCATTGATTGAGAAACTATCCTATCATCAAAGATTAATCAATGCTTATATGAGCGTAATTGTTTGGAGCGTTACATAGCTGGGATTGATGATAGCTTGATACAGCAGATATTTACCTTACGCTTTATTAACAGGCTTTCGTGGCAGCAGGTAGCTAACCGTATCGGTGGTGGGAATACAGCGGATAGTTAAGGATGGCATGTAGCAGATATGTGGATAAGAATCAGAGCTGTAATAACGAATAAATATTTATTTGTTTGTTTAGTTCATATTAAGTATGATACCATGTAAATAGGGAAATATGAAAACCCCCAGAAAACCTCCTTTCAAAATTTTTGATATAAAATGAGTGGCGCACGTTATGCGCTGAATGTATGGCTGAGTATTGTAATAGTAATACAAGTGAAGGCAAAACCTCGACAGTCAGACCAACGGTAGACTTGTTCAATATGGTAGGAGAGGTTTTTTATTTTTTACAGGAGTTTTTTGAAATACTCCTGCAAATATTTTAGTCAATATGACACACCAAAACGGTACTCCTTAAGATAAAGTATATCAGAACGGTTCAGGAAATTATGAAGTTATATCCTCTCTCTTAACTTAATGGTAAACGAGGGAGGATTTATTTGTTTTCCTCAGTATTTTTTAATATCTATTAGTATCTATATTAGTTATATATTAAAAATAGTTTTGGTATAAAAAAATATATATAGTAAAGTTTATTATTAAGTAATATAAAAGTATATTAATTTAAACAAGGAAAAAACAAAAATAAAATATGAATAAAAAATTAAAAAAACAGAAAACTAAAGCTTAAATTTTTCGTAATAAAGTACTAGGATGTACTTTATTAGAAATTAAAAATTCAAAGGGGCAAGAGGATATGAAAGGTGTATTTGAAATTTTTAAAAGAGATTTAAAGAATATCTTTAAGAATTATGGGGCAATTATTGTTGTTATCACACTATGTATTTTACCATCTTTATATGCTTGGTTTAATATAAAAGCATCGTGGAATCCATATTCACAATCGGCAACAAGTGGTATAAAGATTGGGGTTGTAAATAAAGATTTGGGAATAACTCTTAATGGTAAACAAATTAATTTAGGAAATAATGTTATAGATGAACTAAAAGATAATCAACAAATGGGGTGGCAATTTCTTAGTGAAGAGGAAGCAGCTCAAATGGTTGAAGAAGGAGAATGTTATGCAACGATTACTATTCCTGAGGATTTTTCTAAAGATTTAACATCTATTGTTACTGAAGATGTTAAAAAAGGAAATATAATTTATACAGTAAATGAAAAAATAAATGCAATAGCACCTAAGTTAACAGATAAAGGGGCAAGTGCAATACAAACCAATGTAAGTAAAGCAATAGTTTCTACTGTAAGTGAATCAATATTTGAATTAGGAAAAGAAATTGGAGTGGAGTTTGAAAATCAATTACCTAAGCTTGGTACAGTTTATAATTCACTAGTAGAGGTACAAAGTCATTTTGCAGATATTAATGATGTAGTTAATTTAGCAGCTAGTGGCGCAGAACAGTTAGAGACATTAGTAAGTGAAGTGCAAAATGATATTCCTAGAATAAAGGAGACTATTGAAAATGCGCAAACTTTAAGTGGTGACGTTAAAGAATTCTTGTCTTCTTCAAAAGTAAGTTTAAATAATTTAGCGCCAGTAATTAAAAATGATATTAAAATATTAAATGGTATATCTAATGATATTTCAAAATATACCACTGCATTAATAGATGTAATAAATACCGGCGCGGAAAATGCTCCGGAAATGGTTGAGAGTTTGATTAATAAATTAAATAGTATAAATAAAAGTGTAGATTCATTAATAAATATTTTTCAAACTATGAATAAATTTAACCCGGGGCAATTTGATGCTATAATTACTAATTTACAAGATATAAATAGTAAAGTCAGTTTAGCTATACCTACATTAAATACAGTAAAAGATAATTTATTAAATGCTCAAAAACCGAATTTGGATTTATTAAATAATGTTTTATCTTTAGCAAATGATATTAACAGTATATCCACAAATTTATATGATAATTTTGATTCTAACATAGCTCAAAAAATAAATAGTATTTTTGATGGGGCGTATACTACTGCTGATAATGCAGCAGTAGTATTAAGCTCAGCAGAAGCAAAGCTTCCGCAAGTTTCAAATTTATTAAGTACTGTTTATGCGGGTGCAGATAAAGGTATAGAAGGAATTGAATTTGTTAAAGAAAAAATTCCGGAAGCTGAAAATTTAATTAATGAATTGGTTAGTAAAATTGGAAGTATTAATAATAGCGAAGGTTTACAAGCAATAGTTGATTTATTAAAGACACATGTTAAAGAAAGAAGTGACTTTTTATCTGACCCTGTAAATATAGTTGAAGATAAGTTATTCCCAATGGGAAACTATGGTACGGGAATGACGCCATTTTATACAGTATTATCATTATGGGTAGGGCTATTATTGCTATCTTCTATGTTAAGAAGTGAAGCTAAAGGAGAATATTCTCCGATGGCTCAATATTTCGGAAAAATGATGTTATTTATGAGTATAGCAATCATTCAATCCATAATAGTAACTTTAGGAGATTTGTATATACTAAAAATTTATTGTGTAAATCCATTATTATTTGTGTTAGGCGGCATATTTACAAGTATTATATTTACATTAATTTTATATTCGCTATGTTCTGTTTTTGGAAATATAGGTAAGGTTTTAGGAATTGTATTATTAGTAATACAAATTGGTGGCTCAGGAGGCACATTTCCTATTCAATTAACCCCTAAATTCTTCCAAGTAATTAATCCGTTTTTACCATTCACTTATGCTATTTCTTTTGCAAGAGAAGCAATTGGCGGTGTTGTGCCAAGTGTATTAACTAAGGATATCATCGTGCTTTTAATATATGGAGCAGTATTTATACTTATTTCATTATTCTTAAAAAAGCCAATAAATAAATTAACTCGTGGTTTTACTAAAAGTTTAGAACAAAGTGAAATAGGGGAATAAGATTAATTTAAAAGAGTGTTTAAAGCTTAAAATAATTAGTTTTAAAGGCTCTTTTTATTGATTAAAATAATGGTAATTATGATAGATAACTCAAAATCAAAAACAACAAGAGTAGTTCCTTATTTATGGAATACGAAGATTTTGATATAGTAGTAAAAAATTTTATGGTGATAACTAAAAATGATTCATGCTTGGTGACAGCATCCGATATATGGGAAGAATATAATAAGCATCCCTTTACCAAAGGTATTGAGTGTGGTACTTTTAATAAGGAAAAGTTCAGATATTACCTTATTTGATGGAGTGTGCAAAGATTTTCAGTATCGGCGCTGCTAAGGCAAAAAGCCTTGAATAATGAGACTTTTTTCTTCTTTTGTACATTTGCTCACTGATGGAGAAATGGATATACATAGAGGGATATAGGAAAATTTGCCATGACACAAGAGGAGATAGAAAACACGCCACGTACGTTAAATAATTTACCATACACATCTTGTATACTCCGTATAGCTTATGAGGAGAGTGAGGTGGAAATCCTTACTGCGATCTTATTTTGTGCATACAGCTATAAAGTAATTGCCCGTAACATAGTGAAGACACTCTCGACTTGGTAAATCATCCTTTCTATGGAGAATGGATATCCTGTTATGCAAATGACGAATTTAGTCGAGAGAATATGATTTTGATAGACACCATCGAAAAGCGAACATCTCACTATACCCAGGGGCAAAGGCAGCACCTTGTGGACATATTTGTTGTTTGCTCAAAATATAAACTTGCTTTTTTAGGATATGGCTTGAAATATGCGTAAATAAAACTGTATTTTCTATGATAATGTTTACTTGAATGCATAATATTATCGCTATATACAATATGGAGGACCTCATGGAGAGTTAGGTGCATCGCTGCGTTATTTAAGCCAGCGTTATACTATGCCATATCCAGAGATAAAAGCTATTTTAACTGATGTTGGTACTGAAGAACTGGCTCACCTTGAAATGGTTAGCACAATAGTTTATCAGTTAACAAAAGATTTAACAGAAGAGGAAATTAAAAAATCAGGTTTTGACACCTATTTTGTAGATCATACGACAGGTGTTTATCCTGCAGATGCAAATGGTACTCCCTTTAATGCAGCCACGTTCTCTGTAGCTGGTGATGCATTGACTGATTTACACGAGGATTTAGCAGCAGAGCAAAAGGCCAGAACTACTTATGATAATATTCTTCGTTTTTGTGACGACAGAGATGTTAGAGATCCTATCCGCTTTTTAAGAGAGCGGGAAATCGTTCATTATCAACGTTTTGGTGAAGCATTGCGGATTGCAACAGATAATTTAGATTCTAAAAATTTCTTTGCATTTAATCCGGAATTTGACCGCAAAAGAATGAAATAATATATTACAATATAGCTTGTTTCTGTGATATAATTGCGATATAATAAAACTAGGTGGTAGTATGCAGATAAACAGGTTATTTGAACTAATATATTTTTTATTGGAGCATTCATGTGTTACAGCGAAAGAATTAGCCAATTACTTGGAAGTATCTGTACGTACCATTTATAGAGATATTGATATTTTATCGGCAGCGGGAATACCGATTTATATGACCCGAGGCAGGGGCGGCGGTATTTCTTTGCTGCCAAATTTTATTTTAAATAAAACAGTCTTGACAAAATCTGAGAAAATTGAGATTTTGTCAGCGCTACATGCAGTACAAGCTGTAGATATACACCACTCACAAACTATAATGAAGCGCTTGTCTGCTTTATTTGGAGAATTTCAAACAGATTGGCTGGAAGTAGATTTTTCTTCATGGAAAAATGACAAAGAAGAATCAATTAAATTTCAAACCTTAAAAACAGCAATTTTAAGTAAACGTATTATTCGTTTTTTATATCATAATTCAACAGGAGAACAATCAAACCGCATGGTGGAACCTTTAAAATTATGTTTCAAGGGACAAAGCTGGTATTTATATGCATTCTGCTTACAGAAATGTGACTATCGTTTTTTTAAACTGCGAAGAATTAAACAGTTAAATGTTTCTGACCAGAAAGTGCAGCATGCCGCACCTAAACATGTTTTTACCAATAATATCAATGTTAATCAAACAACCGTAACGATAACATTAAAGCTGGCTAAAGAGATGGCGTACCGGGTATATGATGAATTTGATGACTATGAAATATTAGATGATGGCAGCTTTCTGATTACTTGTACCATGCATTGCGGAGATTGGCTATATTATTATATTGCAACCTTTGGCGAATACTGCGAAGTGTTGCATCCGCAGGAGATCCGCAGAGAAATTAAAAAAAAATTACAGAAAATGATACAATTTTATTGATAATATGACGGATATATGTCATATTATATAGTGTATGATAATGGCATAAAATCAAGGAGGCTATATCATATGAATTATGAAATTGTAAATTTAGACAAAAAAATAGTTGTAGGAGTTGGAGCATATACATCCAATGATGATCCTAATATGGGGAAAATCATCGGAGGATTATGGCAACAGTTTTTTCAGACAGGTATTTGCAGTACTATCCAAAACCGTGTCAACCATTATACTATTGGATTATATTCTGACTATACGGAAAACAAATATCATGTATTAGCAGGAGTTGAAGTGTCGGAATTAAGTAATCAGAATTTGGTATCAAGAATCATTCCGGAAGGTACTTACGCAAAGTTTACCATTCACGGTCACATGGAAACTGCTGTACAAAAAGCATGGGAAGAAATTTGGAATATGGGTTTAAACAGAACCTTTACAGGGGATTTTGAAGAATATCTCAATGAAGATTATGAGCATGCGGATATTAATATTTATGTTGCAATTGAACAATAGTGCTCAGAAATGCAAAACAACACAATTCAGTAATAATTTTTTGTATGTTAGAAGCTACGTGGTTATACTTAGTATTAATCATGTGGTTTTTATTTTTTAATTTTAATCATCAAGGAGTATTTTTATAAAACAAATCATATTTTAAGTAAAACAAAGAAGTTATAACTGAAAAATAAAAAAAGCTTGTATATTATTACGGTTTGATATAAAATAAAAGTTAAGTTTCTATTAGGGAGGTATGATGTATTATCGCAGCTAATAATTTTTTGACTATTATTAGAAAGAATTTATTTGCTATTATTACAATGGCTATCTCCATTGGCGTATTGGTTTATTTTTTAATTACCACAGATGGTATTACGGCTTTTGCCAGAATTGTGGATTCTATTCAGATCTCTTGGTTTACTTTAATTTTTGTGGCGGTTGTAGCAGGTTGGCTTTTAGAAGCGCTAGTATTGCACTTTTTTTGTAAGAAAGTGTATCCGCAATGGAAATATTGGCATTCACTTATCATGGGTATGATTGGTTTGCTTTACAGCGCTTTGACTCCCTTTGCTACCGGCGGTCAAGCAATGCAGATTTATTATATGAAAAAGCTGGGAATGGATACGGGCGCTGCAGGTTCTATTATTGCAATTAAAAGTTTGGTGTATCAGATTATTATGGTGTTGTTTGCTATGGTAATGGTATTCTGGAAACTGCCTTTTTTTCAGCAGAGTGTAAGTAATTTTTCTTTTTTAACAATCATTGGTCTAATTACAAATTTAACCTTTGTTGTGATCGTGTTATTTTTTGCGGTTTGTGAAAAGGTTACCGATAAAGCTGTGCGTGCCGTTATAAAGTTTTTATACCGTATTCGGTTGGTTAAAAAGCCTGTATTAAGATATCATAAAATTCACAGTGAGTTTGCTATTTTTCATAAAAGTACAAAATTGGTGGGTAAATCTGTAAAAGTGTATTTGAGCGCAGCATTTTTTACTATTATACAGATTTTTGTGGCATGCATAATTCCGTATCTTATTTATCGTAGTTTTAATTTTAAGGGTGCGAATATGTTTGATATGTTGGGCGCTCAGGCATTTGTTAACATGGTTTCTGCGTTTATTCCGCTACCTGGAGCTTCAGGAGGCGCAGAAGGTAGTTTTTATTTGTTTTTTGGTTTGTTTTTTATTAATAATACAATTATTCCAGCTATTTTTATCTGGAGAGTATTTACCTATTATCTCAATATGATAGGTGGTTTGATATTTGTATTTGTGGTTAAGAGAGTACCTTACCGTGTATTATACAGAGAAAAATCAAAAGCAGAGTTGGAAGCAGATAAAATTTCTCGCAATATCGAAAATCAAAAATTGGACTTATAAATGTTTTGGTTTTTAAAGTGATATGTAACCGTTTGTCAGAAAATCAACAAATTTTTAATGGGGTATTCATATAATTAAATGATTGCATAGATGAAAATGAACCTTCACTGTCAGGGGAAAACTCAGGCAATGAAGGTTCATTTTTGATAGACATCCATACTAATAGTGTGTAAGTATGTTTTATTCCCAAATAGCGCTTGCTTCTAAAAGGACATAGACAGGCATATAGATAATATACATAGAGTGAAATATGGAGGGATGCAAAGGTGGATTGGCAAAATTTATCAAAGGAGGAATGTATTAAAACCCTGGAAACCAATCAAAATAATGGATTGTCTGTATTGCAGGTAAAAAAAAGATTGGGGCAATACGGTATCAATCAGTTGGCGCATAGAAAAAAGAGCGGATTGTTTAAAAAGTTTCTTGGTCAATTCTCTGATTTTATGGTTATCATTCTGTTAATTGCAGCAGGAGTATCATTTGTGACATCTATTATACGCAATGATATGGATTTTATAGATTCGATTATTATTTTAACTATTGTAGTTATAAATGCCTTAACGGGTGTTATACAGGAAAATCGTGCAGAAAAAGCAATAGAGGCATTGAAAAAGCTTTCATCACCACAAGCTACTGTATTGCGCGAGGGTAAAGAAATACGTATTGATTCTACAGGATTGGTACCAGGAGACATTGCAGTGTTTTCTACTGGAGATATTGTGCCAGCAGATTTACGTATTATAGAAAGTCATAGTCTCAAGGCTGAGGAGTCGGCGTTAACTGGGGAGTCCGTTCCGGTAGAGAAAAGTGTGGAAGGCAAATTTTCTGCTGCTACACCGTTGGGAGATCGTACAAATATGCTGTTTTCTGGCAGTAGTATTACAGCGGGTAGAGGTAAAGGGGTTGTTGTGGCAACCGCTATGGAGACTGAAGTGGGAAAAATCGCTCATATGATACATACGGAGGAAACACCTCAGACACCTTTACAGAATCATTTGGCGAAAACCAGTAGAATTTTAGGTATAGGCGCCCTTGCTATTTGCTGTATAATTTTTATTTTAGGTTTATTTCAGCATATACCACCAATGGAAATGTTTATGATTTCTATTAGCCTTGCTGTGGCGGCTATACCAGAGGGGTTGCCGGTGATTGTAACCATTGTGCTGGCAATGGGAGTAAAACGTATGGTTGTGAACCGTGCGATTGTACGCAGATTGCCAGCGGTAGAAACCCTTGGCGGAGCCAGCGTTATATGCTCTGATAAGACGGGGACCTTGACGCAAAATAAAATGACGGTGGTAGAAATTACAGACGGAGAACGGGTATTGGATTTACATGATCATACTGTTGAGAAGATATTGGATTTTTCTGTTTTATGTAATAACTGTACAGTGTCAGCAGAGACAGTATATGGTGATCCAACAGAAGCAGCATTAGTATTGGCGTCTAAAAGTAAAAAAAATGTGTTAGAACGACAGTATCCTCGTATACGTGAAATACCGTTTTCTTCAGACAGAAAACGGATGACAACGGTGCACCGGTTGCAAAAAGGAGGGTATCGCATTATTACAAAAGGCGCTCCGGATATTTTATTGGATTTATGCACAGGGATACAGGTGCGTTATCAAAATCAAACACTTACTACTTCGGTTAAAAGCCGCATTATGAAAAAAAACAGCGAGATGGCCTCCCGCACATTACGTGTTTTGGGTATTGCCTATAAAGATGTGACAGAATTACCCTCAGCCGAAAGTACTATAGAAAATAACTTAATTTTCTGTGGATTAATCGGTATGATTGACCCACCGCGACCTGAAGCAAAAGAGGCGGTTGCATTATGTAAGGCAGCTGGTATTAGACCTGTTATGATTACGGGCGATCATGCGGCTACAGCGACGGCCATTGGCAGGGATTTGGGCATTCTCAATGACGGTGGTATGGCGCTTACAGGCGTACAGTTAGATCAAATGGATCAAAAACGGCTTGAAAAAGAGATTTATAATTACTGTGTATATGCACGGGTATCACCTGCTCATAAAGTGCGTATTGTAAAGGCTTTTCAGGCAAGAGGTGAAGTTGTTGCCATGACAGGAGACGGCGTAAATGATGCGCCTGCACTGAAAGTTGCTGACATAGGTTGTGCAATGGGCCAGTCTGGTACTGATGTTGCAAAAGGTGCTGCCGATTTAATTTTGACAGATGATAATTTCTCTACCATTGTATCTGCGGTGAGAGAGGGGCGGGGTATTTACGAAAATATACGTAAAACCATTCATTTTTTAATCTCTTGTAACATAGGAGAGATTATGACGATTTTAGTTAGCTTTTTGTTTGGTATGCCAAGCCCGTTATTGGCCATTCAGTTACTTTGGGTCAATTTGGTAACAGACTCACTACCTGCATTGGCATTAGGCGTGGATCCAATTGATGACGATATTATGGAGCGCAAACCTAATCGACAAAGTAAGAGTTTATTCAGCAATGGAATGGGTTATCATATTGTGGTAGAGGGCGGTATGATAGGCGCATTGGCTTTATTAGCTTTTACTATTGGTCGTGTGTTTTTTGACGGTGTGGGTATAGAACCGGCTATCGGCAGAACAATGGCTTTTGCGGTGCTAAGTTTATCTCAAGTGTCACATGCGTTTAATATGCGTTCCGATCATTCGATTTTTCATATTGGCGTATTCAAAAATCGGAAATTAGTAATTGCCGCTTTTGTTTGTATTGTTTTGCAGGTGGGTGTAATTTTAATTCCACAGCTGTCCATTATTTTTAAAACGGCTCGTTTAAATATTTTACAATGGATGATTGTAGCTGGATTAGCTTTTGTCCCAATTGTTGTGGTGGAAGTGGAAAAGTTTATTTTTCGCATTCTACAATATATATTTACCGCTTCAAAAAGGACTAAACCTAGTAAAAGGGCAAAACGTATCTAGTAGACATTAGACGGTTTAAACTGAGATTGGAAGCATGTCTCTTCATTAGCAAAGTGTGGATTTACTGTGTGTTTGCAGCAGTCAATAAATTTGTGTATAAGCGTAGATAAAGGTTTATTCCGTTTTTATAAAGATGTAAAGCGATATCTAAACGATATCGCTTTGTTTTTTACAAATCTTTTGGCAGATGTATGGTTTATTATTTTTATGGATGAATTTCTAAAACTTGTTTAAAAAATCGGAATAATTTTATAAATTACAGTCAATGATATGGATAATACATGATAAAACATACATAAAGTCTAACTTTTGTGGTTCGGCTTTCAAAGCTTAGCTTTGTGTAACGGAGGAACAATAGATGGCAAAAAAAATCCTATCTTTTTTTGTAAGTTTTGTTGCAGTCTTTTTAATGGTTCCATCTATGCCCATGCAAGTTGCTGCTCAAGAGGTTATGTTTGAAACCCATTCACAAGCATTATATATGGTAGATGTGAATAGACAAGAAATTATTTACCAAAAAAATGCCGCTGCAAGAATGGAACCAGCTTCCTGTACAAAAATTATGGCATACATCATTGTGGTTGAAACAATTTCTGATTTGCAAAATACCAGGATTACAGCAGGTAGTCATGTGTCTGCTATGCTACAGGGTACGGATAGTTCTTTGTCGGGTATTCGACAGGGAGAGCAGTTGAACGTATTACAATTGCTCCATTGTATGATGATACCATCAGGAAATGATGCAGCTCTTGTATTAGCAGAGTATATTGGGGGTGGGGATATTGCCCGATTTGTAGATAAGATGAACCAGAAGGCAAGGGAAATTGGGTGTACAGACACAAATTTTGTGAACCCCCACGGTTTACATGATGATAACCATTATACGACAGCAGAGGATCTTTATAAAATTACATTATATGCGATGAACCAGCCCTATTTTATGGAGATTGTTACAAAAACTCAATATACGTTAACGCCCACCAATTTGTATACTGGAGAACGTACTATTTATACAACTAATAAAATGATGGATAAAAATGAGCCCATCTATTATGAACCTTATATTGAAGGAATTAAAACAGGTTCTCATGATGAAGCGGGTTATTGTTTGGTTACCACGGCACAAAAAAACGGGCAGCGTTATGTCGTAATTGCCTTAGGCGCCCCGACTGGCGATGTACATGGAGAAATGCTAGACACTAAAAACTTGTATGATTGGGCCTTTCAAGGTTTTGGTGAGAGTACGCCTGTGTTGGCACGGCAGGTGTATCCAGAAATTAAACGCAATCAGATGTGGGGGAAACTTAATGCCATTATAGCATCTCCGTGGTTTGTTGCAATTTGCAGTATGGGGGCTATGATTGTTATTTTATTACTGTCTGATTATGCGCATCATAGAGGTAAAAGGAAGACGAAAAAGGATTAGTGAACTTGGATAAAAAACAGAAACAAAATGATACATTTTATAGTGGTTTACACGCTGTATATTTGTGTTTTTTTATCATAAATCATAATACACAAAAAGATTGTGGAAGACTATCTGTAATAAAAATATATACAAATGGCGCACTATTTATGATTTTTATACACACGAACGCTATTTCGTGAGTGGTTTATATTATTTTTGGGCGGTTGTTTTTTATTTTTCGCTGTTTTTTTGTAAAAGCTCTGATTTAATATCCCATAGTTTTTTAGACAAATCCACATAATACTTATGAGGATGGTCAAATCGTAATACTTCAGGCCATAAAGTGTTGATTTGTTCTTTACAATATGTCTGAATTTCCTGTAAAGTTTTAGGTTGGGCAATATTCTTCCCCTGTTTAAAAATTTGAGTGCGCAACGGTACTGCGTGGAAGTTCTCTACCGTTTTACGCTTCCATGTATTAGATGGGTCGAAAATTGTATAGGGCTTTGTATCGTCAATTATTTCATCAAACAATGTAATAATGTCAGCAATGGCTTTTCCACTGCTGCGATCAAACAAGCGCCATAAATTTTTAAAGCAGGGTGTTGTAATTTTTGCAGTATTTTCACTAATTTTAATTTTAGGAATAATATTGCCATCTTTATCTTCAATGCCTGCCAATTTATATACACCGCCAAATACGGGTTCGGAGGAGGAGGTAATCATACGTTCGCCGACACCAAAGCTGTCTACACAAGCGCCTTCCGTGAGAATTTCTTTGATTGTAAATTCGTCTAGTGAATTTGAGGCACATATTTTGCAGTCATGAAAACCTGCTTGGTCTAACATGGCGCGTGCCTGACGGGTTAAATATGTAATGTCACCGCTGTCAATACGAATTCCGGCAGGACGATAGCCGTTTGGTACCAGTTCTTCGTGAAATATACGTATTGCATTGGGGATACCGGATTTTAATACGTTATAAGTATCTACTAATAACATGCATTGAGATGGATATGCTCTTGCATAAGCGCGAAAGGCGTCTAGCTCGTTGTCGAAGAGTTGTACCCAGCTATGCGCCATTGTTCCCATAGCCGGAATATTAAATTTGCGAGCGCCAAGTGTACATGCAGTCCCACAGCAACCTCCGATATAGGCGGCACGTGAACCGTATATTGCTCCGTCAAATCCCTGTGCCCGGCGGGAACCAAACTCCATAACCGGACGTCCCTGCGCTGCTCGTACAATTCGATTGGCTTTGGTTGCAATTAGGCTTTGATGGTTAATAGTGAGTAGTATCATGGTTTCAATAAACTGCGCCTCAATCGCTGGACCGCGAACTGTTACGATAGGCTCCATCGGAAAAATTGGTGTTCCTTCCGGTATTGCCCAAACATCGCACGAAAACCGAAAGCTTTGTAAATAGTCTAAAAATGTAGGTGAAAATAGCTTTGTAGATTCCAAATAATTAATGTCGTCTTTTGTAAAATGTAGATTGTCAAAATATTCAATCAATTGCTGTACGCCTGCCATAATTGCAAATCCGCCGTCATTTGGCACATGACGAAAAAACATGTCAAAATAGGCTATACGGTCTTTATAGCCATTTGTGAAGTATCCGTTTGCCATAGTGATTGCATAAAAATCCATCAACATTGTCAGGTTGGTTCTTAAACCGCTGTAATGATCCATATTACGCACCTCCGGAAGTAAGTTTATGCTGTATCAAGTCTCTTGTATATCAAACTATATTTATTTAGCATATTATATCAAGAAAGAGACAAAATAACAAATGTTATTTTATTAGTTACGTTGCATTATTTTGTTTCTTATTGCGAAAAATAAAAAAAAAAGTTATAATACAACTATCATTTTTTAAAGAGTTGCTTATTTAAAAGTAGCGGGGCATTTGCGGCCGTTTTATAGATTACGGTATCAAAACGGTTTTGTTTTGATACCGATATTGGAGATGAACTTATGAGATTACGAAAACAAGCTTTGGGCAATCGCAATTTAGTCGGCGCTCGTGTTGAGTTGGCGAGAAAAGGTAAAGGTATGAAGCAGAAAGATCTTTTAGCGCAACTGCAGATTAATGGTATAGATATGAATGCCTCTGGTTTATCTAAATTAGAAGGACAAATTCGTTTTGTTACAGATTTTGAATTAGTTGCATTGGCAAATATTTTAGATGTTTCGGTGGAATGGCTTTTGGGACAGCAGAAATAGAGCGGAACTGTGCAGTAAAGACAAAATAAAAAACGCAGGTACTTATGTACACTGCGTTTTTTAGAAGAAAAATGAATGTATGATATAGATCCCATAGGCGAATGAAAAAAGATGACCTGTTGTTCTGTGCTGCTGGTTAGCGGCATGCATTTATATCAATAGACAGGTCTTTTGTGCAGGGAAGGAATTGGGATTAGAGTACGGCTTTACTGTTTTGTGTTGTTTTTTAATTTATTAGGGACGGAAAACAGACCGTAAAGAAACCTGCCCTGTGGCCATAAGCGATAGTGTTTTATGGCCGCATATAGTTATAACTAACTATATGTTAACAAGTAATGCGAATCAGCAATACTTTAATTAGCACATGCTAACTATATATATTAGCATATGCTAACTTGATTGTCAATATCTATTTATAAGAAAATAAATATTTTTTACAAAGGTATCAGATAAAAATTCTAAGCGTCTACTTTCTCTTTAATACGTGAAAAGGTTTCTTGACTAATAATATGCTCAATGCGGCAGGCGTCCTGTGCGGCAAGCTCTTCAGATATGCCCAATGTCTGCTGTAAAAACTTTGTAATATATAAGTGGCGTTCATAAATTTCGTTGGCTTTTTGCTCTCCCTTTTCCGTAAATACAATATTTCCGCTGTTTTCTACTGTAATGTAACCGTTATTTTTTAAAATGCTCATGGCGCGGCTCACGCTTGGTTTTGTAAATCCTAATTGATTAGCTACATCTATAGAGCGTACATAGCCTTGTTTTTGGCGTAACATTAGTATGGTTTCCAGATAGTTTTCTCCTGATTCATACATATTATTTCGACCTCCTAACCTTTTATATACCGTAAGGTGTTTATATATAATGTAGCATGATTTTTGATAAAATACAAGAGATAAGGTAAATGCGTAATGATTATCATGCATCAAATTTGTCGATAAACTATTGACACTATAGGTAAGTAGTGATACACTAAACATAACAAATAGTTAACATAGGCTAACTGAAGATGTTGATTATGTTAACAATATTGTTAAACGAAGGGATCGTTTATAATGAAAACATTGAAACAAGTGAAAGAAAGTAAATGCGTAATGATTATCATGCACCAAATTTGTCGATAAACTATTGACACTATAGGTAAGTAGTGATACACTAAACATGACAAATAGTTAACATAGGCTAACTGAAGATGTTGATTATGTTAACAATATTGTTAAACGAAGGGATCGTTTATAATGAAAACATTGAAACAAGTGAAAGTAGGAAAAAACGTAAAAGTAGTAAAGATTCATGGTCAAGGAGCTATTCGGCGCAGGATTATGGATATGGGAATTACCAATGGCGTTGATATATTAGTCAGACGTTGCGCTCCATTTGGAGACCCGATTGAGGTAACAGTGCGAGGATATGAACTGACTTTAAGAAAAAAAGATGCTGAAATGATTGAGATTGAAGCATAAATGTAAGAGTTATCCGATACATATCAGGTAATTGGCATTTTAGGTTAGCATGTGCTAATATAAAAATTTAATAGGAGGAAAACCATGGCAAAAGAAGCAAAAATCAGGATTGCGCTGGCTGGTAACCCGAACAGTGGAAAAACGACAATGTTTAACCTTTTAACAGGCAGTAACCAGTATGTTGGTAATTGGCCCGGCGTTACAGTTGAAAAAAAAGAGGGCAGGATCAGAGGCTATAAAGAAGTAAATATTGTAGATTTACCAGGAATCTATTCGTTATCGCCTTATACGTTGGAAGAGGTTGTAACGCGCAACTATTTATTAGATGAACACCCTGATGTTGTCATTAATATTATAGATGCGTCTAATCTAGAACGCAACCTTTATTTAACCACACAGATGATGGAGATTGGCTTGCCGGTGGTGGTGGCTTTAAATATGATGGACATCGTGAAAAAACGCGGCGATACTATTGATATAAAGGCATTGTCACAAGAACTGGGATGTTCGGTATTTGAGACCTCAGCTGTAAAAGGAATTGGCTGTAGAGAAATCGTAAAAAAAGCAGTTGAAATTGCACAATCTCATTCTGAATGGACAAAACAACGCCACAAGTTTGCACAGGCGTTGGAAAAATGTTTATCTACTATAGAATCTGTTTTGGTTACAGAAGGGATTAAGGAGTATACAAGATGGTATGCGGTAAAATGCTTTGAGCTGGACGCCAAAGCAATGGATAAACTTGATTTGTCACAGGAGAAGCAGGTTTATATTCATAATCTGGTAAAAAATTATGAGCTGCAACATCATGATGATTGTGAAAGCATTATTGCAAATGCCAGATATGAATATATTGATACAATTATAAAAAAATGTTTTGTGAAAAAAACAACGGGATTTACCATATCCGATAAAATTGATCGGATTGTAACCAACCGTTGGCTTGCGTTTCCAATTTTTATAGGCGTGATGTTTTTGGTTTATTTTATTGCGGTTTCGTGGGTGGGCGCTATAGCAACAGATTGGACCAACGATTTTCTTGTTGGAGAAGTGATCCAAGGCAATGTAAGCAACTGGTTGGAAATGGCAGGCGCAGCGCCATGGGTACAAGGATTGCTGGTAGACGGCATTATTGGCGGTGTTGGCTCCGTGATTGGTTTTGTACCGCAGATATGCCTGTTATTTTTACTGCTGTCTATTTTAGAAGATTGCGGTTATATGTCTCGTGTGGCGTTTATATTGGATCGTTTGTTCCGTAAAATTGGACTTTCGGGCAAATCTTTTATTCCGCTTATGGTTTCGGCTGGATGTGGTGTACCGGGTATTATGGCGTCTCGTACTATTGAACGAGAACGTGACCGCAAAATGACCATTATGGTTACCACGTTTATCCCTTGCAGCGCTAAGCTACCGATTATTGCAATGATAGCAGGCTCTTTATTTGGCGGATCGCCATGGATTGCACCGAGCATCTACTTTATGGGAATTGCTATGGTTATCATTTGTGGGTTAGTATTAAAACATACCAATCTGTTTGCCGGAGATAGTTCTCCTTTTGTGATGGAACTTCCCAATTATCATGTGCCACGTCCTAAAAGTGTGCTGATGAATGTATGGGATAAAGCAAAAGCATTCCTAATTAAAGCAGGTACTGTTATCTTTGTGTCGGCAGCCTTGCTATGGTTCTTGTCTACGTTTAATTGGCAGATGCAAATGGTAGATACAGGGGAAAGTATGCTTGCGGCAATTGGTGGTTTTATTGCACCTGTTTTTGCTCCTCTGGGTTTTGGAAACTGGGAGGCAACAGTGGCTACATTGACAGGACTCATTGCAAAAGAAAATGTAGTCGCGACATTTGGCGTTTTGTTGGGAGCAGGAGATGCCGTACTGGATGATCCAGGCGCAATAGAGGGCTTAAGCGCTATATTTACAACGGTAAGTGCATATGGATTTTTAGCCTTTAATATGATTTGTGCTCCTTGTATAGCAGCGATAGCGGCTATTAAAAAAGAGATGCGATCATGGAGATGGACTGCCTTTACTGTACTGTTTCAAACTTTTGTTGCTTATTTATTGGGACTGGTAGTTTTTCAGGTAGGAAGTGCTATTTTCCTCAATGGTAGCATTATCAACGCAGTGATTTCGGTTGTGATTGTGACGGCAGTTATTGCAGGTATTTTGATACTGGCGGCAATACGCAGAAAGAAACAAAAGCATCATTTAGCTACCGATGTATAGTTATTTAACATTTTATTAGATGGGAGTAATTCTTATGATCAATTGGATTATTGGAGGCGTTATTATTGTCGCTTTACTGGCAGTTGTCATAACAGGGATTGTGAAAGTAAAACGAAATGGAGGTATCGGTTGTGGCTGCGGTTGCGGTGGATGTTCAAAAGCATCGCAATGTCATTCTTCCAAAAAAGAAAAAAATATGCGCAGTTAAATAAAAAATCTGATACAGAGTACAAAGTGCCTGTATCAGATTTTTATTCTAATATATAGGATATTGAGTTAAAACAAACATAGAAATTTTGCAGTAAAAATGGACAAGTATTTTTAGTGTTGGAGGCTATAAAAACAATCAGTATAAGGTTGAATTCATTTGTATCATGCAATATACTTTAGTGAAATCCTTGCCCGTTGAATATTGAAAACAGTTGTTTAACTTGTGCATTTAATCCCTGATGTTTCGATTGTTCCAGCATAGGGTCTTGTAATAATATATGTTGGGCGGCAGATTGTGCTTTTTGCAGCGTATCCATATCTTCTGCCATGTCTGCAATTTTTAAATTTGGTAAACCATGCTGCTTTTCTCCGAAAAAATCACCTGGACCACGTAAATGTAAATCTTCGTCGGCTATACGAAAACCATCCGATGTACTGCATAATATTTTCAAACGGGCAACGGCTTCCTCATTTTGAGCGTCAGATACCAAAATACAAGTAGATTTTAGATTGCCGCGTCCTACGCGACCTCGTAATTGGTGTAACTGTGACAAACCATACCGTTCCGCATTTTCAATTAAAATAATAACTGCATTTGGTACGTCGACTCCAACCTCAACCACTGTAGTAGAAACTAAAACATCAATTTCTTTGTTGGAAAACGCAGTCATGATAGCCTCTTTTTCTTTTGGTTTCATTTTTCCATGTAAAATGCCAATCACCTTATCAGGAAAAGTTTCTTTTTGTAAACTATTCGCATATTGCTCTACGCTCACCAAGTCGCTAGAGTTTTGTTCAATCAAGGGGCATATCATGTAAGCTTGTCTGCCGGCATTTAAATGAGTATATATGTATTGCAGTGCTCGAGGGCGTTTGCGGCTGCTGATAACATAAGTTTCTATTTTTTGTCTGCCGGGTGGCATTTCATTCAGCACCGAAATATCCAAATCACCATATATCATCAATGCCAGCGTTCGGGGAATTGGTGTAGCGGACATTACCAATATGTGAGGCTGATTACCTTTTTGGGCTAGAGAACTTCGTTGTGCCACTCCAAAGCGATGTTGTTCATCGGTGATTACCAGACCGAGATTTTCAAACGAAACAGTGTCGCTGATCAGTGCATGTGTGCCAATAACAAGATGTATTGAACCATTCTTAAGTTGTTCGGTTAGTTTTCTTTTTTTCACAGCAGTTAAAGAACCTGTTAAAAGTCCCACAGTAATATTGGTTTCTTCGAATATGCTTAGCATGGTAAGGTAATGTTGCTGTGCCAAAATCTCAGTTGGAGCCATAATAGCAGCCTGCATACCATTTTTTACAACAGAGTGGCATAGAGCGGCGGCAACAACGGTTTTACCCGAACCAACATCTCCTTGTATCAAACGGCTCATAGGATGGCGGTGAATAGAATGGCTCATATCTGCCATGGCTTCTGCAATAGCGCATTTCTGTGCATTGGTTGGAGTAAAGGGAAGCAGTTTGAAAAATTCCTGGGTATAATCTTGTAAAGGAGGAAGGGACGTTTCTTTTTTTATTCTGCTTTTAAGCTGTAAAAGACCAAGTTGTAATGTGAATAATTCCTCAAAAATTAACCGTTTTTTTGCAAGGATCATGCAGTCCATATCTTTGGGAAAGTGAATTTGTTCTAAAGCATAGCTTAATTCACAAAGTTGATGTTCCATGCGAACCTCATAGGGTATAGGATCCTTTATTTGATTTGGGAGTAAGATTAGCGCATGTTTCATTGCATTGCTAATCATACGAGAAGAAAGTCCTTCTGTTTGGCGGTACACTGGGCAAATAGAAGGGGCATGATTTACAGGATAAAATTCTGGTACACGCATTTCTTTTTTTAGAAATGTACCGGTAACTTTGCCGTAAAATACATATTCTTGTCCTTGCTTTAAGGTATTCATAATATATGGATTATTAAAAAAAGTCAATTGTAAATCTTTGATTCCGTCTGTTACGGAGGTTTTATATAATGTCATTCCCTTACGGATGCGTGTTTCTGTTGGTTTGTATAAAACAGTGGCACGAATGGCACAAGGTTGGTTGAAAGGAGTCTGTTCAATGGTTAACGGTTGACTCCAATCCTCATAATGGCGCGGGTAGTAGCGTAATAAAGCGCCCACGCTAAATACGCCAAGCTTATGAAATAGCTTGGCGCGTTTTTCTCCTACGCTTTTTAAGGTTTGTATATCTTGTTCAAATAAAGAAGCCATAGTTATTCAACCGAGAGTATAAAGTAGTAAATCGGTTGACCACCGTTTACTAAGGTGACTTCAATCTCGTTTCCTACTTTGGATTTGATTCGTTGGAATGCGTCTTCAGCCTCTGATTCAGACACATCTTTACCATAAATAATTGTAATAAAGAAAGTTTCTCGTTTTACCATGGAGCGTGCTAATTTGGTTACAGCATGAACAACATCTTTATCAACAATTTCTAATTTGCCGTTTTGTAGACCGAGAATATCGCCTGTTTTCATTTTATTACCGCCAAAATCTGAATCACGCGCTGCAAATGTAATTAGTCCGGTATTAACAGCATTAGCAGCATTCATCATTACATTTGCACTGATTTCCGGTGTGCTCTCGCTTTCATAAGCCAGCAGCGCTGAAATTCCCTCTGGTATGGTGCGCGTTTTTAGTATTATAACTTTACGATCTGATATTAACGGTATTGTTTGTTCAGCAGCTAAAATAATATTCTTATTATTAGGCAAAACAAATACTGTTTTAGCGGGGGTGGCCAAAATTGCTTTCATGATATCTTCTGTACTAGGATTCATTGTTTGTCCACCGCTCACAACATGTTTACAGCCAAGATCGTTGAAAAGCGCTTTTAATCCTTCTCCTGCGGCTACAGCTACAAATCCCACGTCTTCTATTGGCTCAACTGGATTCAGTATTTCGTTTTTTGCTGCCTGGGCTGCTTTCGCTTTCACGTTTTCTTCAGCCGCAAGACGGTGTTGTTCTTTCATATTTTCAATTTTTATGGTAAGCAATTGACCAAACGTTAAAGCTTCTTGCAACGCATTGCCTGGATTTTCAGTATGCAGGTGTACTTTGATGATTTCTTCATCATCTACTAAGACTACACAATCTCCAATGTTTTCAAGATAAGAGCGTAATTCTAACGGAGATTTTTGGCAACCTTGTTCTCTGCCAATAATAAATTCTGTACAGTAGGTAAAAGTGATATCCTGATCAAATTCTGCCGCTGCATTACGAAAAAATTCATCATCACTGGCTGATTCTGTTTTAGTAGGCAACTCGTCTGCGATTAAAATGTTGTCTTTAAATACGGATAGCATACCTTCAAATATTAAGCACAAACCTTTTCCTCCGGCATCCACAACACCGGCCTTTTTTAAAATAGGTAATAAGTCGGGCGTTGTTTCCAACGATTCAACCGCTCCTTTGCAAATAGCCGACCAGACATATATTGGATCATCTTCAATAGCGGCGGCGGATTTACCTTTTTCACATGCGACACGAGATACTGTAAGCATAGTGCCTTCGGTAGGCTTCATAACGGCTTTATAAGCATCCTCAACACCAAGACTCAATGCATTTGCAAAATCTACGCCGGTAATAACATCTTTATTGGCAATTCCTTTTGCAAAGCCACGAAATAACAGAGAAAGAATAACGCCGGAATTACCGCGGGCGCCTCTTAATAAGGCTGAAGCGGCTGTTTGTGCTATTTGACCTGCGTGAGTTGAGTCTATTTTAGTAAGCTCGCTTGCAGCGGATGCCATTGTCATAGACATATTTGTACCTGTGTCGCCGTCCGGTACAGGAAAAATGTTCATGTCGTTCACTATGTTTTTGTGTTTAGAAATATTATTAGCGCCTGAAATAAATGCGTTTTTTAAGATCAGTCCGTTTATCATCTTATGCACTCCTTAATGTATATTACATAGACGCATTTTATAGAATTTAAAATTGTACTGTACACAGATACAATTTATTGTACAAATTAAATATGCCATTTATTATATCATGAAAATTTCTATTGTTCAATCTAATTTCCTGTTTACGGTTGAACGGTTATATATCAAGTATCTAAATTTGTTTGTTTTATTTGTATTCTTTCTATGGAAACAGTTTTTCCAGTTTTTTCGTCAATTTCAAATACTACGCCATTTAAATGACAAAGACCGCTGGAAAGATCGAATCGAACTGGCATTTTAGTTCTTAATTTTTTAATAATTAGCTCAGGTTTTACACCCAACACAGAGCGGCTTGGACCGGTCATACCCAGATCGGTTATGAAACCGGTACCGAGAGGTAAAATTTGCTCGTCTGCGGTTTGAATATGAGTATGTGTACCGAAAATAGCAGAAACAGCGCCGTCATATTCGTAAGCAAAGCCTCCTTTTTCTCCAGTTGCCTCTGCATGGAAATCCACCAATATAATTTTTGGCAAAGAGGTTTTTTGTAGTAATTGATCCATGATCGAAAAGGGGCAGTTTAAATGCTCTAAATATACGACTCCCATTAAATTGATAACAGCTGCTTGAAAGCGGCCTTTATCAACAATACAAATACCTTTTCCAGGAGCACCGTTGGGATAATTGGCGGGACGCAGCAAATAATCTTCGCTGTCGTACAATTCATAACATTCTTTACGGCGAAAGGCATGGTTACCAGTTGTAATTACATCAATCCCGCTTGTAAAAAGGTGTTCAGCTGAAGCAGGAGTAATGCCGTTACCATCAGCGGAGTTTTCTCCATTTGCGATGACTAAATCAATATTTTTTTCTTGTTTTAAAGAAGGTAATTGCGTGCGCAAAAATTTACAGCCGATGCTTCCAATAATATCACCTAATGCAAGTACTTTCATGGATGCCCTCCGTTGACTATTTATCATATATGTTATTATACCATATGATTATGTAGAAATGAATTTATTTATATGAATATTTTTCAAATAAAGAAACACTTATGAAAAAATACGGCAGATTTTGCTTAAAGTGCCATCTGCCGTAACATTATCTTGCGTATTCAATTGCGCGGCTCTCACGAACCATGTTGACTTTAATTTGACCTGGATATTCTAAATCGCTTTCAATTTTTTTACAAATGTTCCTTGCTAGTAAAACCATATTGTCATCGTCTATAATTTCGGGTGTAACCATAATGCGGATTTCTCTTCCTGCTTGAATCGCATAGCAGCGTTCTACACCTTCAAAGGAGGATGCAACATTTTCAAGTTTTTCCAGACGTTTGATGTAGTTTTCAAGATTTTCTCTGCGTGCGCCGGGTCTGGCCGCAGAAACGGCGTCAGCTGCTTGTACAAGACATGCAATGATAGTAAGCGGTTCTACATCGCCATGGTGCGATTGAATGGCGTCAATCACAACTTCATGTTCTTTATATTTATGGGCAACTTCAAGCCCCAGTTCGACATGCGTACCTTCAGTTTCATGGTCCAGCGCTTTGCCAATGTCGTGCAATAAGCCGGCACGGCGAGCAAGAGCAGGATCAAGCCCTAGTTCAGAGGCCATCATACCGGATAAAAACGCAACCTCAAGAGAATGGTTTAGTACGTTTTGTCCGTAGCTTGTACGATATCTCATACGGCCCAGCAACTTTACAATTTCTGGATGGATGCCGTTCACGTCGGCTTCGATAACAGCGCGCTCACCTTCTTGCTTAATAGTAGCATCAACTTCACGGCGGGCCTTTTCAATCATTTCTTCAATCCGGGTTGGATGAATACGACCGTCTGCAATCAATTTTTCCAGCGCAACTCTGGCTATCTCACGACGAACTGGTTCAAAACACGAAATGGTAATAGCCTCAGGGGTATCGTCAATGATTAAATCAACGCCTGTCATTGTTTCAATTGTGCGAATGTTGCGGCCCTCACGACCAATGATGCGCCCTTTCATTTCATCATTCGGCAATGGTACAACAGAAATTGTTGCCTCAGCAACATGATCTGCCGCACAGCGCTGTATAGCCAGCGTAATAATTTCTCTTGCTGTTTTTTCAGCATCCTCTCTTGTCTGTTGTTCAATTTCCATAATTTTAGCCGCTTTTTCGTGAACCAGCTCGTTTTCTAATTTCTTTAGCAAGAAATCCTTTGCTTGTTCTATAGACAAACCGGAAATACGCTCTAACGCTTCATATTGATTCGCTTTTATACCTTCTGCTTCTGCCAATAATGCTTCAGCTTGTTGTTTCATATCGGCAATGTTTTCTTCTTTGTGCTCAAGGCTCTCCATTTTTCTATCAATAGCTTCTTCTTTTTGCTGCATGCGTCGTTCCCGGCGCTGTACTTCTTTACGACGGTCTGCAAGTTCTTTTTCAGACTCGTTACGAAACTGGTGAACCTCCTCTTTGCCTTCTAACACGACCTCTTTTTTCTTTGCCTCAGCGGCTTTAATTGCTTCTTCAAGTATTTTTTTCGCTTCATTTTCTGCAGAACCGATTACTGCCTCGGCTGTTTTTTTTCTATGAGAGCTGCCGGCAATAAATGCTATTACACCGACTGCTGCAACAATGATTAGACTAACCGCTATACATATAATAATCGCAATCCCAACTGCGTTCATTCCTGCGTGCACCTCCTTGATTTTTTTTGTTAATTTTTATTTTTGTTCATGAAAGTTATGTAAGTAAAACTGCGTTTTTACTAAAATAATGTTAGAGATACCTATTTGTTATTGTATTACTTTTTATACTACCATGTCAAGAATATATTTCTTATATAATTGTATATGGAACATGGGAGTGGTTGGGCCAAAGACAGTAGTATTTGATATACTTGACTTTTTTGTTTAAAAATGATACCATATAAACATAAAAATGCAATAAAAAATATGTGTTGAAGAGGAAGCTTTGTTTCATAGGTTGAGCGTCAGAGAATGGATACCATAGGCTGAGAGTGTCCGCCGTAAAACAGAAACAAAGTTACCGCCTTGGAGCAGTATACCGAACATCTTACTAGAGAAAGGTATACCGGTTAGGTTTCGTTATCGGCCTGCAAAGAGGGCAAAACTTTGGTTTTGTTGAATTTGGGTGGAATCACGAGAGTTATTACTCGTCCCTTATATGGGACGGGTTTTTTATTTTTATAAATAAAGGAGAGTTATCATTATGAGCGTAAAAGTAAGTTTAAAAGGCGATATAAAAGAATTTGATAAAGGAACTTCTGTTGCGGAAATCGCAAAATCAATTGGAGCGGGTCTTTATAAAGCGGCATGTGCAGGTAAAGTGAATGGAAACGTAGTGGATTTGCGTACGCCAATTACCGAAGATTGTCAATTGGAAATTCTTACGTTTTCGGAAGAGGAAGGTAAAAAGGCATATTGGCATACAGCTTCTCATGTATTGGCACAAGCTGTGAAACGGTTGTTTCCTGAGGCAAAACTGGCAATTGGTCCTGCGATTGACAACGGTTTTTATTATGATATTGATCTATCGCGCCCGTTAACCCAGGAGGATATGCCAAAGATTGAAGCAGAGATTAAAAAAATCATTAAAGAGGGTTTGTCAATTGAACGCTTTGAATTGCCGGCAAATGAGGCTATGGAGTTGATGAAAGAGCAAAATCAAACCTATAAAGTAGAATTGATTGCAGAGCATGCTAGTAACGGTGAAGCAATCAGTTTTTACAAACAGGGAGAGTTTACAGACCTTTGCGCTGGTCCTCATTTGATGTCTACTGCAAATCTCAAGGCTATCAGGCTAACTAGCGCCACTGCGGCTTACTGGCGTGGAGATGCTAAAAACAAGGCGCTGCAGCGTATATACGGAATCGCTTTTCCAAAAACCTCAGAATTGGAAGAATATCTAGAGCGTATTGAGGAAGCAAAAAAACGCGATCATAATTTACTCGGCCGTCAGCTAGGCTACTTTACAACGGTAGACTATATTGGGCAAGGGTTGCCGATTTTGTTGCCAAATGGCGCAAGAGTTATTCAGCTTCTTAGCCGTTTTGTTGAAGATGAGGAGCAGCGCCGCGGTTGGCAGCTGACCAAAACGCCATATATGGCAAAGAGTGACTTATATAAGATTTCTGGTCACTGGGATCATTATCAGGATGGAATGTTTGTGCTTGGAAATCCAGAAAAGGATGATGAGGTTTTTGCACTTCGCCCTATGACTTGCCCGTTCCAATATCAGGCATATCTAAGCAAACCGCGCTCTTATCGTGATCTACCGTTGCGTTATAATGAAACCTCTACCCTGTTCCGCAATGAGGCTTCAGGAGAGATGCATGGTTTAATTCGTGTTCGTCAGTTTACCCTTTCCGAGGGTCATTTAATGTGTACCCCTCAACAGCTGGAAGATGAGTTCAAAAACTGCTTAGATTTGGTCATCTATATGCTTAATACATTAGGTCTTTACGAGGATGTATCCTATCGATTTTCTCAATGGGATCCCGAAAACCGAGAAAAGTATATCGGCACACAAGAGCAGTGGAATGAGGCGCAAGGTACGATGGAACGTATTCTCAAGGATTTAGATATACCTTATGTAATTGGTGTTGGTGAAGCAGCGTTTTATGGACCAAAGTTAGATGTACAAATTAAAAACGTGCATGGTAAAGAGGATACCCTGATTACGATTCAGATTGACCAGATGTTAGCGGAAAAGTTTGGTATGGAATATGTAGATGCCGACGGAACCAAGAAACATCCATATATTATTCATCGTTCCTCAATTGGTTGTTATGAAAGAACGCTGGCGTTGCTGTTGGAAAAATACGCAGGCGCATTGCCAACGTGGCTGATGCCTGAACAGGTACGAGTACTACCCATCAGCGACCGTCTGATTGATCAGGCAAAAAAGGTGGAAGCAAAATTAAGCATCAGTGGTGTACGTGTAACTTGTGATACAAGAAGCGAAAAAATAGGCTATAAGATCCGTGAAGCGCAACTTGAGAAAATTCCATATATGCTCGTGATTGGTGATAAAGAGGTTGAAGAAGGAACTGTTTCCGTTCGCAGTCGTAAAGATGGAGATTTGGGTAGTATGCTTGTAGCAGAGTTTTTGGCTAAAATACAACAGGAGATTGTGACGAAAGCGAAATAACATAAAAAACGGATGAATATTCATCCGTTTTTTATGTTGAGGGAATACAGGGGGCGCATCTGGTATAATAAATTGTTTTTGCTTATTGTGACTGCTTGAGAGGTAGTTTAATCTGTCTGTACCTATTGTGTTAGTTATTACTAGTTTGATGATAGCTACGGTGAGTTTATAGATATTTATTATGCGGATGTGCGTTTATTTGAGTGGGAAAATTGTTTTATGTCTGGTAATGTTTGTAATATTGCTTGTGAAAACTTTTATCCCATTTTATAGAATAGTTTGAAAGTATAATATTCAGGAAAATAGGTTATGTAAACTAAAATCTTTTATAATTTTCCACACGAACTTGAAAATAAAATGGAATTTTGCTGTTGAAAACTTAGAAAAAGCAAGGTATGTCCTATATAAAATTGTGGAAAACTATGTTGATAACGTTGAAAAGATTTGCTCAAAAGTATTATTTTTTTTAGTAGTGGCATAATTATGTTAAGATGTATACCATATCATTGAAAAAAAAGCTAATTTTTCTGTTGAAATAGTAAAAATTTACAGAAATTTTGTTTATATTCTTATTATTAGTATACTTTCATAATTTTACCTAAAATAAATTTTTAATTTAGCATTGATGAAAGTAAATCCAAAATTGACTGCATTTATTGTAAGAAATTGAAAATTTTAAAACTACTATGATAAGAGTGAAAACACAATGTAGGTAAAAGACAAAAGAATAAAATTTTGTGCAGGAAAAAGGATATTATGAGTTAACAAATAAATGTGAGTTATGTGTCGAGTATGTAAAAGAGGTTACAGAGGATGCAAGAGGAAAAAGCATAAAAAAGTATGGGGTGAGATCTTATGATTTTTCATAGAATATAGTAAGTAGAAACGTTAAAAAATAAAAACATCTTTATTGTATAAATTGAATATTTATACAATAAGTGGATAAAAATTGCTTATCAGTAAGTGAATTAGCTTACGGAGAATAGTTTCTCCTGTAGGCTTATTGATTTTATAAGACATTCCAAAAGACAGGCGCACCGCCTATTAGGCGGTGCGCCTGTCCGGTTAAGGACTAAAGTTTAAAATCTTCTTTTGTAAAGTCTGCCAAAGGCGGTGGGTTTTTCGGTGTCCTCATAAGAGGATCATAGCTAAATTTTTTACATTTTCCTTTTTCATCAATTTTGCAGTTGACAGAGCAGGTCGGTAATAGATTGGGGGTTCTATTGTTGCTGCAATATTCGCAGTTAGGTTCAATTTTTAAACCGTACAAATCTGTATTTGCCATGTGGAATATCTCCTTTGTGATCTTTATGATCTTTATTATATCATTGTTTTTTACGTTTTTCTACCTTTTTACAAATGGATTGTTGCGTTCAAAACTGACGGAAAACAGAAAAATAATACAGCATACTGCAAGAGCGATTCCTGCGGGAATAGAATAAGAAAGAGTACCGGATATTGTTTGGTTTGTATTACTAAATACCGAAACAGGGGAATCGGGTAACAATGGTAAAAATACTGTAAAAATCAGTGCGGCAACAATACCATGAAATAAACGAAATAAAACAAATTTTAATTTTGACATACCGCTTTTTATAATTGAAAATATTTGAAAATGCACACAAAATCCACCAAAACCAAGACCGAATGTCAGCAGCGTTATAGGCGCATGCAGTACGGCTGTATCTACACAGCCACTGGTTATTTCCGTTAAAATAGAAAGCAAAGAAGCAGAGATGGAAGCAGGGATTTGTAATTGCAGTAGCAGCCGGCAAATGCCTTGCGCAATTCCGATTGAACGGAGTAAAGATAATAAAGAAGAAAACAATATAACAAAGGCACACATATTAAACAAACTGCGGGAAGCGTCTAAAGTAGATTCAACGAAAGGAGAATCGCAGCATGCCGGCGCAGCTGTAGCGTTTATAAAGTTTTCTTGGCGGAGACGGGCGGTTAGACCAAGGGTAATACCTATGATTAGCATAGCGACTATCTGAGAAAAGAAAATCAAAACGCCCAATAATGTGTTTTGAAACAATACGCTGCCTACTACAGTGATGATAAATGCAGGTCCAGCATTAACACAAAAGCATAACATTCGCTGCGCTTGCTTCTGTGTAATGACCCTTTGATTTAATAAAGACATACATCCTCGTGCACCAATGGGATATCCGCCAACCATGCTCATAACGATGACAGCGCCGGCACTGCCGGGTAAGTAAAAGAAAAATTGAGTGATTGGATGTAAAATTTTTGCTAATAAATATGAAGCTCTGGAATTTACTATAAATGACGATAGTACCATGAACGGAAACAGCGATGGAATTAAGGTATATAGGCAGTAGTTCATGCCGTTTAAGGCTCCTTTAGAAACATCAGCAGGAAATAATAAAATGCCCAATGCACATAAAATGGTTAGGATGCAAAGCAAAATGCTTTTACAAAGATACAGAAATCGTGTATCCATAGAAACTCTCCTTTCTGTTGTTAGGACTGCCCGCTTTAAATTTGTATGCTGATATTTTAGGGCAATTATGTAGTATGTATATGTTGACGAGTGATTTTTATTGCTAAAACTGCATAATCTTGTGAAAGGAATGTTTTGGAAGGGGCGGATTGTATCAGATGGGTAGAGAGGAACGACGTGCAGAAAAACATGAGGAAAAAGGTAATTTACGCGGTTTTAACAAACTTGCTAGTATTTTGCAATTGCCAACATCGGTAATTGCAGGCGTGACACATATGGAGATAGAGGGAAACCACGAGGCGGTATTAGAAGGCTGCGGAGGTATCATTGAATATACAGACGAGATAGTGCGGGTGAAAACAGGCAAGACTATTACAAAATTTAGCGGCAGAAATTTAACAATTAAATGTATTCAGGTGGATTCTTTAGTTGTGCAAGGATTTATTACAGCGATAGAGTTTTTATTGTAAAGTGAGGTGGAAAGATGTTTGTTTTAAGTATCATCCGCTGGCTTTACGGATATGTAATATTTACGGCTCAAGGTAACGGGCAAGAGCGTTTTTTCAATTTATGTTCACGTTTTGGATATCCTATTTGGAATGTAAAGAGAACAGATATTTTTTTTGTATCCGTTTCCAGGACAAAATACAGGTTTTTAAAAAATCTTGCTAGACAATGTGGTGTTAAAATTCGGATTCATAAAAAGTGCGGTTTACCCTTTGTCATGCGCAGTTTTCCTAATATAAAAGGAATGTTTGCTGGATTGACTGTATTTATTATCTTGCTTGCTTTTTTAAGTACTAGAGTTTGGAGTATTCAAATAGAAGGAAATCGGACGTTGAATTCAGATTTGATTTTATTAACAGCGGAGGAACTAGGTTTAAAAGAAGGTGTATCCAGAAGAAAGCTGGATATTTTATCTATACAAAATCAATTGATGATTGCTTATCCCGAAATTGCTTGGATTGCGCTGAACACAAAGGGAAGTTCCGTTATTATTCGTATGGGTGAAAAGGTAGATAAGCCAGAAATTTGGAATAGTGACAATAAAGTTACCAATATCAAAGCGGCTAGAGATGGTCAGATTGTACGTATGGAAGTGACGCACGGTACATCGCAGGTTCGTGTCGGAGACGGTGTTGCAGAAGGTCAACTGCTGGTAAGCGGTATTACAGAAACCAAATACCAGAATATATTTACACGTGCTACAGCAAAAATTTTTGCAAATACCAAACATACATATGAAATTGAAATACCGTTGGTACAGGATAAAAAAATAGCAACAGGTAACGTAATTGAGCGCAGGGCGTTGAAATTATTTGGCTTGAACATGCCTATTACCTTTGAAACAGAGCCCGAAGCGTGTGAAGATATTACCTATGAAAAGGATTTAAGTATTTATCATACTCAAATCAACGGTATGACGCTCCCGGCGACTGTTTACCGCGAAGCGTGGACGGAATATCGTATAGAGCAGGTGGAACTAACTGAAGAAGAGGCCTTGCAGCAGGCTAAAGAAGAATTAGCGGAAAAGCAAACTAAGGGGTTAAAAGAAGAAGACCGTATTATTTCTACAGATATATCGTATGAGGTACAAAATGGACGGTTAATTTTATACGGTACAAGTGTGTGGGAGGAAAATATTGCACAGGAATCTGAGATTTATATGGATTTATTCTAGTTTTAGTACGGTTGCTTAAAAAATATGATGAAATACGTGACGGAAAGTGAAATCTGTGGTATAATCTGTGATATACTATTTTGTAATTAAGGCATGCGTTTTGAATTTAAAATGATATGACAAAAGTACAAAGGTGATGGAATGTTCGAACAACGAATTGATATTGACCGTATGGAACAGGCGGCGGCATTATTTGGCAACTTTGATGAAAATGTCAAGCTGATTGAACAAGCGTATTCTGTAAACATTGTGGGCAGAGATTCTGAAATTAAGGTTTCGGGAGAACCCCAGGCAGTGGCTAAAGCTGTAAGAACTATAGATAGCTTACTAAATCTGATTAACAGAGGAGAATCTCTTAGCGAACAAAATGTACGTTATTGTATTTCGATGATAAACGAAGGCAGTGAGGAAAAAATAGAAACCTTAGCTGGAGATTGTATCTGTGTTACTGCAAAAGGCAAGCCAGTTAAACCAAAGACTTTTGGTCAGAAAAAATATTGTAATACAATTAAAAACAATACCATTACGATTGGTGTTGGACCTGCCGGTACGGGAAAAACTTACTTGGCTGTTGCAATGGCAGTTACAGCATTTCGCGCACAGCAGGTGAATCGAATTATTTTAACAAGACCGGCAGTGGAGGCCGGAGAGAAGCTTGGTTTTCTTCCGGGTGATTTGCAGCAAAAGGTTGACCCGTATTTACGTCCGTTATATGATGCGTTATTTGATATGCTGGGCGCTGAAACATATCAGAGATATTTGGAGCGGGGGAATATTGAGGTTGCGCCGCTTGCTTATATGCGTGGCAGAACGCTGGACGATAGCTTTATTATTTTGGATGAGGCTCAAAATACAACATCGGAGCAAATGAAAATGTTTTTAACACGTTTGGGTTTTAATTCAAAAATGGTAATTACAGGTGATGTTACGCAAATTGATTTGCCGGATGGTCGCCGCTCAGGGCTCAGAGATGTGATGAAAGTGCTCAAGCATATTGAAGATATTGAGCAGGTATTCTTCAATGAAAAAGATGTGGTACGTCATAGACTGGTACAAAATATTATAAAGGCGTATGAAGCTCAAGAAGGAAAGGGGCAAAAATAACGTGGAGAAAATCAGAGTTATTATTCACAATAATCAAAAACAAGTGAAAATTCCCACCGGAATTCGAATGCTGGTTCGCCGCTGTTGTAATGCAGTGCTGCGGTTTGAAGCGTTTGACGCACCGGCGGAAATCAGTGTTACGTTCGTTGATAACAAGCAAATTAAAGAGCTTAATAAAAAGTACCGTCATAAGGATGCGTCAACCGATGTATTGTCTTTTCCTATGGGAGAGAATGGAGTTTATGATATTAACTACGACACAGGCGCCAAAATTTTGGGAGATATTGTGCTTTCTATGGAGAAGGCTGTAGAGCAGGCAGAACGTTTTGACCACAGCTTGGACCGGGAGGTAGGTTATTTAACAGCGCATTCCGTATTGCATCTTTTAGGATACGATCACGAAGGAGGCGGTATTGACCGTGTACGTATGCGTGAAAAAGAGGAGCAGGTTATGACGCAGTTGGGACTGCCTTGTTCCAGCAGCTATGTGCTGGAAGAGAATGAGGGATAATTGTGAGTTTTCTCAAAGGTTTTCAGGCTGCTTTCAGAGGGATTGTACGCTGCATTAATCATGAAAGAAATATGCGAATTCATACAGTGGCTGCGTTGTATGTATTCGTTTTTTCATTCTTTTTTAAATTAAGTGCTGCCGGTTATGCATCTTTATTTTTAATATGCGGCATTGTTATGGCGCTAGAGGTTGTTAATACTGGATTGGAAGAGTTGGCTGATCAGATTTCACCCGGTTACAGTCCGGTGGTAAAGGTGGTCAAAGATATTGCTGCAGGAGCTGTATTGATTGGCGCTGTATTTGCTGTAGCTGTAGCGGCTGTTTTGTTCTGGCAGCCGGAGGGATTTATACGTATCTATCAATATTTTTGTGTAGATATGCCCATTATGTGGTTACCTTTTATTGTTGTTTCAGCATTATGCCTTTGGTATATTATTAAGGGGCCTGTGGGTATGCGTAATTTCTTTTTAAAATATAAAAAATTTGTTAAAAATTAAAAGGGAGGTATTCCTTTTGTCGGACATGTCTCAAATAGCGAAAAGCAGTGTTGTGACAACAACATTAAATCAAGATGACCGCTCTGCTTTTGTGGCAATTGTCGGTCGCCCTAATGTAGGAAAATCCTCTTTGCTTAATACTATGTTAGGGCAAAAGGTTGCGATTGTTTCGGGTAAGCCGCAAACCACGCGTACTAAAATTATAGGTGTGTTGACTAATGGAAAAAACCAATTGGTTTTTATTGATACCCCTGGTCTGCATAAACCTCGAAATACTTTGGGGCAATATATGGTGAAATCTATTGCAGATTCCGTTTCCGGCGTGGATGCCTGTTTATTGGTGGTAGAAGCAGGAAAACCCATTTCTGAAGCGGATCGTGAGTTGGTGGAAAAATTTCAGCTTTTGCATTTGCCTGCTTTACTGGCGATTAATAAAATTGATAGTATTGGTGATAAGACAATACTGATGGAGCAAATTGCGGTTTACGCAGAATTATTTAATTTTGAGGCAATTGTACCTGTTTCGGCTTTAACCGGCAGCGGTGTATCTGGTTTACTGTGCGAGCTGGAAAAACTATGTCAGTCCGGCGGTCATTTTTTTCCTCAAGATACGCTGACTGACCAACCGGAACGCATTTTGGCCGGCGAGATGGTTCGTGAAAAATTATTACGCTTGTTAGATAAAGAAATTCCTCATGGTGTGGCGGTGGCTGTGGAGCGTATGCATGAACGGGAAGATAACTCGCAAATGTTGGATATAGACGCTGTGATTTACTGTGAACGAGATACTCATAAAGGCATTATTATAGGAAAAAAGGGTGCAATGCTGAAACGTGTTGGTTCTTACGCACGTCAAGATATGGAGCGTTTTTTTGGTTGTAAAGTCAATTTACAGTTATGGGTTAAGGTGAAAGAGGATTGGCGCAACAGAGAGCGAATTCTGCATAGTTTAGGTTACGGAAAGAATGATTTAAAATAATAATTAAAGTTACAATTTTCTAAAATATACCTGTTAAACCAAGAATTTTCTTTTATAACCTCTTCATTGCTTGTAAATACTGATAATAAAGCAATGGAAAGGAGAAATACACTATGATGGATGTATATGCAGCTTGGCATATTTTCGAGCAGACAGGTAAAATAGAAGATTATATTCGATACAGTCAATTAAAATCATTAGATCAGTATCATACACAGGAGGATATTCATGCAGATCAACACCGATGGATTGGTAATTATGGAAAAAACCATAGGGGAGAGTGACCGTTTAGTTACGCTTTTGACCAGGGATGAAGGTGTGATTCGTGCTTTTTCACCGCTTGCTAAAACTTTAAAAAGTAAGCAGGGGAGTTCTACTCAGCTGCTTTGTTACTCTCGTTTTTCTATTTATAGAGGACGAGATAAATACATAATTAACGATGCACAGCCTATTGAAGTTTTTTTTGATTTACGCAATGATATTGAAAAGCTGTCTCTTGCACAATATTTTTGTGAATTAGTTTCAGTGCTTGTTCCCACGGAGGATGCCGCCATAGATTTTTTACGTTTAATTTTAAATGCTCTTCATCTTCTGGCAAAGGAAAAGCGCCCAAATTTGCTGATTAAAGCGGCAGTGGAAATGCGGTTACTGGCCATGTCGGGTTATATGCCTAATTTGATTTGCTGCCAGGGATGTGCTGTTTATGAATCAGACGACATGTTTTTTTTACCAAAACGGTCAGTGCTTTATTGTGGTAATTGTTATATACCTACAAGAGAATTTGCATGTCATATGGGTAAAGGTGTTATGACTGCGCTACGGCATACTGTTTATGCCAATTTTGATAAACTATTCTCGTTTCAGTTACAGCCGCAGGGGCAAAGGCAATTGGCGCATATTACTGAACAATATCTGACGCAAACATTAGAAAGACGCTTTATGACGCTGGATTTTTACCATCAAATAGCAACCATTCAATGAAAGAATGATAAGATGATGCAGCTGTAAACATCAGCTGTATTTCTTTATTTTATTTAATAGAGGAATTAAAATGAAACGTATTGCACAAAAATATATTAAAACGATTGAATTGGATAAGATTTTGGATATGCTGGCCGCTAAAACCGCCTGTGAAGATGCGGCGGATTTGGCGCATCATTTAACGCCTGCGACAAATTTGCAAGAGGTGCGTCGAATGTTGGAAGAAACTAATACTGCTTTTCAAATGACGGCGCGTTTTGCTTCGCCGTCTTTTGCCGGGTTACAGCAGATTATACCTGCTTTGCGCAGAGCTCAGACCGGCAGTGTGCTTTATTTGGCTGAATTTTTGTATATAGCAGGTGTACTGCGGGTCATACGTGGTATTGTACAATGGAAAAAAAAGAGTGATGGCGTAAAAACCATATTGGATGGGCAGTTTCAAAGATTGGTTTCTAATCGATATTTGGAAGATAGAATTAATCAGACGATTGCGTCTGAGGAAGAAGTATCAGATACAGCTTCTACAGAACTTTCAAATATACGCAAAAAGATACGTCACGTTTCTTTGAAAGTGCGTGAGCAACTGGATGATATGGTGCGTTCCAGTACTTATCAAAAATATTTGCAGGAACCAATTGTAACGGTGCGCAGCGGTCGGTATGTAGTACCGGTAAAGGCGGAGTACCGAAGTGAAGTGCAGGGTCTAGTGCATGATACATCATCTAGTGGTTCGACTCTGTTTATTGAACCAATGCGTGTTGTAGATGCAAATAATGAAATTCGGGTATTACAGGCAAAAGAACAAGATGAGATTGAGCGTATTTTAATAGAGCTGTCGGCAGAAATAGGTCAATTTGCCGACGATATTGCAGGGAGCTATGATGCGGCTGTACAATTGAATCTTATTTTTGCAAAGGCAGATTTAGCTTATTCCATGAAAGCTACCATGCCAACGCTCAATGATAAGGGTATTATTCATTTTAAACAGGCAAGGCATCCGTTGTTGAACCGTACAACGGTAGTGCCTACCGATATCGTACTGGGGCAAGATTTTGATACATTAATGATTACAGGTCCTAATACAGGTGGTAAAACGGTTACGTTAAAAACAATTGGATTACTGTCGGTCATGGCGATGTGCGGTATGATGCTGCCAGTTGCAGAAGGTAGTCACGCTGCTGTTTTTACACATATTCTTGCAGATATTGGTGATGAGCAAAGCATTGAGCAATCTCTTTCTACATTTTCTTCTCATATGACAAATATTATTCGCATAATGCGTCAGACAGACAATAAAAGTCTGGTGCTTTTAGATGAATTAGGTGCGGGGACTGATCCGGTTGAGGGAGCTGCTTTGGCAATTTCTATTTTAGAGCATTTGCGTAAAAAGGGAGCAAAAATTGCTTCTACCACTCATTACGCAGAGTTAAAGGAATTTGCTTTGCAAACCTCGGGCGTTGAAAATGCCTGTTGCGAGTTTGATGTACAAACATTATGTCCGACCTATCGATTGCTAATCGGTGTACCGGGCAAATCCAATGCTTTTGCAATCTCTAAACGATTGGGTGTGGAAGACAGCGTTATTGAACGGGCAAGAGAGTTGGTATCTGTTGAAAATAAAAGGTTTGAGGATGTGGTATACCGTTTAGAAAAAATGCGCCAACAGTTGGAAGAGGAAAAAGCACAAGCTGAAAAATTACGCATACAGGCAACCAAAATCAATGAAGCGGCGCAGGTAGAAAAGAAAAAAATTGAAGCAAATGCCACTAAAGAAATTGAGATTGCGCGTCGTCAGGCCAATCGTTTGGTGGCGCGTGCCCGGGCACAAATTGATGTACTCATGGACGAAATGGATCAAATTCGCAAACAAAAAAAAGTAACGCCGCAGCAAAAAGCAAAAATCAATCAAGGACTCCATGTCTTAGAAGATATGGCTGATCCGGTTTCTAAAAAGGTAAAAGAGGTTTATGTGCTGCCCCGTTCGCTGGAGGTTGGCGATACAGTTTTAATTTTTGATATTGATAAAAAAGCAACAGTTATCGGTTTGCCTGACCATTCAGGTCAAGTAGAAGTGCAGGCCGGCATTCTGAAGACCCGTGTTCCGATTTCTAATTTGCGTTTGATGGAACAGGAAAAAGTAAAAATACCACAAAGCACTGGTTTGAGGAGTGTAAAGACCACTCGTGCAGAAACAAAAGTGGTACAGGAGTTGGATATTCGCGGACAAACAGCCTTAGATGCGCTGATGGATGTGGATGGTTTTATTGATAGCGCAGTAATGGCAGGTATCACTCATGTTAGTATTATACATGGTAAAGGTACGGGAGCGCTTAGGACTGCAGTACAGCAGCATTTAAAGAAACATCCGTCTGTTAAGGGGTATCGTTTGGGTGTGTTTGGAGAGGGTGAAAGTGGTGTTACGATTGTTGAGTTGAAATGATTGTAACCGGCAAAAGGGTTCTGATCACTATGATAAACGATTCAGCATATTGCTTTGAAAAATCACCAAAAAAGCTTGGCTCCAGTTTTACGTTATGTAATAAAGAATGAAAAGCATAACCAAGCTATAAAGGAAATTAATTAGGAACAATGTTCAGACAGAAAATTTTGCACAATTTTCACTATTTTGCAGCGTCTTAAAATTTTTTATATAGTTTTTAATAGCTTTATTTTTCTAAATTATTGTTTTTAAAAGCTAAAAATCTATTTTCTGCGTTATCCCAATCAATCATTTTAAGTATAGTATCAATATATTGACCTAATTTTGTGGGATAAATGAGGTAATATGCATGTTCCCACATATCTAATGTAAAAATGTTCCCTTGTGTATTGAGTTGAGGTATGTCATTGTTTTGTGTTGTTATAATGTGAAGATCTTCTCCATTTTCGGTTACTAGCCATACCCAACCGGAACCAAGAATGCTAAATGCAGCTTGTTTTAATAAGCTTTGAAAATTAGATATGGAACCGTAAGTTTCGTAAATTTGCTTTTCTAACAGCCCGTGTAATATAGAAGGTTTACTGTTAATACTGTTAAAATATAATTCGTGAGCATATACACTGCCAGCATTATGTTTTATGTTGTTTGTTGAGGTGACAGGTAAATTTAATTTATCTTGTATTAATTGCTCTAAACTCCAGGAATGATATGGATTATGGGGGGCGATGTAATAATTTAGCATATCAACATTCCGGGTGTATATTTTTGCGTGGTGAAAATATAATGTGTCAGGATCACAGTGAGGCATTAATGCTGTATAGTCAAAAGGTAATGGTTGTTTTTCAAAAGGATAGTGTCTATTCATTTTACGGTATTTCCTTTCTATAAAAGATAGGTTTATTTTTATATTATGTTTTTTGAATCATTCTGATAATCTCTATTAGAAAAAATTTATTCAAAGATAAAAAAGTGAAAAAAAAGACTTGCATTTTCAACGAATATCATTTATAATGATATTCGTTATTAAGCCGGTGTGATGGAATTGGCAGACGTGACGGACTCAAAATCCGTTGGGGCAACCCGTGCCGGTTCAAGTCCGGCCACCGGTACCAATTTGAGTCTAGATGTTATATCTAGACTTTTTTACTTTACTGGATTTCCATATTATACCTATTTTTTGTATCTTTTCAAAACTACGGTGCGTAAGCTGAGTATCGTAGTTTTTGTCTGGATTAGAATATAACTGTGTTTGAGCAATGATTATTTATCGTACCATTTTTATCTGTAGTGGGTTGTCTGTAAATAATTTTTATATCGGCTAGGCGGAGTTAGTGCATAGATTTAAGATGTATTTTGATATATTCGTAAAGGTAAATGGGTTCATTAGTATTTTCAATTTATAGATCTACGGTATTTAAAGGTATATAAAAATCACATATAGTTTAAATGTTTTGTTTGTGTTTTTTGTGCTATAATTATAAGCAGAATATAAAGCCATAATGGGGTTTTGTGAGGTGTAAAATGAAAAAATATTGTTCTGCTATATGTCTGTTTTGTGCTTGCATGTTATTTTTTGTTTTATAGACAGGGTGTAGTATAGTCAGAAAAGATTATAAAGCTGCTAAAGCAAATTGTATTGTGTTTTTTCAGAATAATAAGGAAAACTTATTGCGTGCTTTTGGAGAGGTTGCTGTTTTGAGGAAAGGGGAATCTGTAACTTATCAAAATTATATTATATCTTCTGTGGTTAAAGGATATAAACAATATGCGGTACTTGAATATGGTGCTCAAGGAATGCTTGGAGGATAGTATTGGGGTATCTATTATTCTGCGGACAATTCATTTTGCGATGAATATGGTACAACTGTGTTTGGTGAAGATCATAAATATTACAAGGAAGCAGAGGGTAACAATTTTTTCGAAACGGAGCGGATAATGGAGCATTATTTTTTCTTTTATCAAGATTATGATGGGAATGTACATGGATTAGATTGGACAGAAGTATAATATCATTTGGTTTGTTATACCCGCTAAAAGACATCTTAAGGAGGCATGCAATGGAAAAAAATATGTTAATTTTGTTTGGTTCGCCTAGAAAAAATGGGTTTACCATGCAATTGCTGCGTGTGTTTTTACAACAATGGCAGCAAGAATATCCTGATACAAAAATTACATTTTTTTATGCTTATGAAGAAGCCGTTGCACCATGTACTGCTTGCGGTTATTGTCAGCAGAAACTTGGGTGCTGTATTGGCGATTATGAGAAATTTGATCGCTTATATCGTGGAGCAGATTTTGTCGTTGTTGCTTCACCAGTATATGGATTGAGCTTTCCTGCCCCTTTGAAAGCGGTTTTTGACAGAACACAGCAATACTATGAAGCGCGTTTTTCTCATCATTTGAAGCGTTTTATTCAAAAGCCTAAAATTGCTTTTTTTCTTTCTTCTTACGGTTCACAGGATACACGTGGTATTGATATCATGCTGCAGCAATTGGAGTTGATTTTTACGGTCATGCACACCAAATTATGTGGTACAGCTGCAATTGGCAATACAGATAAACTGCCGTTTGAAATGGATAAGGCTTATGAAGTGACCGCAAGGTTACTTGCTAATTATCATAATTTATGATATGATGATGTACAACCAATAATTAGGGGGACGCTATTATGTCAGGACATTCTAAATGGAGTAATATTAAGAGAAAAAAAGAGAAAACCGATGGTGCAAAGGCTAAAATTTTTACGAAGATTGGCAGAGAATTAGTGGTTGCAGTAAAGGAAGGCGGGGGTCCTGACCCAAACTCCAACTCAAAATTAAAGGATTGTATTGCGAAAGCTAAGGCTTGCAATGTTCCTAATGATAATATAGAGCGTATTATTAAAAAAGCGGCAGGAGAAACCAATACTGAGAAATATGAAAGCATTGTATATGAAGGTTACGGACCGTGCGGGGTTGCGGTAATTGTAGAGTCATTGACTGATAATCGTAACCGGACTGCGGCTGATGTACGCCATTACTTTGATAAATCCGGTGGTAATTTAGGAACATTAGGATGTGTTTCCTTTATGTTTGCTAAAAAAGGGGTTATTATTATCGAAAAAGATATTTTTGATGAAGATACTGTAATGGAGGCCTGTTTAGAAGCAGGCGCTTCAGATTTTCAGGTGGACGGTGATGTGTATGCAATTGAAACGGAGCCAGGTGATTTCAGTATGGTCTTAAATGAGATGACCGATAAAGGATATACCTTTGTATCTGCTCAAATTGAAATGATGCCTAGTACTTATACGGAGATTACAGATTCACAAACTGCAATAAAAATGCAGAAATTATTAGATTCTCTTGAGGATCATGATGATGTGCAAAGCGTGTGGCATAATTGGGAGAATCCATTGGATGTGTAAAAGTGGCAAAAAATTTGTACATATGGGGGAACCGGCATGAGTACATTAGAGCAAAGATGTATGAACTGCATGGAACCATTATTTGATGATCATGTTTGTTTGAAATGTAAGCATCCTGTAGATACCGCTCAGTTACCGTATGCTTTGCCTTATCGAGCAATATTACAAAATAGATATATTGTTGGCATAGCCAAAAAGCACGGTAGTCAGGGGTTTACATATATTGGATATGATATTATTCTCAAAAATAAAATAGCCATTCGAGAGTATTTTCCAAAATCATTGTGTCAGAGAGCTGGTAATGAATTAAATATTTTAACAAATAATTCCTGTGCAGATGCGTATAATCATTATAAGAAGCAATTTTTATCCCTTTCGCGCACGATTGCTCATATGCGTGATTTATCAGCAGTAGATCATATTTATGATATATTTGAGTTGAATGGTACTGCGTATACCATTTCTGATTGGGACGAACAAGTTTCTTTGCGCTATTTTGTAGAACGCAGCGGCGGTTTTTTGGATTGGAATTTAGCGCGTAAGTTATTTATGCCAGTTTTGTCTGCCTTGAGCACCTTGCATGAAAAAGGGATCGGTCACTATGGTATTTCTTTAGATTCCCTCAGCATTATGGAAGATGGAAAAATGAAACTGGGTGATTTCTGTATTGAGGATGTACGCCGTGAAGGAAGTAGATTGCCTTCTGACCTTGTAAAGGGTTGTGCCGCATTGGAACAATACAATTCGATAGAAGCTTTTAGTGAATCCACTGACGTGTATGGTTTTACTGCATCGCTGTTTTTTGCGTTGACAGGCAGCCTGCCAGAACAGGCGACTAAGCGTAAATCTGATGCACGTTTATTAATACCAACCACTATTTTAAAAGAGCTGCCACCCCATGTGGTGACTTCTTTGGCGAATGGTCTACAGGTATATCGGAAAAAAAGAACATCAAACTTTGAACGTTTGCGAGCAGAGCTTTCAGCGTCGCCGATTATTACGGCAGTTATTGAAGAAACACAGAATATACCTAAGATTACTGAGGATAAATTAAAATGCAAAGAGAAATTTAATAATATGAATAAGTCCGTTGTAAACAGGCGGAACTTACCTATATGGGCATGGATTTTGATTTCTGTAGTTACGATGATCATAGCAGTTGTAGCGGCAATGGTGATGTTTAATGCGAACGATATTTTAATATCGCCGGAAACAGTGGATTCATCATTTGTTGTTGATATGCAATCTGAAGAGACGAATCAGGATAATGTTATCAGTGCCGATACTGCTTCAGATGATACTGTTTTTTCTCTGTCCAGTTCTGCGTTAACGGAAGTCCAAATTGTTACGCCAAATTTAGTAGGTAAAAGCTATACTGTAATTAAGGCTAGTGAAGTGCAGCAGGTATTAGATTATGAAGTATTATCATCCCGCTATGTGTTTAGTGATCAAGTACCAGAAGGGTATGTGGTAACGCAAATACCAAAAGCGGGTGACCTAATGATAAAAGGCGGCTCTATTGTAGTAGAGGTTAGTCAAGGATCGTATAAGCGTGTGTTACCAGATGTACGGGGAATGTCTTTTGAACAGGCTTTCCAGCGCTTAAAGGTACAAGGTTTTTCGGTTTCTGGTGTTTTTCAATCCGGCGCAACGGAAACTTCTGGCAGCGTTAGCGGTTATGAGAATTATCAAGTCGGTGATATCCTTTCATATGGTACTCATGTGGTGCTGATTATCAGCTCTGAGTCGTAAAATAAGCAGGTATATTACATTTGACCGTGTAACATACCTGTTTTATATATTTATTTTCATTTAAAAATTTTAAGGTCAGTAACGGAATAAAACCAAGTTTGTTTACACAGACATTGTATAAACAGTAATTGGAGTGTATGGCTTGATTGTGTTGATTTGAAGAATTGATACTTCTGTGTTATGCAGAATAGAATAAAGTAAAATAAAAAAAGTCGAATGCAGGATTCTGAATTCTGAATTCGACTGAATAAAATTGAGTTATTGTGTTGTCAATGTCAATCGCTGCTAAATGGCAATAGAGCCACGATACGTGCACGTTTAATAGCAACTGTTAACTCACGTTGGTGATGTGCACAGGTACCAGTTACTCTGCGAGGAAGAATTTTGGCTCTCTCAGAGATAAAACGGCGAAGCTTTGCAACGTCTTTATAATCAATTTGGTCTACTTTATCAACACAGAAACTACATACCTTTTTGCGACCTTTACGGGCTCCGCGACGGTTGTCTCTTTCTGGTCTTTCATTTTTTTCAGCCATGGTAAAGCCTCCTTTTTACATTTGATTTACAGAATTTTGATTAGAATGGCAAATCGTCGTCATTCAAAATCTCTTCAAAGTCTCCGGTATCACCGCTTGTATAAGCTGGCGCAGGAGTACTTATTACATCGGGTTGTGTCTGTGGCTGCTGATACATACTTGTACCGCTCCCCATAGAAGAAGCAGAGTTATCGCGTTTAGAATCTGCAAAATGTACGTTATCGGCTACAATTTCAAATGCTTTGCGTTTATTACCGTCTTTATCTGTGTAAGATCTGGTTTGAATGGAACCTTGTACGGCAATCATTTGACCCTTGCGGAAATATTTACATACAAATTCGGCTGTTGCACGCCATGCTACAATGTCGATAAAATCTGCCTGACGCTCAGCGCCGGCTTTTACATAAGAGCGGTCAACAGCAATAGTAAAGCTGGTTACAGCAATATCGTTTGGTGTATGACGAATTTCGGGATCAGCAACTAAACGGCCCATTAATATTGCAACGTTTAACATAGTCTATCACATTCCTCTTCTGCAGTTATTCTGCGCTGGCAGCTTCCGTTGGTTTTGGAGCTTTCTTTGCTTTTACAGGTTTTATTTGCTTTTTTACAATAATGGAACGCAGCACTCCGTCAGTAATGTTGTAAACTCTGTCAAGCTCAGCTGTAAATTCAGGGGAGCTTTTAAAATTAATCAGCGTATAGTGACCATCGTTTTGTTTTTGAATTGGATAAGCAAACTTACGTTTGCCCCAATCCTCAACAGACTCAATTTCACCGTTGTCAGCAATTAATTTTTTGAACTTTTCAACCGTTGCTGTAATAGCGTCATCCTCTAAATTTGCAGATAAAATGATAATTGTTTCATAAGAATTTGTTAAATTTGGCATTGTATTGCACCTCCTTTTGGACTTCAGACCCCACTTCTTTATATGCGGAGTAAGGATTATTTCTTCTTTAGTATTGAAAGAATAACGCAGTGATTATATCATAAAAATCACTGCGTTGTCAATCTTAAGTTAGAAAGTCTTACAAATCTCTTTTAAATATTGTTTAAAGTCAGCGCCGATATCTGTGTGTTGTAAGGCAAGCTCTACATTTGCTTGCATAATACCCAGTTTATTTCCCATATCGTAACGCTTTCCTGTAAATTCTACAGCAGTCATGCCGTCACGGCGGGCCAATGTACACATGGCGTCTGTCAATTGAATTTCACCGCCTGCCCCCGGTGGTGTTTGTTCAAGAATGTCGAAAATTTCCGGAGGTAGTATGCAGCGTCCCAGAATGGAATAAAGTGACATAATTTTATCAGGGGTAGGTTTTTCAATCATGTCTGTGCAGATAAAAAAGTTGTCGCGAATAGACTCTACTTTTAAAGAACTATATTTAGTAATTGCCTCAGCGGTTACTAAATTTACTCCTAGTACACCACGGCCAAATTCCTCATAGGCGCGAATTAGCTGTCCACAAGCAGGATCTTTACCGATAATGACATCATCGCCGTATAAAACTGCAAAAGGTTCGTTACCCACAAAGGAACGGGCACAGTTTACGGCATGACCAAGACCCTTTGTTTCTTTTTGACGAATAAAGTAAATGTTGGCCATAGAAGAAATATGGTTTATCTGTTCCAATATGGCTTTTTTGGAATCGCCATCTTCCGATAAACGCGCTTCCAACTCCGGTATGCGGTCAAAGTGATCTTCAATAATACCCTTGCCACGGTTGGTGATAATCAAAATATCTGTAATACCAGACTGTACCGCTTCCTCTACTATATACTGGATGGCTGGCTTGTCCACGATGGTCAGCATTTCTTTGGGCATTGCCTTGGTTGCGGGTAATACTCGTGTGCCCAATCCTGCTGCAGGTATGACGGCCTTTCTAACTTTCAATGGTGTCAACTCCTTTGGTTCTCTGTCTGGATGATGATAACATCGTTCAAAATAATATAGGAATAAAGCTTATTATAACATAACAAATCATTAGAGAAAATGCAAGCGGCGTATTGATTCCGCCTTTTTCTTTTAGTTTTGCTTCGTATTCGTGACCTGTAGTTGCTTCCGTTTGGATTGTATTTATTTTTTTAACACAGTATTTCAAATAAATTTTATTTGCAAAAATACCGCATAATATTCTTTCAACAAATTGCAAAAGAATCAGTATGGTCGGTAGCATAACCAAAAACAATGTTAGCGGAGATTTTGCCGCCAAGGCATCCCATACTTGTAAAAAACCTAAATAATAGCTATAGGGGGTAATGGTGTTGGGTAACAGTTCATTAATAAGAGGCACTGTATAGTAATATTGCAAAGCTGAGGTAACAATCGTTACTACAACCTGAAATGCGGTTAAAATAGTTCCGAGTACATATTGCTTGCGGTATAAGAACCATCCGCCTCCAAATAAAAAAGCGGAAAAATGAAAACGTCCCTTTTTAAAGGCGGAAAGGTTTAAAAATCTTCCCATATAATACGGTGTGTTAGCCTGCACAAATTTTGCTATATCTCCGGCTTCAATTCCCTCTATGTGATCTTTTGGATTTACGCCTCCCATCGGATCAAATGGGTATGGATAGGTAAAGCCTCCCGGTTCTCTGCCGGAATCGGGCGAAGGCGGAGCGTAAGATTCGGCAGTATCCGGCGGAGCTTGTCCTTGTGATTGACTGTTATAGCTTAAAGATTGTCCGCATTTGGAGCAAAATAATGCATCGGAAGAGTTATTAACTCCACAGCGTGGACATAGTTTGTCTCCATCTTTTTGATGCGTATGTTCCGGCGTCTGCCAAGCCTGCCCTGTTCCGTGTTTTTCTTCATATAAGCAATGTCCTGTCTGTTGGTAACAGTTTCTATGATAAGGTGCGCCACATTCGGGACAAACTACTATATCATCATTGTCATGAAATGTTTCTTTACAGACGGGACATTTCAAACCTGTATATTTTGACATACGGAGTACCATGCCTTTCTAATTTTGAAAATTTTGTCTGTGAAATTTTTTCTGGTTTGTTTTATTTTCTATTGTACCTAATTATTACGCAAACTGCAATGTTTTACGGCAAATAAATTTTATAATCCATACACAAAGTACGCAATTACGCTTTACATTCCATTATAATTCTACTATAATATTATTGAATAACTGATTATAACAGAATATTTTATTATTTTAATAATTAAGTTCTTAAATTTAGTTTATCTATAAGGAATGATAGGATGCTGCAATTTGAAGAATTAAAGTTAGCTGTGGATGAATTAAGACCAGGACTACTGGATCTGGAAGAGGCTCTTGATCTGAAAGTCGCTGCGGAAGAAATAGAACGACTGGAAGTAGAGGCGGCAAAACCGGAGTTTTGGAATGATATGGAGCAATCGCAAAAGGTGTTGCAGCGTACAAGCGCATTAAAAAGTAAAATAGCAAAATATGACTCGTTAAAAAGTACGTTTGAAGATATTTATGCGCTGATTGAACTAGGGAATGAAGCGGAGGATCTTTCTTTGTTAGAGGAGGCGCAGGCTGAGTTTGTGCGGTTTAAAGCCGAGCTTGAGGTACAGCGACTGTCTACGTTGCTGCAAGGTGAATATGACGGCAATAATGCAATTTTGACCTTTCATGCAGGTGCAGGAGGCACAGAGGCACAAGATTGGGTTGAAATGCTGTATCGTATGTATTGCCGTTGGGGGGAACGCCATGGTTATCAAGTGAAAACGTTAGATTACTTAGATGGCGAGGAGGCAGGTTTGAAAAGCGCTTCGGTATTGATTGCAGGTACCAATGCGTATGGATTTTTGAAAAGTGAGGCCGGAGTCCACAGGTTGGTGCGTGTTTCTCCATTTGATTCTTCGGGCCGACGGCATACATCTTTTGCCTCTTTGGAAGTGATGCCGGAGATAGATGATAATATCCAGATTGACATTAATCCTGATGATTTACGCATTGACGTGTATCGGGCAAGCGGCGCTGGTGGGCAAAAGGTGAATAAAACGTCTTCGGCGGTTAGAATTACCCATATTCCTACGAATATTGTAGTGGCTTGTCAGGTAGAGCGCAGCCAGCATCAGAATCGTGACACCGCTATGAAAATGTTGATTTCCAAATTAATGGAGATTAAAGAGCGGGAGCATTTGGATAAAATTGAAGATATTAAAGGAGAGCAAAAGGAAATTGGCTGGGGAAGTCAGATTCGTTCCTATGTATTTATGCCTTATACACTTGCCAAAGATCACCGTACTAATTATGAAGTGGGAAATATCAATGCCGTGATGGATGGCGACATTGACGGATTTATCAATGCGTATTTGAAGGCTAAAAGTTTGGGAGAGTTAGCAGACTGATAAATATAATGTATACTGTCAGGTATTCATATGCGCAGTATTTCATACAACGTCTTGATTCCGCTGTGAGATGCTGTTTTTTTGACAAAATCATTTAAAAAATGTTGACTTGTGAATGTTTTACACATATAATGGACATGTTGCATGTGTCGTATTTTGTCGATGAATCTTTATACATAAAACTATGTAAAAGCAGCTTGATAAATGCAGCGTATATAATTGCAAACATATAATTTTCATTAAAGATTCAATGGATGCTCAATTTTGTAAAGGTGTTGACTGAAATTGTTACTCAAAATAGCTGTTTGTGATGATGAAGAAATTCATAGACTGATTATTCGTGATAAATTAGATACTTTTGCCATTTACAATGATGTGGATTACGAGTTGGATGAGTTTTGCAGTTCAGTGGAATTGCTGGGTATTAAAAATCAGTATGATATTCTTTTTTTGGATGTACAACTGGAGAATGGTGTCAACAGTATCGAAATTGGTAAACAGTTGGTGAAAGACGGATTGGATACCACGATTATTTTAACAACGTCTTTTGAGCAGTATGCCGCTGAGGGGTATCATTTACATGCTCATAGATATTTACTTAAACCAATCAGGCAAGATAAGTTTAATGAAGCAATTCTTTCCAGTATTGATCAGTTTAAAAGGAAGAACAGCAAAATAATGTTCAAAAGTGGATATGAGGATTGCTTTGTATCAATTAAAAATATTATTTATATAGAATCTTACCATAGAAAACGAACGATTTATACAAAAGAACGGATATATGAAACGGGTGTTTCGCTTAATGAATTATTGGCATTATTACCGGCTGAACAATTTGAAATGCCGCAAAAGAGTTATATCGTAAATTTGGATTATGTAACAAGTATCACGAAAACCAAGGTTATATTAAATTATGCTACTGAAATTAAATTGGCACGAGACAGAATGTCAACTTTTAATTTCAAATTCCAAAAGTTCATAAAGGAATCATGATACCGAAGTGACAATTTTATTTATTCTTGAGTATGGTGTCTATTCACTTTTGTTAACACATTCCAAAGTAATCTTGGAATGTGTTAATTATTTTACCGCATTAAAACAATTGTTGATAGTTATTTTGGAGGATATATGTTTGATTTTATCATACAATCTTTGTTATGTTGTTGTGATTTTTTTGCGGCAATTATGTTGTTTCAACATTTTTTATTAGATAAATGGGAAACGTCAGTAGGAAATATTATACTAAAAATGGTTAGTATTTGTATTTGCGGACTCATATTAACCTGTATTAATGTATTAGGAATTTATTGGTTGAATGTTATTGCTACCATAATTCTTAATTTTATTGTGGCTTTTAGCTTTTACAAGGGCAAGTTATTCGTAAGTTTTTTCTTATCAATTTTGGTTGCTGCTCTATCTGTATTTCTAGAAGTTTTCGTTGTTAATGTAACCTCTTGGATATTTGAGGATAATATAACCAATACGATTGGAGGTTTTATTACAATCAAATTTGCGATGACTATTATTAGCAAAATTTTATTATTCACCATTGTATGGGTTCTGTTTATATTTATAAACGGCAGAAAATATGTAAAGGCTAGTAAGGAATCTTTAGCTTTGTTTATATTACCAGTTGTCACAATAGTAAATATTATTTTTATTGTAAAGTTGGAATTTTATGTTCCAGCAACGCCTGGTCAAAAGATAGTTATGTCACTTGTATGCTTTGGGCTTATCCTTTGCAATATAGCTGTTTTCTTTGTTTATGACAGAAATCTGCATAAATATGAGTTAGAGAATCAACTGCGTGAAATGGAAAGGATGCAGTGTGTTCAAGCAGATTATTATAAGCAAATTCAAAAAGGACTTAATGAAAGCCGAAAACAATTACATGATTTTAAAAATCATATTACTGCTTTAGAACGTTTGTACCATACAGATGATAAAGATAAGGTACTTAACTATATACAGGAGTTACAAGATCAGATGAATGAGCAAATGGATGCCTCTAGTTTTGGCGTCAATAATTCTGCATTTGATGTTATTCTATATGAACAGGAACGAATTTGCAGGGAAAATGGTATTACTTTTGAAAAGCAAATTTTATATAACGACTTATCCGTACTGACCTATATGGATACTTGTACTATTTTTGCAAATGCTTTAGACAATGCAGTAAGGGCATGTAAGGACATTATCAACCAAGAAAAAAAGGTATCGTTATATATTAAACGAAGCGGCGATCTTTTAAATATTATAATAGAAAATACAAAACAAAATCAGATTATATGTCAGAATAAAAAATTGATTTCGACCAAAAAAGATACTAAAAACCATGGCTTTGGCGTAGAGAATGTGAAAAGAACCGTTGAAAAATATAAGGGGATAGTAAATATTGATTATACGGATACCTTGTTTATGCTTGCTATTACTATACCAGCGGAAAAGGAACAAAAATAACAGTATGTGGACCATAAATATGAACAAATTATTAATAGAAATCAGATTCAGTCACAAATAAAAGCAAAATACGACATTTTTATCAAAAATGCAGTTTCTGTTTTATAATTTTAGTAGGCTTGAGTGTAATAAGAGCCAAACAAATTTAAGGAGGAAACTTTATGAAATTTACAGACAAAGTAATGAAAGTCGCAACAGGCGCGGCGGCAAAAGTAGCGATCACCAATGTAAATTCTGCTTGTTCATTCTTGTTGCATCAGCCAAAGGTACCGGCTGTTCCGAAAAGATTCCAAAAATAATCGGTATTATAACATTAGTTCGGTAAAAGTATAAAGTGTATGAAGAAATTTATACCGTTTGGAAAAAGCAGAACACATACAGAAACTTTTGACAGCATAAGGTTAGGTATGTTCGAAATGTTTTACGGCGGTTTACTGTAGAAAAACCGTTAAGAGTGATGGACATCAATCGCAAAGTGATTTATAAAATTAAAAAGAATGCAGTGCACATTTAGGCGCACAAAATTACTCTATGCAACATGTATATAAAACTTATCAAATTGATTATTGGTTGAATTATGATTACTAAATTTGCTAAAAAATGTGTAACGGCATCTGTGAAACGGAATATTATTTCGAAAGATGAATCAGAATTTTTCGAATTTGCATTTGCTTTGATGCTATCACAGGTGTTAGGGATTGTAACATGTTTGATTATCGGTGCAATTTTTCAAAGTATTATTGAAACTATTCTTTACCTCTTATTTTTTATTCCATTACGTACTTTTTCGGGTGGCTTTCATGCTGGCAGCCATTTGAAATGTTATGTAAGTTCGGTACTGCTATTTGCAGGCAGCGTTTTTCTCGGTGTTTTTGTGAGCAATGTACTACAATTACTTATTATTACAATTATTTTTGCATGTTGTGCCTTGACACTTTTGTTGATAGCTCCAGTTGAGGATAAAAACAAACCGTTGTCTGAGCCTGAAGTGATAAAATGTAAGGCGATGGTGAAAAGTATCCTTAGTATATACAGTGTTTTCTTTGCGATTTTATGCTGTTTCGCACAAACCCATCTCTATGCCATATTCATTATGTTAGCGGTTGCTGCTACTACAATTTTAGTTGGGATTTCTAAGATTGTTGAGTGGTTATCTAAAAAAGAGATGGTTACATAAAAGCAATTATTGATTTCATAAGTAATATGAGTCAGTAATTGCTTTTTATGGTTTTATGTAAAAGACACGCTCCTTGATAAACGGAGCGTGTCTTTTGGGTTCAAAAAACGCATTGAACAAACAGTACGTCATATGACATTTTTTGATTTCATTTCGGAATTTTGCCATCCTAGTTTATTATTTACCGATTGTGTTAAAATGATTCTCTAATATTGATTTTCAATTGATAAATCCACGCTATTGCCCGATAAAAAAATATATGATATAATAACGATTATTTAAAAATATTTTATTTTGGGAAAAAGGGGGAGTGATTATGGCAATAGTTTCCTTATTGGCTTATACGCCGCAGCCGGAGCTGCATATTGCCGCTGCGGCTAAATTATGTTATTCGCCTGTTTCCATCGAAACAATCAAGGAAGGTTTAACAGAGGAAAAAGTTTCTTCTTTTATAGATATGCTGTCTGAACTAGGACACGAAAGTCCTATTGAACACGCTACATTTACTTTTGGTATTGAAGATGTTTCCCGTGCATTATTAGCTCAAATTACACGTCACCGGATTGCATCTTTTAGTGTACAAAGTCAACGATATGTAAGTGAAGAGAATTTTGAATATGTGCTTCCGCCGGCAATTGCGGCAATTCCCGAAGCAAAAGAGGAATTTCTTCGGGCTATGGAAGAAGATCAGCGTCATTACAAATCTATTACAAAAATTTTGACTGAAAAGCATAAAAAAACTTTAATGGAAAAAGGCAAGGATGAAAATACGGCTAATCGTATTGCTCAAAAGCAGGCCATTGAAGATGCGCGTTTTGTTTTGCCAAACGCATGTGCCACTAAAATGATTGTGACCATGAACGCACGGTCTTTAATGAATTTTTTTGAGCTGCGCGGTTGTAGTCGTGCACAATGGGAAATACGTGATGTTGCTATCCAAATGCTGCGCCTTGTAAAGAGGGCGGCCCCTCATTTATTTTCAAAAGCAGGTCCTTCCTGTGTAAGAGGAGCGTGTTCAGAGGGAAAGATGACCTGCGGTGAAATAGAGCAGGTACGTGCATTTTTTGGTACGCTCGGAGAGGAAATTGATGAATAACTCATTGATTGTAATAGAGGGGCTAGATGGTAGCGGTAAAGCAACCCAAACGGAGCAATTGTGTAGGTATTTAAAAAAACAACAAATGGAATATCGCCATATTACCTTTCCCGATTATAATCAGGATTCGGCCGCATTAGTCAAAATGTATTTAAGCGGTGCTTTTGGCGCCGATCCCAATTGTGTCAGCCCTTATGCAGCGGCGTCTTTTTATGCGGTAGACCGTTATGCAAGCTACCAAAGGTTTTGGAAGCAGGATCATGCGAATGGAATTTATATTGTTGCTGACCGTTATGTGACATCAAATTTGATTTATCAGTTGACTAAGTTACCTCAAAAGGATTGGGACGTATTTATTGATTGGTTACAGGATTATGAGTATAATAAATTACAGTTGCCGCAGCCGGATATTGTAGTTTATCTGGATATGCCTCCTAAAGTGTCACAAATTTTAATGAATCAGCGGTATAATGGCGATGAAATGAAAAAAGATATTCATGAAAGGAATACAGATTTTTTGGATAGATGCAGAAAGGCTGCGCTATACAGTGCACAAAGGTTAGGATGGCATGTGATTACATGTGTTGATTGTGGACAACTTAAATCCATTGAAAAAATTCATCTGGAAATAATAGATATAATTACTCGTAATAACAACCGAAAAGGAATATAAGATCATGATTTATGTGTTTTTAGCGGACGGTTTTGAAGAAATAGAGGCTATTACGCCTATTGATATTTTGCGAAGAGCGGAATTGGAAGTGGTAACCGTTGCTGTGGGAACACCAAATCTTACAGTTACAGGTTCACATGGCATTACAGTAATAGCGGATATTATGCAGGAGAAAGTAAATACCGACCAACTTGAGATGGTGATATTGCCGGGCGGTATGCCGGGTACGCTTAACTTGAAAAGCTCAAATATCGTAAGGTCTGTTTTAGAGCATTGCAGACAGTATGGCGTTTATATCGGTGCAATTTGTGCCGCACCGTCTGTTTTGGGGTGTTGGAATATGCTTGATGGTGTTACGGCAACTTGCTTTGACGGGTTTGAAAAGGACTTAATTGGTGCACAGTATTCGCCGCTACATGTATGTTGCGACCAAAAGATTGTTACCGCAAGAGGAGCAGGTGTTGCAGTGGAATTTGCATTTAAGCTAGCGGAATTGTTGTGTGGTACTGAAAAAACCAATTTCATAAGGAAGTCGATGCAATGTCAGTAAAAAATTTAAAAAATATTAAACAATTGAAAAAAAATCTCCGATTAAAGTACCGCAATATCAGAGAAGCAATGCAGCCTGCTAAGAAACGCAAAATGGATGCGCGTATTCGCAGGCATTTATTTAATTTGCCTGAATATCATCAGGCGGATACAGTTTTTTTGTATATCAGCAAGCCTATAGAGGTGGATACATTTGAAATTGTTAAACGCGCATGGGCGGATGGTAAACGCGTTGCCGCGCCTGTGTGTGCAGTGGAAACCGTTCAAATGGAATTTTACTATATCACTTCTTTTCATGATCTTGAAAAAGCTACTTTCGGTTTATTAGAACCTAAAATAGACTCTTGTGAAATGGTTACGGATTTATCTCATGGTTTTTGTATTGTGCCTGGTCTTTCGTTTGATGCCAAAGGTTATAGGTTGGGTTATGGTATGGGATATTATGACCGTTTTTTATCAAGATATGAAAGTGTAACTGTTGGTATCTGTTATACAAGCTGCATACAATACGAACTGCCTCACGGCTATTTTGACCGTCCGGTAGATATTCTCGTAACAGAAAATTATATCCGAAGAAACGAGAATAAGCAGTAAGGGGAGGATTGCAATGTGTGATGATCAAAAAAGGGATCGTGATGAACGTAAAAACACAAAAAATCAAGATACGTTGGAAAAAAGTTTGAGAGAATATCAAGAAAGAAAACGGCAGGAGTTTGAGTTGAATATTCCTGGTTTAGATGATATTGGTAACGATACTTCCAATATATTTTCATTAGATTCCGTACTACAGACGGAGTTAGAGCAAGCAGAGAATATTGAAAGCCACAGTGGTCAAAAAATTCTGACTGAGTCTAAAGAAAAACAGAATCAGCATCTTCCTCTGCCTAAAGGGCAGAAAAAACAAATGAAAAAACGCGCCCGAAGAAATAAACGGGTGTTTTTCTGGACATGGGTAGCAATGATTTTACTTGTTAGTTTTAGCATTGCCCAATTTTTTAGAATTAATTTTAATGATATGGTGGCGGTTGGGCGCGAAAGCGGTAAGGTACAGGTACAGATTCCACGAAATGCAACCGGCGCACAGGTAGGGCAAATTTTATATGAAAATGGCGTTATCAATAAACCAAATTTCTTCACTCTGTATTCTAAAGTTACAAAATCTGATAATTTTTATCAATATGGTATTTATGAAGTAGAGCAAAATATGGATTATGAAGCGTTAATTAACCACATGCAATCCAATTTAAATCGTTTGGACAATGAAACAACAAGAATTGCGATTACAGAGGGTATGAGCGTACTTCAGATCGCCCAGTTGCTAGAAGACCATGGTATTTGTACCGTAGACGAAATATTAACTACCGCAAATAATGCAGAATACTTTGATATCTACGCAGTAATTAAGGAAATTACAAATGATAAGGAACGATATTATTTGCTGGAAGGTTATTTATTTCCGGATAGTTACGATTTCTATACAGGTGAAAATCCAATTGACGCATTAAGTAAAATGCTCAATAATTATAAAGCGAAAATTACACAAGAAATGCGGGATAAGGCTGCGTCGATGAATTTGACAATGGATCAGGTCATGACGCTGGCTTCTATGATTCAAGCGGAGGCTGCTGATGTGAATGATATGTACATGATTTCATCGGTGTTTCATAACCGTCTTAATCATGTTGAAGAAACGGGTATTAAAACATTAGATTCTGACCCAACAGTATGGTATCCATATCATACCAAAGAGGATGTACCTGCGGACCAAGCAGAAAAGTTTGTAAGCCGGTATAATACCTATCAATTAGAGGGTATACCTCCGGGGCCAATTTGCAATCCTGGTATGGACGCTATTCAGGCTGCGTTAAATCCAAGAACTACTGATTACTATTATTTCTGTCATAAAGAGGGTCAGGCTTATTATTCCAAAACATTAGAAGAGCATAATCAAAAATTGCTTGAGTTAGGACTTGTATAAAGTGAAGGAGAATTCAGTTGGCATACGAAAGAAGAAATTCTAAAATAGAGTTATTATCCCCTGCGGGTGATATGGAGCGTCTGAATATGGCTCTGACCTATGGCGCAGATGCGGTATATTTGGCCGGACAAGAGTTTGGCATGAGAACATCGTCTTCTAATTTTTCTATTGAACAATTGCATAAGGCGGTGCAAAAAGCCCACAAAAAAAATGTGCCCGTATATTTAACCTGTAATACGTTGCCCCACAATGATGAAATAGGACGACTGCCCGCATTTTTAGAAGCAGTAAAGGCGGCGGGGGTAGATGCTGTAATTGTAACAGATTTAGGGGTATTAAATTTAGCAAAAAAATATGCGCCCGACATAGAGATTCATGTTTCTACACAGGCAGGCATTGTGAATTACGCAATGGCCAATGCATTGTATGACATGGGAGCAAAGCGTGTTGTGCTGGCAAGGGAACTGACATTAGAGGATATTGCGGAAATACGGGCAAAGGTTCCTGCTGGTTTAGATATTGAGGCTTTTGTTCATGGTGCAATGTGTATGGCATTTTCAGGACGATGCCTGTTGTCTTCTTATTTAACCAATAGAGATGCGAATCGGGGAGACTGTTGTCAGTCTTGCCGTTGGAACTATGCGCTAGTGGAGAAGAAACGTCCCGGTGAACAGATGGATATCATAGAGGATGATGAGGGTACATATATTTTTAATTCTCGAGATATGTGTATGATTGAACATATTCCAGAGTTGGTGAAAGCTGGTATTACTAGCTTGAAAATAGAAGGAAGAGCCAAATCGGCTTATTATGTTGCTGTTACTACAAATGCGTATCGTCATGCAATTGATGAGTATATAAACAATCCGGACAGACCGGTTTCTCCATGGATTGTGGAAGAGCTGGATAAAATTAGTCATAGAGAATACAGTACTGGTTTTTATTTTGGTAATGAGCCGGGACAAGTATATGAAAACGGGGGATATGTACGTCATTATGATGTGATTGCTCTGTGCGAAGGATGGGAAAACGGAATCCTACGGCTTACGCAGCGCAACCGTTTTTTCCGAGGTGACATTGCAGATATACTCGAGCCAGGAGAGAAACCATTTAATATTATGCTGGATGAAATCTATGACGAGAATATGAATCCCATTGAATCGGCCCCTCATGCCACCATGACGGTATTTGTGAAATGTACGCGTCCGGTTAAAGCGGGTGCTATTCTACGCAAAGCCAAAGATAGTATGGAATAAACTTTTGTTTGGATTTTGATTGATCTGGTATATAGCTGCATATGTAATGCGAAAGAGTTATAGGTTTAATGAGAAAATTTTATTTGCCTTTTCATTAAGAGAATAAGATAAATTACAGCGGTTTCGTTGACATTTATTACATGCTGTACTATAATAAAAGCGATATATACAGCGTATAAAAACAAAAGCAGTCGGTTATGTTACACCAGAGAGGAAGCTGAAATTCCAAATTGGAGTTTTGCTGAGAGGCGACCGTAACAATATAACGGCAGTAGGCCGGTTTTTAGCCGTAGGCAGCGCTCCACAGTGATGAACTGTGGCGTTTTCCGCGTTAAGGAATTTAAGTGGCGTATAAAAACGCAATTTGGGTGGTACCACGGACTGTTTCGTCCCATATAGTTGGGGGCAGTCCGTTTTTTATGCCCATAATTGAAATATTATTATGTTTGTAGTGTAAGGGGAGTCTCAACATATGGAATGGACAGGTTTAAATGAATTAAGAGAACGGTTTTTAGCTTATTTTCAATCAAAAAATCATTTGCGTTTATCGAGTTTTTCTTTAATACCTAAGGATGATAATAGCTTATTGCTTATTAACTCAGGTATGGCGCCGATGAAAAAATATTTTACAGGTGAGGTTATACCACCTTCAAAACGTGTGACTACTTGCCAAAAATGTATTCGTACACCAGATATTGAACGTGTTGGTATTACAGCCCGTCACGGTACTTTTTTTGAAATGTTGGGTAACTTTTCATTTGGTGATTATTTTAAGCATGAAATTACACAATGGTCATGGGATTTTGTCATTGATGATTTAAAATTACCAAAGGAACGTGTATGGGTAACTATTTATCAAGAGGACGATGAAGCCTTTGATATTTGGACCAACGAGGTAGGTGTGTCGCCTGACCGTATTGTACGGTTAGGCAAGGAAGATAACTTTTGGGAACATGGTGCAGGTCCGTGCGGTCCGTGCTCTGAACTGTATTTTGATCGCGGTAAGCAATACAGTTGTGGTTCTTCTACCTGTGGCGTTGGTTGTGAATGCGACCGTTATGTGGAATTTTGGAATTTGGTATTTACACAGTTTGAAAGCGATGGCAACGGTAATTATGTTCCGTTGGAGCGCCCAAATATTGATACAGGTATGGGATTAGAGCGTTTAGCCTGCATCATGCAGGAAGTTGATAACCTGTTTTTAGTGGATACTGTGCAAAATATTATGAAGCATGTAGGAAAAATCGCAGGTGTACATTATGGAGACAGTGAGAAAACAGATATTTCTTTGCGGGTGATTACCGACCATATTCGCAGCACTACATTTATGATTGGCGATGGAGTTATGCCGTCTAATGAGGGACGGGGGTATGTACTGCGCCGTTTACTCCGTCGTGCCGCACGTCATGGCCGTTTGTTGGGTATTCAAGAAATGTTCCTTGCAAATGTGGCACAAACAGTTATTGAGGAAAATAAAAATGCATATCCGGAATTAGATGAAAAACGTGCTATGATTATCAAGCTGATTCGCGTAGAGGAAGAAAGTTTTGCAAAAACGATTGATCAGGGCTTATGTATTCTGGAGAAATTTGTGGATCATATAGGCAGTAAACAGCTATCGGGCGAAGATGCGTTTAGATTGAACGATACCTACGGTTTTCCCATTGATTTGACTAAAGAAATTTTGTCTGAACGTGGCATGTCGGTAGATGAGGAAACCTTTCATAAATTGATGAAAGAGCAAAAAGACCGTGCTCGTGCTGCCAGAAAAAATGCGGGAGCAGATGCTTGGACAGGTCAGGCTGATATTTTAGAAGATATAGAGGAAACACAATTTGTTGGTTATAATACGCTGGAAACTGCGGCAAAAGTTTTGGCAATCATCAAGCAGGGCGAGCGTGTAACTTCAGCAAATGCCGGAGATCGGGTCGTGGTTGTTCTTGATAAAACACCTTTTTATGCAGAAGGCGGTGGACAAGTAGGAGATACGGGAACCCTATTGAACAGCAGCGTCTTAGTAAAAGTTACCGATACTACAAAAAATGACGGAAAAATTTTTATTCACCATGCAATAGTAGAGAAAGGTGAACTGGTAGTAGACGCAACAGTAACTGCTCATGTAGACTCATTGCTTCGACAGGATATTATGTGTAATCATACAGCGGCACATCTGTTGCAGGCTGCATTGCGCCATGTACTGGGCGACCATGTAGAGCAGGCAGGTCAAATGGTGAATGATAAAACGGTTCGTTTTGATTTTACACATTTTTCGGCATTGACACCTGATGAAATTGCCAAGGTGGAGCAGGAAATTAATATGGTCATCAAGCGTGGAGTTATGGTTACGTGTCGTGAGATGCCGATTGAAGAAGCCAAGAAATTAGGTGCAATGGCATTATTTGGTGAAAAGTACGGTGATATTGTACGAGTAGTATCAGTAGACGATTATTCGAGAGAATTTTGTGGCGGTACTCATATTGATAATACTGCAAAAATCGGTTTATTTAAAATTATTTCCGAAAGCTCTGTGGCGGCTGGTGTGCGTCGTATTGAAGCTGTGACAGGTCAAGGTGTGATGGATTTACTAAAAGATTGTATTGCTTCGATTGAGCAGGCGGCTAGTATATTGAAGTTAAATAATCCACATAATTTGGTAAAAAAATCTGAGCAAATGATGATTGAAATGAAAGAAAAAGACCGAATGATTGAAGTATTGCAGTCAAAATTGGCAGCTATGCAGGTAGACGGTATGTTTGAAAATGCAAAAGAAATCAATGGTGTGAAAGTGATTACGGCTCTATTTTCTGGTACTGGCAGCGATGCTTTACGGAATATGTGCGATAAGGCTCGGGAGAATAGACCGGAAATGGTGGCTGTATTTGCAGGTGTCCATGATGGAAAAGCAGCCATTGCCGCAGCGGTGGGAAAAGCCGCAGTTGAAAAAGGTGTGCATGCAGGACAAATTGTAAAACAAGTGTCACAAATTGCAGGGGGCAATGGTGGAGGAAAGCCGGACAGCGCTATGGCGGGGGCAAAAGATCTAAGTAAGCTTGACGAAGCATTGGCGGCGGTGGAAAGTGTAGTAGAAACGATGGTAAAAGCATAACTTTATGTTAATTTTGGAGGTGACAGTATGGATTGTATTTTTTGTAAAATTGCAAAAGGTGAGATTACCAGTCATAAAGTATATGAAGACGAAGATGTGATAGCATTTCACGATCTTGACCCTAAGGCGCCTACACATGTTTTAATAATTCCGAAAAAACATATAGAATCTGCAATGGATATTGATCAGCATAATAGTGCGCTGATTGGTCGTATTTATGAAGTTGCTGTAAAGCTTGCAGTACAATTGGGACTAGACAAAGGGTTTCGTATTGTAAATAACTGCGGTGAAGACGGTGGACAAACGGTTCAGCATATTCATTTTCATTTACTGGGCGGGCGTTCTATGGCATGGCCTCCAGGCTGAGGATAAAATACGTTAACGAGAGAGGAAGAAAGTGATGGAAACCTACCGTATTGAAATTGGAGGTTGTATAAGACAGCTTCCTATTTGTCCTATTAATGAAACGTTGTCCATTGCCGGGTTTGTTATGCTGGGAGACGTAGCATTAACAGAGGCGTGTGCAAAAGAATTGCTGAAATTATGTCCGGAACATGATATCATCGTGACGGCTGAAGCAAAAGGTATTACACTGGCACATGAAATGGCGCGTATAGGCTGTGGGAATTATATTGTTGCGCGTAAAGGTGCGAAAGCGTATATGCAAAATCCTATATCCGTAGAAGTAAAATCTATTACAACAGAAAATGTACAAAGGCTGTATTTATCACAGGCAGACTATGAAAAACTGGAAAACAAACGGGTATTAATTGTAGACGATGTGATTAGTACTGGTGAATCATTAGCGGCGTTGCAAGCGTTGCTGTCCCGCGTTTCTGCCCATATTATCGGCAGTGCAGCTGTCTTTGCTGAGGGCGAGGCTGCTGAACGTAATGATATCATTTTTGTGCAAAAATTACCGTTGTTTTTCAAATAAAACGATTAGCCGTCAAGTCCTCTGATTGATATTTTATAAAATAAAAATTATATTGTTTTTTGTGATTGGAGGATTGATTATGAACAGACCGTTTGCATTAATAGGCTTTGTCTATTTGGCAGTGCAAGCGGTCTCTATTTATTTTGGTGCATCGCTTGCGTTTGCGTTATCAGGATGTTTTGCAATTCTTTTTATCATTACGCTCTTTATTACAAAATTACGTATTGCAAAAGTCATTCCTATTGCATGTTTGGTAGCTGCTATTGTGTTGAGCGCTTATGGAGGCTATCATATTTGGAAAATTGAACCATTAACAGAAATTGCAAATACAGATGCAGAAATTACCGCTGTGCTATGTGAGTTGCCTTATGAAAACAACGGTAAATTTTATTACACGCTGCGTGTGGATGAAATCAAAATATCTGATAAAGAAAACGTACCAAATCCAGGTAAAATTGTATTATCGGTACGTAACGCGTTAGATATAGACAGCTACGGAAAAATAACATGTAAAGTTCATTTATATCAAAGTTATGGCTCTGACGATGGTTTTACCTTTCGTCAATCAGATTATGCCAAAGGAATTGGGATGCGGGCATATATGTATGAATATCAAGGGTATTCTATTATGCCAACTGTGGAAAAGCCGCCGTATTACTATGCATTGCAAGCCAGAAAAGCAATGATGGACTCAATAGACCGTTTATTGTCAAAAAAGGAAGCTGGTATTATGAAGGCTGTTTTGCTGGGTGATAAAACAGGACTTTCTGAAAATATGAAATCTGACTTTTCACAAGCCGGTGTTTACCATTTGCTTGTGGTATCCGGCCTGCATATGACGATTATGTTTCAGGTATTACTGAAGTTGCTCAAGTTTTGCAAAGTACCTCATAAAATTAGTTGTATTGTAACTATGTTTGGTGTGTTGTGTTTTATGGCAATTACAGGTTTTACGCCCAGTGTGATGCGGAGCGGACTTATGAGCCTGTTATTTCTCATTGCTATGCTGTTCGGTCGTAAGCCGGACTCGCTCAATTCTCTCGGTATTGCGGCGTTTCTCTTGTGTGCGATCAATCCCTATGCAGCTGCTGACAAAGGTTTTCTATTATCGGTTACTTCTGCTTTATCTTTGATTTTGCTTTCAAATCCGATTAAGCGGTTCTTTTTGAATAAAACAAGAAAAATTAAGTCTTGCAGAGGGCTGATGATCCGCGTTGTTTCTTCGGTTTCTTCTTCATTGGCAGTCAGCACAGGTACTCTTCCAATTTTTATTATGGGATTTACCACGATTCCCATAATAGGATTTATTTCTAATTTATTCATGATTTTTCCCACTACCATGTTGCTTCCGATTACTGCTTTGGCGGCATTGTTTGAAGCAATTCCCACTTTAGGTTTTATGGCAAAACCGTTTGCTTTAATTGGAGGACTGATTGCCAAATATCTAATTTTTGCTGCTCATTGGCTTGCGAAAATGCCATTTGCTACAATCGCTTCTGATTATGATTTTGTAATGCTATGGTTAGCTATGACCATGATTTTGTTTGCAACGGCAATTTTTATTGTCAAGCGCCGCATATTATTGCGTACAGTACTAGTGTTATCATTTATTTTGCTGGTAACCGGTATTTTATCTTATCAATTATCTAGCCATTCTACAATTCGTATTTCAGTTTTAGATGTAGAGGACGGTATTTCTGTTGTGGTAACGGATAACAGACAAACAGCGATTATTGGGTGCAGTGGCTACAGCAGTTTGAATACTTATCGGTATTTGCAGGGTCATGGTATACGCAGTATTGACTATATGCAGTCAATTTCTGATGAAACAAAGGAGTATCAGAATTTGGTAAATATCAGTGAAAGACTTTATGTGAAGCATATGATGTTGCCCAATGAACCGTATTTTGCCACAGATTTAGCAAAATCACTTGTAAAAGTGGAAGAAATTTCGTATTATGAAAAGAACGCAAATATCATGTTCAGTGATAGTGTGGAAATTGCCTTACATGAGATGTTAGATGTAAGTTACACATTATTAAAAGTAAAGGATATCTCTGTATTGATTTTGTCGTCGGAACAGGATTTAACCAAGTTAAATATTGATATAAATCAAATTGATTTAATTATTTCCGATTCGGTTCCGCAAAATGTAGAATACCTCCAGTCATTTCTTACGATACTGTCTATGGACGAGCAGTCAATGGCAAATTCCGCTCATATATTGGAGGATGCTAATGTGCAAATGTATGCAACAGCAGGAAGAGGAGATTTACATATTGACATAAAAGGTGAGAGAACATTGGTGTTAAGGAGGGATTCTGGTGGCTGAGTATACAGAACAAGAATTAATAAAAAGTATAGAAAAAAGAGAGTTTCACAATGTGTATTTTTTTTATGGTGAAGAAAAAATGTTGATGGAAGCGGCAGTAAAAAAGTTAGCAGAGCGATCCACCGGGAATCAATTTTTAGATTTTAATTATCAAAGTTTTGATGGTTCTTTTGCCGATACAGAAGAAATTATACGTGCTGCGGAAGGATTGCCGTTTATGGCAGATTATAAATGTGTGCTAGTAAGTGATTTTAATGTAGAAAAACGTGATGCAACCGATATGGCTTCTATTAAAGAATTACTTAAAAATCCTTCGGAAAGCTGTGTGCTGATCTTTTATTTATTAAATCTTAATTTTAATCCAAAACGCCCCGGTAAATGGGGGCCGTTTATGACCGCTATAAACCGAAATGGTGTTACGGTAAATTTTAAACACAAAACAAATGCAGAATTAGAGCGGATATTGTGTGCTGCAGCACAAAAGAGAGGATGTTTGTTAACCAAACAGCTTGCAAGTGAAATTTTGTTTTTAAGTGGTAATGATTTACAAACGCTTTACCATGAAATTGAAAAATTATGCGCATACACAAAAGAAGGTGAAATTACCAAAGAGGCGATTACGTTAAATGTCGTCAAAAATCTTGAAACAACTGTGTTTGTTCTAGCGAATGCCATTGTTGCCGGCGACTATAATAAAGCCTATGGTTTACTTGATATTCTGTACTACCAAAAAGAAGAGCCCATAGCAATATTGGCAGTTTTGGCGGCTTCCTATATTGATATGTACCGTGTACGTGCATGTGTGCAAAGCGGTCAGCCAGTATCTGTTCTTTTGCAGTATTTTGATTATAAGAGTAAAGAGTTTAAATTACGGAATGCTGAACGGGACAGCACCAATTTATCTATGACTGCTTTGCGTGAAAGCCTAAAATTACTATTGGAAACTGATGTAGCGCTAAAAAGTTCACGTATAGATAATCGGCTGATTATGGAACAGCTACTGGCAAAATTATTAGTTGCCTCTGGAAAGGGAGAGAAGCATTGATTGTTATAAAAGAAGCAATTATTGTTGAGGGGAAATACGATAAAATTAAGCTATCCTCTTTTATAGACGCAATGATTATTGAAACACATGGTTTTCGAATTTTTAAAGACAAAGCGCAGATGAATTTAATTCGTAAAATGGCGGACACCAAAGGATTGCTGATTTTAACAGACAGTGATTCTGCCGGCTTTTTAATTCGAAACTACTTAAAAAGTGCGATTCCACTCAGTAAAGTTAAGCATGCCTATATTCCTGACATATTAGGTAAGGAGTCTCGTAAACAAAAGTATTCTCAAGAAGGTAAGTTGGGGGTAGAAGGTGTTGAGAAAGATTTGATTATAAAAGCGCTGCAAAAAGCAGGCGTACTGACAGGGGAACACAATTCTGCAGCAAATTTCCCGAGAAGATCAATTACAAAGAGCGATTTTTTTTCTTTAGGGCTTACTGGAAGCAGTAATAGCCATGAAAAACGGAAAAAACTATTGTGTTGCTTACAATTGCCGGAACATATGAGTGCCAATGCTATGATTGAGGTACTGAATAGTTTAATGACCTATGAGGAGTTTTATAATTATGCACAAGCATTGCAGCTCAACCCATAATAGAATTCTGACGTAAGCTAGTCCAACCGTTTATAGTTTTTCTGGATTTGACGTATATACTGTAATTGGATATGATAGAAACATCTTTTTGTAATATTAAAATGGAGGTGTGCATTGTGGAGGAATCATCTAATCAGCTCAAAAGAAAAAAGAATACTTCTCGTATGAAGCAAATTATTTTAACATTGCGTAAATATGATTTGCTTCATGGGTTTACACCTCAAAAACTATATGGGCTTTTAGAGGACTTAGGGCCTACCTATGTGAAAATGGGACAAATTCTTTCGATGCGCCAAGATATGTTGCCGAAAGCTTATTGTGATGAATTGGCAAAGCTACGCTCAAATGTAAGACCGTTGTCTTTTGAGGAGATTTGTACCGTCTTAGAGGAAGAGTACGGTTGTTGTTATAAAGAAAAATTTGCTTCTATTGATGAAACTCCATTAGGATCGGCGTCTATTGCACAAGTGCATATGGCAAAGCTGGTTGATGGCAGTGATATTGTTTTAAAAATTCAGCGTCCTCATATTCAAGAGATTATGGCTAAAGATATTGTTATTTTAAAACGAGTAATCAGTATAGTACAAATCGTGAGACCTATTGGCAGGGTAATGGACTTAAAAGCTGTAATTGATGAAATTTGGTCTGCGGCGCAAGAAGAAATGGATTTTCTAATAGAGTCAGAGCATATGGAGCAATTTGCCCAACGCAATGACGGCATTGCTTATATTACGTATCCGAAAGTATATCGGGCGCTTACGACAAAGCATGTATTAGTCATGGAGCGGATAAACGGAATTCCAATAGATCATGTAGAGCAGTTAGAAAAAATGGGTTACAATATGAATGAAATTGGTCGCAAGTTGGCTGAAAATTATGTAAAACAGATTTTGGATGACGCTTTTTTTCATGCCGACCCACATCCGGGAAACATTTGGATTTTGAATGGTAAGATTGTATGGCTTGATTTTGGTATGATGGGAAAGCTGACAGGGCGTGATAAAGAGATACTGCGTTCAGTAGTGACTGCCATTGTGAATCATGATATTTATCAATTGAAAAGTACGTTTTTGACATTAGGGACAGTAAAAGAAGTCATTGATCATGCTCAGTTGTATACAGATATTGAGGAAATATTGTGCCGTTATGGAAATTTAGAGCTGGGAAATATGAATTTGAGTATTGCATTTCAAGAATTTATGCAATTAGCTCATAAGCATCATATTTTACTTCCTCACAGTGTTACGATGTTGGGTAGGGGTGTTATGACTATTGAAGGAGTACTTCGTTTTTGTGCACCGGATATCAATTTGCTGCAAATTCTAGCAACTTATATGTCGCATAAATTTATACAAAATTTGGATTGGAATAAAGAATTAAAGCGAGCAGGTAAAGGCGCCTATACTGTTTTTAAGAAAGTGGTTGCTATTCCGGGACAACTATCTGATTTATTGCAAATGGCAGTAAAGGGACAAACAAAATTTAATATAGAAATCAGTGGTTCAGAAGCGCCGTTAAAACGCATTGATAGTATGGTGAACCGTATTATTGCTGCGATTATTATTGCGGCTCTTGTAACAGGTTCCAGCTTATTATGCTTAACAGAGATACGTCCTATGGTAGGAGATATTCCGCTTCTTGCAATGCTTGGATATATATTTTCTGGTATTATTGGATTAATATTATTATTTTTTATAGTACGAAAAAAGAAGAAATAGCGTTTGTATGTATCGAAAAATAAAGTTATTTAGTAGTAAAAACTTTTTTCCGCGCTGCAAATAGCATATAGCATTCAATAAAATAACAAAATCCCGCCGAATTGTTTATTTCGGCGGGATTTTGTCATTCACCATTGGAGTTGTTTTCTTGTTCTAATTGTGCTAGTTTTTCTTTAATCTTTTCAAGATCTGCGGCATTTAAACTCTTAAGCTGTTCACTTACTTTTTCTACACAAATAGCAGATTCTGTTTCTTGCTTTTTTGTTTTTAAGTCGTGCTTGAGTTCTTGATTTAATGCTTTTCCCTGCTCGACGGTGAGCTCTCCTTTTTTTACCAATTCATCTATCAATTCTTTTGATTTTTCAACCGTTGTGGCAAGCGCTCCGATTCCAGCTAATACAATTTTTTTCATATCGTTTTCTAAATTTTTGAACATATCCAGCACTCCTATTTATTATTTTATTTCAGTATAGTTATAACACAGCACAGAAGAAATAACAAGGATTAGTATTATATGCAACAAGTAATTGCAAAATAAAATTTGATTCTATGGGCTGTTTTTTGTCTCCCAAAAGGTTCTGATTTGATATGGTGATAATGATTCGGCAAACTCTTGTTTAATGCGCAGTAAATATTGCACATCATTTACAATTTCATATAATACAGCTCTTGTTTCGAATTCTTGCCTGTTTATAGGTAAATTTGCGTTACGAAAGCGCATACGCATTTTTTGTAAGCAGTCTAGCAGTTCTTGTGCGTTGTCATGCTTGCTAATTGAATATGCTACTTGTTTTAAATAAGCAGAAATATCTGTTGATTGTGAGGGTACATAGTTAATACGCTGTAGATTGGAGGCTATGATTTGTAGCACTTCAAACTGTTTTAAGCGCATTTTTAAATATTGCAGATAGTAACCGGTATGAGAAAACAGATGATTATTCACATGTAAATCGGTTGCTTCTATAGATTTTTGAAAATCTGAGGATAAGGCTTGAAAATGATGTTGTATTTCAGTAGATCTGTCTTTTAATAGCAGATGGTCAGAAAAACAAAGCAGTAACTTCTCAAAATGCTGTTCAATCATTGTTTGGCAGCAGTGTATTTTTTTGATTTGATTGGGCATGTACAAATTCATAAAAATACCCATTAAAATGCCAATAGCCATTAAACTGGCCTCGTTTAGTAAACCAGAAATTGTTATATTTTTTTCCGTCCATAAATGAAGCATTAAGACAGTGCTCATAGAAAGTCCGTCGGTTAATTCAAAGTATTGGCATGCAATTACAATAAAGAACAAATAAACACCTAATCCTGCAAGTGAAAATTGAAACCACGTGAAAGAAATCCAAGCAATAGTAGTTGCAAAAAAAAATGCAAGACAACGTTTTCCTGCTGTAATCAGAGTATCTTTTTTTGTGTTTAAAATGCTAAGCAATGTAATGGTTACTACAGAGTTGCTGTAATTTAAGTCCAGAATTTTTGCGATGACTACAGCTAAGCAACACCCAAGGGTGATTTTTATTGTTTTCACAATATTGATTTTTGCCATATAACCGACTCCTTACACCGAATAGTATGTGTAAGAGTTATAGTTAGTAGTCAAAATAACTTGCGTATTAAAATATATTAATATTGCTATGCCTTATTATGAGCCAAATTTCAGCTTAAATTATATGGTGGTAACTGCATCAATGAAAAAACTCCGGAAACGACCGAAGTTTTTTATGTGTAATTTTATTTATACGGATTAAAAGAATCGACGATCTGACGTAATACTTGTTCTGCTTGTTGCAAATATGCATCTGATTTTGGATATACAGTGATTGCAACAAATTTGTCTTTTGTCATACAGCTAAATTCTAGTTCAGTATACGTTACATTATTGAGTGTGTACGTGTAGCTGTATTCATAACGAATTTGGTCGTCTGTTATATCTTTTTGATAGTTTGTAAATGTAACGTTAGAAAGCTTGCGCGCATTTGTCAGGTATTCAGTCATACTTTCCGGCGTGGCGGGGTTATTAAGAGCATTTTGAAAGTTAACTTCGTTTGCTTCTATATTGATAACACGAATGGTGATGTTTTCAGAAGGATCTGAATTATCAGAATTGTTACTTTCGTTGTCGGTTCCGTTTGAACCATTATTGCTGCCGCCATTAGGAGTATTGGTTCCAGCTGAATTGTTATTATTGCTGTCGTTAGGAGTATTGGTTCCATTTACACCATTATTGCTGTCGCTGGTAGTATTGGTTGCGGGTACTTTTAACTTGAAAAATGTGGAGTTTTCCTGTGCAGTTTCAGTGTACATTTCAAATTCGTCGGGAATGGTGATTGCAATGTCGTCAATAGCGGTAGATTCAGAAACAGTAGAGCTAGTATTGTCAGATACGGCATTGTCAGATGTTGTTACGTTAGAAGCAATACTTGAGGTTTGCGATGAGTCACTTGAGCTTTGTGATGAGTTAACCGTTTCTTTTTGACTGCCGCATGCTGTTAAAGTAGTAACAATAATAGAGGCAAGTAAAAGTCCCGTAAAAACGGATACTAATTTGCGTTTCATAATATATCTCCTTTTAATATAAAATATTTTGGAGATTTATTATAGCATTAAACTACAAATAAAACAATATATTTTTTTTACAAAAATAGTAAAACATAACAAATTAATCAAATTAAACATGCATATTTTTGATAATATATATAACTAAGACAGTTTATAATAATATAAGTCACTATAGTTGCAACTATAGTGACTTATTCTTAATTTTATTTTTAGAGCATTTGTGCCATTATTCTAGAAAATCTAGCGTTAAATACAAGATTTTCTATTGACGCAATAATAAAATAATGATAGTATATGATAGAAAGCAACAGAAGGGAAAGAAGAGAGCGCATGTTCACATAATGTTGGAATTTATTTAAAAGTTAATGAAAACTTCACTCTACCTTTTGTACGCTAGAACATCTAGAAAGCATTGCCGGTAATGGTCATTTAACATAATATTTTTTGTATGGCAACACTGGCAATGCAATAGATGGATTTTAATACTTTACCATAGAAAGGGGTGATGTTTCTAAAACATGCAGGCGCTATTATAAATGAGTGAAAGCAGATATGTCAGAGTTTTCTGTTGCCTTTGTGACATTTCTGTGGTGTTTGTGTGTTATGGTAATGCAAAAGCAAATTCTATGCTTTTGCATGTAATCAATTTTTTTTTAGGAGATCAAGTTTTAAGGCAACAAATTTTTAGAAAGAGAAGGATTTCTATGAAACAAGCAATTTTAAAGAAACCGTTAGCGCTTGTTCTGGCGCTGTTGATGGTGTTCAGTATCAGTGCTACTAGTATTTATTATGCAAGTGCAATTGACGTTAATACTGTGCTCACTGTGGAAAGAGGCGGTAAAGTTAAAAATGAGTATATTTTAGACAAATTTGAAAAAACTGCGGAAATACACAGCAGCGAAGCCCAAGATGCTAATAGAGTATTTACTTTCAATCCTAATGGTGAAGAGAGAGGTGAAGGCTGGACACCTTCTATAAATAATTTGAATAGTAATGCGAATTTTATAGCTGGTTTTACGACCCCTACAACCTTTACTATGGTGATAAATGTTGATACTCTCAATATAGAGGCTGGTGCACCAACTTTACATGTATTTAATAATCAGACTCTTGTTGTCAAGTTATCTGACACAGTTAATGAATCTACAATTAATTACAGTTCAGAAAATCCGGCATTTATGGTTCATAGTGGCGGTAATTTGGTTTTTGATATTCCAGAAGGCAAGACTTTGAATGTTGTGGGTAATGGAAATACAGGATCGTTTGTTCGTTTCCCATCTACTGACCAGCTTGCTGGCAATCCTGTAACCGGTGGTATAGTAGGTACAAACTATACGTATAACGGTAAAATGATGTCGAAGGGTAATGTGAAGTTCAGTAACTTCAATACTTATAATGGTGTTATTTCTTCAGGAAGCAACTCTAGCAGGCTTTACATGTATGGAGCTACATTTAACAATAATAGTGACACTAATGGTGGTGGTGCTGTTCATTTTACAAGTGTTACTACTGGAACTGTAGTTCTTGACAATTGCACCTTTAATGGAAATGCAGCAACAAATAATAGCGGTGGCGCCTTTAGAGCTATTATGGGTACAAGTAATTCGAATTCCTCTGGAAATATAGTTATCAATGGTTGTACTTTTACGGGTAACACTGCACTAGGTTCTGGTAGAACAGGCGGCGCTATTTACATTCTGCCCTCAAGTCCTAATGCAAATCATGCTTTTGTACTTACCAATTCTACTTTTGATGGTAATCAATCTGAAAAAGATTCGTACACAACTGCTAATATAGATGTACCTCGGGATGCAGATAGAACATTGAAGTATAATACGGTAACTTATGATGGTCAGACTAAATTTTGGCCTAATAGTATAGGAGAAAACCAGGGATTTTGGCCTGCTGATCCGAATGCTGTGCCAGAAGGTGCAGAGGCTGATGTCTATCATCCAATAGCAAATGGAATAAGAATTAATGCAGGTACTACTTTGAATGAACCATCTACTTATATTACCTATAATGGCAATCAACCAGCTACAACTCCAACATATGCATGGGTGAATGGTGCGCCTGCTATTCCTTCTACAGTTGACCAAGAGACAGAATTAACAGGAACTATTAGAGTTACTTATAGCGATCGTTCAACTGAGGATGTAACTTTGCAGATTGTTGTTGTGCCAAATAATGACACTACTGCTGTACCAACCGGAAGAACTGAAGTTACAGTATATAATATTGGTGACACCGTAGAGGCTGCGTCTGAGTTTATCACAAACAAATCTGAATTACCAGCCGGTACAACATATCAATGGTGCGATGCCAATGGTAATGTTATTGCTGGACCTAGCACTGCTACCTCATCGCCCACAACAGATTACAGAATTAAAGTTACCTATCCTAATGCTGGTTCAATTCCTTATTATGTAACAGTAGCTGTTAGAGTGCTTGGTGCTCAGGATTCCGGCAACTTGAATGATCCATTTGATCCAGAGAGTATTGTAGGTGATAACACACATATTCATATGGATGCTGATTATGAAGCTGTGTTTAATCCAACTACTGAAAAATTTGAGTTATATTTACATCTAAATCTATCTACAGAAGTAGCAAAGCTTGAGACATATAACAACTTATATTTTCTTCGTACCTCATTTAAATATAATAATGAGAAATATACTCCTGTAGTAGATGGCAACTTAAGTACAGAAATGATACAAATTAAAGCACCACAATCGGGTGATCTTTTAGCAGGTGATTCAACTGCTCAGGGTGGTTGGTATACAAATCATTATACATATACAGCTTCCGATATAAATAATAATGCAGAGATTTATACTTATGCATCTCCATTTGTACAAGGTTTTACTAAAGAAAATATACAAGAAGGTCAGTATCAACTTGGTACTATTACATTTAGAGTTAATGATGCAAATGTTGTACAACAACTAGCACCAGATATTGCTGCTGGTTATACTGCAGCAAAAGATCAACTCAGTGGCGCTAGTGGAACCACAACATTTGCTGATGGTACTGCTAATAGAGCTGAAGCTGCGATGAACTTGCTTGGTTCAGGTTGGTTAAAATCAGGCGTATTTAATGAACAAGATAATACTGACGAAACAGTTCAAGATGTTGATATTGCTTTCTTAAAAGGTGGTCTTTATTCAAATAGCCAGTCTAGCGAATATGATTATGCTTTGCTAACAATAGATGGTCTTAATAATGATATTGGTACAAACGAAAATGTTTATTGGAATGTATTAGGTTTCCAGGCAAAATCAGATGAAGGTCGTATTATTGGTGCTAGACAGCATGGCTTCGGCATGGTAATGGCTCAAGATGATCCAAAGGGTGGATCTAACTATGAATCCCCAACACAGACTAACGAGTTTACTATGTTAGAGCGTTATAGTAATGCTACAGGTAATTTTGCAAAAGCACTTGAATTCTGGAATAAAGTTGAATTAAATAATCAATATGGTGATTTGATTAACAAGAATTTACCAACTGAGAATATGCTCTATAGATGGATGCAGTTGACCCCAGAAGTACGTGATATCATTAATTCATTTGATAACTTACTTGGTTACCGTACGTTCTATGTGACGAAAGTTTCAGCAACTTTCCACAGCAATATGATTGCTGGTGGCGGTAACATACTTTATGATGATTCGAAAACATCAGTCTTTACAGTGGGTGGAGAACAATTAAGAGCTTTAGCACAAACAAACGAATTAGAGAATTTAAATGCTGCAGGTTGGTTAAATGTTGTTGAACAAGTGCCTACTACTACTGGCGCTAGCAAGTTACCAATTACTCAGGCTGGACGTGGTCAAAATGCTACTACAGCTACTAATGGTTCTGTATTCGCCGATTCTTATATCGTTATTAAAAGGGATGGAGCATTACCATACGTTCAAAAAGTAACAGATGATGTTGTATCAGAGGCTAAAGTAGTAGAAATAGCAAAAGCTAAATTAAAGGTAGCCGCACAAACAGGTACTCCATCTCCAGATATCATTAGATTGCTAACAGCACTTGGATCAGCAAACAACGCACTGATGTTGTCACCGGGTGATGTGGCTCGAAGTAATGCAGATTTCACAGATATAGCTGATCAAGATGGCTATATTGATACAACTGACGTAAGTTCAATAATTGCATTACAAGGAAGAACTTCAGCTCCATCTGCCGTTGGAACAGGTTTAGAGTTGGCTGATACAGCCTTTGATCTTGATGATAGTGGTACAATTACTACTGGTGATGTTTCTATTGCTCAAACTAATAGTAATGATGGTACTTTTAATAATGCATCTATTATGTTCAATTCTACCAATAGTCTTGATGGTAGAATAACAGTAGAAGAGTTTACAACAAACTAAAGGTTTTGTGTATAGAAATTTCAATTTTATTATAGTGTAGATTTTACATCGTAATTTATAAAAGCTCATCTGTGCTACCATAATGGTAAGTACAGATGAGCTTTCTATTTATTTAAATAAATTAAGATTTTGAAGAAATAATAACTTAAATATGAATTGTTTTCAAGTAAATAAATGTAAAGTTTTGATTGTATCAAAACTTTTTCTACTGATGTAGTATTATAATGATATTTATGTTTGATTCATTGACTTTTATTTGGTTATGCTTGTTTATTACTATAGGATAAATTTAATATTTGAGTTGCTAATCTCAAATATATTTTACGACAAGAATGTGTGAGCAGAAGACAATGTAAAGATTATTTAGGGTACGCTTTTGCATAAGAATATTTTCACCATACTTTATTTTTATCTCAATGCAACTAAAAAAACGAAGCATTCTAAGTTCGAGTGCCTTGACTTATACTTCAAAAATGAGTAAAATAGTATAGTCCTGATATTGCCGTATTGGGAGTATCAGGACTTCCCGTATTAAATCAGAAATCAGTCAGAAGCATCTATATCATCCAATCAAATTTCACACCATTTGTTCTGTTAATAGCTGGGTAAAGTAGGGAAAGTAATTGCTTGTAAATCTGATAATAGAGGGTAAAGAGCATTGTAGGGGTTGGTGGAAGGTTATATTAATATGACCGATTTCGTCCCGATGATGAAGCCGATTGATTAATTATAAAGTGAACATGCTCAAGCGCATTTGAAACTTAATGGTATATGTGTACTGAACTTATCTAAGAAAGGATTCACAAGATTGGGATGTTTATCATGTCATAGAATTATATATTTTGATATTTTAAGGATATTGGCGACGCTTGGAGTAATGATCCTCCATATCTCGGCGCAAAATTGGGATAGCATAAGTGTAACGTCTTTCCAGTGGCAGACATTTAATTTTTTTGATAGTATCGTAAGATGGACTGTTCCAATATTTGTAATGATAAGTGGGGCGATTTTTTTAGATGGAGATATTATCATAAAGAAGATATATAAAAAGAATATCTTAAAAATAATAACTGCGTTTATTTTTTGGTCAACACTATATGGTTTGTTGGCATTGAATCAAGGGACAAGTGTTAAAAATGTTTGTGTACAAGTAATACGAGGCCATTATCACATGTGGTTTTTATTTATGATAGTGGGATTATACTTGATCGTTCCATTGGTTAAAAAAATTGTTGAATCTCCAGTTTTGACTAAATATTTTTTGGCTTTGGCGCTGATATTTTCATTTATCATACCACAGATTTTAACGATTTTGACCTATGTTAGTAAAACTTTTGAAAACGCGATAAATACAGGGATAGAGAATATAAATTTACAGTTTACAGCAGGATATATAATATATTTTGTTTTAGGGTATTACTTAAGCAAAACTGATATTTCTAAACAAATAAGATATATTATATATGTGTTAAGTATTTTGGGATTTGCCATTACGATTTTAGGTTCTTCTCTTATTTCGGTTCGCACCAATGAGCCCAACAGTACACTGTACGGATATTTCACATTAAATGTTTTGATGGAAAGTTTGGGTTTATTTGTTTTCTTTAAATACAATGTTGTTTCAATTAAGATAAGCGGAAAAATGCAAATTATTATAACTAAGCTATCAAATTACAGTTTTGGTGCGTATTTAGTGCATGCAATGGTAATTGAACAATTAAATAATATTTTTGGCTTAAATACGTTGTCGTTTAATCCAATTCTATCGGTTTTTGCAATTACTTTTATTGTATTTGTTGTATCGTTTTTAGTTTCGTATATTTGCAATCACATTGTATTGTTGAAAAAATATATAGTATAAAGTAAACGGAATCATTATGAATATTCTATACAAGTAAAACGCTCAAAAGATGCAAAATGGAGGTAAAAATTTGGGCTAAGACAGTTTTTGCAGAATATTTAGAGTGGGTTTTAGTATAAATTTGTATATGTCCGTTTCGTATGCATTATAAAATTAAGTATAATAAGGAAAAGTTTGACTCCTTCATATTCACGACCATGAACCCAAGAGACTAAATTTTGATATATAAAGAAAAGAGTTGATATATTTATGAGAAGTGATTTTATGAAAAGTGGTCCTAATCGTGCGCCTCAGCGTTCTTTGCTTCGAGCATTGGGACTTTCTGACGCTGAGATGACGCGTCCATTCATCGGCGTTGTTTGCTCAAAAAGCGATTATATTCCGGGCCATAAACATCTGGGTGAAATTGCAGAATCTGTAAAAGCAGGTATCCGCAATGCAGGTGGTGTACCCTTTGAATTTGAAACCATTGGTGTTTGCGATGGTCTGGCTATGGGACATCAGGGTATGAAGTATTCCCTTTGCTCCCGTGAGCTGATTGCAGATTCTGTTGAAGTTATGTTAACAGCTCATCCGCTGGACGCTGTTGTGTTTATTCCTAACTGTGACAAAATTGTACCAGGAATGCTCATGGCTGCCTGTCGTTTGAATTTGCCTAGTATTTTTGTTAGCGGTGGACCTATGCTGCCGGGTAAATATAATGATACCCGTTTTGGGCTTTCTGAGATGTTTGAAGCTGTGGGCAGTTATGCTTCAGGTAAAATAGGCATTGATGAATTGACTGATATGGAAAAAGCCGCTTGTCCAAGTTGTGGTTCTTGTTCCGGCATGTATACGGCAAACTCTATGAACTGTTTGACTGAAGCTATTGGTCTTGCTTTACCGGGCAATGGCAGTATTCCTGCGGTAATGTCTGCAAGACCTGCTTTAGCAAAACAAGCAGGTGAACGTATTATGGAACTGCTTAAGGAAAACATACGGCCAAGTGATATTTTAAATGAGAAATCATTTGAAAATGCACTGCGAAGCGATATGGCTTTAGGTTGTTCCAGTAACACGGTGTTACATTTGCTTGCCATTGCTTATGAAGCAGGGGTTGATGTCAGCATGGAGTTAATTGATGAAATCAGTAAGACAACGCCGCAGCTTTGCAAGCTCAATCCTGCAAGTGAAGTGTTTATAACAGATCTTAATGAGGTGGGGGGAATCCAGTCTGTTTTAAAAGAGCTTGCGAAAGCTGGTTTGATACATACGGATATTCCAACAGTAAACGGTACTGTAGGAGACCGAATGAAGCATTTTCCTGATGCGGATGGTGAAATTATCAGAACGATTGATAATCCGTTTCGAAAAGATGGCGGTATCGCTGTTTTAAAAGGAAATATTGCTCCTGAAGGCGCTGTTGTTAAGCAAGGTGCTGTTGCGCAGGAAATGATGGTGCACAGTGGCCCTGCACGTTGCTTTGATTGTGAAGAGGACGCCTCGGAAGCGATTATGGGTGGTAAAATTAAGGCCGGCGATGTTGTAATTATTCGTTATGAGGGTCCAAAAGGAGGTCCTGGAATGCGTGAAATGTTACAGCCAACAGCAGCAATTACAGGTATGGGACTTGGTTCCAGCGTTGCGCTGATTACAGATGGACGTTTTTCCGGCGCTACAAGAGGTGCTTCCATCGGTCACGTTTCTCCCGAAGCTGCGGCCGGCGGTGTGATTGCTTTGATTGAGGATGATGATATTGTTGATATTAATATTACAGAACGTAAATTAAATGTTCGTGTAAGTGATGAGGTACTTGCAGAACGCAAGAAACATTGGAAAGCTCCTGAAAAAGAATTGAGCGGTTATATGAAACGTTATGCACGACATGTAACCTCGGGTTCTCGTGGTGCTGTATTCGAAAAATAAAGAAAAAAATCGTTATTTTATCGGCGCAGTACCGTTTTGCGGTCTGTGCCGTTTTGTTTATATAGATATGTTTGGTTGAAATAACTGTGAAAAACCTTTATAATGTAAATAAGATAAAAATAAAAACAAGGGGGAAATAAAAATGGGCATGACGATGACGCAAAAGATTCTTGCCGCACATGCCGGGCTGGATTATGTAGAGGCAGGTCAGCTCATTGAGGCCAATTTAGATGTTGTTTTGGGAAATGATATTACAAGCCCTGTTGCAATCAATCAATTTGAAAAATGCGGCGCAAAGAATGTTTTTGACAAAGAAAAAATTGCGCTTGTTATGGATCACTTTACACCAAATAAAGATATTAAAGCTGCGGAGCAGTGCCGTCAGGTTAGAAACTTTGCAGATAAATATGATATTAAAAATTACTTTGACGTCGGACAAATGGGGATTGAACATGCCTTGCTGCCGGAACAGGGCGTAGTAGGCCCTGGTGATGCTATCATTGGAGCTGATTCCCACACTTGTACGTACGGTGCATTAGGCGCTTTTTCAACTGGAGTAGGCTCTACTGATATGGCTTGCGCTATGATTACTGGAAAAGCTTGGTTTAAAGTGCCTTCTGCTATTCAAGTGGAATTGGTTGGTAGTTTGCAAAAATTTGTAAGTGGAAAAGATGTAATTTTACACTTAATTGGTATGATTGGGGTTGACGGTGCGTTGTATCGTTCACTGGAATTTACAGGTCCGGGAGTTGCCAGTCTTTCGATGGATGACCGCCTATGTATTGCCAATATGGCGATTGAGGCTGGTGCGAAAAATGGTATTTTTCCTGTGGATCATGTGACTTTGGCGTACTGTAAGGATCGCTTTCAAAGAGAGCCTAAAATTTTTGCTGCTGATGATGACGCGCAATATGATGAAACTATTGTAATTGATCTTTCTGCATTGCGTCCCACGGTGGCATTCCCCCATTTGCCTGAAAATACCAGAACGATTGACGAGGTAGGACAACATCAAATTAAAATTGATCAAGTGGTCATCGGTTCTTGTACGAATGGCAGGATCGAAGATTTACAGGTTGCCGCTGAAATTTTAAAAGATAAAAAAGTTGCAAAGCATGTACGCTGTATTATTATTCCAGGTACTCAATCTATTTATCTTCATGCATTGCGTCAGGGATGGGCAGAAATATTTGTTCAGGCAGGCGCTGTATTCTCTACACCTACCTGCGGTCCTTGTCTGGGCGGTCATATGGGTATTTTAGGTAAAGGAGAACGGGCGGTTTCTACCACAAATCGTAATTTTGTTGGACGTATGGGTCATACTGAATCTGAAATTTATTTATCTAGTCCTGCAGTTGCCGCTGCCAGCGCGCTGACTGGTTATATTACGGATCCAACTAAACCATAAGGAGGAAATCAAATATGAATGCACATGGTATTGTACATAAATACGGCGATAACGTTGATACGGATGTTATTATTCCCGCTCGTTATCTCAATACAGCTTCTCATGCGGAGCTTGCCTCTCACTGCATGGAAGATATTGATAAAGATTTTGTGAACAAGGTTAAAGAAGGAGATATCATTGTAGCAAATAAGAATTTTGGCTGTGGTTCCTCTCGTGAACATGCCCCTATTGCCATTAAGGCCAGCGGTATTTCTTGCGTCATTGCAAGTACATTTGCGCGTATTTTTTATCGTAATTCTATTAATATTGGTCTTGCAATTTTGGAGTGTGACGAGGCGGCAAGGAATATTCAAGACGGTGATGAAGTTAGCGTGGATTTTGATACCGGTGTAATTACAAATATTACTACAGGTAAAACATATTGTGCTCAGCCTTTTCCACCGTTTATTCAGAATATTATAACAAAGGGCGGATTGATGAATAGTATACAAAAATAATTAAAAGGAGTATATCTGAAATGCATTCGTATTTTAGTAATACTCCTTTTGTTGCTTTACAGCAGATCGTAATAATATGCTTTATAAAAATATTATATTTATAGATGGAGATTATGTATTTAATAATAAAGCAATATATTAACAATATACTATATTAGCGAAAGGAGTCGATTTATATGGCGGCAGGTAAAATATTAGTAGTAGATGACGACCAAAATATTTGTGAATTGCTTCGCCTATATATTGAAAAAGAAGGTTTTGAGGTTTGCATTGCTAATGACGGGCGTAAAGCAATTGAGATTTTTGATGAGCAAAATCCTGATTTAACTATGCTTGATATTATGCTGCCGGAATTAGATGGATGGCAGGTTTGCAGAGAAATTAGAAAAAAATCCCAATGTCCAATTATTATGCTTACAGCCAAGGGAGAGGTTTTCGATAAAGTACTCGGATTAGAATTGGGAGCAGACGATTATGTAGTAAAACCTTTTGAAACGAAAGAGGTAATGGCCCGTATTAAAGCTGTATTGCGGCGTTATGGAGGTAATGCAGAAGGGCAAACCAAAGAAGTACGTTATGATAAATTAAGTATTAATTTAACCAACTACGAATTAAAGGTTGACGGGACAGCAATTGACACTCCTCCTAAAGAGATGGAGTTGATTTATCATCTTGCTAGTAATCCCAACCGCGTATTTACACGGGATCAGCTGTTAGACGAGGTATGGGGGTTTGATTATTACGGCGATTCTCGTACAGTGGACGTTCACGTGAAACGTTTGAGGGAAAAACTGGAAGGTATATCTGACAAGTGGGCTTTGAAAACTGTTTGGGGTGTCGGTTATAAGTTTGAACTAAAAGAATAGGGAGTGGCTGGTTTCGTTGAAAAAGACCTTATTTAAAAAGTATTTAAGCGTAACCTCAATTATTATTGTTGTAAGCTTTTTATTTTTGGGAACGGTTATGATCGTTTTTATTGCACGATATTTTCAAGTTGAAAAACAAGATCAGCTTACGCAAAATGCGAAAAGTATGTCCAGCATTGCCGGACAAAGTGTTATGTTAATAAAGGATAATCAGTATGTGATTGATGGTTCCGGACTGTCTTTGTTTATCCAGGCTTTTTCGGAACATGTGGATGCTGACTTTTTTTTGGTGGATAAGTCTGGCGCTGAAATTATTTCTACTTACAGTATTGAAGAGGAGGTTGATAACAATGCTTCTGCTACTCCCCGGCAGAATATTAGTCAGGAAACTATGGAGCAAGCATTGTCAGGTTACTTTTATGACACAGGAACTATGAATGGGCTATACGATTCTAATTACTATATCATAGGTGTGCCGATTATGGTGGGTAATTCCGCAGGTCAACAGGTGGCAATAGGTGCGGTATTTGTTGCTTCTGACCTTAAAATTTTAGATGTGTTTCGTGTTGAAATCATTAAAATGTTTTTATTGGCGGCGGTAGCTGCATTTATGGTTTCGTTCTGTATTGTGTGGACATTTTCTTACAAGCTGGTAAAGCCTCTTAGAGAGATGGCGATTGCTACTAAGCATTTTGGTGGAGGCGATTTTTCAGTGCGGGTACCGGTAGATAGCAGAGATGAAATTGGTAAGTTAGCTTGTGCATTTAATCAGATGGCGGAAACATTGGCAGCAGGTGAAAGTATGCGCCGAAATTTTATTGCCAATACTTCTCACGAACTGAAAACGCCTATGACTACAATTGCAGGTTTTATTGACGGTATTTTGGACGGTACTATTCCTGAGCAAAAACGTAATTACTATTTACGTATTGTTTCGCAAGAGGTTAAAAGATTATCACGTCTGGTAACAACTATGCTTGATCTTTCTAAAATTGACAGTGGTGAAATGAAATTGCGTCCTGCCCGTTTTGATTTAAGTAATACAATTTTTGTAACGCTGTTATCCTTTGAAAAAAGTATTGAAGATAAAAATATTGAGATTCGAGGTTTGGAGACTGCTGCCAGTTTATTTGTAGATGGAGATCCGGATATGATTCACCAGGTTTTGTATAATCTCTTGGAAAATGCCGTAAAATTTACAAATATGGGAGGATACATCGACATTCATTTGACAGAGACAAATAGCCGTGTGGTAGTTATCATTAAAAACAGCGGTTCGGGCATTCCTGCTGATGAAGTTGCTATGATATTTGATCGTTTTTATAAGACGGATAAGTCACGCAGTCAAGATAAAAATGGTATGGGTTTGGGTCTTTACATTGTGCGTACTATTATTCGTTTGCATGGTGGAGAAATTTCAGTTAGCAGTGTGGAAAATCAGTACTGTCAATTTGAGTTTTGGCTGCCGAAAAACTCTATAAGAGATGGCAGTTCTGACAAGGTAAAAGAGCAAAAAGAGCACAAAGAAAACAAATGGAACAATCCATTAAAAAATGATAATAAGCAAAACAAGAGTGAAAAAAGGACAAAAAGAAAAGATGGTGTTGACACTGTGCCAAAAGTAATTGAGATTGCAGAGGTGGATATTGTGGAGTCGCCTGCCAACCACGATACAGAACAGCACTGAACGTAAACAGTAGCAGTTTATTAACAATGAACTGTAAAAGTTTTATTTGAACAGAAGGTGTATGAATGGACGAAAATCTGAATCAACGAAATAAGGGACAATTTAAAAATGATTATCCTTGTCAAACTCCAAAAAACCAAGAGGATGTCTCTGTGGAAACATCATTATGTCAGCCGGATGATTTAGGAGAGAATCAGACCGAAGACTCTTTTGTATATCAGGCTGTCTCGCCGTTGCACAAACAACCTGCTTATTATACTAATATCACTGATTTACCAGAAGAATCTGCATCCCCGCCTGTTGAATCAGCACCGAAACATGCCAAATATCAGCAAAAACAGGAGGCATTTTTTTCCCAATATGATGATGGCGGGACAGAATATCCGTACAAACAGCCAAATTTTGATTCGCAACAGATGTATCAAGGATGGTCTGAACCAATACCTTTTTATTCTGATACATGTGTTAATCCCAATTTGTACCCATATATACCCCCATATCCATACGCTAACAATGGATCGGTGGGTTGGAGTCAGAATTCTTATGAGCAACCATTTTCTGATTGGCAAAATGAAGGTCAGCAAATGGGAGGCTGGTTAAACGGTTCACAGGTGCAAATGCCCATGAATTCATGGGCACAGCCAAATCGGAAGATTAATTGGGGCACTAAAATTTTTTTGCTCATACTCGCTGTATTGGCGGTAGGTTTTACCGTTAGTTTTTTTGTTTTTGGAACTGTGGTTGTAATACAGGGAAATTACAGTGTTGTTCAGGAGGATAATAGCACATCCTCCAGGTATTCTAAGCCGCAAACCTCTGAACCAAAAATGGAAGAAGGGATTTCTAATCAAACAAATCCTGCATTTCAGGGGTTGGATATTGTTCCTGCAACAGGTGAAGCAATGACGCCGGAGCAGGTGTATCAAAAAGCCGCTGTCTCTATGGTAAGCGTTTTATCTGTTACAGGCAGCAATCAGAATGAGTCGGATTCTTCTAGTCAGGGGAGCGGTATTATTGCTACTGCTGACGGCTATATCATTACCAATGCTCATGTGATTAATTATACAAAATCCGCAAAGGTTGCAGTTGTGACTCATGATCAGAAACGATATAATGGTATTGTGGTAGGTTTTGATAAGGATGCTGATTTAGCGGTTATTAAAATCGAGGCACAGGATTTAACTGCCGCTGTTTTTGGAGATGCTAATAATCTTGCCGTGGGTGAAACGGTTATTGCTATTGGCAATCCAGGCGGTGTACGGTACTCAGGCTCTATGACTATGGGTATTATATCTGCTTTAAACAGAAGCATTGAAAACTATAGCAGTACCGGTATTACCTATATTCAAACAGATACTGCTATTAATCCTGGTAATTCTGGAGGAGGATTGATTAACAGGTACGGTCAGGTTGTTGGAATTAATACCATTAAAGTAGTATCCTCTGGTTATGAGGGCATGGGATTTTCTATTCCCATTGATCAGGCAAAGAGTATTCTGGATACTTTAATCAGAGAGGGAAGTATCCCTGCTGTAGGGAGATTGGGCATTACAGGAGGAACACAATACTTGCCCGTAGACGGTCAGAATTATACCGTTGCCAGTGGTGTGTTAGTTTCTTCTGTGGATAGTGAAAGTCCTTTACAGAATTCAGATCTGCGTCAGGGAGATTTAATTATTGGTTTTAACGGTTCAGCAATTCTTACACTGGAAGATATTTATTCACAATTAAAAGATTGCCGCGTAGGGCAGGAGGTAATTTTAACTATTCGCAGAATTACTGACGATGGGGATAACGTATTTGAAGTAAAAACAAATATTTTGGAAAGAAATTCATAAATTCAATATTTTTCTATAAATACAGACAGTCGAACGTTTTACTTAAAACAGTTCGGCTTTTTTATTTTATTAAATGTATGGAGATATGGACAGTGGCATGCATGTCTCGTAAACAAAATAAATATGCCTATCAATATAGCGTATTGCGTTTTTATTTTAACAGGTAAAAGCGAGGGTAAATAAGCAAATTTTTTAAATACTTTCCCTTTTAAGGTGAAAAATCAATTGTTTTAGACAGTATAATAGGGGGTTTTATATAAATTTGCGTATAAGGAGGTTATTGGAATGAAGGATGAAAGGCAGTCACAACGCAAAAGGTTAATGGAAGGTTTTGAGCGCTTAGCTTTTGGAAAAGTTACAGATGCTATTCGGCTTTTGTTTTGTGATGAACTGAACATACGCACCTTGAATAAGCTGGACTTGTTCCCTATTTCTGAAATTAAACGACCTAAAGGAGGAGGGATAGAAATTAAATTTTTTGACCGTCTTAAAGCATTGCAGTGTCTTGAAGAAATTTATAATCAGGAACAAAGTGATCAATCCGGATTTTACCGTGCCTTGGAACAAGGTGTAAATACCTTTAAGGAGGATGATTTGTAATTGCAATTTACATCATTCTCAAAAAAACAGCTTCGGGCGCTTAGCTGGTGGTGTAAAGGTAGTCCATACGCATCCTATACGGCTGTTATTTGTGATGGCGCTGTGAGAAGCGGTAAAACTCTTTGTATGGGTATCTCGTTTCTTGCATGGGCTTTTTACCAATTTCAAAATCAATCGTTTGCCTTCTGCGGTAAAACCATTCGCTCATTAAAGCGGAATCTTATCACCCCTGTTTTACCGGTTTTGAAGGAATTAGGCTTTTTTTGTAAATTCAATTATTCCGAAAACTGTTTGATAATATCGTATATGGGTAGACAAAATCGTTTTTATTTATTTGGGGGCAAAGATGAAGGATCGTCCGCTTTGATTCAAGGTATGACGTTGGCAGGCGTTATGTTCGACGAGGTTGCTTTAATGCCGCGTTCCTTTGTAGAACAGGCTTTGGCAAGATGTTCTGTAGAATATGCAAAATTTTGGTTCAATTGTAATCCTGAACATCCGCAGCATTGGTTTTATCAGGAATGGATTTTAAAAAAGAGATTAAAAAATGCTCTTTATTTGCATTTTACCATGGAAGATAATCCGGCTTTATCGCCCCAGGTACGAAAGAGATATTACTCTCTTTACTCGGGTACATTTTACCAACGCTTTGTTTTGGGAAAATGGGTGGCGGCGCAGGGACTGGTATATCCTTTTATGACGCATGATAAATTTTATGATGTACCAAAGGGATTATGTGATGATTATGTAGTTTCCTGCGATTACGGTACAGTAAATCCAGCTTCCTTTGGTCTTTGGGGCAAGAAGGATGGCGTTTGGTATAGGCTGGAGGAGTATTATTATCACTCTCGTATTACCGGTGTACAGCGGACCGACGAGGAGCATTATGCAGAACTGGAACGATTAATTGGTAACCGTTGTGTTAGTAAGGTGATTGTGGATCCATCGGCTGCCAGCTTTATTACGACGATTCAACGCCATGGCGATTATACGGCTTTGCCAGCTAAAAATGATGTAATTGATGGAATTCGTGCCGTTGGTGTTGCGTTAAAACAAGGAGATATTCGCATTTGTAATACCTGTTTGGATTCTATGCGTGAGTTTGAATTATATCGCTGGAACGATACCATACAAAAAGATATACCCATAAAAGAAAATGACCATGCCATGGATGATATTCGATATTTTGTTTCAACGGTTTTATTACAACAAGAGGATGAATTTTTTGCAATTGCGGCCCCCCGCAGCTAAATGGAAAAAGCAGAACACAGGTAAAATATACAATTATAAAATGGAGGGATTTTCTCATCAAATTTCATGGGAATTAAGGACAAAATATGAAGAAAAAGAAAGGAATAGAACCGGAGAAAGCGGTAGAGGTGCAAGCGGTACAGACAGCTGCAAAACAAGAGCCTTTTGTCTGGAGGTACGGCAGCGCTGGTATACAAGCTGAAAGACAGTTGTATACAGCGCTGAGAGAGGCGGTACCGATTATAGATTCTGCTATTAACAAACTGCTTCGTATTATTGGTAATTTTACTGTTACATGTCAGAATTCACAGGCTGAGCAGGCATTACGCCATTTTTTGGACACTGTCAAGGTAAATACCTATCAGCAGGGTATTTTTAATTTTATTAGTTGTTATTTTGACCAGCTGTTGACCTATGGTACAGCAGTTGCTGAGATAGTTCCCACAATCCACGGCGATGACATTGGCGCATTGTATGTAGCGGATTTAGATAGTTTGGATTTAATACATGATGATAAGCAGTTAAGAGTGGATGTTTATACAAAAAATGGTTTGGGGAAAGGTACGCTTGTGAAATATCCAGAGTTAATTTTAATGACGGCCTTGAATCCGCCTCATGGCAGCGCTCATGGTATCTCTATTTTAAGAGGTTTACCATTTGTCAGTGAGGTATTGCTTAAAATTTACCGTACCATTGGTATCAATTGGGATAGAGTTGGCAATGTACGCTTTGCAGTGACTTATAAGCCTACTGGCGATGCGATGGACCGTGCTTATGCAAAGGATCGGGCACGGCAGATTGCAACCGAGTGGAGTCGTGCTATGCGCAGTGGTGATGTAAGTGATTTTGTTGCAGTTGGAGATGTGGGTATTAAAGTAATTGGCGCTGATAATCAAATATTGGACAGTGAGATTCCCGTACGTCAAATGATGGAGCAGATTGTGATCAGGCTCGGTTTACCACCATTTATTTTGGGTTTATCATGGTCTTCTACAGAGAGGATGTCCAGCCAGCAGGCGGACATTTTAACCAGTGAAATGGAGGCCTACCGTATGATGCTAAACCCTTCCATTTACAAAATTTGTTCGTTGTGGCTTACTCTGCATGGCTATGATACCTCTTTTACGATTGATTGGAATGAAATTACATTACAGGATCAGGTGGATACAGCTGATGCACGGCTTAAAAATGCACAAGCGGCAAAAATTGAATGGGAAATAGAACAAGCGAAGGGGGTGAATTAGTGAACAGTATAATTATTAAAAATGTTCAAGCAGTCAGTAATCATGAGTTAGAGTTAATTAACCAATATACGCGGAGGCCATTTACTGCTGATGAAATATACACCTTTTCGGTGATGCTCTGCGATAACGAAATAGATCGTGATTTTGAGCGGTTTGATACTGAGGCGTTAAAAACACTCAGTCAGTTGTTTTTAGGCAAAACAGGTATCTTTGACCACAATATGAAAACAGGAAATCAGGCGGCCCGTATTTACGATACTATGGTAGAAACCGACAGTAGTAAAAAAACATCTTACGGAGAACCTTATACTCGTGTAGTAGCAAAAGCTTATTTGCCAAGATGTGAGAAAAATAATGATTTGATCATGGAAATTGAAAGCGGTATGAAAAAAGAAGTTAGCGTGGGATGTGCAGTTGCACAGCGCATCTGCTCTATTTGCGGAGCTGACCATACATTTGTTGGATGCAATCATAAAAAAGGTAAAACTTACACTGTAAAAGGTACAAAGACAGTATGCAGTACAATATTGTGTCATCCGACAGATGCCTACGAATGGTCTTTTGTGGCGGTGCCTGCCCAGCCCAAAGCAGGCGTTATTAAAATGTTTAAACATAAAAAAGGAGCAATGCATTTGGAACAGATTTTGAAAAGTATGCAGGAAGCCGAAGATGGTTTGTTTTTAACTAGTGAGGAAATAGAAACAATAATAGGACATATGGAGCAAATGAAAGAGATGGCTGCATGTGGTAAAGCATATCGTGAGGACGTAAGCCGTAATGTTATAAAACTTTGCGGTTTGGCACAGCCGCTTATTTCCGCCGATGTGATGAAGCGTGTTACAGAAAACATGAGTCTAGAAGATTTAAAAATATTTGAGAAAGCCTTTCGTGCGAAAGCTGAGGAAATTATGCCGTTGCGTTCACAACTTGCCGGGATACCGGTAAAGGAGTCTGCAACGGGTAAGCAAAATCAAGCATTTAAAATTTAGGAGGATTTGATCATATGAAAGTTTCATTCAATGGTTACGGTGAAAGCGTAACGACTTTTGAGGCGGCTGATGGTGTAACTGTTGGTTGTCCTGTGAAAATGACGGATAACGGAAAAGTTGGACCGTGTAGTGCAAAAGAAGCTTTTTGTGGTATTGCACGGAGCGTAAGAAACGGATTTGCAGCCGTACAACTTAAAGGGTTTTATGGAAACGTGCCTTACAGCGGGACTGGAATGGCAGTGGGTTTACAAAAACTGGGCGCTGCTGCCAACAAAGTAGAAGTTACAACCACAGGAAAAGAGTGCTTGGTAGTAGAAGTAGATATGACTACATCTACCTGCGGCATTATTCTTTAATAGGAAAGGGGAGAAAAATATGGCGTTTTACGATAGTTTAAAATTGGAGAAAGGCATGTATCATGCTAGTGATAAAAGTTTTACACAGGTGTTGGAAGAGTTAGACTGCTCCAAAAACTACGAGGGTACCGAGCTGGAGGGTTTAGATGCTTATCAGCGCCAATTAAAACGTTTTGACATTAAGGTAGGTGGAAAAGGCTCTGATGTAGTAGAAAAATTTTTCCAAACAGGTGACAGTGCCGCTTTGTTTCCGGAGTATATAATCCGTGCAGTAAAACAAGGAATGGAGCATGTAGATTTATTGCCGTCTATTGTGGCTACAACAACTACCATTCAATCTATGGATTATCGAACCATAACAGCGAATCCGAGTGAAGATGAAAAAGAGCTCAAACCAGTTGCAGAGGGTGCAGAGATACCGCAAACAGTTATCAGTACACAGGATCATTTAGTCAAACTCCATAAAAGGGGCAGAATGCTGGTGGCCTCTTATGAGGCATTACGCTTCCAAAAACTAGATTTATTTACTGTAACATTACGTCAAATTGGCTCATACATAGCAAGAGCACAAATGAAAGATGCGGTGGAAGTATTGCTAAACGGTGACGGCAATCAAAATGGTATTACACCCACCGCATTGAACGCAAAGCCAACCTATTCAGATATGATTCAGCTGTGGGGAGGGTTAGCGCCTTATGAACTAAATACCATTTTGGCATCTACAACGACTATGCAGGATTTATTAAATATTACTGAGTTTAAAGATGCAACGGCAGGATTGAATTTTCATGGAACCGGTAAACTTTCCACACCGTTGGGGGCTAATTTACTACATGTGCCGTCTTTAAAAGATAAAACTATTGTTGGTCTTGATAAAACCTGTGCACTGGAAATGGTACAGGCAGGCGATATTATCCTCGACTACGATAAATTGATCGACCGTCAGTTAGAGCGCGCTGTAATTAGCACGATTGCCGGTTTTGCCAAGATTTTTACAGGTGCGGCTGCAGCTGCTTCGTATACTGCGTAAAGGTTATGCCATGGAAGAAGTACTAAGAAGATTTGCAAGTTTAGCTGGTTTATCCCAAGAGGAAGCAGAGCAGTGGCAAGATCTTTGTGGAGATGCTTACGTTTTACTGGAATCCCAGCGTAGAGAAGAAAGAACAGTTGCAGGCGTGGGTGATTTGGTTTGTGCGGCAGCGGCAGCGCTGGCGTTTTATCAATATACTTTGTATCAAAGCGCAATGGGAGAAAATAGTTTTTCGGCAGGTGATGTGCGTATTACACGGAATACAAATAATGCGGGGCAAGCAAAAGAAGCCTGGCTGCAGGCGCGCAGTAATGCTGCTCCTTTATTAAAAGATCCAAATTTTTGTTTTTGGGAGATGAAACTATGAAACGTTCCGCTTTTATGGAAGCTATGTTTCAAAAGTATGGTAATTGTATTATGGTGTTTCCTAAATATAAAAACAAATATCAGATAAAAGGGTTTATCAGGCCGTTATCTTTTAAAAAATTACCTAATTCGAATGAAATTGGCATTCCTTTTGATCATACGGAGGACGGAGGCTATATTTATCTGGGTTCATGCAGACACCGCATTGATAGAGAACTGGAAGAGACACAGCTGGAGCAGCATGGCGTACGATATTGGATAGTCAAATCACGTGCTGTGTTTGTTCAAAACAAGCCGATTTATATTTGTGCAGTCCTACAACAGGTTGTTTTGTAAGCAAAGGAGAATGTTATGGAAAATTTGTTGGCGCAAAATCTGACAGAAGTAAGTGTAGATCACGATATAATTTCACTCTCTGACCGGTTGGAGCAGGATTATCGCAGGTATGCCCACTATTTGGATGGTGAGGTGATCGGTTGATGGTTTCACTTATGCAGTTTAAAAATTTTATCTGGACGAAAAATCCTGAAAAATTAAGTGTTTCTGTAACAAGGGATATGAAAGAAATGGAGATTCCATTTTATGGAGCTGTTATGCAAGATTATGGCGCAAAAAAGCGCATCATCAGCGGTGAAGGGGAGTTTTGTGGCCCACAATGTATGCATACCTATCAAGCGTTGTCTGCTTTATTCCAACAGGGTGGAAGCGGTATATTAAAATTACCAGATTTACCGGCACTCATTGCAAAGCCAGTGTCTCTTTCTTATGAAGCGACTACAAGCCCCCATGTACTACGCTATAAATTTCTATTCTGGGAAGATTTAGCAAAACCTTCGCCTGTTTTTAACGGTAATGCTTTCCGTTTTTCTGTACTAGTAAAAGACGATGGGGAAAGCTTATGGTCTATAGCAAATCGGGAGCATACTACTGTGGAAGAACTGGTACGGTTGAATCCGCAAATCCGTTGGCCCAGTTATTTGCACGCCGGTGAACGGGTGATTTTACCATGAAATATTGCTGTTATACGGTAACTGGCAGAGCGATTCCTTTATTACCACCGATTTCCGTTACGATAAATGCACATGAAGATGCTCCGGCAGATGATATCACAGTTGTTTTTCCCCTTATGAAGTCGCTTCCAGAAGTAGTTACAATTCGTGTATGGCAGGGAGAGCGGCCTGTTTTTTCAGGTATTGTAGATGAACAGATTATGCAGGTCACGGGAAGTGGTACGGTACTGAAAATAGTGGCGCGCAGTAGAGCGGCACTGTTGCTGGATAATGAAGCAATGCCTCAAAAATATGTAGATCCATCGTTAACACTTTTGTATGAAAGGCATGTTGCGCCGTATGGATTCTGCGGCTTTATTGGAAACGGCGCTCCTTTTAGGACAGATATGACTATTACAAAGGGAACCAGTCAGTGGCAAGTAATAGAAGAGTTTTGTATTAAATGCTTCGGTACAATTCCCTGCGTAACGGCAGACGATTATATTGATTGCAGCGGAGAGACTCCTAAAGAAACTTTGGTTTTCGATAACTGTGATGAACAGGCAATGGATTATATATCCGTTGTCTATCGCAATAAATTTTTTAAGCGTATTAGCGAGCTTTATGTACAGCCTAAAGCGGGACAACCATATTCATCAGTATTCCATGATGAGTATGCACATAAACTAGGGATTCAGCGCAGAAGATTCGTTGTATCTAATAATTACAGGGGAAAACGAATGATAAGCAGTGCAAAACGAAAGGCGTTTGAGGTAGCTGTCGTTTGTCCAGGCGGTATACAGGGCGCATTAAAAATGCCGGCGGTTATTCATGACAGCATATTGGGCACGGTTGAAAAATTGAGTATTGCTGGCTGGACTTACACTTTAAGCAGTAAAGGTGAGTATTGCCAATATATTTTACGCAAAGAAGACATTTAAATGTTTTGATCAATCAGAAAAGGGAGGATACCATGTGGATTTCTCAAAAAATGGGTGTATTAGGACAAACTGGGGTGCAAACACAATTGGGAGAGGTATCAAACAGTACAGGCGGTATTACAGTGCAGGCTGTAGGTGAGTATAGTAATATTCCCATTGCTTCACCATGGGGGATTACCTATTTGCCGCCAAAGGGTACAAAAGTTTTGGTGTTGGAATCGTCTGAAACGATATTATGTACTGGTGCAGTTATGGATACAACAGGACTTGCAGCAGGTGAACTGAAGCTTACCTCAGTAGGAGGCGCGTGCATATATTTGAAAAATAACGGAGAGGTCGTGATTAACGGGCAGGTATTTCCAAAACAAACAATATAGGAGGTTTTCTTATCGATAGTTTAATTATAAACGGAGATACATCAGCCATTTTAGTCGGTGGTAGGAGACAGCTTTTACAACAGGTATGGATACGGCTGACAGCACAAAGAGGACGGTTTCCTTATGACCGGAATTTAGGAAGCGATTTATATCAAATTATAGGTTGCCATGCAGAATTTGAGCGTAAGGGATTAGAAGCAATTAAAAAAGCGTTGCAACCTTTACCACAAGTGAAGGTTTATGATGTTGTTATAACGAAAGATTACTTAACTATTTGGATGGACACAGAATATGGAAATGATTTTATACAAATTGTACGGAAAGGAGAAAGTTAGGTGGAAGTGTATGAAGATATTTTAGGAAAGATGAAACAGACCTTTGCAAAATACGCCGGTTATCAAGTAGAGGAAGCTAGTGATCTGGAAATACGGTTGAAAGTACTTGCCGGAGAAATATATAGTGCGTTTACAAAGCTGGAGTGGTTAAAAAAACAGATGTTTCCACAAACAGCAACAGACAGCTATTTAACGATGCACGGTCAACAGCGGGGGCTAGAAAGAAAAGAGGCACAGGCAGCTGTGGGCACACTGACTTTTTCCAGAACAGAGGCCTTAAGTTATGATTTACCAATTCCTCTGGATACAGTTTGTGCGGTAGATAAACAGAGTACGGTACGCTATGTAACAATAGAAGAGGCTACTCTAAAAGCAAATACGGTAAGTGTTACGGTAAAGGCTAAAGCGAAAAAAGGCGGTCGTGATAGCAATACAGCGGTGAATACCGTAACAACTATGATTACACCTCCGTCTGGTATAAAGAGTGTTACAAATAATGAACCGTTTGTAGGAGGCATGGATGCGGAGGATGATTTTGAATTTCGGAGCAGACTGCTGACGAGCTACCGGAATATTTCAAATGGAACAAACGCAGCATTTTATAAAGAGTTTGCAACGGCATATCCGAATGTTTCATCGGCAGGTGTAGTTGCAAAAGAAAATGGTGTTGGTACGATTTCTGTTTATGTTGCGGCAAGGGGCGGTGTGCCTTCGGATGAAATGATTGCAGAGCTGCAGCGGAAATTTGATCAGGCAAGGGAAATTAATGTGTTGGTCACTGTGAAAGCTCCTGTGCTGCAAGCTATCAATGTTGCTATTCAAATTAAACCGGCTGTACAATACTCCTTTTCGTATGCTAAGGAAATTTGCATAGATGTTATTGAAAGATATATTGGTCAAATTGGTATCGGAGGAGTATTTCGCATCAGTGAGATGTGTAAACTTTTAATGGAGACAGGCGCTATTGTTAATTATAAAACCAATAGTAGCGATGTAAAGTTGACGCAAAGCAAATTGGCGGTAAAAGGCTCTGTAACCATTTTGGAAGGCGGTGGATTAAATTGAGCATTTCGTTGTTGGCTATGCAAAAGGCACTTGAGAATACCGGTCTTTACAAGATGGACGAGCACACACGTCTTTATGCAGAGCTGCGAGCGTATGATGCTGGATTACAGCTGCTTCATGACGGATATAGCGAATTGGAGCAGGAAGCGTTTGTTTTTACAGCAAACAGTTATGGTTTAAGTGAACGGGAATCTTTATACGGTTTAGAAAATAGTGTCTGTACAATACAGCAGCGAAAGGAAATGTTATTACTGCGTGGGGCAATAGACATTAATTGCTTTTATACAGAGGCGTTGCAAAAGGCACTGTTATCTGATGGAATTGAAGCGCAGTTTACCGAGTCTGCCTCAGAACAAACTCTTGATGTGCACGTAGTGAGCGTAAAGGGTAGTAGGACAGAGACAGAGATTACCGATGCAATTGCAAATTTTTTGCCGGCACATTTGGAGTATACGATTACATTTGCAGGATAAAGGAAATTTTGTAATTGTTTTAGGAATAAATATTAGATAATTGGGTTAAATAAAAGCAGAGTGCAGTTGGGGCAATGTTTGGACATTGTCCCAACTGCTGTTATAAGGGGAATTTACTTGTTTTTTGCAATATGATATACTATTAAAAACAAAATTGCAGATATAGGGAAAATAGAGGAGGATGATAGAGTGGAGCTGCATGACAATACTGAAAAACAGGAGCGCGCATTATTGGTTGCGGTAGATATAGGGGATTATGATGTTGAAAGTTCTTTGTCAGAGCTTTATGAGCTGACGCAAACGGCAGGTGCGGAACCATTTGGCGCTATGACGCAAAAAAGAAATGCCTATGAAACAGCAACATGCGTGGGTTCGGGAATGATACAGGAAATTGCAGATATTTGTCAAAAACAAGATATAGATTTATTGATTTTTGACTGCGAACTGTCACCGACGCAAATACGAAATATTGAGCTTATTACCGATGTACGGGTCATAGACAGGACCATGTTAATTTTAGATATATTTGCGGATCGTGCGGTATCAAAAGAAGGAAAATTACAGGTGGAGCTGGCGCAACTGAAATATATGATGCCGCGGCTTACAGGAAAAGGTGTGGCAATGTCACGTTTGGGTGGAGGAATTGGCACAAGAGGACCCGGTGAAAGTAAGTTGGAAACAGATAAGCGGCATATACGCCGAAGGATTGATACGTTGAAAGAACAGTTGGAGCAAGTAGAAAGACATCGTGAGCAAATCAATCGCCGCAGAAAAAAAGACGGAACGGTAACAGTGGCGCTGGTGGGCTATACCAATGCAGGCAAGAGTACGTTAATGAACTATCTGACTGATGCGGGTGTTTTGGCAAAGGACATGCTGTTTGCAACGCTTGATCCAACAGCAAGAGCGTTGCGTTTGCCCTGTGGAAAAACGGTTATGCTGATAGATACTGTAGGCTTGGTTCGTAGATTACCCCATCATTTGGTACAAGCATTTCGCTCCACATTAGAGCAAGCGGCAACGGCCGATATTATTTTAAATATTTGTGATGCTTCCAGCGAGGAGTCCCAAGTACATTTGCAGGTAACTAGAACGTTACTGGATGAGCTGGGGTGTAAACATCAGGTGGTTATACCGGTGCTCAACAAATGTGATTTAGTACCGGAACTTAACCAAATACCCATGATTGGAGAGGCCGTTCGAATTAGTGCGAAATCAGGACAAGGGATAACGCATTTACTGGAAGTAATTGAGCAAAACCTACCGATGAAAAATATGAGAGTTGAGTTATTATTGCCTTTTTCAAAGAGCGGAATTGCAGCGGAAATTCGTAAGGACGGAACGGTACTGGAGGAGGAGTATGTGGCAGAGGGACTATATTTATCAGCGATGATTACGCCAGATTTATTGAAGCAAGTTAAACCTTATCTAGTAGAGCAGTAGTGCATATTTATGGAAAAACTGCAGGTAGATGCAGAAAAGTCGTGTTATGTGGCGTTATGGATTATCAAAATTCAATAAAAAACAGAAAGGACTTTTCTCTTAACAGGAGAAGAGCCCTTTCTTTGAATATACGTAGATTGATATGGGTTATTGGTCTTTTAAAATGGTAATAATATCTCCTGCAAATACTCTGTGGTAATCTTGTTGGGGGTAAAAGGTTTGGTCAATATTTATATCAATAAAAGAATGAGGATCTATTGCTTGTTTTGCCATTTTTTTGCAGATAAAAACCATCTTTGCCTGTGCATAATACGGGGCTGGTTGGTCAAACATTACCGTTAGTCCTGTTTCTTTGTCCTTATTGATATCTCTACCAGATTTGCTGCCGCAAAGACTCAGGGCAGACTTATAGCTTTTATCAAACAGGCATAAAGAATAGTATTTCTCTTTATCCATAAATTCCATGGTGTAGCGTTGTGGACGTACAAATACATAAGTAACATTTTTTCTCCATAGTACGCCCAAACCTCCCCAACTTACTGTCATAGTATTATGTTTTTCTTTATTTCCGGCAGTTAAAAGCATCCAGTCTGTGCCGATAGAGGTAAAGGGATTGATCTCTAATGAGTTTGGGTCAATTGGTTTAAGGGCCATATGCGATTCCTCCAGTATATTTGTTGATTTAGTATGTTCTTACTATTATATTATAGGTATTGTAAAAAGTTTGCAACTGTTAGAGATAGAGATTTTTTTGATTTTTGTACTGCAATTTATACAATGAAATATTAAAAAGCAATGAGAATTTGTTTAGATGTGAAATTTTTCGTTTTATTGAATATTTATTCAATAAAATCTTGTTTTATACAAACTTATCTGTATAATTAGTCATATAATAAAAAACAATGGATTCTGGAGGATATCAAAATGGCGAAAGAAATTAAAAAAGTAGTTTTAGCATATTCTGGAGGGTTAGATACCTCCATCATTATTGCTTGGCTGAAAGAAAATTATAACAACTGTGAAGTCATTGCGGTTGCAGCTGATTTAGGTCAGGGTGACGAATTGTCCGGTTTAAACGAAAAAGCAATTAAAACAGGGGCGTCCAAATTATACATTGAAGATATGAAAAAAGAGCTGATTGAAGAGTATATATGGCCAACCTTAAAGGCGAATGCCGTTTATGAGGGCAGATATTTGTTAGGTACTTCTTTTGCAAGACCATTGATTGCAAAAAGATTGGTTGATATTGCAAAAGTAGAGGGCGCTGACGCTATTTGTCATGGATGTACCGGGAAAGGAAACGATCAGGTGCGGTTTGAGCTTTCTATCCGTGCTTTTGATCCGGATATTACAATTATTGCGCCGTGGAGAGAGTGGGATATTAAATCAAGAGAAGAAGAAATCGAATATGCTGAGGCTCATCATATTCCGCTGAAAATTACAAGAGAAACCAACTATTCAAAGGATAAAAATTTGTGGCATTTATCTCATGAGGGATTAGATTTGGAGGATCCGGCTAACGAACCGAAATACAGTGAGATTTTAGAGCTGGGTGTTTCTCCTGAGCAGGCGCCGGATATAGCTACCTATGTAACCATCAGCTTTGAAAAAGGAATTCCTACAGCAATTAACGGTGAAAAAATGGATGCGCTCTCCATTATGGAAAATCTGAATGAGCTGGGCGGTGCAAATGGTATTGGTATTGTGGATATTCTTGAAAATCGATTGGTAGGGATGAAATCAAGAGGGGTTTATGAAACACCGGGCGGTACTATTTTATATCACGCCCATAATAAGCTGGAAGAAATGTGTTTGGATAAAGATACTTATCACTATAAACAAACCGTTGCCATCACTTTTGGCGAACTGGTCTATGACGGCAAATGGTATACGCCGCTCAGAGAAGCTTTGTCCGCTTTTATTGACAGTACGCAAGAATATGTAACCGGAAATGTAAAGCTCAAGCTGTATAAAGGAAATATTATTGATGCAGGTATGACGTCGCCATTTTCTTTATATGACGAGGATACGGCAACTTTTGATGAAGATGAGGTTTATAACCATGCAGATGCGGCTGGTTTTATCAATTTGTTTGGTCTATCTATGAAAATTCAGGCAAAAAAAGGACGTAAATTATATTAAACGTAATACCTATAAAGGAGGATACCCTGCATGAAGTTATGGGCAGGACGCTTTTCAAAAGAAATTGATCAAAAGACGAATGATTTTAATTCTTCCATATCATTTGACAGCCGTATGATAGAGGAAGATATTCAGGGTAGTATTGCCCATGCGACCATGTTAGGTTCGTGTGGAATCATCGAGCAGTCAGAGGCTGATTTGATTTGCAAAGAATTAAAGCAAATTTGCACGGATATTTTAAACGGTACATTGTCTATTGCCCCCAATGCGGAGGATGTGCACACTTTTGTAGAAGGTGAGCTAACACAACGCATCGGCGTTTCCGGTAAACGTTTGCATACTGCACGCAGCCGGAATGATCAGGTGGCTTTGGATATACGTCTTTATCTAAAAAAGGAATGCGATCTGTTATACAATCAGATTACAGAGCTAATTACCGTACTGTGCAAAAAAGCAATTGTCCATAAGGGCGATGTTATGCCGGGTTATACTCATCTGCAAAGGGCGCAGCCAATTACTTTTGGACATCATTTAATGGCATATGCAGAAATGCTTCTGCGGGATCTCGGACGCTTAAAGGATGCAAAAGCCCGTATGGATGAATTACCGCTGGGAGCGGGTGCTCTGGCAGGTACAACTTATCCTTTGAACCGTAGTTTAACAGCACAATTGCTGGGATTTGACAGGGTTACAAATAATAGTTTGGACAGCGTTGCTGACCGTGATTTTTGTGTCGAGTTGGCAAGTATCGTGGCTCTTGCAATGGTACATCTCTCTCGTTTTTCAGAGGAAATTATATTATGGTGTTCATGGGAATTTAAATTTGTAGAATTAGACGATGCATTCTCAACCGGCTCAAGTATTATGCCGCAGAAAAAGAATCCAGATATTGCAGAACTGGTGCGTGGTAAATCGGGCAGAGTGATTGGCGATGTGGTAACTTTGCTTACGATGCTCAAAGGTCTGCCTTTAGCATATAACAAGGATATGCAGGAGGATAAGGAAGCGATTTTTGACGCTGTAGATACATTAAAAATGTGCTTGACCGCATTTATTCCTATGATAGAAACAATGAAAGTATTGCCTGAAAATATGCGTAATGCGGCGGCACGTGGATTTATTAACGCAACAGATTGTGCGGACTATCTGGTAAACAAGGGTCTTGCGTTCCGTGATGCCTATAAAATTACCGGTACACTGGTTGCGCAGTGTATTGAGCAAAATTTAACATTGGAAACGTTGCCGTTAGAGGATTACAGAACAGTTTGCGATACGTTTGACAATGATATTTATAATGCAATTTCTCTGGATCGGTGCGTCAATGAACGTAACGTTTTGGGCGCACCTGCACCGGAAAATGTGCAGGCGCAGGCAACACGCGTACTAAAGTTACTGACTGAGCAGTAAAGGGGGAAACTGGCAATGGAAATAAAAGTCGGGATTGTCGGTGCAACAGGATATGCAGGAGCTGAATTGGTAAGACTGTTAATGAATCATCCTTATGCTAAATTAACAGCTATTAGTTCTGTTAGTTTTGAAGGACAAAGATTAAGCGAGATTTATCCGTCGTATTTTGGTTTGTGCGACATGGTTTGCGGTACGCAGGAAGACGTAGTGAACAAATGCGATGTGGTGTTTGCGGCATTGCCCCACGGACTTTCTCAAGAACTGGCACAATTATGCGCAAATCAAATGAAATTATTTATTGATTTAGGCGCTGATTTTCGTTTAGAGGATGAAGCTGTGTATAAAGAGTGGTACGGTGGTAACTTCTTAGATCAGGGGCTGCACGAGCAGGCCGTTTATGGTTTACCGGAATTGTTCCGTGCTATAATAAGAGGTAAATCTTTAATAGCTAATCCCGGCTGCTATGCAACGGCAGTACCTCTTGCGTTAGCTCCTGCCATAGAAGCAGGTCTGATTGAGACAGAACATATTATTGCTGATTGTAAATCCGGTATCACAGGAGCAGGCAGACAGCCCACTCAGACTACTCACTTTGCAGACTGTAACGAAGGTTTTACTGCTTACAAAGTTGCTGCACACCGTCATATGCCAGAAATTGAGCAAACATTATCCCGTTATTCGCAAAATCCGGTTAAAATAACCTTTGTGCCTCATTTACTGCCGGTTAGTCGGGGAATTTTGGCAACTTGTTATGCTACCCTAAAAGAAGGTGTAACGGAGGAGCAAATACGCCATGTGTATGGCAGAAGGTATCAGCATGAATATTTTGTGCGCTTTTTGCCAAGAGGAAGCGCTGCGAATATTAAGTCTGTCAAGTATACCAATTTTTGTGATGTTTCTGTTCATGTGGACGAGCATACGGAAACCTTAGTGGCAATTTCTGCTCTTGACAATATGGTAAAAGGCGCAGCAGGACAGGCAATTCAAAATATGAATTTGGTGTTGGGACTAGAAGAAAAAACAGGGTTGGTTTTAACACCGCCTGCATTTTAATCAGCAGGGTCTTATATAATCCCTTGTGATAGGTTTGCAATGTGGAGTTATGTACCCATTACAGAACAATAAGGAGGACTTTTAATGCCATTTAAAATTTTGGAGGGCGGCGTAACAGCGGCGAAAGGCTTTAAAGCATCAGGAATACATTGCGGAATCCGCAAAAATCGCAGTAAGACGGATCTTGCTTTAATTTACAGTGAGGTTTCTTGTTCAGCGGCCGCTGTATATACACAAAATTTGGTACAGGGTGCGCCGATTACCGTAACAAAAAGGAATCTTACAAATGGCATTGCAAAAGCAACCATATGTAATAGCGGTAATGCGAATACCTGTAATGCTGACGGTGAAGAAAAAGCACAGAAAATGTGTGATTTAGTTGCGGCAGCATTAAATATTGACGCAAGCGATGTTATTGTAGCGTCTACAGGTGTAATTGGCCAAATTTTACCTATTGAGCCCATTGCAAATGGGATGGACGATTTGGTAAAAGCGCTGAAAAAAGATGGATCTCATGATGCGGCAAAAGCGATTATGACCACCGATACTGTAGAAAAAGAATTTGCGCTGCAATTTCAACTCAACGGTAAAACGGCGACAGTGGGAGGGATTGCGAAAGGTTCCGGTATGATTCACCCTAATATGGCTACCATGTTAGGGTTTATCACCACCGATGCGGCAATTTCACCTGAAATGCTCTATGAGGCTCTATGCACCGCAATTGCTGATACTTTTAATATGGTCAGTGTAGACGGAGATACTTCTACCAACGATATGGTTTCTGTTATGGCTTCTGGTTTGGCAGATAACGTAAGAATTACAGAAAAAAATAGCGATTATCAATTATTTGAACAAGCGTTGACCGAGGTATGTGCAGTGTTGTCTCGTAAAATTGCTAAAGATGGAGAAGGTGCGACAAAATTATTGGAATGTGTTGTAATGGGGGCGAAAACAAAAGAGGAGGCAAGAAAAATTGCAAAATCTGTCATTTGCTCCAACCTGCTCAAATGTGCAATTTTTGGCGCTGATGCTAATTGGGGGAGAGTACTGTGTGCCATTGGTTACGCAGGCACAAATATTGATATTGACAGTGTAGACGTGGCATTTGTATCCAAACAGGGCCGCATTGAGGTTTGTAAGAATGGCTCCGGCGTAGATTTTGATGAAGATATTGCAAAGCATATTCTGCTTGAGGATGATATCATTGTGGAAGTTACTCTGCATGAAGGCGATATTGGGGCTGTTGCATACGGCTGCGATTTATCTTATGATTATGTAAAAATTAACGGTGATTACAGAAGTTAGGTTAGTACAAAGGCAGTAAAGAGGATAAGAGATGAATATTTCTAATAACGACAGAGCACAGATTTTAGCGCAAGCTCTGCCATATATACAAAAGTATGCTGGAAAAACTATCGTGGTAAAGTATGGTGGAAACGCTATGATCAATGATGAAATTAAGGCAGCGGTTATGACGGATATTGTATTAATGCAGTCTGTAGGTATCAACGTTGTGTTGGTGCATGGCGGAGGACCGGAAATCAATACAATGCTCAAACGAATAGGTAAAGAAAGTCAGTTTATTGGTGGGCTGCGGTATACGGATAGAGAAACGATGGAAATCGTACAAATGGTTCTGGCTGGAAAAGTTAATAAGGATTTAGTACAGCATCTGGAGCGGCACGGCGGTAAGGCGGTTGGTTTTTGTGGATTAGACGGTTCTATGCTGCAGGCGCACAAGATAGAAAGCGGTGTGGATTTAGGTTATGTTGGTGAAATTACTAAAATCAATACCAAGATTATCACAGATGCGACCAATAATGGTTATGTACCAATTATTGCTACAATTGCAGGAGGCGTAAACGGCGAGGTATACAATATCAACGCAGATATTGCCGCAGCCAGAATTGCAGCGGAGCTGGGTGCAAGGAAACTGATTCTAATGACGGATATCAGAGGACTTTTAGCAGATAAAGATGACGAGAACACATTGATACCGGTTGTTAATGTCAGTGAGGTGCCCAGATTACAGCGCAGCGGCATTATCAGCGGCGGTATGATTCCGAAAATTGATTGTTGTGTAGAAGCAGTGCGCCGCGGCGTACATCGTGCGCATATTTTAGACGGCAGGATTCCTCATTCTATTTTAATTGAACTGTTTTCCGATGAGGGAATCGGTACAATGTTATACTGATTCTGCGTTTGCAAAGGGACAACTTTGACGGAACTGAAAGGAGAGATTACCATGCAGTTTTCAGATATAAAAAAACAAGAACAACAGAATATGATGCCCGCATACGCCCGTTTTGATATTGCTATTGTAGAGGGCAACGGAGTTGTGGCGAAAGACAGCGAGGGGAAAACTTATTTGGATTTTACAAGTGGCATTGGTGTAAATGCCCTTGGTTTTTGTGATGCTTCGTGGATTGAGGCTATAACTAAGCAAGCGTCTGCCTTACAGCATGTTTCTAATTTGTACTATCAACCGGTTCAAACAGCTTTGGCGCAGCGTCTTTGCGAGCTTTCTGGATTTAGTAAGGTGTTTTTCGGCAATTCCGGCGCTGAGGCGAATGAGTGTGCTATTAAATTAGCAAGAAAATATAGCACTGACCAATATGGAAAAAAAAGAAATAAAATCATTACACTGGTCAATTCTTTTCACGGCAGAACGGTTACTACATTGTCTGCGACTGGGCAGGATAGCTTTCATCAGTATTTTTATCCGTTTACAGAGGGGTTCGTATATGCGCAGGCGAACGATATAAAAAGTGTAGAGTCATTTGTAGGAGATGAAACCTGTGCGGTTTTGATTGAGATGATACAGGGAGAAGGCGGCGTCATGCCGCTGGATATGCAATTTGTGAGAGAATTGGAAGCGCTGTGTCAAAAGCACGACATATTGCTAATTGTTGACGAGGTACAAACAGGCATGGGCAGAACAGGAACGTTATTCTGTTATGAGCAATACGGTATACATCCGGATGTAATTACTTTGTCAAAGGCTTTAGGCGGCGGTTTGCCCATTGGCGCATGCTTATGTACAGAGCGGCTGGGGACGGTATTGAGTAGTGGTATGCATGGTTCGACCTTTGGAGGAAATCCGATAGCATGTGCCGGTGCGCTTTCTATTTTGGAGCGTGTGGCAGATTCGGATTTTTTAAAGCAGGTTGCAGAAAAAGGCGTTTACATACAACGGAAGATAGCAGATATGGAAGACGTTGCAGAGGTAAGAGGCATGGGCATGATGATAGGAATTGTGCTGAAAAACGGAACAGCAAAGGATGTTGCCGTAAAATGTTTGGAAAAAGGACTGTTGGTGCTGACTGCTAAAACATTGATACGTTTATTGCCGCCGCTGACTATAACCTATGAAGAAATCGACAGAGGTCTAACAATTCTGGCAGACGTAATCAAAGAAGTACAGGCTTGATGATATATAGATGAATAGAATACAGGAGGAATGATTGATGAAGCATTTGTTAAAGCTGATGGACGTAACAACAGAAGAGATTGAAGAAATTTTAAATTTGGCAGATCAGTTAAAATATGAATTAAAGCATGGCATTGAGCATCCTTATCTGAAAGGTAAAACGTTAGGTATGATTTTTGCAAAAGCCTCTACAAGAACAAGAGTATCTTTTGAAACAGGGATGTATCAACTGGGAGGATACCCTATGTATTTATCTGCAAATGATATGCAGATTGGCAGAGGTGAACCGATTCAGGATACGGCAAGGGTGTTGTCGCGTTATTTAGATGGTATTATGATTCGCACCTTTGAACAGCAGCAAGTTGAGGATTTGGCTAAATACGGAACAATTCCGGTTATCAATGCATTAACAGATTTTGCGCACCCATGTCAAGTATTGGCGGATCTTATGACCATTCGTGAAAGTAAAGGTGCTCTCGAAGGATTGAAAGCCTGCTATATTGGTGACGGTAATAATATGATGCACTCATTAATTGTAGGTTGTCTCAAAATGGGTATGTCCATTAGTGTAGCGTGTCCGAAGGGGTATCAGCCTGACCAACAGGTACTTGCTTTTGCTTCTCAATATAAAGGCTTTGAAATGACTGATTTTCCGGAAAAGGCAGCAAAGGATGCAGATGTACTGTTTACAGATGTGTGGGCGTCGATGGGACAGGAAGAAGAGACTGCTATACGCATGAAAGCTTTTAAAGGGTATCAAATTAACAAGGATCTGATGGCTCTTGCAAAGCCGGATGCCATGGTTCAGCATTGTTTACCGGCACATAGAGGAGAAGAGATTACGGGCGATGTATTTGAAGATCACGCTCATGAAATTTTTGAAGAAGCGGAAAATCGTTTGCATGCACAAAAGGCGGTACTTGTAACATTGATGAAATAGTGTTTTAGGGTTGATTGTCATTTAAAATAGGAATGTTTTGATCAAATTTTTGTATAAATATTATCTTTACTGTTTGAGTATTGTATAATAAAATCAGTCAGGGTTTGTAAGGAGCGCAGAGACCCGCTTGCAAAACTGACTTGAAATAGTCAATTATTAAATTATTTTGTTAAATGAAACGGCGTTCCCAATGCTTTTTAACATCGGGAACGCCGTTTCATTTATCTATTTTTTAAAGGTTATTATTTTGTAACAGCCTTTTAAAAATTATAAAGTTTAAACAATTTGATATAAAAATAGGGATTGATTAAAAATTAATAGTTTTCAGCTAAAACTTGGAAAAATGCTTGCGGATGGGTGCAGACAGGGCATACTTTTGGCGCTTGTTTGCCGATTACAATATGACCGCAGTTTGCGCATTGCCAGATTGTGTCGCCGTCTTTTGAAAATACAAGTCCTCCCTCAACATTTTTCAAAAGTTTCAAATACCTTGCTTCATGATGTTTTTCAATTTCGCCAACTTTTTCAAATAGAAATGCAATATGGTCAAAGCCTTCTTCTTTTGCATCTTTTGCCATTTGTGCATACATATCTGTCCACTCGTAATTTTCACCAGCTGCAGCGTCTTTGAGATTTACTGCGGTTTCAGGCATTTCACCGCCATGTAGCAGTTTAAACCAGAGTTTTGCGTGTTCTTGTTCGTTATGTGCGGTTTCCAAAAATAATGCTGCAATTTGCTCATAGCCTTCTTTTTTTGCTTGGCTTGCATAATAAGTATATTTATTTCTTGCTTGGCTTTCTCCTGCAAATGCTTTTTGCAGATTAGCTTCTGTTTTTGTACCTTTGAGTTCTTTCATCATACATTCTCTCTTTCATATGAATTTAAAACAATAATAATTATTATTTTTATTGTTTATATAATACTATTCTATATTAAATTTGTCAATCTTTTTTTATATTTATCATTTTAAATACAATATATTCTTTATATAAATAAAAATATGTCAATATAAAATATCTGAGTAAAATGCAAAAAAAGGAACCTGCCCTAGATATAGGGAGATTCCTTTTTGCGTTTACTGTTTATTGGGTTAAAATTCCATCGTCAGTTTCAATTAAAATCAGAATTTGCTCTTCCATTCCGGTCTCTCCATTGATATATACCAGCACTTGCTCGTCGTTTTGTCCATGGCATAAAAATTCATAGCAAAGCGGTTCTTCTTGTCTGGTTGTGGGTATAACCGCTTTTCGTACAGATTCTATGCTTAAAACTTTGCTGACCTTTTCCCGTGCAACGTCTTCGGTAATTGCTGGTTCTAACATCAATGGACGTTCTTTGTGATTCATTAGAAAGGTATCGGCGTTATATTCGACAATTTCTCCAGTATCCATTGCAACCGATACTTTTATCAAATCAGTATAGTATACAATATTATCTTTATGATAAGCATATTGAATGGTGCACATATTGTCGTAAATCACGTAATATGTTTCTGCAAACTCCATTTGATGTATATATTCCAAATATGCTTTTGCGTATTGTTTTGCTTCGTCTAATTGTAATAACAACGATGTGATCGGTCGTGTATTGATAAAAGAAGCTAAGTGACCTCCCTGTTTTGTTATTGAAATACGTGTATGATTTACATGAAAGTTATATAAAGGAAGACTGCCCTCTGTGTCATTTGTAGGAGTCATATCTGAGGGGTTTACGTGTAAATATTGAGCCGCCATTTGTTTTGCAATGTCTTCCGAAATCAGTTCTGAGTTGGAGACCATTTCAGATGTTTTTTGCGTCATATGATCGGAAAATGGTCCGTCATAGATTAGAGTCGGGTAGTTTGCAAATTCTTCAGCGGTTGATAAAAAATAATCTTCAAAAGGAGGCTGGTTTTGTTCCAGATAGTTTAGCATGCTTTCCGACTGACCGATTATCACATTTTGACCAGTAATTTCTTTTTGTATTTCGTTTAAATTAGCTGCTAGTATATTACAGTATTGAGATAATTGCTGCATAATGTTTTTGTCTTCATCTGTTAAAGATTCTCCTGCTGATAGCCGTGATGATATAGATGAAGCAAAATCGCCGGTTTGTGATATAAATTTATTCACATTGTTTAATGAATCGCTGCCAATAGGCAATATAGCCAGCGCTGCTTTTGCACCTCCAGCATCCCGCATCAACTGACCTGCCATGCCGTTTTGCTGCTGTACTGTATTGGCATATCCGGCTTTGGTTAAGGTAATATTCATGCTGCCAATATGAGTATTTAAGTCGTTGAGCGCTCTACGATACGTATATTCCAACTCTGTATGGTATGAAGAGGCCCTTGCATATCCGATCCATGTCAGTGCGCTTAATGTAAAAATTATAGCAGCGACAAGGCTTGTAATTTGTATCAATCTTTTGGTAGACAAAGTGCATTCCGCCTTTCTATATTACTAAAGTTTTGTTATTCTTTGTAAAATAAATAACATTATACGGTTTAAATAGAATTAAATAAATATTCATGCTTTTTGTTTCCGGTTGTGGTAAAGTTACTATAACAAATATTGTAAAACAGCAGAGTTGTAAAGTGTATTGTTAACATCTTTAAAATAGAATATTTTGGATAATTATTAGAGTGGTATAATATTTTTTGTAAAAATTGCAAATAAATTTATAACATGTTATAATAAAAAATTATAATTACATTTAATACAGAACAAAGAACGGGAGCTTTGGCATGGTTATTTTAGGAATTGACCCCGGTTATGCTATTGTTGGTTACGGTGTGGTTGAAGCAAAGAATGGCCGCTACCGTCCATTGGAGCACGGCGCTATTACTACAAAAGCATCGCAAAGGTTTTATGAGCGTTTAGAAATCATTTATAATGGGTTAACCTGCATTGTGCAAAAATGGAAGCCGCAGGCTGCCGCTATAGAAAAGTTGTATTTTCAGAATAACCAGAAAACAGCTATACAGGTGGCCGAAGCCAGAGGTGTGATTTTATTGGCAGTACAAAAAGCAGGGGTGACCATTGCCGAATATACTCCTTTGCAGGTAAAGCAGGCAGTAACCGGTTACGGACAAGCACAGAAACCGCAGGTAATGGAAATGACTAAACGGTTGTTATGTTTAAAGCAAATGCCGGGGCTTGACGATACCTGCGATGCATTGGCAATGGCAATTTGTCACGGGCAGGCGGCAGGTTCCATGCTGCGCCGTACCATGTTAACAAGGAGGTTATAAGTTTGTTTTACAGCTTGAAAGGAATACTTATTTATACAGAGCCTTCATTTATAGTGGTAGAATGCGGTGGAGTAGGATATAAATGTTATACAACGCTGAGCACACAGCGAAGTTTGCCTAAAGTAGGGCAGGAAGTTAAAATATATACGCATATGCATGTAAGAGAAGATGCGATGGATCTTTATGGTTTTATAACGGTTATGGAATTGAATTGTTATAAAATGCTGACAGGAGTTAGTGGCGTAGGTCCTAAGGTGGGACTGGCAATTTTGTCAGAGCTGACTCCGGAGCAAGTCGCTGCCGCTATTGCGACAAACGACAGTAAAGTGTTGACAAGGGCTGCCGGTGTGGGACCGAAGCTTGCACAGCGTATTGTTCTGGAATTAACAGATAAAGTACAGAAAATGGATATAGGCAGCAATACAGTAATACCGCCGCAAGGTATTGCGTCATCCAGTACGCATGTGGGCGAAGCAGTTAACGCATTAACCGTTTTAGGCTATTCTCCGACAGATGCCGCCGCTGTGGTAGCAAAATTTGATAGCGCCTTGCCTGTAGAAGAATTGATTCGTTTATCTTTAAAAGCAATGGCGGGAAATCTGTAAGATTCGTATAGGGAGATGAGAACTTGAATTACGATTTTACTGAAAACAGCGAATATGATTTTGAAAATCGTATGGTATCGCCAGAATATACGCCGGAGGATGCGGAGGTCGAAAATCCTCTGCGTCCCAAACGCTTGACAGAATATATAGGTCAAGAGAAAGTTAAAGAAAATCTCTCTGTTTTTATTGAGGCGGCTCGTCTAAGGAAAGAATCTCTCGACCATGTACTGCTATACGGGCCCCCTGGTTTGGGTAAAACGACCCTTGCGGGTGTTATTGCAAATGAGATGCATGTCAACTTACGGATTACAGCAGGTCCCGCCATTGAAAAACCTGGAGACCTTGCGGCGTTGCTGACCAATTTAAATGAGGGAGATGTATTGTTCATTGATGAAATACATCGTTTATCCCGTAGCGTAGAAGAAATATTGTATCCTGCTATGGAGGATTTTGCGTTGGATATTATTACAGGAAAAGGGCAGATGGCTGCTTCTTACCATTTGCCGCTGCCTAGATTTACGCTGGTAGGAGCTACCACACGAGCCGGACAGTTAAGCGCCCCGTTAAGAGACCGCTTTGGCGTTATGCTCCGTTTAGAATTATATACACCGCAGCAGCTTGCGGATATTGTTACACGCAGTGCACAGATTCTGGGTATTTCCATTGAAGCGGACGGTGCATTGGAAATTGCATCCCGTTCTAGAGGAACGCCGCGTATTGCTAATCGGATGTTAAAGCGGGTACGTGATTTTGCTCAGATTATTAGTGACGGTGTTATCAATTATCAAACTGCTAAAATCGGGTTAGATCGTTTAGAGGTAGATGAAATTGGATTGGATTCTAATGACCGAAGGATGCTGACGGCATTAATTGAGTTTTATAGCGGGGGGCCCGTGGGGCTTGAAACACTGGCGGCAGCTATAGGAGAAGAAGCGGTGACGCTGGAAGATGTGTATGAGCCGTATTTAATGCAAATTGGATTTTTAAAACGTACACCAAGAGGTAGATGTGCAACACATGCGGCATACCTGCATTTGGGACTGAAGCCGCCTGGTGATACGAATGAGGGAAATATGCAACAAAAATTAATTGGAACATAACATAGATTATTATGCTTTAATCGATTCATTCACTGAAACACAATGACAGGAGAGAGCTTATGGGCAGATTATTTGGAACCGACGGTGCCAGAGGTGTGGCAAATACAGAGTTGACATGCGAAATGGCAATGAATATTGGGCGTGCCGCTGCTATGGTGCTAACCGGAAGCAGTAAAATGAGACCCAAAATTATTATAGGGAAGGATACTAGGGTATCCTCCGATATGTTGGAAAATGCATTGGCGGCCGGTTTATGTTCAGTTGGAGCAGACGTTGTAACATTAGGTGTTGTTCCAACACCTGCAGTTGCGTATTTAATTGATAAATTAAAAGCGGATGCAGGCATTATGATATCGGCTTCTCACAATCCTTGTGAATTTAACGGTATTAAAATTTTTAGCGGGGACGGCTTTAAATTGCCGGATGCACTGGAAGAACAAATTGAAGCCATTGTGCTGGATAATATTACTGCTTACACTTACCCTACAGGAGGAGGAGTAGGCAGTATTACCCATGCTCAAGATGCTGTGCAAATGTATATACAACATGTGAAAAGTACAGTACCGTATGCGTTAAATGGACTTAAAATTGCGTTGGATTGCGCCAATGGTTCAGCTTCCAGAACAGCGGAGCAAATTTATACTGAATTAGGCGCAACCTGTTATATGCTTAACCATAAGCCAAATGGAACTAACATCAATGAACATTGCGGTTCTACTCATATGGAAGATTTAAAACAATTTGTAGTTGACAAAGGGCTTGATGCAGGTATTGCGTTTGACGGTGACGCTGACCGCTGTCTGGCTGTGGATGAAAAAGGACACCTGGTAGATGGTGACTTTGTAATGGCAATTTGTGCTGCCGATTTAAAATCCCGGGGCAAATTGGCATGTAACGCAGTGGTAGGTACCGTTATGAGCAATATGGGTTTTATCCGTTTTTGTGAGGATAATGGAATGCGGTTTGAGGCTGCAAAGGTAGGAGATCGTTATGTGCTTGAAACTATGCGCCGGAACGGCTATAACTTTGGCGGTGAGCAGAGCGGTCACGTTATTTTTTTAGACTTTGGTACTACAGGAGACGGTCAACTGACAGGAGCACATTTGCTTAGTTTGTTGCATCGCCGTGAAGCCAAGCTTTCCAGCCTTGCTACTTTAATGACACGGTTTCCGCAGATACTGGTGAATGTAGAGGTAACAAATGAAGGTAAATTACGTTTTTACACTGACAGAAAAATAAAAGAGGTTGTTCAAAGAGTACAAAATCAGTTAGGTAGGAAAGGACGTATTCTGGTACGTCCCAGTGGGACAGAACCTTTACTTCGCGTTATGGTAGAGGGGGAAAACGGAGAAGAAATCAAAGAGCTTGCTAACTTTGTTGCGGATGTGATTCGAGAGCAATTAATATAAACGGAAAGGATATTACAGGATTGAGAACAGCAGATTGGAAGGATTATGAATTGCTTGATACTACGGCAGGCCAGCGTTTGGAGCGTTGGGGAGATGTGATTTTAATTCGTCCCGACCCACAGATTATTTGGAATACGCCAAAAGCACATCCGTTATGGGAAAAAGCGCATGCCAAGTATCATCGTTCCAATACAGGCGGCGGTTACTGGGAAGAAAAGCGGAAGATACCGTCAGTATGGAGCGTTAAATACAATAATATGACTTTCCGATTAAAAACCATGGGTTTTAAGCATACCGGCATTTTTCCTGAGCAAGCCGTAAACTGGGATTTTGTTATGAATAAAATCAAAGGAGCAAAGCGTCCTGTGAAAGTACTAAATTTATTTGGCTATACAGGTGCGGCTTCTTTGGCGTGTGCTTCTGCGGGCGCGCAGGTTTGCCATGTGGACGCTTCAAAAGGTATGGTAATGTGGGCAAAAGAAAATGCCGCAGTAAGTGGTTTAACAGAAAAACCGATTCGCTGGCTTGTAGATGATTGTGTAAAATTTGTACAGCGTGAACAGCGCAGAGGAAATACTTATGACGGCATTATTATGGATCCTCCGTCTTATGGTAGGGGACCGGGCGGTGAAGTATGGAAGCTAGAGGAGCAACTTTATAATCTTTTAAAGATATGTGTTCCCGTAATGTCTCAAAATCCTTTATTTTTTCTTCTCAATTCTTATACAACAGGTCTTTCACCTGCAGTTATGGCGTATTTGCTCTCAATTATGCTGACCAAAAAATTCGGCGGCACGGTATCTGCCGATGAAATTGGGTTGCCGGTTACATCTACGGGATTGGTATTACCATGTGGCTCTACTGCAATTTGGCAGTCTGAAGCAAGTGCATAAGAAAGGAATCAATATGGACTATTTACAGGCTCAGGATGTAAGATTTTCTTACGATCAGGAAGAAAATGGTATGATAGAGGTCTTAAAGGGTGTGACCTTGGGTATTCAAAAAGGTGACTTTGTTGCATTGTTAGGTCATAATGGTTCCGGAAAATCAACCCTTGCAAAGCATTTTAACGCACTTTTACTTCCAAATGGTGGAAAAGTGTATGTAGATGGATTGGATACGATCGATGAGTCATTAAGGTTTGCGATTAGAAAACAGGTAGGGTTGGTTTTGCAAAATCCTGATAATCAGCTGGTTGCCAGCATTGTAGAAGAAGACATTGCGTTTGGACCGGAAAACTTGGGTGTACCTCCTGCAGAAATTCGACAAAGAGTTGATGCTGCGCTGAAATCCGTGGATATGTACGAGTACCGTGAGCATGCTCCTCATAAGCTTTCTGGTGGCCAAAAGCAGAGAATTGCTATTGCGGGGATTATTGCAATGCAGCCTTCAACTATTGTTTTGGACGAACCCACCGCTATGTTAGATCCTAGAGGTCGGCAGGAGGTTATGGAGACTGTCATAAAACTGAACCGTGAAAAGGGAATTACCGTGGTACTTATTACCCATTATATGGACGAAGCGGTTGCAGCAAATAGAGTAATAGTGATGGATAAAGGCAGTATTTTAATCGACGGTACACCGCAAGAAGTATTTTCACAGGTAGAGTTGCTCAAAGAACATGATTTGGATGTTCCTCAGTCTACGGAACTGATTTACCGTTTAAGGGAAAGAGGATGTCATCGGTTGCCAGATGGAATGATAACAGAAGAAGCGTGTATTGCTGCATTGGAATTATTATTAAAGGAGAAATCGTAAGACGATGAATGTGCTAGAAACCAAAAATCTTACGTATACTTACGGTGCGGGAACGCCGTTTTGTAAGACTGCCGTTAAAAATATTAATATTACCATTGAGCAAGGAGCGTTTATTGGGTTAATCGGACATACAGGTTCAGGTAAATCTACGCTGATTCAGCAGTTCAACGGTCTGTTAAAACCTACATCCGGAACGGTGTTGCTTAATGGAAAGGATATATGGGAGCAAAAGAAAGAAATTCGCAAGGTACGGTTTCAGGTAGGTATGGTATTTCAGTATCCGGAGTATCAGCTGTTTGAGGATACTGTTCGCAAAGATATTGGTTTCGGTCCCAAAAATATGAAACTTTCCAAAGAAGAGGCGGATAAACGCGTGATAGCGGCAGTGAATTTTGTAGGGTTAGACCATGCTTTGCTGGAAAAATCTCCTTTTGAACTGTCTGGCGGAGAGAAACGCAGAGCAGCGATTGCAGGCGTTATTGCAATGGATCCGGATGTGCTGATTTTAGACGAACCCACAGCTGGTCTTGACCCGCAGGGTAGAGATAAACTGTTAAATCAAATTAAATCCTATCACAGTAAGCGTAAGAATACAGTAATTTTGGTATCCCATAGTATGGAGGATATTGCAAGAGTTGCCGACCGTATATTGGTGATGAATAATGGTAAAGTGTTTTTATTCGATGAGACTGCTAAAGTGTTTGCTCACGCTAAAGAACTTGAGCAAATCGGATTATGTGTACCGCAAATTACAAAAATAATGACAAAACTCCATGAAAAGGGTTATCCTGTATCTCCCGGGGTATTTACTTTAGAGCAGGCTGTGCAGGAGCTTTTTCCCCTGCTTATGGAGAGAGGAGCAGCGAATGATTAAGGACATTACATTAGGCCAGTATTTTCCGGGAAAATCTATCGTTCATAAACTGGACCCGAGAGTAAAAGTTTTGTTGACACTTTTCAATATTGTTTTTATTTTTATTGCAGGAAATTTTTCAAGCTTAGGTTTAATGTCGGTATATACTGTTGCGGCGATGTTGTTTTCGGGCGTGCCGTTTAACCGTTATCTGAGAAGTACTCGAGGCGTAATATTTGTAATTCTGTTTACAGCGGTGCTTAATTTATTCTACGGAGGCGGCGCTGTGCTGGTGCAATGGGGCTTTTTACAAATTACGGCAGGGGGCGTACGTAATGCTATTTTCATTGCCGTGCGCATTATCGTTCTAATTTTAATGAGTGCTGTTTTAACTTATACTACCTCGCCAACACAATTGACAGACGCACTGGAAAGATTGATGAAACCGTTGAAAATATTTCATATTAAGGTGCATGAAATTGCTATGATGATGACGATTGCACTGCGTTTTGTTCCTACTTTATTGGAGGAAACTGATAAAATTATAAGTGCGCAAAAGGCAAGGGGAGCCGATTTGGAAAGCGGAGGGCTCATTTCTCGTGTAAAAGCATTGATACCTATTTTAATCCCTTTATTTGTATCTTCTTTCCGCCGCGCTTATGATTTGGCGATGGCAATGGAATGCCGTTGCTACAATGGAGGTAAAGGCAGAACAAAAATGAAAATATTGCATATTGCCGTGAAGGATATTATTATATCGGTAATTACGGTTTTGATTGGTGTAGGGGTTATATTACTAAATATATTTGTAACAGAAATGTTTCTGTAAAAAGGAACTAAAATATATGAGAAATTTACTATTGAAAATTTCATATGACGGTAAGCGTTATCACGGTTGGCAAATACAGCAAAATGCGGTAACTGTGCAAGAAGTTTTTCAAGATGCTTTAAAGAACATTTTAGGAATACAACCTGACTTAAAAGGATGCAGCCGCACAGATACAGGCGTACATGCTTATGAGTATTGTATTAGTATGAAGCTGGAACACAGTATACCGGAAAAAAGACTGGTAGCGGCGCTGAACCATTTTTTGCCGACAGATATTGCGGTATACAGTTGTGAACAAGCGGCAGATGATTTTCATGCGAGATATTCTTGTACGGGCAAGGAGTATTTATACAAGCTTTGGAATCATCGTATTCGTGATCCTTTCTTAGACGGTTATGCTCATCATTATTGGTATGCTCTGAATGAAGAGCAGTTAAACGAGGCTGCCCAATACTATATTGGATGTCATGATTTTACTTCGTTTTGCACCTTGGATCAACGCAGAGCAGGGGATATGGTGCGTTGTGTTACAAATGCCAGGGTGGAACGGCAGGGCGATATGGTACTGTTCACAGTATCAGCAGATGGCTTTCTGTATAATATGGTACGCATTATGGTAGGAACATTACTAAGGGTTGCACAGCGTAAATTTAAACCAGATGATATTCCCCTTATTATAAAAGCCAAGAATAGAAAGTTGGCAGGGCCTACTGCCCCGTCTTGTGGTTTGTATCTAAACCGTGTGTTTTATTAGTAAAATTAAGAAGTCGTCTTTAAAGGATAATCCGGCTTATGAGATTTTAGGAAAGGTTGGATGGTATTGGATCAAAATAAAAAAGAAGATAGAAGTCCATATTTGCATAATGCTTTAAAAAATACAATATCGGAGGAAAACGAGCTTGCAAGTACGTCTTACGAGGGTCTGTCTTCGGCTAACCGTCAAAAAACATCTCCAAAGCGTATGAAGAAAAAAAAGCCCTTTTCCCGGGTACCAAAATGGGTATATAGTGTTATAATAGTTTTGCTGGCGGTTGTGGTGGGGCTATTTATTTGGTTTGGTGTTGCCGGATCTTCTGATATTGGACAATGGCTTCGAAGTATAACAGTAGGTGTTGGAAATGGCAATGGTTACCCTACAGATATTGTAGGTAGTACCGTTAGCCGCGGCAATTTTATCACGATGCATAAAAATGCAGTGGCGCTAAGTGATACTGCATTAACGGTGATGAACAATACAGCAAAACATTTGGTCAATTGCCAGCATGGTTTCAGTCATCCAGTATTACAGGCATCAAACGGTCGTTATCTACTTTATAATTTGGGAGGAAGCGGATTTAAAGTTGTAAGCGACGCAGGCAATGTATATGAAAGCAACGCCGATAGTAATTTGATAACCGGACATATTGCGGATAATGGTCGTTATGTGCTTGTAACCGAAAAGAAAGGATATCTGTCTTCACTCTCTGTTTATCTAACTAATCATTCTGTGCAGTACAAATATGATTTTTCGGAGTATTATGTAACAGATGTTTCGTTAAATCATGATGGTACTAGAGCGGCGGTTTCAGCTATGACTGCAAAAGACGGCGGTTTGGTTTCGGCAGTATATATATTTGATCTTTCTATTCCGACTCCTATTGCGGTTTTGACCTATAGTGAAGCGCTTATTGAACAAGTGATTTATTTGCAAGACGGAACTGTCGCTGCGGTTGGTGATACTGTAACAAGTATGATTAATGGCACAACCGGAGAAAAGGTGGATTATAGTTATCAGTCCCGTAGAATGACTGATTTTGCTGTTGATAGTGATAGAGTAGCGCTAGTATTGACGCCCTTTGATAATCAGAGCGCTAACAAAATTGTTTTGTTAAACAGCCGAGTAGCTGAGCAGATAGTTATTGAAAGTTATGATAGTATAGACGCTGTTTCATTATACAGAGATACGGTAGCAACTTTAACTAACGACACAATTACTGGATATTCTGCAAGCAGCGGTAATGCTTTTAGCACAGCGAATGCTGGTTCAGATGCAAGAGGTATTGCTTTGGCGGATGAAGCTCATATTTATGTATTGGGTGTTAGTCAAGTCCGGCTGTCAAAGTTTTCATAGCTATAGCCCTTGTGAAGCGATATAAATTATGTTATATTAACAGAGGAATGAATCGGGAGGTTATCTATGGGGATCCTGTTAGATATTGGACTGGTTATCATCGTTCTGATTTGTGTTGTTTTTGGATATAAAAAAGGTTTTTTTAAAAGTATAACAAGTTTTATTGGTGCAGCGCTTGCAATGTTTTTGGCATGGACGCTAGGCGGACTGATTGCAAACGCCATGTATCAAGGGATTTTTCGGGGAATGCTGGCAGATCAGATATCTCAAGTTCTTTCAAATGGTACGTTGGGATCTATTCAGGAACAGACAGCTAGTATTATACAAGCTTTACCTGATTTTTTGCGTAATACACTTCATAATATGGGTATTACTTCCTCCCAAATTGAAAATAATCTGGCAACAAAGAACGCTGCTGTTGCAGAGACAACGGCAGATATTCTTTCCCCTGCTGTAATATGGCTGCTCCAGTTATTACTGACAGTTATTTTATTTTTTATACTGTTTGTATTTGTCCGTTTGGCGGTTAAATTGCTGGGTAATATATTCCGTTGGCCGGTGTTACGTCAGGCAGACGGCATAGCAGGTGCTGTTTTCGGCATTTTCAAGGGAATTATTTATGTGTTTCTGGCATGTGTTTTGCTGTATTTAATTATGCCTTTAACTGGCAGCAGTGCAGCATCTGTAAAGCAAGTACTGAATAGCTCCTATATCTGTCGTTTTATTTTTATGTATAATCCAATTACGTCGTGGTTTGTATGAGATTACGCGTTTACCTATACTTAATTTTGTTTAGACCTGTCCTAATTTAACCGCAGGACAGAATGAAGTTTCCGCTGCGGTAGCGGAGAAAAGAAAACATTATGATTTTATGTACACGTTGCAACAAAAGACCGGCTGTTGTATTTGTTTCTCAGGCAGCAGATGCAAAGCAAAGTCAAGGCTACTGTCTTGTATGTGCAAAAGAAATGGGAATTAAGCCGGTTAATGATTTAATGGAAAAAATGGGTATTACCGAAGAGATGATGGAATCAATGGAGACCGAACTTAGTGGCCTTATGGCTATGGAGGGAGGTATGATACCGATTGATGATGAAGATGGAGAGGAAAACGGTTTTATACAGGGTGGAGCTGCAACTTTTCCATTTTTGAAAAATATATTCCAGGAGTCATCTGCTGAAGAAACTACAAAGGAACAGGAGAGTGCGGCTCAGGTACCTAAAAATACAAAAGAAAAGAATAAGAAAAAGCGTAAATATTTAAATATGTATTGCACTAATTTAACGGGAAAGGCCAAAAACAACGAACTAGATGCTATTATTGGTAGAGACCATGAAATTGAGCGTGTGATTCAGATTTTAAGCCGCAGAACCAAAAACAATCCATGTTTAATAGGTGAACCAGGCGTTGGTAAAACAGCTATTGCAGAAGGATTATCTATTCGAATTGCACAAGGTAATGTGCCTGCACGTTTAAAAAAGAAAGAAATTCATCTTTTGGATTTAACAGCTTTGGTAGCAGGTACTCAATTTAGAGGGCAATTTGAAAGCCGTATAAAAGGTTTGGTTGACGAAGTAAAAGCAGATGGTAATATTATTTTATTTATTGACGAGGTGCATAATCTGGTAGGTACAGGGGATGCTGAAGGTTCTATGAATGCGGCAAACATTCTGAAACCTGCGCTTTCTCGCGGGGAGATTCAGGTTATTGGTGCAACCACATTTACAGAATATCGTAAGTATATTGAAAAGGATACCGCTTTGGAAAGACGTTTTCAGCCAGTAACGGTAATAGAGCCGTCTATAGATGATACGATTGCAGTATTGTTGGGGATTAAGTCTTACTATGAACGTTACCATAGGGTAGAGCTTTCCGATGATATTATTAAACGTGCTGTAGTTCTTTCAGAGCGTTATATTACTGACCGTTTTTTACCGGATAAGGCAATTGATTTAATGGATGAAGCTTGTGCTTGTGCTGCTTTAAGAAATATTTACATGGCGGAATATGATGCGGCAACATTTGAATTGGAACAGTTAAAGCAGGAGGAGGAACAATTAACAGCACAGGGCGCTGAACCTGATTATGAAAAATTGGCAGAAACCCGTTGTGAAATTGCTCGGCTTGAAGAAAAAACAAAAGATTTGGAGCCACAGGCATTAAATGCAGGAGTAACTGAAGAGGATTTAGCTCGCGTTATTGAGCTTTGGACAGGAATTCCTGCTAGCCGTATTCAGGAAAATGAGCTGAAAAAACTTGTTGCGCTTGAGGGTAAACTAAACGCAAAGGTGATTGGACAAATAGAAGCTGTAGAAGCTGTATCTGCAGCTATCCGAAGAAGTAAAGTGTCTGTCAATCCAAGAAAAAAACCGGCTTCGTTTATTTTTGTAGGTCCTACGGGTGTAGGTAAAACCGAGCTGGTAAAGGTACTTTCCGACGAGCTTTTTGATACGCCAGATGCTCTGATCCGTCTGGATATGTCAGAGTTTATGGAAAAGCATTCGGTTTCTCGTATTATTGGATCTCCGCCCGGCTATGTTGGTTATGATGAGGCTGGGCAAATGACAGAGAAAGTGCGCCGCAAGCCTTATTCTGTTATTCTGTTTGATGAGATTGAAAAGGCGCATCCTGATGTAATGAATATTTTATTGCAAATTTTAGATGAGGGCAGAATCACAGATGCCCATGGTCGCATAGTAAATTTTGAAAATACCATCATTGTGATGACCTCTAACGCAGGAAGCGAAAGGAAAGAGTCTGCTATGGGGTTTGCAAAGAATAGTGCAGATGTTACCCGTGAAAAGACCATGAAAGCATTGTCAGAATTTCTAAGACCTGAATTTTTAAGTCGTATAGATGAAATTATTATTTTTCATCAGTTAACTGACGCAGATTTTGAGTCGATAGCACGTCTTATGATTGATGAGTATGTAGAATCGCTTAAGGAGCGTAATATTGTATTGACATACGATGATTCTGTACTGAAATGGCTTGCTAACCATGCTATTGGTGGCAAAAGCGGTGCGCGTGATTTGCGTAATTTAATCCGTAAGAAGGTGGAAGATCAAATTGCCTCATTACTTGTAAATTATTACGATATGCTCATTACCGGTATTAACATTACTGTCAAGAATGGTGAAATTAACCTTACTACGCTTTAACTGGTATAATAAATACACAATATGGTTATAATATAATAGTCTTTACAAAAATATTTCCAAATATTTTAAAAAGCTATTGACAAGTGGTGACGTTATATGCTATAATTCATAACGTTGCCGAAAGTGCGGGTGTAGTTCAATGGTAGAACTCCAGCCTTCCAAGCTGGTCGCGTGGGTTCGATTCCCATCACCCGCTCCATTTTATTGATTAAAGTTGCGCTGATAGCTCAGCTGGATAGAGCAACTGCCTTCTAAGCAGTAGGCCAGGGGTTCGAATCCCTTTCAGCGCGCCATATGGTGGATATAGCTTAGTTGGTTAAAGCGCCAGTTTGTGGCACTGGAGATCGTCGGTTCGAATCCGATTATCCACCCCACTTTACATGTAGCACAGAATTAATATTCTGTGTAATATATTGGGCTGTCGCCAAGCGGTAAGGCAACGGACTTTGACTCCGTCACTCGTAGGTTCGAATCCTGCCAGCCCAGCCAGACTGAGTCTGGAATTGTGTTCAGACTCAATTTTTTACTGCTATTAAGATACTCATATTCATTTTATATTATAACTTTTGAGTGTTTTACTTAAGAATGCAGTAATTTTGTTGACAAAAGCAGAATATCTGCTATATAATATATAATTAGTCATATTGTGATGATCCATTAGCTCAGCTGGCAGAGCACCTGACTTTTAATCAGGGTGTCCGGAGTTCGAATCTCCGATGGATCACCAAAACTGTGGTGTACAAATTGTACACCACAGTTTTTTTGTGTAAAGCAATGGTTGGTATTGCAACAGTATTTTTGTAGAAATCTTTTTATAATATATATTGAGCGATTGACACCAATATGCGTATTTGCGAATATAATATACGTAAGGAGGTGGGACCAATGAACGGACAATGTAGATTTAGTCATGTGACAAAGGAATATCTTAAGGTTTTTTTCTGTATTTTAAATGAAATGATACGTGGCATGACAGAGGTAAAATTAACGGATAGCATATCACATAATTTGATTATGCAAATGATCCCTCACCATGAAGCAGCAATTAAAATGTCAAATAATATTCTCAAATATACAACAGATATTTCATTGCAGGGTATTGCTTTACAGGTTATAACAGAGCAAACAAAAAGTATTGAAAACATGCGCAGCATTGTGAAGCATTGCGGAGAGCTTAATAATGAGGAACATGATTTATGTGCATATAATAAAACAATGCGGCAGATTATGCAAACTATGTTTTCAAGAATGAGATGTGCGCAGATTACTAATAGCATTAATTGTAATTTTATGTGGGAGATGATACCACATCATGAAGGTGCAGTAGAAATGGCTAAAAATGCGCTTGAGTTTGATATATGCTGTGAGCTTAGGCCTATTCTGCAATCTATTATTGTTTCTCAGCAGTGTGGTATAAAGCAAATGCAAGAACTGCTGCGGTGTTTAGGGTGTTAAAATTTGAGACACTTTAGTTGTTTTATGTTAATTGATATATTGTTTATATTATAGTTAAGCAGTAAATCCAAGCTTCTGTTTCAAAAATTTGGATTTACTGCTTATTATGCAAATAATATATTCGCAGTTTTCCTAACATTGACAAGATTCTAGCAGTAAGATATAATTAAATGATATAAAAAAGGATATATTATTAAATTGGATTTATAAAAAGTACGGAAAAAGAGGAAATTTAAGATGAAAAAAATATCAGTTATTGTTCCGTGCTATAACGAACAAGAAGCGATACCATTTTTCTATGAGGAAATTGTAAAGGTATCTCAAAGTATGGAGCAAGAAGCGGTTTTTGAATACCTTTTTATCAATGACGGCTCTAAGGATCAAACAGTTAAGGTTTTAAAAGATTTAGCACAAAAAGATGAACGTGTGAAATATATATCTTTTTCCAAAAATTTTGGTAAAGAAGCAGCTATGTATGCGGGGCTTGAAAAGTCTACTGGAGAGTATGTAGCTGTTATAGATGTAGATTTGCAAGATCCTCCAAATCTTTTGCCTAAAATGTTTCATGATTTGGATTGCGGTATATATGATTGTGTTGCAACACGTAGAGTATCTCGCAAGGGAGAACCGCCGATTCGTTCATTTTTTGCAAAAATGTTTTATGCAATGATTAATAAAATTTCTAAAACGGAAATAGTTGACGGTGCACGCGATTACAGACTTATGACACGTCAGATGGTGGATGCTATCGTATCATTGAAAGAATATAACCGTTTTTCCAAAGGGATTTTTAGCTGGGTAGGTTTTAATACTAAATGGATTGAGTATCAAAACGTGGAACGCAGAGCAGGTGAAACCAAATGGTCTTTTTGGAAGCTGCTTAAATATTCATTAGACGGAATTGTTGCGTTTTCTACAGTTCCTCTGTCCATTGCTTCTTTTTTGGGGCTAATACTATGTTTGGTTGCTTTTATTTTAATTTGTATTATTGTAATTAAAACATGGGCGTTTGGCGATCCTGTCGCTGGTTATCCGTCGCTGATTTGTGTGATTCTATTTATCGGTGGCGTTCAGTTGTTTTGTATTGGTATTTTGGGGAAATATTTATCACAAACGTATCTTGAAACGAAAAAAAGGCCCATTTATCTTATAAAGGAACAAAATGTTGATGAGGAATAACGTTTATTTGCATAAAAGTTTAATTGGAATTTTATCTTTTGCAATACCGGCATGTATGCTGACTGTGATGTTTGCCGTTTTAGGTGTGTTTCCCGGCGGGGAACATACAATTTTAACCATAGATTTAGCTGCACAGTATACAGACTTTTTTTCCTATTTTAAAGGTTTTTTTCAAGGGGAAAATCATTTATTTTATTGCCTTAGCCAAACATTAGGCAACAATATGTGGGGAATTTTACCTTATTATTTATTAAGTCCATTTAATTTTATTCTTTTATTTTTTACATCTGGTCAATTACCCACTGCCATATTTATTATGACGATTCTTAAAATAGGGGCCTGTGGTTTTACTTGTCAGCTTTTTTTAGCTGAAGTCTATCGCAGCAGATATACGTCGTTAATTTTTTCGGTCTGTTATGCTTTTATGAGTTTTAATATTGTATATCTTTCACATATTATGTGGTTGGACGGCGTTATTTTGCTTCCATTCATTGCGCTGGGTATACACCGTATGATTCAGAAGAAAAAACCTCTTTGTTATATTCTGTCGCTGTTTGCGGCGTTGGTGACAAACTATTATATTGGCTATATGCTTTGCATTTTTACAGTTTTATATTTTGTTTATCGTGTGTTGCGTTCTTTGCCAACCGTTGAAAAATTAAAGTATTTTGGTAAAAAGACCGCAAACTATGTTTTATCGTCTCTAATTGCCGGTGGTATGTCGGCGATCGTTTTATTACCCACTTTTTTTGCACTTAGCGGCAATAAATCTAGTGTTTCTTCAGGACTCTCATTTTCGTTAAAAAATGTTTTGTTTGATATTTTTGGTCAATTGTATACCAATATGTTTGAATATGCTGATTTACGTGATGGTTTACCAAATATTTTTATAGGTATATTTATTTTGGTACTTACAGTGCTGTTTTTTGTTCATAAAACCATCAGTTTGTATACAAAATTGTTGGCAGGCGGCTTAGTAGCAGTATTAATACTTTCTTTTCATATAGTTTCGTTTGATTTAGTATGGCACGCTTTTGCGCTTCCTAATATGTTTACACACAGATATGCCTTTATTTTTGGTTTTATTTTAATTACGCTGGCAATCGAAAGTTTTCAGGCTTTAAGAGCTTCAAAGCCCCCAATACTGCGTTATTCTATAACGGGTGCGGCATTATTTGCCGTTACAGTTATGTTGGGTTTTTTTACAAATAAATTGGCAAGTAAATCTTTTCTATTAGATTTGGGCTTAATTGTGGCGTTTTATATTTTATTATATTTTGTAAGTGTGCAAGTGAAAAAATGGTTACAAGCAGCGTCAATAATTTGTATAGCAGTTATATCTACTGGAAATATGGGAACAAACGGGTATCATATTATAGAAGAAATGCCGTATGATACAGCTTATGAATTTACCTCTTATCATAATGATAAGGAGTCAATTATTACAAAAGCCAAATCGTTAGATGATTCGGTTTATCGGATTGAAATGGATTTCTTTTATACGCTGAATGATGCCATGTACTTTTCTTATAATGGTATCAGCCATTATAGCTCTAATTTAAAAATGAGTTTAGTCAATTTCTTTAAAAAAACAGGGTATCAGACAAATGATGTGTTTATTAGTAACGGCAAGGGTAACACGATAGCGTTTGATAGTATGTATAATATAAAATACTTTATATCAGATAAGGAATATACGTCTCAATACCAGAAAGTATATACAGAAGGAGCGCTTTCTATTTTTGAAAATCCATATGCGTTGGGATTAGGTTTTGCAATTCCTGAAAATATTGGAGAAATGGAATTTAGTGAGAGGAATCCGTTTGATTCTCAAAACAGTGTATTTCAATCGTTTGTTCCGCAGGGAGAAAAAAATATTTTTATTCCTGAAGAATTAGTAGATACGGTAACAGAGAATACAACCATCAAAAATGAGAACGGCAAAATTATTTTAGAAAAGTTGGATATAGAGAAACCGGCAACAGTTTCTTACATTTACAAGAGAAGTAATCCTCAGGATCCTATTTATGTTTCTTTCGGCGGTGCAGAAAGAAAATTAAAAGCAGAGATTCGATTAAACGGTGAAACTGTCGATTATTCACCTAATTATCATGGTGCCTATTATGACTATATTCATCCGCTGCATATATCAGATACGCAAGCCGATACCTATACGATTACTGTTGAGCTTTTACAGGATAATTTTGTGTTAGGTACTCCTTATGTATATCGTCAGGATATGGCAATTTTCAGGCAATACTATGAAAAATTGGCAGACGGAAGCTTTAATGCGGCAGGAAACAGTAAAGCGTCTTTTAGTGGAACTGTGACGGTCAATGCAAATGAAAGATTGTTTTTATCGCTGCCTTATGAGAAAGGTTGGACAGCTTATGTGAATGGACAAAGCGTTGAAACAGAACCGGTATTTGATACATTTTTATCGGTTAAAATACCGGAAGGAACGCATACAGTAGTATTATCATTTATCCCGCCGGGATTCGTGGTCGGGAGCACCATAAGCAGTATTAGTGTTGTGACGTTAGTAAGTTATTTAATTTTGTTACATTGGATAAACAAAAGAAAACAGTTTTAAATACGTGGAGGGACCATGGCCAGAGAAAGAGTGGACTATTTTGACATGTTGAAAGTTTCTGCAATGTTCTTTGTCTGCTATTTGCATTTCGATTTGTTAAATGATGGTCTTATGAACAATTTTAGCATTATGATATGTACAGCAGGCGTACCTGTATTTTTTATGGTAAACGGAGCATTGCTTTTAAATGCTCCGTTTGATATGAAAAAGCATATGAAGAGAGTTGGGTGGGTAACATTATCCTACTTTTTATGGCGTATTATAACGTTGGTTGGTCTGATTTTTATTCTTAATAAATCCTTTGGTGATTTTAATACTGTAGATTTACTGCAATATGCAATTGGAGGTACGGTTGAAGGGATTAGTACAGGTCATTTTTGGTTTATGAATACCTTATTGGCTATTTATATTATTTTTCCGTTATTAAAAATATGTTTTGATCATCCGAAGGCAAAAGTGATTTTAACAGTTTTTTGTATGATTTTATTTGTATTGAGATACGGTGTAATGCTATTTAATGTTTTTTCTCAAATTTTAAATTGTTATGCTGGATTGCCTTTATTTTCATTTTCTTCATTAGGCAGTTATAATATTTTTGGTTATAATGGTACCTTTGTTCTTTATTTTATTTTAGGAGCAATATTGCATAAATATTTTTATATAGAGCAGATAAAAAAGCGGTATTTTAAAATGATATCTGTTGCAGCCGTTATAATAGGGTGGATTTTATTCTTTTTAGAGAAGGCGTTTGAAACCGGTGCAACAGGTCCACAGCATGGCGTTATTGATGATGGATATACTAGAGTTTCCTCATTTATTATGTCAATCGGTTTCTTTTGTTTGTTTATTGGGGTGAAGTTTCGATATAAAATTATACAAAAGATTGTAAGCGCCATTTCTCAAAGTACGTTGTGTATATATTATTTACATTGGCTTATGGGGTTTGTAATGCTGCATCTGGGATCTGCATTGGATCCTTTTAAAAGTATTTGGTTAAATATTTTAAAAGCTTTGGTAATGGTAATGGTTGGCACATTGGTAGGGGTAGTTTTGCGATTAATTCCCGGCGTGAAAAAATTAGTATGATTATTTGGATTGTTAAGCGTATGTAAAAAATCAAATTATAATTCATGTTGATTTATATTGACAACGTGGGAATATGAAGTAAGATATACAATATAGTTTGTATTAGTTGAAAAGGAGTATTTAAAATATGGCATTTGATAAGATGATTGTAAAAAAGCTGTTGAAAAAATTTGATGACATTCCATTTGTGCTTAAGTTTCCTGACGGTGAAGAGTTTCAAGTAGGTCAGGGAGAACCGCAGGCAATCATTCGTGCCAACGGTGGCATAGAAATGGGAGCTGTTATGAAAAGTCCGTCGCTGGCTTTGGGCGAAGCATATATGGATAAAGTATTAGAGCTTGAGCAAGGCAATTTATTTGATATTTTAAATATGGTGCTGGAAAAGCTAGAAGGTTTTTCCAGCGACTTCAGCGGTTTAACTAAAATCATGAAAACCTCTATATCCAAGAAGAATCAAAAGCAGGAGATTGCGACTCATTATGACATCGGTAATGCCTTTTTTGAGTTATGGCTGGATAAAACCATGAGTTATTCTTGCGCTTACTTTAAAAAAGAGAATGACACCCTCTATGATGCACAGGTCAATAAAGTTGATTATATTTTGAAAAAACTGAATTTAAAAGAAGGACAAACACTTTTGGATATTGGATGCGGTTGGGGTTATTTGTTACTTACCGCAGTAAAAAAATATCATGTAAAAGGTGTGGGCATTACACTAAGTGAAGAGCAGTATAAAAAGGGTCAGGAACGTATCAAGGCTGCGGGTTTAGAGGATCAGGTTGAAATTCGTTTAATGGACTACCGTGATTTAGAAAAGTCTGGTCTTTCTTTTGACCGTATTGTGAGTGTTGGTATGCTAGAGCATGTCAGCCGTGAGAACTATGCATTATTTTTTAAAAATATAGATAAGGTGCTCAATAAAAAAGGAATGGTATTGCTTCATTACATTAGCGGACGGCATGAGCATGACGGTGACCCATGGATTAAAAAATATATTTTTCCGGGCGGCGTGATACCAAGTTTGCGAGAAATTATTCACCTTATAGGAGAATATAACTACTATACATTAGATGTAGAGAGTTTAAGGCGACATTATGAAAAAACATTGCTGGAATGGGCAAAGAATTATGCTGCGAAACGGGATGTAATTAGCGGTATGTTTGAAGAACGCTTTGTGCGTATGTGGGAATTGTATTTGGTGTCTTGTGCGTCTGTTTTTCATAACGGAGTTTGTGATTTACATCAGATTTTATTTACAAAAGGCGTAAATAATACTCTGCATATGACAAGAGAGTACTTATATGAAGATTAATTTTTTATAATAAAAACAACGCAAAGGCATTACGGTGTGGTTGAGTGGTTGTAATTTTTACACAAAACTGGGTTATATATTAATGTGTTTGTATTGGTGGATTCAATGGCTGTTATTTTGGTGTGCTATATTATTTTATTGATATTCGTTATTAAATTCAGAAACATAGAACAGGAAAAAGGAGCACACGCATTATCTTTATCTGAGCGAAGTAAAGCTAATTAATGGGTATAATGAAAAACGGTATCTGCACATACGCTGCAGATACCGTTTTTTATAAATATATTTTATTGCTGTTTTTAAGCAAGAATCATTGCAGTTAAATCCATAGGATCCAGTTTTTTACCATCTTTATAGCAGCGCATGTTGCCGGAAGCAATTTCATCCATTAAAATGACTTCCCCGTTGTGATAGCCAAATTCAAATTTTATATCATATAGTTCAATGTTTTTTTCCTCTAAGGTTTGTGTAATAATATTGTTAATTTTTTGTGTTAGTTTTTTAGTTTCTTCAAATTGCACAGGCGTCATAATTCCTAAAACATCCAACCCTTCGGCGGTAACCAACGGATCACCGCGGTCATCATCTTTTAATGTAATTTCAACATAGGCGTCTAGCGGTTGTCCTTCTGTTAAATAGTCGCCATATCGTTTGAAAAAGCTGCCTACTGCACGGTTACGGCATATTACCTCTACGCCTTTTCCAAAGCATTGGGCAGGTAATACCTCCATAGTAGAATTATCTACATCGGCAGAGACATAATGCGTTTTAATACCTGCTTTTTTTAAAATTTCAAAAAAGAAAATAGAAACTTTTAAATTTTCTTTTCCAATGCCGTCTATAGTTAGACCAACTGTATTTGCGCCCGGGTCAAATACTCCGTTAGTACCGGTCACATCATCTTTGAACTTTAGTAAATAATTGCCGTTGTCTAATGCGAATACGTCCTTTGTTTTACCTTGATATACAGATTTCATGAATCAACCCTCCGCAATTTTTAACTTAAATCATTATTTTTTCAATTGTTTATATTTTACCACTTTTTTTTGTGTTAGGATAGATTCAATTAGAAATTCGTTATAATTTTGTGAGCATTGTAAATTGTGGAAAAAAACTGGCTGATTTTTTTGTTTAATGACATAAATGATAAATCAATTATGGTTATGATAAGGAATGGATTTGAAAAGGATACAAATAATTTTGATAAATTCTATCTGCATTAGGTTATGTTGTATTGCTATTTATGATTTCAAAACGTATAATAGAACTGAATATATCGTTGTTTTAGTCTATAATGAAATGGGGCGTATGTATGGATAGCAGAGTGCAAGCTTTTTTTGAGCATATTAAGGGCAAAAAGGTTGCTTTTTTAGGTATTGGCGGCAGCAATTTACCATTGGCAAAATTATTTGCTGCAAAAGGTGCAATTGTATTTGCCTGCGATAAACGGAAAAGGGAGCAATTGGGTGCAGCAGGACAAGAGCTTGAACAAATGGGGGTTACGCTGAGGTTAGGCGAAAATTATTTGCAGAATCTGGACGTAGATATGATGTTCCGTACACCAGGCATGCGCTTTCATACAAAGGAGCTGGAGCAGGCAAGAGCGTGCGGTATAACCGTTACGTCTGAAATGGAGGTCTTTTTTGACCTTTGTCCTTGCAACATATACGCTGTAACCGGCAGTGATGGTAAGACCACGACTACGACTATTATTTCGGAATTTTTAAAGGCGGCAGGTAAACGTGTTCATTTAGGAGGGAATATTGGCAGACCGCTGTTGCAAACTATAGAGCAGATACGGCAGCAGGACGTTGCGGTAGTGGAGCTGTCAAGCTTTCAGTTAATTTCTATGAGACGTAGTCCCAAGATTGCAGTCGTGACCAATTTATCTCCTAATCATTTGGATATGCATAAGGATATGGATGAATATGTGCAGGCTAAGCGCAATCTAGTGTTACATCAAACAGCATGTTCAAAAACTGTTTTAAATGCAGATAATGCTATCACCATGTCTTTTGCAGATGATGTACGGGGTCAGATGTTTACTTTTAGCAGTACTAAGCCCTGTAGATACGGCGCATATTTACGGCAGGACGGTATGATTGTAATTGGGCAGGGTGACAGGCAAACAGAAGCGCTCCATATTGATATGATTAAAATTCCAGGAAAGCATAATATAGAAAACTATATGGCTGCCATAACTGCGGTGTGGGGTGATGTGTCTGTTCAAACGATAGAACAGGTAGCAAAAACTTTTGGTGGAGTTCCTCACCGCACAGAGCTTGTACGGGTATTAGACGGTGTGTCTTATTATAACGATTCCATCGGCACTAGTCCTACCAGAACGGCTAGCGGTACATTGCAGTTATATAACAAAAAAATTATTTTAATTGCAGGTGGATATGATAAAAATATACCATATCATTCATTAGGACCTGTAATTGTAGAAAAAGTGAAAATATTAATTTTAATGGGTGCAACGGCAAAAAAAATTGAGACTGCTGTGAAGAAAGCGCCGCTGTACAGACCGGAGTGCATTACCATTTTACATGCAGGTTCTATGGAAGAAGCCGTACAGCTTGCAAGATCACAAGCAGTGCAGGGAGATATTGTATCCTTATCGCCTGCATCTGCAAGTTTTGACGTGTATTCTGACTTTGAAGCAAGGGGAAATCATTTTAAAGACTTGGTAAATAAACTGTAGCAGGAGGTCATTATGGAACAATTAAAGGAATTACTGTTTGCACTTTGTACAGCGGCAGGTACGTCCGGTGACGAAGTATGTGCGGCACAAGTGGTAAAAAAGGCCTTGGAGCCGTATTGTGATGTAACGATAGATCATATGGGTAATGTAATTGCGTTTATGGGCGATAAACAGGCGCAGCGCCAGGTAATGCTAGATGCGCACTTAGATCAAATTGGTATGATTGTAACACAGATTGATGAGGATGGTTTCTTGCATGTGGCTTCTTGCGGTGGTGTGGACCGCCGCGTATTGCCGGGTGCATCGGTTACGGTATATGGAAAAAAACAATTAACAGGCATTGTATGCTGTTTACCGCCCCACTTGGTGGAGGATGATGGTAGTACAATAGAACCGATAGATAAAATGGCGATTGATATAGGTATGGATAAAAATGAAGCAGAACAAATGGTGGCTTTGGGTGATCGTATCATTGTCAATGGAGCTCCTAGGGCATTGCTGCAACATCGAATTGCCTCTGCAGCCATGGATGACCGTGCAGGCTGTGCAGCGGTTATTCGCTGTGTACAACTGCTCAGCGACAAACGTTTGACATGCGGTCTTACCCTGCTGTTTAGCAGTAGAGAAGAAACAGGGAGTCAAGGGGCCAAGACAGGTGCGTTTCGAATTTTTCCTACTGAGGCGATAGCAATAGATGTAACCTTTGCAGATCAGCCTGGTGTGCCTGCGCATAAATGTGGGAATCTGGGTAAAGGTCCTATGATAGGTACTTCTCCTGTACTGGACCGTGAGATGAAAGACAGATTGCTGCATATTGCAAAAGATGAGGAACTTCCGTATCAAATTGAGGTGATGGGCGGCGCTACAGGCACCAATGCAGATGTGATCAGCACAACCCAAACGGGTGTGAGAACAGCTCTGATTTCGATTCCTCTGCGATATATGCATACACCGGTTGAAGTGATAGATTTAGAAGATATAGAACATACAGCCAGATTAATGGCTTCCTATATCCATCATAGATAGAAAAGAGGAGAGGTATATGGCGAATATCCAATTGTTACAACAGCTGTGCGAACGCCAAGGAATCTCTGGCAATGAAGAGGCGGTACGGGATTTTATTGTAACGCAAGTGACTCCATATGCAGATCGTATTACGATAGATGCTATGGGAAATGTGATTGCTGAGAAAAAAGGCGCCAATCGAGCAAAAACAAAGCTCATGCTCAATGCTCATATGGATGAGGTGGGATTAATTGTTACACACATCGACAGCGATGGCTACCTGAAATTTGCAACGGTGGGCGGTATTGATAAGAGAGTGCTTTGCGGAAGAAGTGTGACGGTCGGTAACGGTGTACCTGGTGTTATTGGGGTGAAACCAATTCATTTATTAAAGGGAGACGAGAAAGGAAAAGCTGTACCTATACATGATATGTATGTAGATATCGGGGCTGCAAATCGTGAAGAGGCAGAGCGGACCGTACATTTGGGAGATCCTGTTTGCCTTGACTCGGTTTTTCATGTACAAAATGGTATGATCCGGGGTCGTGCACTGGATGACCGTGTAGGCTGTGCTATTTTAATTGATATGCTGCAATCAGATTTACTATATGATATGACATTTGTATTTTGTGTACAGGAGGAAGTGGGAACGCGTGGTTCACGAACAGCTGCTTATAGAGTACAGCCGCAAGCGGCTTTAGTGGTAGAAACTACTACTGCAGCAGATATAGCAGGTGTTCCAAAAGAGAAGCATGTATGTCGTCTTGGAAAAGGTGCGGTGATTTCCTTTATGGATAAAGGTACAATTTATGATCGGGATTATTATACCTTAGCATTACAAACTGCTAAAGAGTTACAACTGCCTTGTCAGGTAAAACAAGCCGTAGCTGGTGGCAATGATGCGGGTGCGATTCATGTGACACGTGGAGGTGTCCGTACTGTTGCGGTTTCATTAGCATGTAGGTATTTACATGCGGCAATGGGACAAATTGCACTTGACGATTTTCATTCTGCTGAGAAGCTCATTATGAAATTGGCAGAGCAAATTGCAGGAAGTCAATCGGGATGATTAGACAAATAACAGAGCAGGATTTGGCGTTTATCGGTGAAAACCAAAAGGTAGATCCGTTTCTATGCAGAATTTTGAGTACAATACACATGTACGGCGCATATTCTTTTGTGGATTGTTGGGTGCAAATACAAGAGGAAAGCGAATGTACCATGGCATATTTGTCAAAAATGGACGGTGTTCTGACCCTGTTTGCCTATACGCATGCAGATTTTCAAGAAATTAGTTGTTTTATAGAAGTGGTGGAAGTGCGTTATATTATGTGCAGCACAGAATGCGCAGCGCAATTAGGTATAACACCTGACCGTACCGGCTCTATTTTAAAATTCGGCAATGTTCCTGTGCAGCTACACGGCGTGGAGGTCAATCCTCCAATACAAAGTGTATATGAGGTGCTGCAATCTTGTGCTAATGAAATTTTTGTGCCTCCTCCGTTTGAACCATTTTATTTAGATATGTCACATAGGATACGCCATGGGGGTGCAAAAATTACAGGTATTATGAAACAAGGGCGGTTGATTGCATGCGCCATGACGGTTGCTGAAACAGAGCAGACTGCTGTCGTCGGCGGTGTAGCGGTACATCCTGTTTATCAGAGAAATGGTTTCGGTACAAGGGTAGTATATGGTTTACTACATTTGTGCGCTCAGCAACAACAAAAACATATTTATGTATATTGCGATACAAATAAAAATAAACAGTTTTATCAGTCATTGGGATTCTTATGTTGTGGAATTTGGGCTGAAATAGAATGTATTAAATGAGTGAGGAGAAACATGCTTTATCCATATTTTCAGATTGATGAGAAAATCAAGAAGGCATCCGAAGCCGTATTAAGGCAAGTTGCACTGCGTTTACAGGAAATAGATGTAATTATTGACTATAATCAACAAAAAATGATGGCAGCCTTTCAGACAGTGGGAGTTAGTGAAAGTCATTTTGTATCGTCTACCGGCTATGGTTATGGAGACAGGGGCAGAGATGCTCTTGATGCTGTATATGCTTTGGCGTTAGGTGCAGAGGATGCGCTGGTACGCCACAATTTTGTTAGCGGCACTCATGCATTAACGGTTGCTTTGTTTGGTGTGTTGCGACCAGGTGATACGATGCTTAGTGTAACCGGGATGCCATATGATACGTTAAGAGGGGTCATTGGTATTACTGGTAACGGTAACGGTTCATTAAAGGAGTTTGGTATTGGTTATGAGCAGGTAGAGTTAACAGATCAAGGAATGCCGGATTATGCAGCTATTGAACAGGCAATACAGACAAATCAAAAAATGGTGTATATTCAACGTTCGAGAGGATATAGTTTGCGTCCGTCTTTCACAGTTGAGGAAATTGAGAAAATTGCTGTTCTTGCTAAGAAAAAGGCGCCTGATTGTATTGTAATGGTTGATAACTGTTACGGTGAATTTGTGCAAAAGGAAGAACCTGTCTCCCGTGGAGTCGATTTGATGGTGGGCTCTTTGATAAAAAATCCGGGAGGAGGTATTGCGCCCACAGGTGGTTATATTGCCGGTAGAAAAGATTTGGTTGAAAGTTGTTCTTATCGTTTGACTACGCCGGCAACTGGAAAAGAAATAGGTGCAACTTTAGGGAATAATAGAGAACTGTTTTTGGGAGCGTTTCAGGCTCCTCATGTAACGGGTGAAGCGCTGAAAACTGCGGTGTTTACATCAGCTCTAATGGAGTATTTTGGTTACGATGTTACACCAAGATGGGATGAACCTAGGGCGGATATTATACAGACTATCATGCTGAAAAGAGAAGAAGCGCTGATTGCGTTTTGTCAAGGGATTCAAAAGGGTGCGCCAATTGATTCCTTTGTGATTCCAGAGCCGTGGGATATGCCGGGTTACGATTGTCAGGTGATTATGGCGGCGGGAGCATTTACGTTAGGAGCCTCTATTGAGCTTTCTGCAGACGGTCCTTTACGTGAGCCTTATGCAGCGTGGATGCAGGGAGGCTTAAATTTTCACAGCGGAAAACTTGGTGCAATGTTAGCGGCACAAAGTATGTTAGAAAAAGGCATGATAAAATAAATAAAAACTGTTGACTTTTTGGTGTGATTATGGTATGATTCCAATTGTATTATTAAAATACTGCATCAAAATAAGCGGGTGTGGTGGAATTGGCAGACACGCCAGATTTAGGTTCTGGTGGGCGACCGTGCAGGTTCAAGTCCTGTCACCCGTACCATAAAAGTGGCTATAAAAGCTAGATAATAAGAATCCCCCGATTATATCGGGGGATTCTTATTATCTGTAATGTAAATTTTTGCAATTTAAATTTATAGACACTAAAGTGCTGTTTTGCGTTTGCAAATATAGAACAGCTCATACATAACAGAATATTTAAACAAATTTTTTACATCCTAATGGCATATTTCACATGACTTTTACCATAATTTTAAAATAAATTTATCTTATTTTTACTGGTGTTTATATAAAATGGGATAATGTATGTTTCAATATGATATAGTGCAAATGTATTATGTTAAACTCCTTTGTTTTTTTGAAAATAGGGGATAGTTTTTTAAAATCCACTAACACTAATCTCATCTGTCAGAATAGAAAAAAGGAGTTTGGTAGATGAATTATAGATGGGATAAAAAATATCTTTATTGGGGAGTAACTGTAATATGTGTTATGCTTGCGGGGTTTGTTACATTTGCCATTATTTTTAAATTTCAGGAGATTTTAAACGTAGCTAGCTTTCTGTTTCGTATGTTTACTCCTATATGGTATGGTTTTGCTGTTGCGTATTTATTAACTCCTCTTGTTAATAAATTAGATCGTATTCAAATGAAAACGTATTTAAAATATATGAAAAAAACGCAGCGAGCCAAAAAAGTGGCAAGAGTCATTAGTGTAACGGTATCTATTTTGTTGTTATTTGGTATTATAACAGGTTTATTGTTGTTGCTGATACCACAACTCATCACGAATATTTTTGGATTTTATGAAAATATGGAATCTTATTTTGATCGTTTACAAAGCTGGGTTGCAAACCTTTTAGGAGAAAATCATCCGTTTGCAGTTTATGCAGAACAATTTGTAATTCGCATAAAAGAAACTATTGAAAAGTGGCTTTCAACAGATTTGACTTTACAGACGCAAAATCTATTACAATATATTACCACGACAACATGGTTAATTATAAAATCAATTACAAATATTATCATTGGTATCATTATTTCAATATATTTTTTATACAGTAAAGAAAAATTTTGTGCTCAAGGTAAAAAAATGACATATGCTCTATTAAATCGCCGGCGTAGTGATACGGTAATAAAAAATGCACGGTATATGCATCGTGTTTTTGGTGGTTTTATGACAGGTAAGTTGGTAGAATCTACTATTGTGGGCAGTATTTGTTTTGTAGCCATGACATTATTCCGATTTCCCTATCCAACTTTGATTAGTGTGGCGATTGGTATTACAAATATAATTCCATTTTTTGGTTTATATATTGGAGCTGTTCCCGGCGCTATTCTTGTTTTTCTGGCTGAGCCTACGCAGGTATTATATTTTTGTATATTTATTATAATTTTACATCAGGTTGAAGGAAATATCATCGCACCAGGCATTTTAGGAGAAGCTACAGGGTTAAATGGATTTTGGGTAATCTTTTCTGCATTGGTATTTGGAGGTATATTTGGCGTTGTAGGATTCATAATTGGTGTTCCGGTATTTGCGGTAATTTGTACTTGGATTAGAAGCGGAGTGACACAAAGATTAAAAAGCAAGCACATGCCAACGGAGACGATTGCCTATTATTTACCTGGTTGTTATCGTCCGATGACAGACGAAGAGAGTATTCGCTTTCAAAAATGGGAACATGAAGAGACGATAGAAGCCTTTAGAAAAGCTACTAAAAAAACATGGCTGTATAAGATGAAAAAGTGGTGGAAATTAAGAAAATACCAATGATTAAAATAATAATGTTAACCTGTTATTACAAATATAGGTGACTTTTTATGCAATAGGTGGTACAATAATAAAATCACAAAAACTGGTTTGAAAAGGAGGAAAAAAGAGATACTATGAGATATAAATGGGACAAAAAATATCTCTATTGGGGTATCACTGCCGTTGGAGTTATTATTGCAGGTTTATTGGTATTTGCAACAATTTTTCAGTTTAATATGCTATGGGGTTTTGTCAAAAACATATTTAATATTTTAACTCCAGTGTTATACGGCTTTGCATTTGCTTTTTTGTTAAATCCTGTAGTCAAGCGTTTGCATATATTATTTATGAAAACAATTTTCAAAAAAAGTAAAAAGATGAGGCGAGCAGAAAAAATATCGCGCGCAATCAGTATTGTATGTGCAATTTTAATTTTGTTTGTCATCATTACGGTGTTGGCATTAATGTTATTTCCGCAGCTTGTTACTAATATTACGGGCTTTTATAATAATTTTGACAACTACTATAACAATTTTATGGGTTGGTTAGACGGTATATTTAAACAGGAAAGTGATTCCACTGAATTTATTAAACAGGCAATTGATAAATCAACAGAAATGTTGCAGAGTTGGCTGGCTACTGATCTTGTGCCACAATTACAAAATATTGCAACCAATTTTCTTTCCGGATTATGGAATGTCTTTATGGTGCTCAAAGATGTTATTATAGGGCTTATTATTGCCATTTATTTTTTGTTCAGCAAAGAGAAGTTTTGTGCTCAAAGTAAAAAGTTCACCTATGCCTTTTTGCCACGCCGATTTGCAGATTCTTTTATTTGCAATACGAAGGAAACCAGCCGTGTGTTTGGAAGTTTTTTGACCGGTCAGCTTATAGATGCAATGATTGTGGGTGTATTGTGTTTCATTGGTATGATAATCTTACGTTTGCCTTATCCGCCAATGATTAGTGTGATTATAGCCATTACCAATGTAATTCCGTTTTTTGGACCTTATATTGGCGCTATTCCTAGTGCGATTTTAATTTTGCTAGTTGATCCGATACAGGCATTGTATTTTGTTATTTTTATTATCGTTTTGCAACAAATTGACGGCAATGTTATTTGTCCCCGAATTCTTGGTGGGACGATTGGGCTTAATGGATTTTGGATTATTTTTTCACTGGTGGTATTTGGCGCGTTGTTTGGATTTATTGGTATGATTATTGGTGTACCAACCTTTGCGATGATATATACATGGCTCAAACGCTGGATTAATCGTCGTTTAAGTAAACGGAATATGCCGCAGAATACTCCTGCATACAGTGTTCCGGGTGTTTTTCGAGAATTAACCCCAGAGGAGCGGGAGGAACAGGATGTACGTCAACGGGAGGCTGAACAGGAGGCTGCAGAAAAGGCCGAAAAAGGTACGATTATTTCTCGTATCATTAAAAAATTCACTAAAAAGAATAAGAAATAAAATTGCTTTTTTATATATTACAGTGCCCTTTTTCACGTAGTGTGAATAGAACGGGGCGCTGTTTTTTTGTACTAACTAGTCCCCGCAAGTGGAAAAGAGTCAGTCACATCCTGCAGTCAAAATACATAGTATGGATAAGCCATTTATATAGAAAGGAGAAGTCAGTAATGGCAGAGATACATGATGAACAGTGTGAGATAAAGCAACCGACACCGTTTCCAGCTGTTACAGTAGAAGCTATGGCTTATGTACCGTTTCAACAGTATAAAACTGTCTATAGTGAAGAAAAAGGTTTTGATAGAGGTACTATTTTCCCTGAATTAGATAAACCGTTTTTGGGAACCAGGTGGAGGGATATGAAATGAGTGAACAAGAACGCCATATGCGTCAAATAAATGCCTTTGCTTTCTCTGCGTGGGAATTACACATGTTTTTAGATACTCACCCTAATAACTGTGAGGCAGCTAAACGATTAAGAGAAGTAAGAAAAAAACTTACAGAACTTACCGAACAATATGAAGCAAAGTATGGTCCGATACACGAAACCAGTCAAAACACAAGTCGTTGGGCTTGGATTACAGGCCCATGGCCTTGGGAAGTGGAGGCAAATGAATAATGTGGATTTATGAGAAACGATTGCAATATCCCGTTAAAATTAAAACACCTAACGCACAACTTGCAAAAATTGTAATTGCTCAATATGGAGGTCAATATTGTATTAAGCAATAACTATTAACAAAAATAATGTATTTCTATTTCATCAGTAGAGCGGTGGTATATAATTTCATTAACAAACTGTTTGAGCAGCTTGTTTTTATCTGTTTCACTAACATCTATGCATTTCAGTGTATTAACGGTTGGTAAATACTTTTTAGCAAATTGTTTTTTATTTATTTTAATATCTTGTGTAGGTTTGGACTGCTCTAGTTCTTGAATTTTAAGCATAATTTTTGATTTAGTGGTTTTATATTCTTGTATTGTATCGATCCCGCATTCATATGCTTCTTTCACTCTATTTAGTTTTATTTTTTCTTGTTGTATCTGTTTATCAATCAACTCGAGCTTATGATTGTGGTCGGAATTTCTTTTAGGTGTTAAAGAAAATGTCCCGTTTCGTAAGGTTGTTTCGATCAGATCAATTGCCATTTTATCAATTTTTTTCATGCCAATGAAGTGTGAGGTGTCACATTTACCATGAGAATATTTATGGCATTGTAGTCCGTTGTATCCAGTGCGGGTAAGAGTTCCGCCACAATTACCGCATCGGACTAAACCGTATAGCATATAATTAGGGTTGGGTTTATTCTTTTCTCTAGGTTTTCTTATTTTCTTTAATAAACTTAGCTTTTCGTGACTTTCGTTCCATACTTTTATAGAAATTATCGGGGTATGGATTCCGTCAATAATCATAATATTTTCATTATCATAATTTGTTGATGTAATACCGTTAGGATTCCAACGTATTTTACCAATATATACAGGATTATTTAGTACATAGTTAATTGTACGATTTTCCCACAACTTACCTCGTTTTGTTTTAATTCCTAAAGCGTTCAAATTCTTGGCAATTTCCACTTGCCCTTTTCCATTACAAAAATCATCAAATATTTGTCTGATAATTAGAGCTTCCTGCTCATTGATAATGTATTTGCCATCTTTTATATCATAACCATATGCTGGTACTGAAACAGCCTCGCCACGTGATACACGTTCGGTCATTCCTCTTTTAACTTCCTCCGCTAAATTTATACTATAATATTCGTCCATTGCTTCAATAAGTGCTTCAATGAGTATTGACATTTTATCATCACCGATAGCTTCCGTAATAGATATAACGTCTATGCCAAGTTGTTTACGTAACATAGATTTATATACAATGCTATCTTCACGATTACGAGCAAAGCGGCTGTATTTCCATAACAGAATGCAATCAAACGGCTTTGGCTTCGTTTTAGCAATACCAATCATGCGGTTAAACTCTGTTCGCTTTTTTGTATTTTTTCCACTGATGCCCTCGTCAGCAAAGATAAACTGTTCTGGTACTATTATTTTGTTTCTTTTTGCGTATTCTTGTATTTGTTTCATTTGTGATGTGGGACTTAATTCGGTTTGATCGTCCGTTGATACTCTGACATATGCCGCAGCTATTTTCATATGATTACCTCCTGTTTTCGTATAAAAAAGCAGTCAATCAGTTTTATTGACTGCTATGTAATCCATATTATTTTATACTTGCTATTTATACGTCCTTATCCTGTTGGAGTGAACAAGTCCGTAAAAATGGACATAGAAAAAAGACCCTTCTGATGTAGAATAAACATCAGAAGGGTTTTACTATGTCAAGAGGTTATAGACTGGATGTATACTAAAAAAGTGGACAGAAAAAGAAGAAAAAGATAGAATAAAGACGACAAATAAAAGAAAGGAAAAAAGCAATGGGAAATTACCGAAAATATGATGAAGATTTTAAGCAAAGCCT